>CP102405.1:1200000-1800000 GCA_024628785.1 Fusobacteria bacterium ZRK30
AAACCATAAGGTTTCAAGAGGCACAGTTGAATAACTCAGTTAAGGAGTTAAAAGAATTTAAAGATGAGCTTAATGTTACCTATGATTCTCTTTTAAAAAAATCGGCTCAGTTGGAATATTCCAACGAGGAATTGGAAAAAAAAGTAGCGAATTTATCCAATATAAATGCAGTAGCAAGGACCGTTCTGTCAACCTTGGAATTAGATAAGATTATAGGAGTTATCCTGGATGCTTATTTTGTTTTGACAGGGGTAAAGAAAATAGCAATATACCTGTGGAAAGATGGAGAACTAGAGTTGAAGCAGACAAAAGGGAAGTTTATAAACACAGGAAATGTAAATTTTTCAATGGAAGAGTTGGCTAAATACACTAGAAGTGACTATAAAAATATATATACCCAGATATCTAAATCCATAGAAGCTACAGAGGACGAAAGTATAGTTATTTCTGATCTGGTGGTAAAAGGGAAGGAACTGGGAGTAATCTATATCGTTGAAGATAGAGATAAGTTGAGTTATAGTGATGAGGCGACAATTTCAGCTCTGGCTATCCAGGTAGCCATTGCCATAAATAATGCTTTGATATATTCAGAATTAATAATAAAGGAACGTCTGGATAATGAACTGGAAGTTGCTTCAAATATTCAGAAAAAATTATTACCTCAGTCATTGGGAGATATAAATGGTGTCGAGATAGCACAGTACTTTAATCCGGCTAAGGAAGTGGGAGGAGATTACTATGACTATTCCCTTTCAGGAGAGAACAAACTTTGGATAACGATAGGAGATGTAAGCGGTAAAGGAGTTCCGGCTGCGTTTTTAATGGCTTTAATAAGATCTGTATTGAAAACGTTGGAATATAAAGACTCATATCCTCTTGAAGTTTTAACCGATCTAAATGATATAATTTACCCGGACATAAGTGAAGACATGTTTGTGACTATCTTTCACAGTCAATATGATTTTTTAACTAAGACACTTTATTACTCCAATGCAGGACATAATCCCCTTATCTTGTATAAAGCTAGAACAGGAGAAGTTTTAGAAGAAAATATTAAAGGGGTAGCAGTAGGATTTTTAGAATCTTATGAGTATAAAATGGGTAAGATAAAATTAGAGAAGGGAGATGTCCTTCTATACTATACTGATGGATTGACAGAGGCTGAAAATCCGAGAAAAGAACTTTATGGAATTGAAAGGCTGAAGGAAGTTATTAGCAAAAATTATGACCTGAATGCCGAAGGGATAAAGGTTGAACTTTTAGATTCCCTCAATGAATTTGTGGAAGAAAAGGAACAGATAGATGATATGACATTTGTTATTTTAAAAATTGAATTATAAAAAGGACTCATGTCCTTTTTATTTTTGTTTTTAAACAGTATCATTTGTTTAGAAAAGGTGCTAAATTTTGATTAGTGTGCACTTATAAGCTTAGATCTTAGTTAATTAGGTGGAATAGCTTTGACTTGCTCTTTAAATTTTAGTATAATATAAAAACTGTTTATAGGAGGTTATTAGGTGGAAATTAACTGGATTGACTGGTTTGGTTACTTAGCTTCATTAGTAATTCTTGTATCTTTAACGATGAGTTCAATTATTAAACTTAGATGGATTAACTTTGTGGGATGTATATTATTTGCAACATTTGGATTTTTAATCAATTCGTTGCCGACAGCGCTCATGAATGTTGGGATAGCAGTTATAAATTTATATTTCTTATATAATATTTATAACACCAAGGAGGAGTTTCAACTAGTAGAAGCAGAAGCTGATTCTAAATACTTTAATTATTTTTTAAAGGTGAATATGCAGGAGATAGAAAAACAAATATCTAAAGAGGAACTAAAAGCTCAAAATAAAGGTTTATACATGTTGAGAAATAACAATATAGCTGGAATTTTATTGGGAGAAAAGAGTGCAGATGGTGTATTTTTTATAAAGGTAGACTATGTAACTCCCCGATATAGAGATTATAAACTAGGTAAATACTTCTTTGATGAACACACAGAGTATTTTAAAAATAATGGAATTGATAAATTAATGACAGAAGGTATGGAGGATTCCCATAGACAGTATCTGAAGAAAATTGGGTTTAAGGAAACAACAAAAGATCTATATATTAAAAAAATTTAAATGGAGGTAAAATTCATGTATAGTAAAGTAGTTGAAACAACAAGCTTTTTAAAAGAAACAACAAAATATAGACCAAGAGTAGCTATAGTATTAGGTTCAGGATTAGGAAACTTAGTGGACTTTATAGATGATAAGATGGAGATTGATTATAGTGATATTCCAAATTTTCCTGTATCAACTGTAGCAGGTCATGACGGTAAATTAGTATTTGGAAAAATTGCAGGAGTAGAAGTAGTAGCGATGAAAGGAAGGTTTCATTTCTATGAAGGTTACGACATGAAAGAAGTAACTTATCCTATGTATGTTATGAAGCAGTTTGGAATTGAAAAATTAATAGTTAGTAATGCTGCTGGTGGAAGTAACAAAAGTTATGATCCGGGAACATTGATGTTAATAAACGATCATATAAATGCATTTGGAACTAATCCGCTTATCGGTAAAAACGATGACAGATTTGGACCGAGATTTCCAGATATGACAGAAGCTTATAAGATATACCTTAGAGATTTGGCTAAGGAAGTTGCAGATAATTTAGGTATAGCTTATAAAGAAGGTGTATATTTAGGAACTACAGGACCTACATATGAAACTGGAGCAGAAGTAAGAGCATTTTCTGGTATGGGTGCAGACGCTATAGGGATGTCTACAGTACCAGAGGTAACAGTAGCAAACTATTTAGGAATAGATGTACTGGGAATATCTTGTATCACAAATATGGCTACAGGAATAGCAAAAAAAGCACATTCTCATGAAGATGTAGTGGATGTAGCGAAAAAAGCTGGAGAAAATTTCTGTAACTGGATAGTAAATATAGTAAAAAAAATAGGATAAAAAAATATAAAGGGTTCTAGGAGGATCAGAGTGACAAACTATATTTTAGAAATGAAAAATATGAGAAAAACTTTTTTAGGTGGGAAAGTCGTAGCAAATGATGATATCACTTTAAACATAGTCAAAGGGGAAAAACATGCTATTGTAGGAGAAAATGGTGCCGGTAAATCTACATTGATGAAAATACTAAACGGATTATACACTCCTACATCGGGAACTATATCTTTAAATGGAAATGTTGTGGATATAAAAGGTCCTGGAGAAGCGGCTAAATTAGGGATAGGAATGGTATATCAGCATTTCATGTTGGTGCCTACCCTGACAGTTGCAGAAAATATGATCTTAGGTGTTGAGCCTACCAAGGGAATGAACCTTGATATTAACAAGGCTCGTGAAGATGTAAGAAAAGTATCTGAAAAATATGGTTTAGCCATAGACCCAGATGCTATAATATCAGATCTTTCAGTTGGAATCCAGCAGAGGGTAGAGATATTAAAGATATTATTCAAGGGTGCTGATCTACTTATATTTGATGAGCCTACAGCAGTATTAATTCCTCAGGAAGTAAAGGAACTATATAAGATAATGGATAACCTTATTGAAGAGGGAAAGACTATTATATTTATCTCTCATAAACTTCAGGAAGTATTGGATATTTCAGATAATATCACAGTAATCAGAAGGGGAAAAGATGTGGCGAATTTTGAGACTAAAGATGCCACAAAGCAAAAAATTGCAAATGCCATGGTTGGTAGACCGGTATTATTTACTACTGAAAAACCAGAGGTTACTATTGGTGAGAAGATAGTTGAGATCAAAGATTTAGAGGTAAAAAATAATAAAGGGTTACCGGCAGTAAAAAAAGTTTCTCTTGATATAAGAGCAGGAGAGGTATTAGGTATTGCAGGTGTAGAAGGATCCGGGCAATCGGAACTTGTAGAAGCTATTACAGGATTAAGAAAGGTAGAATCTGGAACGTTTACTCTGAATAGCGAGGATCTGGTAGGAAAGACTCCTAGACATATTACATTAGCCGGACTAGCTCATGTCCCAGAAGACAGACATGCAAGAGCAGCAGTATCAGAATTTTCAGTGAGAGATACATTTGCTTTTGGGGTACACAGAGAAAAGTTTACAAAGAACAGAATTTTATTAGATGTAGATAAATTAGAAAAAGAAGCAGAATTCTTTATGGAAGCTCATGATATAAGACCTAGAGGAATAAAAACAGCCTTTGGAAAATTATCAGGTGGAAACCAGCAAAAGATAATTGTAGCCAGAGAATTAGAGAAAAAACATGATTTCATCATAGCTTCTCAGCCTACAAGAGGTGTAGATATTGGAGCTATTGAAGCTATCCATAAGCTGATCTTGGAAGAAAAGAAAACTGGAAAGGCAGTGATGGTAGTGTCAGCAGAACTATCTGAAATCTTAAACTTAAGTGACAGAATAGCAGTTATGTGTGGTGGAGAGATTACAGGAATTCTAGGCAGAGAAGATGCTACAGAAGAAAAGATCGGAATCTTAATGGCTGGAGGGAAGTTATAATGAATAGAAAATTACAAGGATTATTAGTTCCTATCTTAGCGGTATTTATTGCACTACTTTTAGGGGCAGGAATAATCGCTTATTTAGGAGAAAATCCATTAACAGCATATTACTATCTGTTTACAGGGGCTTTTGATGGTCAGAGAGCAGTTGCCAGAACACTGTTAGAAGCAACACCTATGATATTTACCGGATTATCTGTAATGGTAGCTTTTAAAGCTGGATTATTTAATATCGGAGCTCAAGGTCAAGTTGTAATGGGTGGATTAGCAGCAGCAGCAGTTGGAGCTTTTGTACACAATATCGGAATAAATAATGTATTTGTAGTATTGATCATAGCAGCAGCAGCAGGTTTTGCCTGGTCAGGAATTGCAGGATGGTTAAAGGCCAAGTTAGGAGTACATGAAGTAATATCTACTATCATGTTAAACTATATAGCCTTAAACTTTGAGCAATATGGATTAAACTATCCATTAAAAGCTGGTGGACCTAATGGACCGAGTCCTCAAACTCCTCCAGTATTTGAAAGCAGCAGATTAGCTATGTTGATGCCTGATACAAAGGTGGCACTTAACGTAGGATTTATCATAGCAGTAATAGCTGTGATAATTATCTGGTTTATGTTTGAAAAAACTATCACTGGATATGAAATCAAAGCCGTTGGACTTAATCCTACAGCTTCTGAAAATGCAGGAATAAATGTAAAATGGAGAATATTATTTGCCATGGGATTAGCAGGATCGTTATCTGGTTTAGCAGGTGCCGAAAGAATCCTTGGTGGGGTAGGACAATATACCTACAGACAGGGAATCATGGGAAGTTATGGTTTTGACGGTATCGCAGTAGCACTGCTGGGTAAGAACACTCCAGTAGGAGCACTATTTGCAGCTATACTGTTTGCAGCACTGAGAACCGGTGGTAGATCTATGCAGTTTAATACATCTATCCCGAGTCAAATCATAATAATTATTCAGGCTATCATAATATTACTGATTGCAGCAGAGAACATGTTCCATGCAATATTAGATAAAAAAAAGAAGGTGAGTAACTAATGTCTATCTTTATAAGTTTAATCTTAGCTACAATCAGACAAGCAGCTCCTATATTAATTACGGCAATTGGTGGAATGTTCTCTGAACTTACAGGTGTTGTAAATATAGGACTAGAAGGTATGATGTTGATGGGTGCATTCTCAGCAGCAGTAGTTTCATACTATACAGGAAATCCATATGTTGGAATACTTGGTGGAATGATGGCTGGTGGAATCATGGCATTACTTCATGCAATCCTTAGTATTAAATATAAGGGAAATCAAGTAGTATCAGGGGTAGCGATCAATCTATTCGCTTCTGGATTTACAGTATTTATGTTAAGAGTATTATTCAATCAATCTGGAAATACTCCTACAGTACCTAAAACAGCTACATTCTTTGGAATGTCTATAATAGTATTTATAATCTATGCAATTGCCTTTGCATCTCACTGGTTTATCTATAAAACAGTATGGGGTCTTAGGATGAGAGCTGTTGGAGAACATCCATTAGCAGCAGATACAGTAGGTATCAACGTATTAAAAGTAAGATATTTTGGTGTAATCATGTCAGGGCTGTTAGCTGGTCTTGGAGGAGCTTACCTATCTATCGGTGCATTATCACAGTTTACTAAAGAGATGTCGGCAGGTAGAGGATTTATAGCCTTAGCAGCCTTAGTATTTGGTAAATGGACACCAGGTGGAGTATTAGGAGCAAGTTTACTGTTTGGTTTTGCAGATGCAGGACAGACTTTAATTCAGCAATATGTAACTGGGGTACCACCTCAATTTATTCAAATGTTACCATACATCCTTACACTATTAGCCTTAGCAGGAGTAGTAGGGAAGGCAGTGGCACCAGCTAGTTCTGGAAAGCCATATGATAAGAGTGACGACTAGAAACCCTCTTCCTTTTTATGGTTTCTCCCTGTGAGGGAGAAACCGAGGCAGGAGATGAGAGTTAAAATAAAAAAAGCAGTAAATCTAATTAGATTTACTGCTTTTTTTAATGGCAATAAATAAGTTTTTTTGTGGTATACTAAGAGAAAATGATTATAAAGGAGGCCATTCATGCCATATGAAGGAGCAATATACCGACCACCTAGTGAGAGCAACAGCCTGATTTTACAAGTTACTGTGGGATGTTCCCACAATAGATGTACTTTTTGTTCCATGTATAAGGATAAATCATTTCGAATGAAAACTAAGGAAGAGATATTTGAGGATATTGATAGTTATACCAATGATTTTTATACCAAAGCTTTCCTGGCTGATGGAGATGCAATGTTACTACAAACCGATCTGCTCATTGAAATAATCAGACGGATTAGAATAAAGATGCCGAAGATTAAAAGGGTTGGGATCTATGCCCACGCCAATAATTTAAAGACTAAATCTGTAGAAGAATTGAAATTACTTCACTCTGAGGGATTGAACATAGTCTATGTTGGGATAGAAAGCGGCAGTGATAAAATTCTGGAAAAAATAAACAAGGGGATCACTTCCAGTGAGATGGAAAAACAATTGGTAAAAGTCTCAGAGAGCGGGATAAAACTTTCTATAATGATCATCTCGGGATTAGGAGGCAAAGAATTAACCTATGAACATGCCATAGAATCAGCTAAACTCCTCAGCAAAGTTAAGCCTAAATTTCTCTCCCTCCTGACTCTGATGCTGGAGGAGGGAACTCAGTTTTATAACGATGTAAAGAGTAATAAAATAGAGTTGTTGAACCCCGAGGAGATCTTATTGGAGACCAAATTAATGATAGAAAATTTGGAGTTAAAAAATACTATATTTCGGGTAAATCATGCTTCTAACTACCTGAGTTTGGAGGGAGTGCTGAATAGGGACAGGGAACGGATTTTAGAAGAGATAAATACAGCTGTAAGAGATAAAGATTACATACCTGAATATTTTAGGAGATTGTAATTTTTAAATTTAATTTAAAAATTTAGATAAAAAAAGTTGACAAAATCATAAAATTAAATTATTATTAAGCATAAGTGAACCAAAATGAAATAAATTGTTTAAAAATTTTATATATAATATAAAAAAGTAAGATATCTTAGAATATACGATATTAAGTTATTCGAGTCAGATTTACTTCCTCAAGGGAGTAGTCTGACTTTTTTTTTGAAAAATAAGGGGGATAAATTGAAGAAAAAAAATGTATATGTATCGGGGTACGGAAAAGCACATGAAAAATCAGCTATAACAAAAATATATGGAATTTTTGCTCTGGGGATGATAGTAGATCCTAATACAGATGAGATCTTAGAAGTGGAAGGATCTTTAGTTTTGGATATAACTAAAAATTTTTTAAAGTGTCTGTTTGTAGGAGAGAAAATCACAGATGAAAAAAAAATAATTGAAAAGATTAATGATCTATATTTTGGAGCCTCAAAAAAAGCATTTATTATAGCTTATAAGGATGCATTGAGAAGGTATAAGGAGAAAATTAAATATAATATTTAAAGTGATTTTATCTATGGATTTTCTAGATGTGGAATGAAAATTTTTATAAAGCTATTACTATAATGGAGGTAGAAATAATGCATAAGATCGGCATATTTGATTCAGGGGTAGGAGGATTAACAGTTCTTAAAGAGATTCAAAATATAGTTCCTTTAAGTCATATAGTTTACTATGGAGACAATGGAAATGCTCCCTATGGGGATAAAACAGAATTAGAGATAAAGGAACTTTGCTTAAAAATAGGGGAGTTTCTATATGAAAATGAAGTTGATGTCATAGTGATAGCCTGTAATACAGCTACTGCAGCATCGATAAAGGCAATGAAAAACAAATTTCCCATCCCTGTCATAGGTGTAATAGAACCTGGAATAAGAGCAGCATTAGAAGTTACGCAAAATAAAAATATAGGTGTAATATTAACTCCTGCAAGTGCCAAAATGGGGGCATATAAAAATGTATTTGACTTAGTAGCTCCTAGTGATCATTCTCTGACTGAAAAAGGATGTAAACTTATCTGTCCAATGGTAGAAAATGGATGGGAGGATCACTATGGTAATTATCTAACCGATGAAATAATCAAGCTCTATATAGAACAAATTTCCTCTGAAATAGATACCCTTATCTTGGGCTGTACCCATTATCCTATTGTCGAAAAGAATATAGCTAAATATTTTAAAAAAAATATAGTGAATCCAGCCAATGAAACTGCAAATGAACTGTTGAAAAAACTTTCGATGATTAAACCAAAAGATGAAAATAATACCTGTCCAAAGGTTGAATTTATAGTCAGTGGAGACAGCGAGAAATTCATTGATTTTGCTGGGAAATTCTTGGGAGAAAAGATAGAAAATATATATGAATTAGACCTGCACAAGAAATATAAAGAATTATTTTATAACGCAGTATAAAAACTTTTGTTTTACCGAAGTCTTACTGTAAAAGATATGAAGCTCTCAGGATAAATATTCTGAGAGCTTTTTAACCATATTTAATTTACTTTATACTCCTAAAAAAATACCACTTATTTTGCTTATTTATTCTACTATATCCTTCTATGAAGGGGTAATTTATGGAATTATTAAGTGTAAAATAAAGGAAAATAAATATAACCTCAGTAATTTATATCAATGGAAAAAATAAATTTCTAAAAAAAATTATCTCAAGTAAAAATAAAAAAATAGGGGGCAGATATGAAAAAAATAGGAATTATATTGACTGTGTTGACACTAATATTAAGTGGATGTAATAATAACCAGACTAAAGGGGAAGAAGAAACAGGGAAGGTAGAAAAAATAACATTAAACCAATTGGAAAACAGGGAAGATATTCTCTATAAAGTAGGAGAAGAAGTGCCATATACAGGATTAGTAATTGGAAACTCTAGTAAAGGGGTTAATTTAACAGAGAGAAGTTATAAAGATGGGAAATTAAATGGAGAATATATAACTTATTATGAAAATGGAGAGATGAAAGAAAAAGTAAACTATAAGAATGATGAAGTAGATGGTGAAAAGGTAACTTATTATGAAAATGGAAATAGAAAAAGTGTATCTAATTATCTTGAAGGGGTATTAGAGGGTCAAAATATCAGATTTTATGATAATAAACAAGAGAGCGAAATAGAAAATTATAAAAATAATAAGTTGAGCGGTGAAAAGGTGACTTATTATAGGGGAGGAGAAATAAAGGAAAAAAGTAATTATGCAGGAGATAAGTTAGAGGGAGAATATTTGTTATTCTATACAAATGGTCAAATTAAATTAAAAGTAAATTATAAAAGTGGTGAGGTTGATGGGGATTATATAACCTACTATAAAGATGGTCAGATCAATAATAAAAAAACATATTTAAATAGAAATCTCAATGGGGAAGCTTCGGAGTATTATAAAGATGGAAATCTGAGAGTCAAAAAAAATTATAGTAACGGAAAGCTGGATGGAGAATATATAACTTATTATGAAAATGGTCAAATAAAAGATCAAAGTAACTATGTAGATGGAGAATATGATGGGAAAGATATCTCCTACTATATGACAGGGCAGATAAAAAAAGAAGCAAACTATGTAGAGGGTAAATTAAATGGAAAATATACTCGATATTATGAAAATGGAAAGAGAAAATATACTTATAACTACAAAATGGGGATACGAGAGGGAAATAAGGGAAAAGAATCTGCAGAAGATATAAAAAAATAATAATTTATTTTAAAGGAGGTGAAAATCTCCTTTTTTTTATTTCTAAATATGATAAAATTAAAAGAAAAATTAGAATTCAGGAGAGAGAATGAATATAGAATTAGAGAAAAAAAAGATATTGCCACTACTTATAAAATTTTCCATACCATCAACTGTAGCGGTTCTGATAAATATGATATACAACATTACCGACAGATATTTTATAGGTCAGAATGTAGGAAGGGACGGGATAGGAGCCTTAGCTATTATATTCCCTATAACTATATTGATAGGTGGAATTGGGATGTTTTTTGCCATTGGAGGAGCTTCAGAAGCAGGGATAAAATTAGGAGAAAGGGATAAGGATGGAGCCGAAAAGGTCTTAGGGACTACCATATTTTGGATAATCATGATCGGTCTCGGACTAACAGCTTTAATTCTTCTGAATTTAACTTCGATTTTAGAAATTTTAGGAGCCAGTAAAAATAATATAGGTTATGCCTATACCTACTATGCTTATATAATTCCAACACTTGTACTTCAATTGGTGTTTATGTCCCTCAATGCTTTCATCAGAACAGAGGGAAATCCCATGTTGTCTATGAAGATTAATTTGCTTGGAGCAGCTTTAAATACTTTTTTGGACTATATCTTAATTGTAAGATTTGGAATGGGGATAAAGGGAGCAGCCATAGGAACAGCTGCCGCCGGTGTAGTTCCTGCAGTAATACAGTTATATCACTTTTTCAGGTCGGACATAATAACTTTAAAATTAAAAAATATAAGACCTAATTTAGAAGTGATGACGGGGATTGCAAAGATAGGGATAGGGTCATTTTTAAACCAACTCCTAAATGGAATTTCAGTATATATTATGAATATCAAGTTAAACTATTATGGGGGAGATCTGGCTATAGCAGCAGTTGGAATAGTATCTACTTCCAGAAATTTTATAAATACAAGTTTTATAGGATTTAACCAGGGGAGACAGCCCATACTATCTTATAACTATGGAGCAAAAAAATTTGACAGGGTGAAGGAAACTTTCATATTATCCACAAAGATCACATTTACAGTGGCCTTAACCCTTGTTTTTATAGTTGTAGGAAATTCAGATACAGTAGCTAGATTTTTTGTGAACGATGAAAAACTTATAGAATTTACAGGTCATGCAATAAGATTGAATCTATTTATGATGGTATCTACAGCTCTCTACCTGTCAGGTACAAATTATTTCCAGGCAGTGGGAAAGGGGAAAAAAACTACTCAGTTATTGACCATAAGGTTAGCGGTACTGACTATACCTCTTATATATATATTACCTGTATTTTGGGGGTTAAATGGTGTTTGGCTTGCATTTCCAATTTCAGATACAATAGCTGCAGTAGTTGCTATGTATTTTATGAGGAAAGAATTTAAGGAAATGAAGAGTAATCCTTCGGTTGAATCGATTTCACTTTAGGATAAAAATTATTTTTAAATAATTATTGATATTATGAGAATTTTGTTTTACCTTGTATTTTTACTAAAAAGTAGTTATAATTATAGATATAAAAATATTAGTTTTTTAAAAATGATTCTTAAAGATAAGAGGATGGTCTGCAATGAAAAAAAAAATTACAACAGATGAAATATATAATATTTTAAAAGATAGAATTATTCAAATTAAATACGAACCTGGAATAGTTTTAAATGAGGTTGACATTGGAAATGAATTTGAAATAAGCAGAACCCCTATAAGAGAGATATTCCAAAGGTTAAACAGTAATAAATTACTTAAAATTATACCAAGGTATGGGGCCCAGGTTTCACATATTGATTTTAAATATATGAAATCAATATTTGAAATAACCAGAGAATTTGACAGCCTTGCCACAAAGCTATGTGTAGATAAAATTTCAGAAGAAGAAATTTCTAAATTAGGAGAAATATATAATAACCTTCTTCAGTATAATATTGAGGAAGATTATCAAAAAGCTATCTCAGAGGATGAAAAATTTCATAAGATAATTTTACATAATTGTGGGAACACATGTCTGGAAGAGATACTTTCAAATTTACATATTCACACTGAACGATTGTGGCACTATTCTGAAGATCATATAGACTCAATGGAAATTTTCACCGAAACATTGGGGAAGATCTTAGATGCCATAAAGGAAAAAGATAAAGAAAAAGCAGAAAAATATGCCCGTGAGCATATAGATGTTTTTGTTGAAAAAATCAAAAAAGAGATGCTTTAAATAAAAATTAATAAAAAAAATCCGAGAATTGTTTCTCGGATTTTTTTTATTATCCTGGGAATTATAAAAAGGTTTAATACATTAAACCTTATAAATACTATGGTTGAAGCCAATATAGGTATTGATTTTATTGACTTTAATTTTGTGAAAAAAAAATCAAAAAAAATTTGGAGAATATAAATTTGTATAGTATACTCCTGTTATAAGAAAGAAATACAACAAGTATACAACAGATAAAAAGAAAGTATTTTAAAAAGAGGGGTGATTCTTTGGGATGCTTAATAGTAAGTAATAATCCAATGGTTAAAGAAAAATTTGATAATGTTTATTTTATTGAAGGCACATCAAGGGAGTTATTGGAAAAGGTAAGAGATTTGGTTCATAGTGGGAGTGAGTTATTGACTCATCCACTGGGAGCCAGCTTGAGAATGATGTTTTCACCATGTTTTTCTGTAGTAGTTAGGGAAAAACAAGGGAGTTTAAATTGTTTTCACGCAGAAATCATTGAATCAAGTATTGAAAAATATAATCAGCATATGGGGGTGAGAGAAGAGGATATTAAAAATTCTAAAGATTATGCAATCGTTGACTATAAGCTTTTAGAATCTGCACTTGGGGAAATTAAATAATAATGCAATGTCTTTTTAAAAAATTTGGAGGTGTCATTTTGAAGTTAGAACATAGAAAAATTAATATTAAGGATATACAGTTTGGGGAAAAAACAGAAGTAGTGAATGGAGTGTTATTTGTAAACAAGGAAGAAGTAGTAGCTGAGTTAAAAACAAATAATAAAATTAAAGAAATAAAAATTGATATAGCAAGACCGGGAGAAAAAGTAAGAATTATTCCTGTAAAAGATGCTATTGAACCAAGGGTAAAAATTGAAGGGGACGGAGATCAATTTCCAGGTGTATTAGCAAAAGTTACCCAGGCAGGAGAGGGAAAAGTCAATATATTAAATGGTGTTGCAGTAGTAACAATAGGAGATATTGTAGGATTCCAGGAAGGTGTAATTGATATGTGGGGGGAAGGTGCCAAATGGACTCCATTTTCTAAAACATTAAACTTAGTAGTAGAAATTATTCCTATCGACGGTTTAGAACCTCATGTTCATGAAGACGTTGTCAGAATGGCAGGATTAAAAGCCGCTGCATTTATTGGAGAAGCAGGAAGAGAGATAGAGCCAGATGAGGTTGAAGTTTATGAAACTGGAAGTATGGCAGAAGAGATAGCAAAATATCCTGACTTACCAAAAGTTTTATATGTAGAGATGCTAATATCTCAAGGATTATTACATGACGGTTATATATATGGGGTAAACAGTCAGCAGATATTGCCGACATTATTACACCCAAATGAAGAGTTGGATGGAGCGGTAATCAGTGGAAACTGTGTAGCAGCCTGCGATAAAATAACAACTTACCAGCATCAAAATAACCCGGTTATGAAAGATTTATATGCAAAACACGGAAAGGAATTAAACTTTTTAGGAGTAATCTTAACTCCAGAATTAACAACTTTAGACGGAAAACTTAGAACATGTGATTACACAGCTAAATTATGTAAGATGGTAGGAGCAGACGGGGTTATTGTATCGGAAGAAGGGTATGGAAATCCAGATACAGACCTATTAATGATCTGTAAAAGATTGGAAGATTCAGGAATAAAAACAGTTTTAATTACTGATGAATGTGCTGGAAGAGACGGAATGTCACAATCACTTGCAGATACAGCAAAAGAAGCAGTTGCGGTAGTTTCAGGAGGAAATGTAAGTCACCTGGTTACTCTACCACCTGCAGACGTAATTTTAGGAAATATGGAAGCCATATCTACATTAGCAGGAGGATGGGAAGGTTCACTTCTAGAAGATGGAAGTTTTCAATGTGAGTTAAACGCAATAATAGGAGCAACATCAGAGATTGGATATCATAATTGTACATCTAAATTATATTAATAACTATGACTGGAGGGGAATATATAATGGAAAAAAAGTTTAAAGTAGTATATTATTTGAATCAGTTTTTTGGTCAAATAGGTGGAGAAGATAAAGCAGGAATGAAGCCTCAATTTATAGAGGGAAATGTAGGACCGGCAACGGCTTTTGATGCTCTATTAAAAGGAGAGGGAGAGGTAGTTGGAACTGTAATTTGTGGAGATAACTATTTCAATGAAAAAAAAGAAGATGCTATGGGAGAGATTAGCAAAATGATAAAAGACGCTAAACCGGACATAGTTGTAACGGGGCCAGCTTTCAATGCAGGAAGATATGGGATGGCATGTGGAGAAGTTGCCAAATATGTGATAGATGAACTGAAAATTCCAGCAATAACAGGAATGTATATTGAAAACCCGGCAGTTGAACTTTGCAAAGCTAAAGTTATAGTTGCTGAAACAGGAGCTTCAGCTGGAAGTATGCGTAAAGCTTTAAGTTCAATGGCAGCAATTGTGAAAAAAATAGTAGCTGGAGAAGAGTTAGGATTACCTAAAGAAGATGGGTATATTCCTCAAGGGAAGAGAAAAACAATCTTTGTGGAGAAAAGAGGATCTGAAAGAGCTGTAGATATGCTTTTAGACAGATTAAATGGAAGAGAATTTACAACAGAACTTCCAATGCCTGTGTTTGATACAGTAGATCCGGCAGATGCGATTAAAGATATAACTAAGGCGACTATTGCTTTAATTACAACTGGTGGAATGGTGCCAAAAGGTAACCCAGACAGGATTCAATCAGCCAGTGCCCAAATATGGGGAAGATATGATATAAATGAATTTGATAGTCTTAAGGAAGCAGGATTTATTACTATTCATGGAGGATTTGACCCTGTGTATGCAAATGAAGATCCAGATAGAGTAGCACCTCTTGCAATGTTAAAAAAACTTGAAGCTGAAGGTCAAATAGGAAAGGTAGAGAAATATTTCTATACGACTACAGGAACAGGAACATCTGTAGGGAATGCCGTTAAGTTTGGAAAAGAGATGGGTGAGTTACTCAAAGCAGACGGTGTGGATGGAGTAATCATGACTTCTACCTGAGGAACTTGTACTCGTTGCGGTGCAACGATCTTGAAAGAAATAGAAAGATTTGGAATAGCGGTAGTTCATATGTCTACAATTACCACTATATCTAAATCAGTAGGTGCAAATAGAATTGTTCCGACTATTGCAATACCACATCCGGTAGGAAACCCAAAACTTTCTTCTAAGGAAGAGGGAGAATTAAAATATAGTCTTGTAAAAAGAGCCGTAGATGCTTTAGCTACAGAGGTTTCTGGTATAACAGAATTTGAATAAATAATTGATTATTTTTTCTTGAGCCCGTGGTAAAGGGCTTGAGAAAAAATATTTTTTTCTCTACTTAAAAATGCCCTACTTAGGAAGACTACACAATTATCGATTATTCCCTTTTAAAATCAGTCTTTCAGAGATTAGGGGTAATAAAGTGTCTTTAAAAAAAAGGAGGTTTGGATGGTAAACGAAAAAATCAATAAAAAAACTGTCATGATGTTTGGTGGAGCTATAATTGCTTTTCTGATAGGTTCAGGATTTGCGACCGGACAAGAGATCTTACAGTATTTTGCCGGTTATGGTTACTTAGGATTAGCGGGTTCTGCTGTTATTTTTATGCTCTTAGTATATGTCTGCTCTAGTTTTTTAGAGGTTGGGCACAGGGAGAAATTTGAAAAAGGTAACGACATCTATAAATACTATTGTGGAGAAAAATTAGGGTTCTTCTTTGATTATTTTTCAACAATATTTTGTTTTATGTCTTTTGTAGTCATGGTAGCAGGTGCATCTGCTACCATGACTCAGCATTATGGGACACCGGCGATAGTTGGTGGACTTTTAATAGTTTCTTTGTCTTTAATCACAGTCCTTAGAGGATTGTCTAGGATAGTTGAAATCGTTGGAAGAGTCGGGCCTATTATAGTTGCTATCGCAATTTGTGTAGGTCTTGTAGCTATCGTCAAGAACTATGCAAACCTAGATCCCAAAACAGTGTCCTTGTCCATAGAATCTTTGAAATCTTCTGAAAAACTGGTGAAGGCATCATCATCATGGTATTTAGCTGCTTTTTCATATGTTGGTTTCTGTATGCTTTGGTTAGCCGGATTCCTGGCTTCTTTAGGAGCCAAAGCTCAAAGTTCTTTAGAGGCTAAATCTGGAGGGATCCTTGGAGGAGCTCTTTTCTCCCTGGCAGTAGTGGTTATCACCTTGGGGCTACTGTCGTCTATCAATACGACAGCCGGTACACAAATTCCAATGCTTTACTTAGCGAACAATATTCATCCACTGTTTTCCAGCATATTTGCTCTAATAATCTTAGCAGGAATTTTCTCCACAGCAGTTCCTTTACTTTGGAGTGTCTCAGCGAGATTTACTGTAGAGGGCACAAAGTCCTTTAAGGTTCTTACATGTTCACTAGCTACTTTAGGTTTCTTTGTTGGAATATGGCTTCCTTTTGATAAACTTGTGAATGTTGTTTATGTTATAAATGGGTATCTTGGTGGTATCCTGTTGGTGATAATGTGTTACAAGAGTATTAGTAGAAGGTTAAAGAAGAAAAGTGTAACCCTTGTCAAGGACACTGAAAAAAGAGTGGGACAATAATTTATGCAACTAAAAGATGATTTCTGTATTCTACAGAAGTCGTCTTTTTTTAGTCCCATTGACACCTATAGTTATAATAATTCATGTATCTTGAGTTTTTTTCTAGCTTCATCTAATGTTTTTAATTGTTTTAGATTCATTTTATCTTTCATATGTCCAAAGAATGATTCTATTGGAGCATTTTTTTATACACTATTTATTTGGAAATTAAAAAAATATCAAGATGAAACAAATATCGGAGCAATTAAATTAAAGGTTTTTAACTGATGGGTTCCATTGGTAAGGCTTGTAATACCAGCTGCCATAACTACAATATTTATAGCAGGGTTATATTAAAGTAAATATAAAAACGGTTGTTGATTTAAAAATAGAAAGGATCAAACCTGTTGAATAAAGATTAGAAGCGGCTATTATTTTTTTAAAATTAATCGCTTTTTCATTTTTCTTGAGTTATACTTGAATTAAGACAGAAAATAAAGGTTAAACATTAGGAGGGAGAGAGATGAAAAGACTAATAATATTAACTATGATATTGGGGACAATGTCTACTATGGCAATGGCAGGTGCGAAGGGCGGCCGGGAAGGGCAGCTTAGTTTTATTCCTAAGATCTCTATGGGGAAAGATGTCGGATCAAATGATATAGATGGAGAATTTAGGGGATTAAATGCAGACATATTATATGGTGTAACTAAGAACTTTGAGATGGGTGTAAATATAGCCTGGGTTCCATATGGTATAGATATAGGAGATACTACAGGGATAAAAAGTTATGACGATACTTTAGATGCCTTTGGGTTGATGGGTGTAATGAGATACAGCTTTAATCAATTGGATCTATTGACTCCCTATGTCAGTGCCAAGGGTGGATGGATGTTCGGGGATGCAAAAATAGTGGGACAAAATAATGTAACTGAAAAAGTAGAAGGAAAGTGGGCAGCAGGAGTAGCAGCAGGGTTAGAATATAAAAATGTTAATCTAGAGATAGGATATCAAATAACAGAGTTTGAAGAATCTATCGAATCTACTTTAGCTGAAGGAACTTTTCAAGAAAAATTGGTTTATGTATCTCTAGGGTATAGGTTTGAATAATAGCTTAAATAAAAAAGGAGAAAATTCAATTGAATTTTCTCCTTTTAATATTAAGAAAGATATAAAGTTATTTAAAATTCAAACTCCACAAAAATCTTAATTGTAATTATTTCCCTTCAAAATGTCTTTCTAATAAACCTTTGAAAGCTTTTCCATGTCTAGCTTCATCTTTAGCCATCTCATGTACTGTATCGTGGATTGCATCAAATCCTAATTGCTTAGCTCTCTTAGCTAATTCAAATTTACCAGATGTAGCACCGTATTCAGCTGCAACTCTTAATCTTAAGTTTTCTTCAGATGAATCTGTTACTACTTCTCCTAATAATTCAGCAAATTTAGCTGCATGTTCTGCTTCTTCAAATGCAATTCTTTTATATGCTTCAGCAACTTCAGGATATCCTTCTCTGTCTGCAACTCTTGACATTGCTAAGTACATCCCAACTTCTGTACATTCTCCTGCAAAGTTAGCTTTTAATCCTTCAATGATCTCTGCATCTCCACAAGCTAATCCTTCTCCTAACTTATGTTCAGTTGCCCACTCTTCAGTAGCGCTCTCATCATAAGCTACGAATTTATCTTTTCCAGCTTTACATACTGGACAGACTTCAACGTTTGAATCTAATACTTCTCCACATACTGTACATCTTACTTTTGCCATCTTTAACCACTCCCTGTATATATTTTTTATTTAAACTTCACAACTTTGTATTGATTACAAAAGTATAATAACTTGTTTACCAGATAATGTCAACAATTATTTTATAGGAATCAAAAGATAGTAGATCGAGTCAGGATTATCTATACCCAGGTATGATTCATCATAGAGTTCAAAGGAATTAATCCCTCTTTCCATATCTGGGGTAATCTCTCCTCCTACCATTGTAAAGGTAAATACATCGGTATAAAATTTTTCTATTGTTTTATCATTCATAATTCCCTTGGAACTAAATTTAGCATATTTTCCACCGGGGATAGTTATTTCTTTTTTTGTGAACTCTTTTAAAATAGGAGTATTTATATCAGCACAAGCTGAATAATCAAACTCCTGGGTAGTTATATCGAAATTTTTAGAGACTCCATAGAGAGCTCCAGCAGCTTTATAATCAATGGATTCAACAAAGGTCATCCATAGGTTATTGATAAGACCTTCTTTTTTATTTGTTGTTGTAATATGCTTTTCAATACCAAAACATTTTTGTTCCTTAAATTCTACATTTTCAAATTTCATCCTGCCTCCTAATTAACTATATATATTAAAATATCTTTCATTATAAATATACTCCCATTTATAAAAAATACCAAGAATAAATATTTTTGACAATTTAAAAGTTAGATGGTAAACTTTTTATATAGGGTATTGGGGTATATTTCTAAAGTGAAAAATTAACCGATTTATATTCCTGCACGATTTTAAATGTTGGTTAGATCTCAAAGGATTAGAACCTTCGTATTAAAAAATGATTTTTTAATTAATTATAAATTATTGATTTTATATTGGGCCAAAAGGTCTTCAAGGAGTGAGGAAGATGAAAACTATGGTACTAAAATTAACAGGCTTAGGGTGTGGAAAGTGTAAGAAGAAAGTGGAAGGAATCGCAAATAATATAGATGGTGTAAGTAAAGGAGTAGTAGATTTAGAAGCATCTGCTCTAACTATTGACTTTGAGAGTGAAATTTTAGTTGATTTTGACCATCTGAAAAAAGAGATAATAAATGCAGGCTATGGAGTTTTGGAACAGGGAAAAAATAAGGAAGAAAATAATGAGTTACATACTATAAAAAATAGTGAGAGTGTTGGGTCTGAAAAAGAGCAATCTATAATAGAAAATAAAGTTTTAGTAACTGAAATTATTGAGATAGGAGGGATTACCTGCCAGGCATGTGTGAGGACTATTGAGACGAAGACAGGAAAGTTAGCCGGAGTAGAAAAGGCAGATATAAATTTTTTAACGAGTAAATTAGAGATAGTTTTTGATTCTACAAAGGTAAATCTGGATACCATAAAGAAAACAATTGAATATGCAGGATATGAGGTTATAGAGGAAGGTTTCATAGAAGATATAACTCTAAAGATCGAAGGGATGACCTGCCAGTCGTGTGTTAGGAGTATAGAGGTAAACCTGGGGAAGGAACAAGGTGTCGATGAAGTTGTAGTAAATTTAACCACAGAAAAAATGAGGATAAAATTTAATAAAAAGGAGATAAAATTATCTCAGATTAGAAAAAAAGTAGAGGCTTTGGGATTTAAAGCCGTAAAGGATGAGAAAGATCCGGGTTTTGATAAGAAAAAATTAGAGTTGAAGAAAAAATGGTATGAATTGATGGGAATGCTTTTTTTTGGAGGGGTAATACTGTATATAGCAATGGGATCTATGTTGGGAGCCTCTCTGCCTGGAATTATTGATCTGGATAAAAACCCAATGAATTTTGCACTTATTCAGCTATTATTTACAATACCGGTAGTTTATTTAGGAAAAAGATTTTATTTGGTAGGATTCAAAGTTTTATTCAGGAACCCCAATATGGACAGCTTGATAGCCATTGGTACAGGAGCAGCTATATTGTACAGTCTATATGGAACCCTTGAAATCTATATGGGGAATCTAACCATGGCTCACCATCTATACTATGAATCAGCAGTGGTGATATTAGCTCTTATCTCTTTGGGAAAATATTTAGAGGATGTAAGTAAGGGTAAAACCTCGGAAGCTATTAAAAAACTAGGAAGTTTAAGACCTAAAATGGCAGCTCTAATGAAAGATGGAGAGATCATAGAGGTAGAAGTAGAAGAGGTAGAAGTAGGGGATATTGTACTGGTTAAACCTGGAGAAAAAATTCCTGTAGATGGGGTTGTTATAAACGGTCAAACCAGTGTAGATGAATCTATGCTGACTGGTGAGAGTATACCTGTGAAAAAAAGGGCAGGAGATAGGGTAGTGGGAGCAAGTATAAATAAAAATGGAAGTATCCAGATAGAAACAAAGGCTACAGGAGAGGATACGACCCTGTCCCATATAATAAAATTAGTAGAGGATGCCCAAGGATCTAAAGCTCCGATTGCCAGAATGGCAGATATAATATCAGGATATTTTGTACCTGTGGTTATAGTAATTGCAATGGTTTCATCAACTCTATGGTATTTAGCAGGAAAATTAGGATGGATAGAGTTAAATAACGATCCAAGTATATTTGCTCTAACTATATTTATAGCGGTATTAGTTATAGCTTGTCCATGTTCTTTAGGACTTGCAACTCCTACAGCTATTATGGTAGGAACTGGTATGGGAGCTAAAAACGGGATACTAATAAAAGGTGGGGAAGCATTGGAAACTACCCATAAGCTGGATTATATAATTTTTGATAAAACAGGAACTATTACCCTTGGAAAGCCTAAAGTAACGGATATAGTGGAATCTGAGAAAGACGGAGTAATAGATAAGCAAAGATTGTTGCAGCTGGCTGGATCTCTTGAAACCCATTCTGAACATCCTCTGGGAGATGCCATAGTAGAGGAAGTAAAGGCAAGAGGGATGAAACTTTTAGAGGTAAGTGGATTTAATTCAGTAACAGGAATGGGAATAGCAGGAGTAGTAGAGGAAAAGGCCATCTTGGTTGGAAATGAAAAATTGATGGTAAAAAATAATATAGAAGTGTCGCCTGAGGATAAAGAGAGGATAGATCAGCTGGCTAAACAAGGGAAGACGCCTATGATGGTTGCTATAGAGGGAAAATTCAGCGGGATAATAGCAGTGGCTGATCCAATAAAGGAAAGCAGCAGAAAAGCTATTCAAAATTTAAAAGATATGGGAATCCAGGTAGCTATGATAACTGGAGATAATAAAAAAACAGCAGATGCAATAGGGGAACAGGTAGGAATAGACATGGTGTTGTCTGAAGTGATGCCAGAGGATAAGATAGAAGAGGTAAAAAAATTACAGGAGCAGGAATATAGAGTAGGGATGGTAGGAGACGGGATAAATGATGCTCCTGCACTAGCTCAGGCAAATATAGGAATAGGAATAGCTTCTGGAACAGATGTGGCTATGGAGTCAGCGGATATAGTACTTATGAAAAGTGACTTAAAGGATGTGGCTGTGGCCATCGAACTCAGTCGTGCTACCATTAAAAATATTAAGCAGAATTTATTTTGGGCATTTGGATATAATACTTTAGGGATACCGGTAGCAGCAGGACTACTCTATATATTTGGCGGACCATTACTAAATCCAATGATAGCAGGAGCAGCCATGGCAATGAGTTCAGTTTCTGTAGTGAGTAATGCACTCCGATTAAAATTGTTTAAAAGTAAATACTAGATTGTGATAAGGGGATATATTTTCTTTGGAAAGGCTAAAGGGCGTTTTTTAGAGGAGATAATAAATTTTAAATGTGAGGGGACCATAAAAGGAGGGGATGAGATGTCAACATGCTGTGCAGATAAGAAGTCACACCATAATGAGGAGTTAAAGAAAAAATTAAAAAATAGATTAAACAGGATCGAGGGGCAGGTCAGAGGGATAAATAAGATGGTAGAAGAGGATATATATTGTGATGATATCTTGACTCAGATATCTTCTATAAGGAGCGCTCTCAGCGGAACGGCCAACCTCTTACTGGAAGCTCATATGAAGTCATGTATGATTGAGCAGCTGTCTGAGGGGAAAACAGAGGTTATAGATGAACTGCTGGTAACTATAAAAAAGATGATGAAATAGGGATAAATATATTGAAAGGCTGAGTAATTAATTTTACTTGGTCTTTTTTATATTATTTAATCCCTTGATAATATTAGGAAATTAACATATAATTTTAGTAATAAACTACAAGCATTTTAGGAGAAATTTATGATATTGATGATAGATAATTATGACTCCTTTACCTATAATCTGGTTCAATATTTAAATGAATTAGGGGAAGAGGTAAGGGTGTATAGAAACGATGAAATAAGTCTGGATAAAGTCAGAGAATTAAACCCTGATATGATAGTGATATCTCCCGGGCCTAAAACACCAGATGAGGCAGGAATAAGTATAGAAGTAATAAAGAAATTCTATAAAACTATACCTATATTAGGAATTTGTCTGGGACACCAATCTTTGATTCAGATATTAGGTGGAGAAATAATAAAAGCTAAAACACCAGTCCATGGGAAGGTAGAAGAGATACCTCATATTGGAAGAGGAGTTTTTAAAGGCCTTAAAAATCCAATAAAGGTGACAAGGTATCACTCCCTTATAGCCGACAGTAATAAATTACCCGAAGAGTTGATGATTACAGCAGAAACTGTAGATGGTGAGATAATGGGAGTAAGGCATAAAAAATATCTTTTGGAGGGAGTGCAGTTCCACCCGGAAGCTCTCTTAACAGAGTGTGGACATGAGATGCTGGCTAATTTTTTGGCAGAAGCAAAAGAGAGGAAGACTTTAAATTAGGAGAATATCGATGAAGAGAGCGAAAATAATAGAGTTTAAAAGTGATTTAACTAGTATGGAGTTATTTGAAGCTGTTAAAAAAAATGGAAACTATCCGTTTTTTTTGGATAGCGGAATGGATAGTAAAAAATTAGGAAGATATTCATTTATAGGTGTAGATCCATTTTTAATGATAAAGTCAGAAGGAAAGAGAGTAAGTTTAGAGGAAGACGGGAAGACAAGAACAATAGATGGGAACCCCCTGGATATTTTACAGGAGAAATTAGACCTGTATAAGATCGAGAGGGAGGAGATCCCCTTTGTAGGTGGAGGAGTAGGTTATTTTTCCTATGAATTATCCCACTTAATGGAAAAACTACCAAATACAGTGAATAAAGAAGTGGATATTCCTGAAATGGTAATGGGTTTTTATGACGGGATCATAATAATAGATCATAAAGATGATAAAAAATATATAGGGGCAATAGGATTTAAAGAAAATATAGAGGAAATAATAAAAAAAACAGAAAATAGTATAAAAGAATATGAAAATAAATCAAAAATAGAAGAAAGAGAAAAAAAGATTCTAAAGAATAGAGAGATAAGTTCTAATATGACAGAGGATTATTATCTGTCATCTATAAAAAAATTAAAGGACTACATCTATTCTGGAGATATCTATCAGGTTAACTTCACCCAGAGATTTGAGTGTGATTTTGAAGGAAATTCCAATGAGTTATATAAAAATTTAAAATCGATAAACCCGGCTCCATTTGCTGCATATTTAGATTTTGGAGAGGGAGAAATAATATCCAGCTCCCCGGAAAGATTTATAAAACTGACTGATAGGACTATAGAAACCAGGCCTATGAAGGGAACTAGACCCCGTGGAAAATCCGAAGCAGAAGATAAAAAATTGAAGGAAGAACTAGTAAACAGTGAAAAAGACAGAGCTGAACTCCTAATGATAGTAGACCTTATGAGAAATGATATCAGCAGGGTGGCTGAAACAGGAAGTGTAAAGGTAACAGAGTTATTTCATCTGGAAGAATATGCCACTGTATTACAGATGGTAGCCACAATACAGGGGAAATTAAAGGATGAATTATCGGCAGTAGACATAATTAAAGCAACATTTCCAGGGGGCTCTATCACAGGCGCTCCTAAAATAAGAGCTATGGAGATAATAGATGAACTGGAAACAACAACCAGGAATATATATACCGGGAGTATCGGATATCTAGGATTTGATGGAAATATGGATCTGAATATTGCCATCAGAACAATAGTTTTAAAGGATAAGAAAGCATATTTTCAAGTAGGAGGAGGGGTCGTCTGGGATTCAGACCCCCACGAAGAATATGAAGAAAGCCTGGTAAAGGGCAGGGCATTGGTGAAGGCATTAAACATAACTTAGGAGTTGAGTATGATGAATTACATAATTTCAAATAATAAATTTATATCATCAGATGAGTTTAAAATGGATATAGAAGATGGTTTGCTATATGGATATGGGGTTTTCGAGACAATTTTATTAAAAGACAAGAAATTAATTTATTTAGAAGAGCACTATAACCGATTGATTAAAGCTGTTAAAAGACTTAAGATAAATATGGATCTTAATTTTGAGAAATTAAGCCTGTATTTAAACCTTTATATCCAAAAAAACTCCTTAGAAAATTCTGTTTTGAGGGTAACTGTCCTTAAAAACTCAGACTCCTTTGATATACTGGTGACTCACAGGGAAAATAAATATAAGAGCTCAAAATATAGAGAGGGATTTAAGATGGAAATATCTGAATTTAAAAGAAATCCCAACTCTATCATATCTGGTATTAAATCTGTTAATTATCTAGAAAATATATATGCCCTTAGGGAAGCTAAAAACATTGGCAGTGATGAAGTGTTATTTTTAGACTGTAAAAACTATATATCTGAAGGGGCAACTTCTAATATATTTTTTATCAAAGATGGAATGATTCATACACCTACAAAGGAATGCGGTCTGTTAAAGGGGATAATCAGGGAAAAACTTATAGAGATTATAGATAAAAATAAACATTTAGAGTTGAAGCAGGGATTTTTTTCACTAAAAAAACTATTGGAAGCAGATGAGGTGTTTTTGACCAATTCTATAATGGGAATTATGCCGGTATCAAAGATAGACCACACAACTTATGATTTAAAAAAATATCGTATAACGGATCTATTGGCAGAGGAACTTAGAAAATATTAAATTTTAAGGAAAAGATAGACTAAAGATGAGAAACTCTGAAAATAAATAAGATACTAGGAGGCATAAGATGAAAATACGTAGAAAAATAACGGTATTAATAGGAATACTGCTTATAGCAATAGTTTCTGTTGCCAGAGTAGACACAGAAAAGAAAGAACAGATGAATAAGGTATTATCGGATATATCTTTTTCTCTGGAAACAACTCACTATAAAGATTTAGATATAGATGATCAATTTTCTAAAAATGTATTAAAAAATTATCTGGATACATTGGATTACAACCATCAATATTTCACCCAGGCTGAGGTCGATGAAATTTATAAAAAATGGGGAAACCAATTAGATGATGACTTTCTAAATGGGAATTCCAGAGCAGCTTTTGAGATCTATGATGTCTATAAAGAGGCTGTAGAAAGGGTAAATAAATATCAGACTAAATTATTGAAAAACCCTAAAAGTTTAGATTTCACTCTGGATGAAAAGTTAGTTTATGACAGGGAAGATGAGCCATATTTTGTGACAAAAAAAGAATATGAAAGCCACTGGAAGAAGATGTTGAAATCATCGATTCTATCTCTAGAGGACTACGAAGAACTGACATATGAAGAGAGTATTGTTAGGATGAAAAGCAGGATGGAGACAAGAAAAAAATTGTTGGAGAAGAAAACTACAGATGATATATATTCATATTTTGTAAATGCTTTTTTAAAGGAATATGATCCTCATACAACCTATCTTTCTGCCAAGGAAATAGTGGATTTTAATATGAGTATGAAGCTGCAGCTTTCAGGGATAGGAGCGGTACTCACTGGGGAAAAGGGATTTATCAAGGTTGTAAAAATTATGCCTGACGGACCTGCTGCAAAGGGAAAGGAACTCCAGCCTGAGGACAAAATAATAGCCGTAGCCACAGATGGGAAGACATTTGAAGATATAATGGACTGGCCCCTGGGAGATGCAGTAAACCTTATTAGAGGGAAAGAGGGAACAACTGTAAAATTAAGGGTAATTCCAAGCGGGAGTAAAACAGCAAAAGAATATACTTTTGTAAGGGAAAATGTGAAATTAGAGGATAAGGGAGCCAGATATTTCATAAAGGAAGCTAAATCCAAGAACTCAAACTATAAGATAGGAGTAATCAATCTGCCTTCATTTTATATGGATTTTGATGCATATAGTAAGGGGGATAAAGATTATAAGAGTACTACCAGAGATGTAAAAAAAATTATTGAAAAATTAAATAAGGAAAATATAGATGGGCTGATCATAGACCTTAGAAATAATGGCGGAGGATCTCTCAGTGAAGTGAATAACCTTATGGGATTATTTATACCCTATGGTCCTGTAGTCCAGGTAAAGGAAGGAGGTCGTGTAAGTTATTTAGGGGACAGCGACATGACAACTTATTTTGATAAACCGGTAGTAGTAATGGTAAACAGACTCAGTGCATCTGCATCTGAAATTTTTGCAGCAGCAATGCAGGATTATGGACGTGGACTAATTGTAGGAACTCCTACTTTTGGAAAGGGAACAGTACAGACTATAAAACAGTTAGATCTTGGAGAGTTAAAATATACAAATGGTAAATTTTATCGTATAGATGGTGGCAGTACACAGCATAAAGGGGTAACGCCGGACATCTTATTTCCTCCTACATATGACAGTGCAGAGGTAGGGGAGAGTTCACTGGATAACCCACTCCCGTGGGATGAGGTAGACTCTCTGATAAATGGAGAAAATAGTAAAAATAACAATAAACTAAAAGAATATTTATCTAAAAAACATAAGGAAAGGATAGCTAGTAATCCCGACTTTATCTATAATATCAAAAGGTATGGTATTATCGAGGAGATAACAAAGGATAAAGAGGTATCTTTGAATAGAACAGTCAGAAAGATGGAAACTAAGGAATTAGAAGATAAATGGCTTAAAATAACTAATGAGAAGATGGTGGCTAAGAATGAACCACAACTTAAGGATTATAAAGCCTTGGAAGATTATAATAGAGGTAGAGCTAAAAAAGATGAACTTGAACTACTAAAAAAAGACGGTGAAATTATAGAAACTGTTAAGATATTAGCAGATGAGTTAGCCATAGGAAGAAAAAAATAAAAATTAAAAGCCTGAGTTTTGTATCTTACAAAACTCAGGCTTTTAAAATAAAAAAATACCAATAAATTACTATACAGTTACCGTTAGAAAAAACTTAGAATAAAATTAAAAAAAACTTAGAATATTTTTTTTAGAACTATTAACTCCAATAAAATAGGGAAGTATACTTAGTTTGTAAGATACAGATGAGGGGGGATTTTATGACAACAGTTACGGGAAAAAAAGAAGGACATCCAAAGGGATTTTGGTTGATGTGTTTCACTATTTTATGGGAAAGATTTAGTTATTATGGAATGACAGCTATATTGGTCTTATTTTTTACAGCAAACTTAACTCAGGGTGGGTTGGGGATGGACGTAAAAACTGCCACATCTCTTTTTGGTTTTTTTACTGGATTTATCTACTTAACACCAATAATTGGAGGGTGGCTGGCAGATAATTATTTAGGACAGCAAAAATGTATATTTATAGGGTGTGTGCTCATAGGAGTAGGAGATCTGATTTTATTTGGAAGTCAGAGCCAGACATCATTATACATTGCTTTGATAACTATAATAATAGGAAATGGTTTTTTTAAAGCCAGCGGAACTAATATTATAGGGAATTTATATCCTAAAGAGGATACAGCCAGGAAAGATGCCGCTTATAGTTTACAATATACGGCAGTTAATTTGGGAGCATTTTTAGCACCTTTAATAATAGGTTTAGTTGCGGATAATTTATTTTCTGTAGTTGGAGCAGATGGAACTATTATATTTTATGGGTATAAAGTAGCTTTTGCATTTTGTGGAGGAGGAATATTACTGGGTGCTTTTGTATTTAAGATGCTGGCTCCAGAATATCTGAAAGAAGTTGGGAGAGATCCTATAGCTCACAGCCATAAAAATAAAGATGGGAAGGTTATTAAGGAACCTTTAACAAAAGGTGAGAAAGATAAAGTATACGCTCTATTAATAATATGTGTTTTTGTGACAGTGTTTTGGACAGCCTTTAACCAATCTTATACCTCTTTTGCCCTTTACGCAAGGGATTTTGTAGACAGAGGTGTTGGAGGGTTCGATATACCTGTACCCTGGTTTACATCACTTAATTCAATTTTATGTGTGACAATAGCTCCTGTATTGGGGATTATTTGGATTAAATTATCCAAAACAAAAAGAGGGGACTTGTCTATTCCAGTAAAGATGTCTCTTGGGATGCTCCTTATGTCTTTAGGTTTTGGAATTATGGTTCTCTCTGTATTATCGACTAATGGAACTTCGGATCCTAGTGTCAAAGCTGGGTTGATATTTATAACAGGAACTTATTTTTTCAATACTGTAGGAGAACTTTGTTTATCTCCAGTAGGAAATGCCATGGTAAATAGGCTGGCTCCGGCTAAATATGCTACTTTATTTATGGGAATGTGGTTTTTAACAAACTTTTTTGCCAGTATATTCTCCGGTATAATAGCAGGATTTACTCAAAATTTTGGATTTTCTACAATATTTAGTGGAATAGGAATTTTGTTATTTATAATGTCAGTTTCATTGTTTAGTTTAAGAAAACCTCTTCTTCGATTGATGGGAGAGGAAAAAAGAGAAGCTGTATTGAAAAAAGCATAAGAAAAAAGGTGTTTTCCTCAAAGTGGGAAAACACCTTTTTTAATTAATAAAATATACCGCTGGAAAGATATCTCTCTCCAGTATCCATAATAAGAGTTAAGATTTTTTTTCCTTTATTCTCAGGACGTTTAGCCAGGTTTAAAGCTGTAGCTAAGTTTGCCCCAGAAGAAACTCCTCCTAAGATTCCCTCCTCCTTTGCTAACCTGTTAGTGATCTCCTGAGCCTCTTCATAGGAGATAGTAGCTATCTCATCCATAACAGAAGAATCAAATGTAGAAGGGATAAATCCGGCACTCATACCCATTCCCTGGATATCATGGGGACCAGTAACTCCTGTAGAGATGAATGGAGCTCTCATAGGTTCCACAGCAACAGTATAAATATCCTTATTTTTTTCCTTTAAATATTTTGAGACACCTGAAAAACTTCCACCGGTTCCTGTCCCACAGACAAAGATGTCCAATTCATCCTTAAAAGTTTCCCAAATCTCAGTTCCAGTAGAGTTGTAGTGTGCCATAGGATTAGCCGGGTTTGAAAATTGATCAGGAGCAAAACTGTTTGGATGTTGTTTCATTAGATCATCGAGTTTGCATAAACAGCCTTTCATCCCTTGAGACCCGTCAGTTAGAACCAATTCAGCACCATAGGCTTTTAAAAGCTGTCTTCTCTCTACACTTACACAGTCAGGCATGACAATGATCAGCTTATATCCTTTTACAGCACAGACCATAGCAAGGCCGATTCCTGTGTTTCCACTAGTTGATTCGATAATTGTATCCCCTTTTTTTAGCTGCCCATTTTTTTCGGCTTCCTCTATCATATTTAGAGCTACTCTATCCTTTACAGAACCGGCAGGGTTAAAAGATTCTAATTTAATATAGATATCTGCATGGGTATCGTTGATATTATTTATTTTTAAAATTGGAGTTCTTCCAACAGTTTCTAAGATGTTATTTAATATTTTCATTTTTATCCACCTCTATTAGTTATTTGATAATTCTCCTAATAGTATAACATCTATATATAGAACATTAAAGCAACAAAAATAATTATTTTTTGTTCCATTGATTCATTGTAAAACCATGTAAATTAGGTTATTATATATTATAAAGTGTTCTAATAAGATGAATTTTAAAAGAGCGGGGGATAAATATGAAAAAAATAAGAGTTACTATCCCAAAGTATATGGGGGATATACTAAAATATGATGCTGTAGAATTTGGTGTAAGTAAAAATTATCTGTTAAATTATTTAGTAAAAAATTACAGCCTGTTAAAGGGGAAAAATATACCTGTATTTGAGGGAGAGAAGGAAATTGTTCAGTTTAATTTAAATAAGGAAAATGAGGATTTTTATACAGAGATATATAACAGAAGTGAATTTGAAACAGAAGCTTCCCTTATAAGGACTTTAATATATGGGTATATATCCCAGTCTAAGGTTATAAGGGAAAGATTTATATTTGAAAAATTAATAGGAAAGATCCAAAGGGGGATAAAAGAGAAAAAAAAGATAAAGATTAAGTTTGAAACAGCTGAAAAAATTGTAAGTCCATATAATGTTTTATATTCTAGTATGGAAGTGAGTAATTATTTATTTTGTTATTCAGAGGAAGACGAAATTTACAGAAACTATAGATTATGTAATATAAAATATGTATATATATTGGATGAAAAGAGACATAAAGGAGATACAGAGTATCTGGGGAAGGTCAGAGGAGATTTTGACCCATTTCTATCCTATGGAATGTCAGTTGTGATAAGATTAAGTGACAGGGGGCAGGAAAAATACGATAGGATAAAAACCAATAGACCTAAATTAATAGAAAAGTTAGATGACAGGTGGATAGTAGAGGGGTCAGAGGAGAAGATAAAGAGATACTTTGCCTATTTCATGAGTGATGTGGAGATAATATCTCCTGGAAGCTTAAGAGAATGGTTTTCTGCTGAAGCTAAAAAGATAGTAAAAATGTATAAAGGTTAAAAGTATGAAGTTGAATTTTTGGTTACTTTTCTACATTCTAATTATTTTTATTTAAGGATAGAAATAAATTAGGAGCTCGTATATCGAAAAAAGTAATAAGAAGTTTTTTATTAGAATTAATTAATGGTAAGATGAAATAAAATAGCGGTAATTATATATTTATAAATTTGAAAGAATAAAATGGAGGAATAAGATGAAATTTGGTAAAAATATGATTGTAGAGATAGTGAATATAGAAAATGGAGTAAAATTAATAGTAGGAGGAGTAAAGAGTGGAATATCCATCACTCCTACAGATTTTGGAATGGATCTTCACAGGAGAAAGATGGAGGGGGTCACTGTTGATCCCAGGGAAGAGATCGATGTATTACAGGGAATAAAGGATGAGGTTACTACAGGAGAGAATATTATTTTTGAATATCTATATGGAGATGAGTTGTCAGCTGTGGTTTTAGCCGGAACCATAGCAAAGAAACATATACCGTATGAATTAAACGCATTAGCTGTAGAAATAGGTGGGATAAATACAGCAGAACAAAATAAGGATTATATAACCATTGCTATCCAAAAAATGTTAGGGACAAATGATTCAATAGGAGGAGTAGTAGAGTGTGTTCTACCTTATAATTTGGATCTTAATCCTATTAAAGGTGAGTTTTCGTGGGTTATCCACAGCCTTATGGAGGAGGTTAGTGCTATTGAATTCGGGAATGGTGTAAAGGACAGCCGGTCAAGTGCAAAGGATTATGAACTGAGTAAAAATAAGATACAGGTAACTTTTGGACCTCACATGAAAAATATGAATAAAATACCATGTTTAGCAGGTGTAAGAGATGTAATAATAGATTCAGTTTTAGCAGTAGTTCTATTATAGAATAAAAAATTCAAAAACAGGTCAACCTATAAGAAAAATGAAAAACAAGTATATATATAATAAATGTTTATCATTAAATAAGGTGGAAAATTAAAACGGCAAAATTGTTGCAATGTGTTTTTTTAGCAAACAAATTGAAATATATGTGGTCAAACAACTGTTGTATTAGAATTGTATTAGAAAATTTAATTTTAATCAAATACCAACCATATACTAAGTGAATAATTAGTATATATTGGTATTTTTTTTTTGAATGTTTTCACATATTGTATTTTTTTTTGAAATTGATTAGAATGGTTTCATAAAGAAGTAAATTAAATAAAACTAAAAACAATTTTTGGAGGTCAAAAATGAAAAATGGAAAGACTATAGTAATCGGAGTAATTGGATCGGACTGTCATGCAGTTGGAAATAAGATCATTGACCATGTATTAACACAACAAGGGTTTAATGTAATCAATGTAGGAGTTATTTCACCACAAGAAGATTTCATAAACGCAGCAGTAGAAACTGATGCAGATGCAATCATCATCTCTTCATTATATGGCCATGGAGAATTAGATTGTCAAGGATTTAAAGAAAAATGTAATGAAGCTGGATTACAAGATGTTAAATTATATGTTGGTGGAAACATCGTAGTAGGAAAGCAAGTTTGGGAAGATGTAAACAAAAGATTCTTAGACATGGGATTCGACAGAGTATACAAACCAGGAACACCTATTGAAGTTACAGCTGAAGATATCAAAAAAGATTTAGGAATGATTAAATAGTAAAATAAGAAAAATGATGCACTATAAAAATTAGGAGTGGTAGAAATGAATGCCTACTTATTGATTGACTTTGGAAGTACCTATACTAAATTAACAGCCGTTGATGTAGAGACTGAAGAGATATTGGCTACTGCTAAAGACATAACTACAATTGAAGATGACATAATGATCGGCTTTGAAAAAGCATATCAAAAACTTAGATTATGTATAGAGGAAAAGAATATAACATTTGAGGATATTAATTTTATAAAAAAAATAGCTTGTTCTTCGGCTGCCGGTGGATTGAAGATGTATGCAATAGGTCTTGTACCTGAGCTTACAGCAGATGCTGCTAAAAAAGCTGCCCTAGGTGCAGGAGCTAGAGTTATGAAAACTTATTCTTATGAATTAAATCATAGTGAAATTAAAGAGATAAAAAATTCAGATGCCGATATATTATTGTTAGCAGGCGGAACAGATGGCGGAAATAAAAAATGTATCATACACAATGCTAAATTAATAGCAGAAGTAAAGATAAAGATACCTGTATTATTAGCTGGAAATAAGAGTGCTAACGACGAAATTATAGAGATATTTGATGATGCAAATATAGATTATATAGTAACAGAAAATGTTATGCCAAAATTAAATAAGATAAATGAAAAACCAACAAGGGAAGCTATAAGAAAGATATTTATGACAAGGATAGTAGAAGCTAAAGGGATGAAAAATGCCGAAGAATTTATATCTGGAATACTTATGCCTACCCCAGCAGCTGTATTAAAAGCTGCAGAAGTACTTGCTCTTGGTAGTGATGATGAAGAAGGGTTAGGAAACTTAATGGTTGTAGATATCGGTGGTGCTACAACAGATATCCATTCATTGGCAGAGGGGGACCCTAGTAATGCAGGTGTAATCCCAAAAGGGCTGGAAGAGCCTTTTGCTAAAAGAACTGTAGAAGGAGATCTCGGTATGAGATACTCTGCACTATCACTATTAGAAGCAGCAGGAACAAAGAAAATAAGAAAATATCTGCATGATGATCATAAAGAAATTGATGTAAAAGCTCACTGTAACCACAGACATGAAAATATTATGATGGTTCCACAAACACCGGAAGAAATATTTTTCGATGAAGGGATGGCAGGAGCAGGAACTGAAATTGCAATGATAAGACACTGTGGATGGTTAGAAAGTGTATTTACTCCAATGGGAGTAATGTACTACCAACATGGAAAAGACCTTTTAGATGTCAAATATGTAATTGGAACAGGTGGAGTATTGGTTCATAGTGAAAACCCTAGAAACATATTGAGAGCAGGGGAGTTTAATAAAGAGCAGCCTATACACCTACTACCTAGATCACCAAATTATTTAATTGACAGCACATATATATTGTCTGCTATGGGACTCCTTGCAGGAGAAAAACCGGATATGGCAGTAAGAATAATGAAAAAATATCTTGAGAGAGTTAATTAGGAGGATAATATTAATGAATATTAAAAATAAAAAGTGGACAGAGGAAGAATTTTTTAAAGTAAGAGAGGAAGTTTTAAAGCAATGGCCTACAGGTGAAGAGGTAGACCTAGCTGAAGGTGTTCAATACTTAAAGGAATTACCTGATCATAAAAACTTCGCTAAAAAGTTATGGACAGCTAAGCAAGAGGGAAAAACATTAGCACAGCCAAGAGCCGGAGTAGCATTATTAAATGAACATATAGAATTATTAAACTTCCTATCTAAAGAAGGTGGAGCAGATTTATTACCATCAACTATAGATTCATACACTAGATTAAACAGATATGAAGAGTGTGAAAGAGGAATTAAAGAGTCAGAAAAAGCAGGAAGATCATTATTAAATGGTTTCCCAGGTGTAAACTATGGAGTGAAAGGTTGTAAAAGAGTATTAGAATCAGTTGACAAGCCTTTACAAGTAAGACACGGAACTCCTGATGCAAGATTATTAGCTGAGATCACAATGTCTTCTGGATGGACTTCATATGAAGGTGGAGGAATTTCTTATAACTTACCATATGCTAAATCAGTATCTATGGAAAGAACAATAAGAGACTGGCAATATATAGATAGATTAGTAGGATGGTATGAAGAGCAAGGAGTTTCTATCAATAGAGAACCTTACGGACCATTAACAGGAACATTAGTTCCAGTATCAATCTCAAATGCAGTACAGTTAATAGAGTGTTTATTAGCAGCAGAACAAGGTGTTAAGAGTATCACTTTAGGATACGGGCAATGTGGAAACTTAGTTCAAGACGTAGCAGCTATCAGAACATTACAAGAGTTAGCTGAAGAATACTGTGAAAAATTAGGATATGAAAATATGCAATTAACTACAGTTTTCCATCAATGGATGGGTGGATTCCCAGAAGATGAATCTAAAGCTTATGGTGTAATCTCAAACGGTGCATGTGCAGCTAGATTATCTGGAGCGACAAAAGTAATCGTAAAGACTACTCATGAAGCTATTGGAATCCCTACAAAGGAAGCTAATGCCAACGCTATAAAAGCAACTAAGATGGTATTAAACTTATTAGATGGTCAAACATTACCTGATTCTGAAGAATTAGATAAAGAGATCAAGCAAGTAAAAGCAGAGATCAAGTGTATCATGGATAAGGTATATGACCTTGGAAATGGAGACTTAGCTCTTGGTACAATCGAAGCAGTTAAACAAGGTGTAATTGATATTCCATTCGCACCAGCTAAGATAAACTTAGGAAAGATGTTACCAGCTAGAGATAATCAAGGTAGAATTAGATATTTAGAGTGTGGAAATATTCCATTCACAGATGAGATCAAAGCGTTCAATAAAGCTGAATTACAAAAAAGAGCAGATTTCGAAGGAAGAGAGATTGGATTCCAAATGACAGTAGATGACATATTTGCAGTAGGAAAAGGAAACTTAATCGGAAGACCGGAAAAAAACTAATAAAAGACCAAATAATAAATAGATAACAAAATTTTTAATGAAAAGGTAGATTTATAGTCTGCCTTTTCTTGAAAAAAAGGGGAGAGTGAAAGTCACAAAAATACACATACATAGAATTAAAAGGGGGAAAAAATGCAAGTATTTCAAATGGACAATATAGCGACATTATTTATGGCCGTTATAGTATTATTAGTAGGTAGATTTGTAAGGAGTAAAGTTGGGGTATTGAGAAGATTCTTTATACCGGTACCAGTTATTGGGGGAGTTATTTTTGCAATACTAACTCTAATTGGTCACTATACGAATACCTTCGAATTTAGCTTTGACGGCACATTAAAAAGCTTATTTATGATAGCGTTCTTTACAACTATTGGATTCATGGCTAGTTTTAAACTGTTAGCTAAGGGTGGAGTACAAGTTGTAATATTCTTAGTAGCAGCGACAACTTTAGTAATTCTTCAAGATATAGTTGGGATATCACTGGCTAAGGTCTTTGGATTACCGCCATTATTTGGTTTAGCAGCAGGATCGATACCGCTTACAGGTGGACATGGAACTTCAGGTGCGTTCGGACCGTTATTAGAACAGGCAGGAGCAGCAGGAGCTACAGCAGTTGCAATAGCATCGGCTACCTATGGTTTAGTTGCAGGATGTCTAATTGGTGGACCAATTGGAAAAAGACTTATGACTAAGTTTAACTTGAAACCAAATGAGGAATTATTAAAGGAAGAACATGCTGACATAACAGATGAAGATCAATCAGTAGATGTTACAGAACATACATTCTTCAATGCAGCTACAGTTATTATTATTTCAATGGGAATAGGATCAGTATTAGTAGGATGGTTAAAGACAGTAGGAATTACTTTACCTATCTATATCGGTCCAATGTTAGTAGCAGCAGTTATCAGAAACATATCAGATTCAATGAAGAAAGAATTAAATCATAAAGAGATCACTATTATTGGAAATACTTCATTATCATTATTCCTGGCTATGGCACTTATGTCTATGAGATTATGGGATTTAGCGGCTTTAGCAGTACCATTAGTAACTATATTATTAGTACAAACTGTATTAATGGGAGCATTTGCATACTTTATTACATTTAATGTAATGGGTAGAGATTATGACGCAGCAGTAATGGCTTGTGGTCATTGTGGATTTGGAATGGGTGCTACACCAAATGCAATAGCAAACATGGAATCATTTACAGCAGCAAACTATCCATCATTTAAAGCGTTCTTCGTAATACCATTAGTAGGGGCATTATTTATTGACTTTGCCAATGCATCGATAATCACTTTCTTCATGAATATGTTTGGATAAACCTATTAAAATTTTATTAAAAATAGTATAATTTTTATACAATAAAAATTATAATATTAGGAGATAGGATTTATGATAGATAAAAGAGCAATAGGGATATTTGATTCTGGGGTAGGAGGACTGACTGTTTTAAAAGAGATAGAAAAAAACTTACCCCATGAAGATTTAATATATTTTGGAGATAATTTAAGAGCTCCTTATGGATCGAGAGATCCTGAAGAAATCTCAAAATTTTGTCTCAACATAGGTAAATTTTTAGAAAGTCTGGATATCAAACTTTTGGTAATAGCCTGTAATACAGCTACAGTAGTGTGTCTAAAGGAATTACAGGAAAAGATATCGGTTCCTACAATAGGAGTAATAGCCTATGGGACAAGAGAGGCACTGGAATTAACCAAAACAAATAAAATAGGTATTCTCTCTACACCGCTTACGGCAGAAGTAGATGCTTATAAAAATGAAGCCCAAAGGATAAACGATGAGGTAGAGGTCTATCAGATCGGGTGTGAACCACTCGTTCCAATGATCGAATCCGGATGGGAAGATACAAAAGAAAATCAAGCATTAATAAGATCCTATGTGGATCTCTTGCCCACGGAAATAGATGTTGTGGTATTTGGATGTACCCACTATCCTATTATAGAGGAATACTTTATAAGGGAACTAAAGGGGAAAAAGATTGTAGATCCAGCCAAAGAAACAGCATTAGAGGTAGAGGAACTCCTAAAAAAGCTAAAACTCTTAAATAAAAGAGATTCAAAAGGGAAAGTTTCTTTTTACACCTCGGGCAACATCAATAAATTTAAAAAGATAGCAGAAAAAATATTGGGGCGGCCCATAGAAAAAATCAAACAGGCATTAAATTAAATTAATCGAATATAAAAGGAGATGTATCACATGAAAATTATTGATATCATTTGTTCAGCAGGAAAGACAGGATTTTATTTTGACGACCAAAGAGCTATAAAAGCAGGAGCAGGTCACGATGGGTTTGATTACGTAGGACAACCAGTTACAGACGGATTTTCAAGAATCAGACAAGCAGGAGAATCTATCTCTGTAATGTTTATCTTAGAAGACGGACAAGTAGCTCATGGAGATTGTGCAGCAGTACAATATTCTGGTGCAGGTGGAAGAGATCCTTTATTCTTAGCATCTGACTTTATCCCAGTTATCAAAAACGAAATCGCTCCAAAATTAATTGGAAGAGATGTAAATGAATTCAGACCATTAGCTGAAGAGATAGATACAATGGAATTAAATGGAAAAAGATTACATACAGCTATCAGATATGGATTAACTCAAGCTATCTTAGATTCAGCTGCTAAAGCAAACAAGATAACTATGGCAGAAGTAGTAAAGAATGAATATACAACTGACGTAGCAATCAAAAGATTACCATTATTCACTCAATCTGGAGACGACAGAAAGAACAATGCAGACAAGATGATCATCAAAGGTGCAGACATCATGCCACATGCATTAATCAACCATGTTGAAACTAAATTAGGTAAAGACGGGTCTATCTTAAAAGATTACGTAAAATGGTTAAGCGACAGAGTATTAAAATTAAGAGAATCTGAAGATTATATGCCTATATTCCACATCGATGTATATGGAACTATCGGAGTAGCATTTAATCAAGATATCCAAAAGCAAGCTGACTACTTAGCTACATTAGAAGAAGCAGCAAAGCCATTCCACTTAAGAATCGAAGGTCCTATGGACGTTGAAGAAAGAGAAGCACAAGTTGAAGCGTTATCAGCTCTAACTGCTGAATTAGACAAAAGAGGAATCAACGTAGAATTAGTTGCTGACGAATGGTGTAACACATTAGAGGATATTAAATTATTCGCTGATAAAAAAGCAGGACATGTAGTACAAATTAAAACTCCAGACTTAGGAGGAGTAAACAATATAGCAGAGGCAGTTTTATACTGTAATGAAAAAGGAATCGGATCTTATGTTGGTGGAACTTGTAACGAAACTAACAGATCAGCTGAAGTAACTACAAATATAGCAATGGCTTGTGGAGCATTACAAGTATTAGCTAAACCAGGAATGGGTGTAGACGAAGGTATCATGATCGTAGGAAACGAGATGAACAGAGTAGAAGCATTAGTTAATAGCAGAAAATAATTAAAAGTTTTAAGATTAAAGGTAGTTTTTAAAACTACCTTTTTCTTAGTTTTTAATAGATGGAGTAAATTACAATTGGATATGAAAATAAAACTTGAAATCCCATTTCTTGGTGATAAAATTTCAGGTATTAAAATATAGAGGTGAAAATAATGAAAATATTAAAACCAGCTAAGGCAGGGACATTAGAATCAAATGATATCTCAATAATGTTGATGCCAGGGACTAATGGTATAGAGATAGAGTTAGAAAGTATTGTAGAAAAACAGTTTGGAACAGAGATAAGAACTTTAATAGAAAACAGTTTAAAGGAATTAGGAGTAGAAGATGCTACGATAAAGGCTATCGACAAGGGAGCTCTTGACTACACAATAAAGGCCAGAATTGAAACAGCAGTAACTAGGGCAGGTGAGATGTAATGTTAAGAAGAAGTATGCTATTTATGCCGGGAAATAACCCAGGGATGTTACAGACAGCTGAAGTTTTTGGATCGGATTCAGTTATATTGGATTTAGAGGATGCTGTATCATTAGGAGAAAAAGACGCAGCCAGGATCTTAATAAAGGGAGCACTGAAGACTTTTAACTATGGAACTACAGAAGTAGTAATAAGAATAAATCCATTTTCAACTCCATATGCACTAGAAGATATAGATGTAATGGCTAGACTTAAGCCAAACGCTATCTTACTGCCTAAGGCAACACCTGAAGATATGAAACTATTAGATGAGATGTTGACAAAGATAGAAAAGGAAGAGGGATTCGAGGAAGGGTCTATCAGAATTCATGCATTGGTTGAGACTACATATGGTGTAGAAACTGTCTATGAAACAATCCAAATGAGTAACAGAGTAGATTCAGTTTGTTTAGGTGGAGAGGACCTGGCAGCTGATTTAGGAGTTGCAAGAACAAAAGATTCAGAAGAATTATTTTATGCTAGAACAAAGGTAGTAAATGCTTGTAAGGCATTAAAAATAGATGCAATAGATACACCATTTACAGACACCAACGATGAAGCAGGTCTATTGGCTGATACAATTCATGCAAAAAAATTAGGATTTACAGGGAAATTATCTATAAATCCTAGACAAATAAATACAATACATAAAGTATATTCTCCTACAGCTGATGAAATTTCATGGGCTAACAGAGTGATGTATGCTAAGGATGAAGCAGAAAAAGAGGGATTAGGAGTATTTTCTTTAGATGGAAAGATGATAGATGCACCTATTATAAGTAGAGCTATGAACACATTGAATACAGCTAGGGTAATAGGATTAATAAAATAAACTCTTCCTTTTTATAGGATTTTCATGATTATCTAATAAATTTTAATATTCGTTAATCGGAAAAGCGACAACGAGGAAAGAGTCTCAAAAGGAGAATTAAATATGAAAAATATCTTAGGTAGAGAAGTACCTGATAACATAAAAGGTTATGGAGAAGTAAAACACTATGATGGATACTTAGCATCTAAAGGAACAAAAACTAAAAGATCAATTAAATTGACTAATGTTTTACCTGGGGATGAAAAATTACACGATAATTTAGATACAGTACTGGATAAATTACCGTTAAAAGACGGAATGGTAGTTTCATTTCATCATCATTTAAGAAATGGAGATTTTGTCTTAAATATGGTAATGGAAAAGATCGCAGCTAGAGGTTATAAAGATATAACGATTGCAGCAAGTTCAATTTTTCCATGTCACGGTGAATTAGTAGAATTGATAGAAAAAAAAGTAGTGACTAGTATATATGCTGCTTATATCTCAGGACCGGTAGCAGAAGCTATCTCAGCCGGGAAATTGGAAAACCCAGCAGTAATGCATACTCATGGTGGAAGAGCCAGAATAATGGAATCAGGAGACCTGAGTATAGATATAGCCTTTATAGCAGCTCCTACATCAGATGACTATGGAAACATAAATGGTGTAGACGGAAAATCAGCTTGTGGAGCATTGGGATATGCATATACAGATGCAGAAACTGCTGATATTACAGTGGCTATCACAGATAACTTGGTAGAATATCCAAATACAACTATTGATATTCCTCAAACACTTATAGATTATGTAGTAGTGGTAGATGCTATAGGAGATCCAAACGGAATCGTATCTGGAACTACTCAAATTACTAAAAATCCAATCGGATTAAAAATAGCAAATATGACTACAGAATTAATTAAAAACTCCGGTTACTTTAAAGATGGAATGAGTTTTCAGACTGGAGCCGGAGGAGTATCTCTAGCAGTAGCAGCAGACATGAAAGCTGAGATGATCGAAAATAATATCAAAGGAAGTTTTGCTTCTGGAGGGATAACAGGTTATATAGTAGACATGTATAAAGAGGGGTTATTCAAATCACTATTTGATGTACAGTGTTTTGACTTGGCAGCTATAAAATCAGCTAAGGAAAATCCGGGACATATGACTATGTCGGCATCTATGTATGCAAATGCAGACAATAAAGGGTCTGTAGTAAATAAATTAGATGTAGTTATCTTAGGAGCTACAGAGATAGATACAGACTTTAATGTAAATGTAACTACTACTTCTGACGGTACTATCATGGGTGGTTCTGGTGGACATGCAGATACATCAGCTGGAGCTAAATTAGCTATAATAGTAACTCAATTAGCTAACTCTAGAATATCTGCTATAAAAGATAGGGTAACAGCTCTGACTACTCCAGGGGAAACTGTAGATGTAATAGTAACTGAAAGAGGGATAGCAATTAATCCTAAAAGAACAGAATTAATAGAAAGATTAAAGGAAACTAACTTACCGATTATGACAATCGATGAGTTAAAAAATATTGCTGAAAATATGACAGGTAAACCAAAGGAAGTGGAATTTACCGATGAGATAGTAGCAGTAATAGAATATAGAGATGGAACTGTATTGGATGTAGTAAGAAAGGCAAAGTAAAATTTTTTAAGATAAATAATGAAACCCTGTGGAAGAGATTCTTTTTTAAGAGTCGTATTCATGGGGTTTTTTAGATAATTTTTATAAAAGTATGAAAATATATGATAGAATTGATTCAATAAAAAAATTAAGGGAGGAGATATAGTGTTAATCGTGAATTTAACTTATAAAAAATCGTTTGAAGAAGTGGGGAAATATCTAGAAGAACACATGGAGTTTGTTAAAAATGAATTCTCAAAAGGTAGTTTTATAGCATCAGGAAAGAAAGTTCCAAGGGATGGAGGAATAATTCTATCAAAAATAAAAGATATTAAAAAATTGGAAAAGATATTAAATGAAGATCCTTTTATAATTAATGATGTTGCGAAATATGAAATTACTGAATTTACACTGAGTACTACAGGTGAAGGATTTGAGAATTTAAAATAATAAAAAAGGATTTGAAACCACATTTTAGGCTCAAATCCTTTTTAATATTAGCTTCCCTTCTTGAAACTTTTAGGTTTTCTGGAAGGACCTTTTTTACCTCTTCTACTCGGTTTCTTTCTCCCTGTAGAAGTTCCTTTAAAGTCATACTTTTTCTTATTTCTTTCCTCTCTGGCTGCCTGTAACTCACCAAAAGAAGGCTTTGCATCTCTAAGGTGGTAAGGGTGATCCTTCTCCACATAGATAGTTCTGTCTATAGTTTTTTGGATAGTTCTAAGGAATCTTTTTTCCTCTACATCACAGAATGAGATTGAAATTCCTTCGCTCCCTGCTCTACCTGTTCTACCGATTCTATGAACATATGTCTCAGGAATACTGGTAAGGTCGTAGTTTATAACATGGGAAAGGTCATCGATATCTAAACCTCTAGAAGCCAGGTCTGTGGCTACTAAGAACTGGATATTTCCCTTCTTTAGATCTCTGATAGTTCTCTGTCTGGCAGACTGAGATCTCTCTCCATGGATAACGTCTGATTTATATCCTGCTTGAAGTAACATCTCATTGATATCGTTGGCTCTAAATTTGGTTCTGGCAAAGATAATTGCAGAACTTATCTTTTGTTTTTTCAAAACATGAAGCAGCAGTGCCGGCTTATCTCCCTTGTCTACTAAATAGATACTCTGGTTAACAGTATCCACAGTAGAAGATGTAGGGGATACAGATATATCCACCGGATCAATCAATGCAGTTTTTACCAGGTCTTTTATCTCGTCTGGCATGGTAGCAGAAAAAAGCATAGTCTGTCTTTCTTCTGGTAGTTTTGAGATGATCTTACGAACTTCGTGGATCATACCCATATCTAACATACGGTCAGCCTCATCGATTACCAATTGGTCTACCAGTTCTAAGTTAAGGTAACCCTTTGAAATTAAATCAAGTAATCTACCAGGGGTAGCTACGATGATATTTGGTCCTGTTTTAAGTTTATGGATCTGCTTTATAGGTGAAACTCCTCCAAAGATTACAGCACTGGTAACTCTGGTATTTTTCCCATATGAATGAACACTTTCCTCTATCTGGAGTGCCAATTCTCTGGTAGGAGCCAAGATCAATGCTGTCAGATCCTTTGTCTTTCCGTCCAGAGCAATTTTTTGCAGTATTGGAAGGGCAAAGGCTGCTGTTTTACCAGTTCCCGTCTGAGAAGATCCTATGATATCTCTTCCATCCATAATAAGTGGAATAGCTTGTTCCTGTATAGGTGTAGCCTCTATATAGCCCTTTTTTTTAATGGCTTCTAATAATGGTTCAACTAAATTTAATTCATTAAATAACATGTTTTTTCTCCTTGATCTATAAAAATTTATTATTCAATATTTTATCATATATACCTTAATAAGACAAAATTAAATAAATAATAATAAACTGACAGCCATGACTCCCATACCGCTTATCAGTCCATAGATAGAGAGATGATGTTCTCCGTATTTTTGTGCTGCCGGAAGAAGTTCATCCAAAGATATAAATACCATTATACCTGCAATTCCTGCAAATATGATTCCAAAAACTGTATCGGATAAAAATGGCATCAAGATCAAATAACCTACCAAAGCTCCTATAGGTTCAGCCAGTCCGGAAAGGAAGGAATAAAAAAACGCTTTCTTTTTATTTCCTGTGGCGAAATAGATAGGAACTGAAACAGCTATTCCCTCTGGTATATTATGGATAGCAATGGCAACAGCAATGGGGACTCCCAATGTTGGGTCTTTCAATGCCGCTACAAAGGTAGCCAGTCCTTCGGGGAAATTATGTATCCCTATGGCAAGAGCAGAGAATACACCCATCCTCATCATGGCGTGGTTAAACTCATGATGTTCTCCTGTACTTTTATGGCCTTTTTCCATCTTACCTAAGTCATCTTCTAATTCTGTGATCTCACTGATCTCCTCAATTTCCTTTAATTCATGGGGGTTTTCAAAGGACGGAACCAATTTATCGATAACGGCTATGAGAAATACTCCTCCAAAGAAAGAAACTACAGTAACCCATGTTCCCTTTACTACCCCTAGGTCTGCGACTAAAAATATCTTGGCCTTGACGAAGATCTCTACAAAGGATACATAGATCATTACCCCGGCAGAAAATCCAAGAGCTAAAGACAGAAATTTTTTATTGGTTTGTTTTGTAAAAAAAGCTAGTGCACTACCTATCCCTGTGGCTAATCCTGCAAACAAGGTGAGGCCGAAAGCTATGTAAAAATTTTCATGCATAAAAAAATCCCCTCCTAATTGATACTGTTATAGTAATACCAATCAAGCGGGGGAAATCCTCTTATATTATATATTTATTTATCCTTCAAATCCTTCATAGATCTCATCGTCAAAAGAAAAGTCTTCTAAGATTTCCTCTATAAATTCCTTACAGTTTTCCAACTTATACTTAGCTGGCAGAGGAACAGAATCTAAAAATTTAAAATTCTCATTCTCTAAGATAGGTAAAAATGCAGCAATAAGGGGTCTGTCAAACTCACTGATATAAGTATGAGAACCAAATTGGCCGCTGTTTTTCATCTTGTTGATCTCTCTGGCATACTTAGTATGGTTAGAACAGTCATGAATCAGCATATCCCAATTTTCTTTTACAGCAGTTTCCATAAATTTAAGGGTTACCTTCCTAGACCAAAGTGGTGAAAGGTATCCGTTTCTATATGTGTAGAAGTTTTCTCCCATATAGTTATTTAGGTTGTCCGTTCCTAAGTGAAGCTCGGCACAGTTCATATAATCCAACCCGATAGAAAGGATCTCCTCCTTTTTAGCCATGAAATCCTCATAGAATTTAGGAGTCATAGGAGTCTCTATCCCTACCCATTTAAAATATTTACGGGCAGTTCTCATAGCTTCTATAACCTGATCACTGGTGTCAGAGGCATTAAGGTTAAATCTGATCTCGTCCAGTCCGGCTTCAGCTAATTTTTTTAAATTATCGTCTGTACAAAGGGTACCATTGGTATACATATGCTGGTGAACGCCTGCATCAGAGAATTTTTTAACTACATCATAGTATTTTTCTATCTCCATAAATGGCTCTAAGTATACATAGGCGATTCCAGATGGTTTCTTCTGAATAGATAACAACAGGTCGATATCTTCAGTCTCATACAGTTCCTCCCCAATATCCCACATATCCTGAGGGATAGGGTCTACTGAATCCAGTGAATCGTGGTAGTAACAGAACTCACAGGTAAGGTTACAGGTATGGGTCTTTCTGATCCCTCCAAGTCCGTCACCGAAGAGGCAAGAAATACATCCTGGAGGAAATTTTTCCTTTTTACCTACATAGTATGTACGTCCTCTCATATCTTTCAATCCATCTATCTTACTCTGGATCTCAGCTATCTCGCTCATATATGATCTCTCGATCTGTCTTTGGGTAGATCTGATTATATCTTCATACTCCTCAAAAACTTCCTTTGCATCTACGGGAATGTCTGCTAAATATTCAAACCATTCCAATGCTTCTTGCTTACTTATTTTCATCTTTACCTCCAATGTGTTGATGCTGTTTTCATTTTTATATTTCATAAACACAATTCTTAAATATTATAATTTTATTTTTACTCTTAATTATATCATAAAATGAAAGATGTTGTTTACTAAAGAACTTGTTTTATCCCCTGGATTTGTTTTTGAAAGATAAATCCAGATCATGATTTGGGAAGTTAATGGGGGATTTTAAAATTTTATGAAAAATAAAAATTTAAGTATTTTTTAATAATTATTTTGAAATTGATTTCAAGGGGGGTATACTCGTAAGTGAAGAAGTAGGTAAGTGCTTCTCTTTTAGTGGTGATTTCAGAATATTATAATTTTAAATCTATGGAAAAAATAAAAGATATATTACAGTTTATTAAAGAGTCTAAATAAAGGGGAAAGAAATTATGAATATCAGACAGATACAAGAAAAAGATGCAGAATTATTTTTAAATTTATTGTTGGAATTAGATAACGAAACTAAGTTTATGATGCTAGAGCCAGGAGAAAGAAAAAATGATCCTGAGGTAACCAGATCAATAATCAAAAGGAACCTTCAAGATTCATTTATGTATGTTGCAGAGGAGGGGGATAAATTAGTCGGGTTTTTAACCGGAGAAAGAGGAAGTGCCAACAGGATAAAACACACCACCTATATAGTTATCGGAATCCTGGGTGGTCATCGTGGGAAAGGGATAGGAAGGAAACTTTTTGAGGAACTGGAAAAATGGTCCAAAGAAAATAATATCAAAAGACTTGAATTGACTGTAATGATCCACAATGAAAAAGCAGTTAACTTATACAAGAAGATGGGGTTTAAAATAGAGGGTGTCAAGGAATACAGTATCTTAGTGGACGGAAAATTTATAGATGAATATTATATGGGGAAAATACTATAAGTAAAGGGGCGGAATATGGAAAATCAAGCTAGGGAAGGTAAATTTGAATTATCTGTTTTAGGAGCTGTATGGATGGTAGTTTTTTATAATTTTATAGTTATGTTTATTATATTGATCCCTTTTCAAATTGTAATTGAGCTTATTTCTTTTAAAGATATTGGAAATGTTAAAGTAATCATGGATTTATTGAGAGGTACTATTATAGACATTATAATAATAGTGCTGGCTTTAAAAAAAGTTAAAAAGGTAAGTAATGGGAATTTTAAGATAAAATTTATGGATAAATTTAACTATAAATTATTGTTTTCTGTTATTTTCTTGATTGGAGGATATTATTTATTGTATGAAAGTTCAATAGGGATAATGATGGAGAAAGTTCCAGTACCTCAATTTATAGAAGAAGGATTTGAAGAAATGTTTCTACATCCTTACTCTGCTTTTATATCTACAGGAATAAGAGCACCTATCTTTGAAGAAATTTTAATGAGAGGAATAATTCTGACAGGCTTATTGAATAGATACAGTCCCAGGAAAGCTATAATTGCCTCTGCACTGATATTTGGAGCATGTCATCTTAATATCCCGCAGTTTGTAGATGCCACATTAGGAGGATTGATTTTAGGAATGATTTATTATAAAACAAATTCTTTGTTTCTTTGTATCGCTGCACATATGACCAACAATATGTTGTGTACGATTATGGAGTATACAGAACATTCATTCAATATGACTACTTTCTTTATAGGTGTTTTAATTTTCCTAGGTTCAACAATGCTGTTCTTTCGATATCTCAAGGAATTGGATGAAAGTTTAAAAGTAGACAGATCATATAAGAATCAGGAGGTACTATGAAGATATATTATTTCAGCGGATCGGGGAACTCCTACTACATAGCCCAGAAGATAGCTAAAAAAACTAAAGGGACATTGGTAGATATAGCAAAATTAGAAGAAAATACAGTTTTAGAGGGGAAGGTAGGAGTCGTAGTTCCATGTTATGCCTTTGGGGTACCAGATAAAGTGATTAAATTTTTAAAAAGAGTTGAAAATAAATCCACATATTCTTTTTTTATCCTCACATATGCCGGTTATTATGGGGGAACATTCAAACAGGTGGATAACCTGATGTCATTTAACTATAACAATGGGATTAAGATGCCGGGGTCGGACACGGTATTTACCAGTAAAAAAAATAGAGATAAGAAAAATGAGGAGATTTATAGTTTAGCAGATGAAGAGATAGGTAAGATAATTAAAGAGATAAAAACGATGAAAGAGAATAAAATAAAGAGGAGTTTTGAATATTATCTGTTACTCCCTGTATATAAATTAGCCATGTGGTATTTCAGGGGAGCCAAAAGAGGATTTAAAACCAGTGAAAAGTGTACCCTGTGCGGGTTCTGTGAAAAGATATGTCCGGTAGAGAATATAAAGGTAGGAGATAAAGTTGTTTGGAAAAATCACTGCGAGGGATGCCTCAGGTGTATCAACTATTGTCCCTTTGAAGCTATAGAATATAAAAAATATACAAAGGGAAAGTTAAGGTTTAAAAATAAAAGGATAGACATAAGTGAAATATAGAGAAGAGAGGAAGAAAACGTAATTTAATGGGGGAAAAATGCTGGGATATAAAGAAATTTTAGAGATACTGGAAGAAGTTGCAAAAAAAAATGAAAATAATTTAAAGATGATTTTAGAAGAGAAATTAAATGAAAGGGAAAAAAAAGTTTTTAGGTGGCTGTTTAAGGAGTATGAGGATCCTTCAAAGAAGCGTTGGTTTGATCCCCATCATATAATATTTTCAACAAATTTTGCCCTAAGTTTAGTCGAGGAAGAAGATCTTGACAGGTTGATAGTAACAGCAATAATATTACATGATATTGGTTATTTTGCTATAGAGGATAAAAAAAATTGGATTAATTCAAATAGCAGAATTATTCATATGCAGGAAGGAGCTGCATTAGCTTCTAAAATTTTATATGAACAGGGTTTTAATCCGAAAGAGGTAGAAAAGGTTGTTGGGATGATAGCTGTTCATGATAATCCATATATTGGTATACCGATTATAGGTGATGACAGACTTGGCCTGAGAGATTGTGACAGGGCCTGGGTAATGCATCCCCTCTCTTTCTATAAAGACCTAAGTGAAACAGGGAGAAGTTATGAAAATCCAAAGGAATTATTGTTAGATAGAATAGTTCAATTTTATGCTCATGAACATCCATTTGACAGATCAAAGTGGAAGATAGATCTGCAGGAATTAAAAGATAATGGAATGTACATTGAGAAACCTGCTTATGAATTTACAAAACAATATATAGAAAAACAATTTAACGGTAGGATAATGGAGAACAAAGACATGGAGTTATTAAGCAATAGAGAGTTGTTCACAAAATATTTAGAAGAAAACATTATAAATTCAATGAAGGGGAAGATATGAATATTAGAAAAGGGACAATAGGTGATGCAGAAGAAGTTTATAAACTATATAAAGAAGTTTCTCAAATAGAAGGGGGAATAGCCAGGTTTGAGGATGAAGTCACCCGAGAATATGTGGAAGGGTTTATAAAGAGTTCATTGAATAATGGTATTTTTATAGTGGCTGAAAAAGACGGGAATATAGTAGGAGAGATCCATGGATATAAGATAGGGATTCGAGTATTTGACCATATATTGTCAAATATAACTATAGTTGTGTCTCCTAATTTTTGGGGAAAAGGGATAGGAAAGAAAATATTTATGAGATTAATAGAGGAAGGTAAAAAGATAGAAGGGATTTCAAGGATAGAATTAGTTGCTATGGGTAGCAATAAAAAAGCTTTAAAATTTTATGAAGGTTTAGGTTTTCAAGTAGAGGGAAAGATGAGGAACAGGATTAAAAACTCCAAGGGGGAGTTTGAAGTTGGAGTTATGATGGGAATGATATTTTAATACAAAATAAAAATAGGGGTTGAAAAACAATGGGAAAGAATCAAAATGTTTATGACAATGAAATATTCTTTGAGGGGTATAAGGGGATCAGAGAACAGGAATATAATTATAATAAATTACAGGAACAGCCTGCAATAAAAAGTCTACTTCCGGATCTAAAAGGAAGACGAGTTTTGGATCTAGGCTGCGGTTATGGGGAAAGCTGCAATTACTTTATACAAAATGGTGCACAGAAGGTTGTAGGAATTGATATCTCCAAAAAAATGCTGGAAGTTGCAAAAAAAGAAAACTCTCACGAGAATATTGAATATTTAGAGATGAGTATGGATGAAATAGATAATGTAACTGGGAAATTTGATCTGGTATATAGTTCCCTGGCACTTCACTATATGGAGGATTTTAAAAAATTATTGACAGATATAAATAGTCTTCTTAGCAAAAATGGATTATTTATATATTCTCAAGAACATCCCTTAAGTACAGCACATGGAAGTGGGCTGAGATGGACAAGGGATGAGAACGGAATGGGAGTCCACTATAACCTAGCTAATTATATGAAAAGCGGTAAGAGGGAAACAACGTGGTTTGTTGATGGTGTCATAAAATATCACAGGACCTTTTCAGAGATCATAAATACAGTGAATGAGTGCGGGTTTCAAATAGAGAAAATTTTGGAACCACTACCCAGTGAAGAGGATATAAAGCTTATTCCAAAGATGGTACAGGATTTTCATAAGCCTAATTTTTTAGTTATAAGGGCAGAGAAAAGATAAATTATCAAGTTTAAATAAAGTTACATAAAAATTTATAAGAAGAGGGTGTAATATGGAAGATCAAGCTAGGGAAAGTAAATTTGAACTATCTGTTTTAGGAGCTGTATGGATGGTAGTATTTTATAGTTTTATTGTCGGGGTAATCATGGGGTTATTATGGATTCCTTTTAGCCTTATAATTGATACTATTTATAGTAAATATTCTTTTGAAAATATTCAAAATATTAAAGCAGTTATGAATTTATTAGGGGAATCTATTTTAGACTTTATAATAATAGTATTGATTATAAAAAAAGCTAAAAAAATGAGTGAGAATAGTTTTAGGATAAAATATATGGGGAAATTAAACTATAAATTGTTGTTATCTGTTATTTGTTTAATGATAGGGTATTACTTTTGGTATCACAGTTCTATCGGGGTAATAACAGATAAGATCCCCCTTCCTGAATGGCTAAAAGAGGCAGAAATGGAGATGGAATTACATCCTTATTCTACATTTTTTTCTATGGGGATAGTGGCTCCTATTTTTGAAGAATTTCTTATGAGGGGAGTCATCCTAGCAGGATTATTAAATAGATATAATCCTAAGAAAGCTATAATTATCTCTGCACTGATCTTTGGGATATGGCATTTTAATATTGTGCAATCTGTTAATGCAACACTGATAGGATTACTCTTAGGAATTATCTATTATAAAAGCAATTCATTGATCCTATGTATTGCTTTACATATGACTAACAATATATTTGCTGGGATTATGGGGGAAGCGAAAGAATATATGGGATATTCTCCTACTATCATTTCATTTTTAGTAGGGGTAATAATATTCATAGGTTCAGCTATGATGTTCTTTCGATATCTCAGGGAATCGGATGAAAAATTAAAATTGAATAAATTATGTGAAAAAGGGGAGGTTTAGATGATAATACCGGAGAAATTAAAATGTAACGATGAGATAAGGATAATAGCTCCAGCAAGGAGTTTAAAGCTGATAAGTGAAGAATGCAGAGACTATGCAGATAGATGTTTTGCTGAGATGGGGTTAAAGGTAACTTTTTCTAGAAATTGTGAGATAAGTGATGATTTTATATCCTCATCTATAGAGGAAAGGATAGAAGATCTCCATGAGGCTTTTGCCGATAAAAATGTAAAGTGTATCCTCACTGTAATAGGGGGATTTAATTCAAACCAGCTGTTGAGATATATAGACTATGATCTCATAAAAGATAACCCTAAGATACTATGTGGTTATTCAGATATAACGGCTCTTTCAAATGCTATTTATAGCAAAACAGATTTAGTTACTTATTCCGGGCCTCATTATTCTACTTTTGGGATGAAAAAAGGGATTGATTATACCATTGAATATTTTAAAAAGTGTTTATTTTCAAAGGATGAATATAAGATAGGACCTTCAAAGGTGTGGAGTGATGACCTCTGGTTTTTGGAGCAGGAGGAGAGAGTATTTTATGAGAACAACGGTTATAAATCATTGGGAAGTGGAAATGCAGAGGGGAAAATAATCGGCGGAAATCTATGTACTTTTAACCTCCTCCAGGGAACAGAATTTATGCCGGATTTAACAGATACACTTCTATTTATAGAGGACGACGGGATGACTTCACCTGAAACATTTGACAGAGATCTCCAGTCTCTGATCCACCAGCCAAATTTTGAAAAGGTTAAGGGAATAGTATTCGGGAGATTTCAAATAGAATCGAAGATGGAAGAAGATTTGTTTGAAAAAATAATAAGTACAAAGGCGGAATTAAAAAATATGCCTATTATCTATAATGTTGATTTTGGGCATACTACCCCGCATATTACTTTTCCTATAGGAGGTTATGGAGAGATCTCATCAGGTGAAAAGATAGAGATAATAATTAAAAGACATTAGATAAAGGAGTTAATGTTTTAACGGATATAAAAATAAGAAATACAATAGGGGAGGGGAGAATGCTAAATATTAAATTAATTAAACCAAATGAACATTATAGGATTTCATTTTTAAACTATATTAAAGAAATAAAAAAAAGTGGTTCAGAAACATATGAATTATATAAGGATGCAGAAGAAGATTTTAAATTATATATAGAAAAATTAAAAAAGATAGAATTAGGAGTTGGTTTGCCAAAAGGGTGGGTTCCTTCTAGTAGCTACTGGCTTATTGACTCAAGGTGTGAAGTCCTTGGTGTGATAAGAATCCGTCATAGAGTAGATAATGATTACCTGAAAACCATCGGTCATATAGGTTATGAAATTAAAATGACTCGAAGAAAAAAAGGGAATGGAAGTCAAATTTTAAAGATGGGGTTATTAGAAGCTAGGAAGCTGGGAATGACTAATATATTGATAACTTGTGATGAGAAAAATATTGGTTCTGTCCGAATAATTAAAAAAAATAAGGGTAAATTAAAATCCTCATTTATAGATGAAGATACAGGTGAGAAAGTATTGCAATATATTATTGAATTATAGGATAGAGTAGAGAAAATCTTTAAAATACTGTTATAAAAGTTTATACAATGGTTAAAGGGAGGGGTTAATGAAGTATAAATATATTTTATTTGATCTGGATGGGACTCTTACAGATCCGGGAGTGGGGATAACAAAAGCAGTACAATATGCATTGAAAAAAAATAATATAGTTGAGGAATCATTGGATATTCTGGAAAAATTTATAGGGCCTCCATTAAAAGATTCCTTTGTGGAGTTTTATTCATTCGATGAAAAGATGGTTTCAGACTCAATCCAATATTTCAGGGAATATTTCAGAAAAAATGGGATATTTGAAAATGAAGTGTATTCCGGTATCCTGGATCTGTTGGGGGAATTGAAAAACAGGGATTGTAAAATTGCAGTTGCAACGTCTAAGCCTACAGTGTTTGCAAACAGTGTTTTAAAGCATTTTGGAATGAGGGAATATTTTGACCTGGTAGTGGGGAGTAACTTAGATGGAACCCTTGGGAATAAGGCAGAGATAATTAACTGTGTAATTGAGAATTTGAAAATAAAAAACTTGAAAGAAACCATTATGATAGGTGACAGAAAATATGATGTTATTGGAGCAGAAAAAAATAATATAGACTCAATTGGAGTCCTATACGGCTATGGAAGTCTGGAAGAATTAGAAGCTGCCAGCCCGACCTATATTGTAGATTCTATAAATCAGTTGTATAAACTGCTGACCTAGATTATATAAAAAATTTGAGGAGTAAAAAAATATGAAAAAAATAGGAATAATTGGTGCTATGGAGGTAGAGATTAAACTACTGCTGGATAATATAAAATCCCTGAAAACAGAAAAAGCAGGGGGATTTTTATACTATATGGGAAAATTATATGGAAAAGATGTGGTTATAACATCCTGCGGGGTAGGGAAAGTAAATGCAGCTGCCTGTACCCAGACATTGATCAATAAATTTGAAGTGGATGGGATTATAAATACAGGTATTGCAGGAGGATTACATAAAGATGTAGAAGTCTGTGATGTGGTTATCTCCAGCGATGTCACCCATCATGATGTACGAAAAAAACAGATGAAAAACTGGTTTCCTCATCAGGAATATTTTGAAGGGGACAGAAAGTTAATTGCAGCTGCTGAGAAGGCGTTTAAAAATAGTGAGGTTATAGACAGTTCTTGTCATCTGGGAAGGGTTGTAACCGGAGAATGTTTTGTAGATGATAGTAGGTTAAAAGAACAGATTATAAAAGAATACTCGCCTCACTGTGTAGAGATGGAAGGAGCAGCCATAGGGCATGTGGCACATATAAATGATGTGCCCTTCGTTGTGATAAGAAGTATCTCAGATGAGGCAGATGGAGAAGCAAATATGAGTTATGAAAAATTTGAAAAAATCACAGCCCAAAATGCAGCAACGATAGTTATGAATATGATGAAAATACTGTAAAGATAAATTTTTTGGGAGGAGAAAATCATGATAAAAAATATAGTTTTTGATTTGGGAATGGTATTGATTAAATTTAATCCAAAAGAATTTTTAGAGATAAATAACTATGAGAAAAAAGAAAAAATTATGGAGTATATATTCGGACATGAGGATTGGTTAAAACTAGACAGGGGGACTCTGACAGAAAAAGAACTGGCAGAAAAATTAGATGAAAGTGGAAACCTTACCTACGATGAGGTAATGGATATTATGAAAGTAAGAAAGGATATTATGGTTCCCTTTGATTTTAATAAGGAGATCCCTAAAAAGTTGAAAGAAAAGGGGTACCACCTTTATATATTGTCAAATTTTCCAAAAGTTCCATTTGAGGAGATAAGGGAAAGGGATGAATTTTTTAGATATTTCGATGGAGGAGTTGTCTCTGCCTATGTAAAACATCTAAAACCTGAAAAAGCTATTTATGAAAACCTTCTGACAGATTATTCTTTAAATCCAGAAGAGACAATTTTTATAGATGACAAGATGGATAATATAATAGCGGCTGAAGAACTTGGAATATCTGGGGTGCATTTAAAAACTCCGGAGTCTTTAAAAGAAAAACTTAAAGAATTAAAATTATTGTAAAAATAAATAGCATATAAAAAATTATTGAGGAGAGGGGATAATTATGGTTGAAATTTTTGATATTTCTTATGCAGATGTTGAAGTAATTAGGGATCTTTGGGAAAAAAATAGACAGTATCATGAAGATAGTTCGGAGTATTTTAAGGAATCATATGGTTCTATTAAATTTGATGAAAGGATAAAGGTTTTCAGTGAATACAGCGGGGACGCTATAAAAATAAGTGTTGTCAGGGATAAAGACAAATATATTGGGTATTGTATATCGGTGATAGATGGAAGCAAGGGGGAACTAGAGACTCTCCATATAGATGAAACTGCGAGAGGAAATGGAGTCGGGAAGAGACTTGTAGGAAAACACCTAGAGTGGATGAATGAAAAAAAATGTGAAGAAATTGGGGTGACAGTATCCCAGGAAAATAACCTTGCCATAGGGTTTTATAAAAAACTAGGATTCTATCCAAATACCCTCTATATGGAGAAGAAATAGAGAAGTTAAAGGTGGGACAGACGTCATCACCTTAGATACAAAATTAGTCTGTTCTATCTTAATAAAGGAGAAAATAATGAAAAATATAACTATTGAGATAATATCCAAATCACATGCAAAGGAGTTGTTGAAGTTTGAGAAGGAAAATAGAGAATTTTTTGAAGAAAATATCCTCCCTAGAGCAGATGAATATTACTCATTAAAAAATATTGAGAAAGTTTTAGATGAAATTGTAATGGAGCAGGAAAACGGACTATGTTATATGTATTTAATTAGAAATAAATCTAAAGAGATCGTGGGGAGAGTAAATCTATATTCAATTGTAAGGGGATTATTTCAAAAAGCAGAGATAGGATACAGGATTGGAAAAAAATATAATGGATGCGGATATGCAACTAAAGCAGTTAAATTAGCTATTGAGGAAGCTTTCAATAAATATAATTTACATAGAATTGAAGCCGGAACATCACAAAGCAATATTGGTTCACAGATAGTTTTGGTTAAAAACGGATTTGAATTTATTGGAAGGACAAGACAGGTTATTAAAATAAATGGAGAATGGAAAGATGGAATAATTTTTGAAAAAATTAAGGGATAAATAAAACAGGTCAAAGTCTTATTGAATATAAGATTTTGACCTGTTTTAATTGTATTAGTCATTTAGATTCATAAGGTAGGTGCCGTTTTTTAATTTATCTAAAACGACTTCTAATCTTTCCGGTTTACCGAAATAATATCCCTGGAAAATATTAACTCCCATTGCCCTTAAGAAATCTACCTCTTTCTTTTCCTCGACCCCCTCTACGACCACTTTTAAATCTAAATTTTTCCCCAATTCAATAATAGTTTTTATAATTTTCATATTTTCAGGACTCTTGAACATATTAACTATAAATGAACGGTCAATTTTTAAAGTGGTTACCGGCAACTTTGATAAATAGGAAAGGGAAGAATATCCAGTCCCGAAATCATCGATCAAACAATTTATTCCTATTTTTTTTAAGGATTTTATTTTTTTTACGGATTTTTCTATGTTTGTTATAAAATTTTCCTCTGTTAATTCAAATTCTATATTGTGTAGATCATCATATTTATTAATCATCTCATCTAAGAAGAATTCTTTGTTGAAATGATTAGGAGATATATTTAAAGAAACCTTTGTTTTAATCGCTTTAATATCTTTTTTTACCTGCTTGATTAAAAATTCAGTCAGTGAAATTATCAAGGAAGAATTTTCAGCTATATGAATGAACACCTCTGGTGAGATCATACCTTTTTCTTTATGATTCCATCTCATAAGGGCTTCGAATTCTATATTTTTACTTATGATATCTACCTTTGGCTGATAGTATATTTCAAATTCATTTTCGCGTAATCCCCTCTGGATATCAAGTTCTATAATAGCGATCTCTTTTTTATCGTTACCTTTTTCAAACCTGAGTTTTTCAAATAAAACTCTTAACATGGAATTTAAATTTATTTCATTATTCCATTCTAAAAATACTTTTCGTACACTCATGTGGAGTTTTCTTTTTCTCTCAAAATCATATTTTTTTAGAAACACATCAAATCTATTTTCTAACCCTTTTATATTCTGACCATCTAGAGGTTCTATAATAGCAACTAAAAATTGATCTCCATTTAATCTTATTATCTTATCGGTTTCTCTAAAAGTCAGCTTTAATATTTCGGCCAATTTTTTTATCATATTATCGCCTACTGGTGTTCCAAACTCCTCATTGACATAGGTCATATCCATGATATCAAACAAGCCCAAAAACAATTTTTTATTTTCCATGGGAAGTTGTTTTATTATCTTATCTATCTGATCCATTCCATTTTCTCTCTTTAAAACACCGGTAAGTTTATCAAAATTTATATTTTTAATTAAGATCTCTTGGAGTTTTTTTTGTTTTTTTATATTAGTTAAGATAATAGATAGAGATACTACCAATACTAATGAAATTAATAAAGCATATATTGTCAGAGTAAAGAGTCCATTGATTATGGATTTTTTCAGATTGGGAACAGTTGTATCAGCACCTGCTATATATCTCCGGCCGTCCTTTGAAGTCAGCATAAGATATACGGATCTGTAGCTGCCAATATCATCGGAACTGTCGATATAATAAATATCTTTATTATTAAATGCTTCCACGGTCTCATCGATGGAATCATCTTCTACATCTTCAAAAGTCAGCCAGTAAAGTTTGTCTATATTTTTATTTTCGATATATTCATGGTATTCATAGCCGCCACCAATGGAGGTGTAGGTAGGCATACCATCTTCAATTATTATAGTATAGAGGAAATCAACGTTATTTATCTCTGCTAATCTCGTAATTTTTTTTGAAGTTTCTAAAATTTCTTCATGGGTATATGAAGTTTTATTCATTCCATAGAAGTTATATTCCTCCTTTAACAGATACTCCAAATTTTTAGCAGATCTATAAAGGTTATCATCTATTTTTTTTATCTCATCTTTATATATTGAGTTGCCCTTATAAAATAAGAATGAAAATATTACAATAAATAAAAATAAGTATATATATTTAATTTTAAATTCTTTAAACTTCATAAGCTGACTCTCCTCGATAAGATATAGATGCTTTTCCTGTTTATATTTACTGAAATTTCAAGGATTTCCTTTTTCTGTAGATTAAATAATATTAAAGGTTCTAAAATTTAATTAAGACGTATTTAATTTTTCTATTATTTTGAATTTTTATTTTTGGAGGGGTATACTATAGAAAGAAAACAGTAGTTTGATTAGGAGGGTGGTAGTTATGGAGAGTTTAAAACTTCTTTCACAGATAGCATTAACTTTTATAAAATCTGATAATTTTGATTTTAAAATAAAAAATTCCCTGGATAAAATTGGGAATTATTTTAAAGTTTCAAGGATATATATTTTTTTAGATAACGAAGATGGGACAACTACCAGCAATATATATGAATGGTGTAATGACGGGATCATACCTCAAATTAATGAATTACAGGATATTCCCTATGAGAGTGTCCCCTCATGGAAAAATTTTTTTTTAAAAGAAGGGGATATCTACTATGAGAATGTAGAAGACCTGCCTTCGGATATTGCAGATATACTGACCCCCCAGAGAATTCTTTCTATAATTGTTAAACCTCTTTATATTGGCGGGGGAAAATATGGATTTATAGGATTTGATGAATGTGAGGAGAAACAAAAGTGGTCTGAAAAAGACAAAAGACTTCTGGAAACAATTTTAAATATAATTGCAGCTGCGTATAAAGATCATTTTTTTCAGAAGAAGATCAATGCAGAAAATAATAATTTTGAATCGCTATTTAATACCATAGAGGACTTGGTGGTAATAGCTGATAAGCAGCAAGGGAAGATTCTCTATGCAAATGATGCAGTAACAAATAAACTTGGATATTCCTCTAAGGAGTTATATAAAATGAATATGACTGAACTTCATCCACTGGAGAAGAGAGAGGAAGCTGATAATTTTTTTAAATTAAGACCTTTTCATGATGAGAACTATTGTTCCATTGAACTACAAAGTAAAAATAAAGAATATATTTCTGTGGAAACAAGAATATGGCTTGGAAAGTGGGATAATCAGGAGTGTTTATTCTGCCTGTCAAAGGATCTCAGAGAGGAGCAGGAGGCATTACAAAAGTTTGTGAAATTATTTGAAAATAACCCTGTTTTAATGATAATTAGTGATTTAAAAAATAGAAAGGTTATGAAAATTAATAGAGCAGTGATAGATAAACTTGGATATTCGAGAGATGAGCTTATTGGGAAAAAGAATAAGGAACTAAAAATTATTATAGATTCTAAAAAGCAACAACAAATTATTAAAAAACTGAATATTTCAGGGAGAGTAAAGGACTTTGAAGTTCAAGTAAGGTGTAAAGATGGAAATATATTAGATGGACTGCTTTCAGGACAGATAATTGAAATCCAAGGGAAAAAGTTCTCTTTAATAGTTATTGCTGATATAAGTGAACAGATATTGCTGACAAAAAAAATAGAAGAACAAAAAAATAAATTACAAAATGTTATTGAGGGGAGCAGATTGGGAACATGGGAGTGGGAATTAAAAAGTGGTGAATTTGTCGTTAATGAAAGATTCACAGAGATTTTTGGATATACAAAGGAGGAATTGATGCCTATACATATAGAAACATGGATAAGACATACTCATTTGGAGGATCTAAAAAAATCCTATGATTCATTAAAAAGGCATTTTAGTAAAGTATCGAAATATTATAGTGCTGAATTCAGGATGAAACATAAAAATGGAGACTGGATGTGGGTTCTTTCCAAGGGTAAGGTTATTGAATGGGATGAAGAGGGGCAGCCTGTTAAAATGTTTGGGACACACTCTGATATAACAGAAAAAAAACAACTGGAGGAAAAAATAAAAGAGATCTCTATACGGGACCCCCTTACTAATATATATAATAGAAGGTATATTTTTAAACAATTAGAATTTTTATTTTTAGAATTTATTAGAACAGAGAGAAACTTTACAGTTTCTATAATAGATATAGATTATTTTAAGAGTGTAAATGACAGATATGGTCATCAGGCAGGAGACTTTACACTCAGAGAATTTGCTCAAATTATAAAGAAAAATATAAGACCTTATGATTTGTTTGGTCGTTATGGAGGGGAGGAGTTTATTATTATTTCAAAAAATATAAGTAAAGATGAAACCATATTAACGATTGAACGAATTTTAGATATTATCAGGGATCATGAATTTATATATTATGAAAATAAAATAAGGTTGGCATTTAGTTGCGGCATTTCAGAGTGTAAAGAAATAGAAAAAGACAAAATATCTGTTGAAAAGATAATTGAAAAAGCAGATGAGAGACTTTATATGGCAAAAAATAATGGAAGAAACAGGGTGGTTAATTCTGATTAATATTGCAACTTATAGTAGAGATGAAAAAAATGGATTAAATATTATTATAAATTAGCCGAATAAGCTCTTGAAGGATATCTAGTAGGGATTAGATATGTATAGGCAGAGGTATATTATAATAAGCATCAGCGATTTAATCCGCTGATGCTTATTATAAATTATTCATTATATTTTCTGCCCATTTTCTTGCTTTCTCAATATTTTCATCGGTGTTATGTTTTAGCGGATCTCGAAAATCGATCTCTCCTAAGATCTGATTGTCTTTTAACGCATCTTTCATATGGTCAAATATTTTTCCCTTGCCGCCACCGTGGCAGCAGAACAATGCTATTTTTTTACCCGATAATAGGTGGGCAGAAAAAAAAGTATTTAATGCTGGAGCATATGTCCAAGCCCACACAGGTGTACCGATAAATAAAATGTCATAACTGCTGATATCTTTATCTAGAGGAAGCAGTTCTGGCTGTTCGTGCATCATAGCCGCTTTCCCGCCCCGTAGATATTTCATAAATCCTTTCGACTTTAAATCTTCTTTTGGCTTTAATTCCAAAATATCTGCATCTATAGTTTTGGCTATATTTTCAGCTATCATTTTTGTATCACCTTCAAAAGAATAAAAAATCACAATTTTTTTCATAGATCTTCCTCCTCATATTATAAATTATTTTATATACTTGATTATTAAAGGGCTTATAATAAATTCTTCATTATAAATTTAACCTTGTCAACTAAATTTATAAAATTTATATGGACTATGAGGAGGGAGCTGGATATTTACCTTATTAATTCTTTTGGATTATTATTTTCAACAGGGTATACTGTTAGATGAGGAAGGCTTAAATTTTTTCTAAAATATATTTAGGTTATTTTATTAGGAATAGGAGTTGATAAAGGTGGGTCAGATACTGAAAAAATTAAAGGGAGGCGACTTAAGATCTATAGGTAAATCAGATGAAGTAGTTCGAGAAATTTTAGACAATCCCTCCTTGTTCAGAGAAGTTTTTGAAGGGATGTTAAATAATGATCCGATTATTAGGATGAGATCTGCTGATGTTTCTGAAAAGGTATCTGCAAGACATCCAGAATATCTTCAGCCTTTTAAATATGAATTAATTAATGAAATTTCAAAGATAAAACAGCAGGAAGTTCAGTGGCATACAGCTCAAATGTTTTCCTATATAAAAATTGACAGAAAAGAGCGGGATAAAATCATAAAGATATTATTATCTTATATAAGGATGACTGACAGTAATATTGTGAAGGTTTTTTCGATGCAGACACTGGCTGATTTTGCTGAAAGAGATCAACAGCTTAAATCCCAAATAATAAAACTAATTGAAGAAATGATGGAACAGGGGGCTCCCTCATTAATAAGCAGGGGAAAAAAACTAATTAAGAGGTTGAAGAGGGAGGAATAATATGAAAATGATAACTATCGATAAAAATAATATAGACTGTGAACATATCTGCTGTGCCATTGGAAATGATAAAAAAAATAAAAACAGGGCTCAGTCGAAAAAAGAATGGATGAAAAAAAGATTTGACGAAGGGTTAGTCTTTAAAAGGTCCGATGAAAGAGGTAAGGTTTTTATTGAGTATATGCCCATTGAAAAAGTATGGAAACCCATAAGGGGAAAGAATTTTATGGTTATCAACTGTTTATGGGTTTCGGGGAAGTTTAAGGGCAAGGGAGCGGCGACAGCCTTATTGAATGAATGTATAAAAACTGCAAAAACAAAAAAAATGGATGGAGTTGCTGTGGTTACCAGTGCAAAGGTAAAACCGTATTTAACTGACAAAAATTTCTATTTAAAACACGGTTTTGAATTGGTCGATTCAGCTGCTCCTTATTTTGAATTACTGGCATTAAAGTTCAATAAGAAAGGAGAGAATCCAGTATTTTCAGACAGTGTAAAAAATAATTGTTATCCAGATAAAAAAGGATTTACTTATATCTATTCAAATCAATGTCCCTTCATGGAAGAATACGCAGGATTACTTGCTGAAATTTCTATGAGAAGTGAAATTCCCTTTAATGTTAAAAAGTTAAAAAGCTATGAGGAAGCCCAGGAAACCGGGAGTGCCTTTGGAACCCTTGGGATTTATTATAATGGAGAATTTATAACTCATGAATTAATGTCTGAAAAAAAGTTTGAGAAATTTATAGAAAAATTAAAAGGGGTGAAAAAATATGAATGGATATGATGATATATTGCTGGAGCTGGTAGATGATTTTTCAAAACATGAGTCGGTAGAGGCCGTTCTTTTATCGGGATCGAGGACTACTTCTAATTTTGATAGTGATTCGGACTATGATTTATATATATATTCTAAAGGGGAAATACCACTGGAATTCAGGGAAAAGATAGCGGATAAGTATTTTAATTATGCTGAATTAAACAATACAACCTGGGAGCAGGAAGACCAGGGATTTTTCAAGGATATCAATGTTCAGGTGGATATTGTATATAGAGATATAGAATTTATAGAAAGGGTATTGGAAGAGATAGTTGTGAAATGCAAAGCTTCAACAGGTTACAGTACCTGTTTTTGGGCCAATCTTATAAAATCAGATATTCTCTATGATAGAAATGGAAAATTAAATCAGCTGCAAAAAAAGTTTGATGTTGATTACCCGGAACAATTGAAAAGAAATATAGTTTCAAAAAATTTCCCTCTTTTAAATAAGATAATACCTGCTTATACCAACCAAATAAAAAAGGCTTTAAAAAGGGGTGACTTTATAAGTGTTAACCACAGAATAAGTGCATTTTTTGAAAGTTATTTTGATATTATTTTTGCAATAAACATGAAACTCCATCCTGGAGAGAAAAAATTGCTTAAAATTAGTGGAGAACAGCTGGACTATCTTCCGGAAAATATGGACAAAGATATAAGGGAACTGTTTGAAAATCTTCATAGGAAGGAGTTTGATATTATAGATAAACTAGATATAATTACCGATAGACTGGAAAAATTATTGAGGAAAATGGATTTGATGGTGGATTAAAGTAATATTGTAAATTATTGATAGAGGGGAGACCATATGAAACTAAATTATGTTGTGTTCATTTTGTTTATATCTTTTTTATTTTCAGCCTGTAATTCAGAAAAAAATCGATTGCCAGAAAATGGTATGGATAAATTTTTAGGAAAATATGTCTCTGAAGGTTATTTTAGGCATTCAGATGGTTATGACTGGATAAGTGTTTTAATTAGTAAAAAAGATGATAATACTGTTTATATTAGTGTTAAATCTCGTTCAGATAAAAAAAAGCCGACCTGTACCTTTGATGGAGAGGGAATTATGGTAGAGCGCAATACTTTAAAATCAGTATTTAATGAGAAAGTTATTTTATTTGATTTAGAAGATGAAATTTTAAAAGTTTTTATGGAAAAGGAAAAAGACGGAAATCTGCTTTATTTTTTCTGCTCCGGAGGTGCTACTTTAGAGGGGAGGTATAAAAAGATAGATGAGAAATAATTAAAAATGGAGCAGATAGATATCTGCTTCCTTTTTTAAATTGCAGAATTTATATTATCTATTAATATAGATATTGATTTTTTTTTAATAATATACAGGGGGATAAGATGAAAAGATGTGATTGGTGTATAGGAGATGAACTCTATGAAAAATATCATGACGAGGAGTGGGGTAAAATAGTCTATGATGACAAAACCTTATTTGAATTTCTTGTCTTGGAATCAGCCCAGGCAGGACTGAATTGGTTGACTATATTGAAGAAAAGAGAAAATTATAGAAAAGCCTACGATGATTTTGACTATAATATAGTAGCTGAATACGATGAAGAAAAATTTGAAGAGCTGATGGGGAATAAGGGGATAGTAAGAAATAAATTAAAGATAAGAGCTTCTATAAACAATGCCATTAAGTTTATAGAAATACAGGGTGAGTGGGGCAGTTTTTATAACTATCTGTGGAATTTTACAGATAAAACTCAGATAGTAAATAGGGTAAAAAATATAAAAGAAGTCCCGGCAAAAACTGATTTATCTGATATAATAAGTAAAGATATGAAAAAAAGAGGATTTAAATTTATTGGTACTACAATTATCTATGCATATCTGCAGGCAGTAGGAGTAGTAGATGATCATGTGGATGGATGTTTTTTTAAAAAAAGCTAAAGATTTGTAATAAAAAGGTCAGATATAGGAGGAAATATGAAACTAAAAATTACAGAATTAAAAAAAGAAAAAGATAGATATTTAGCGGTGGTCGAATACTTAGATGGAGGTATAGAATTTTATCCTGATGGTAAGGGTGGCCAGTTAGGAGACAGAGGGAATGTAGGAGAAGCTCATGTATTGGAAGTGGATAGGGACGGCAATCTCTTTTTGGATATGGAATTAGAATTAGGAGAGTATGAGTACCTTATAGATATGGACAGACGGTGTGAGATAGGGAAAAATCATACAACACAGCATATAGTATCGGCATATTTAAAGAAAAAATACGACTATGATACTGTAGGATTTCGTATGGGAGAGGAATATTCTACTGTAGATTTCCCTAGTCTAGACCTTATAGACAGTGAAAAAATAAAGGATTTAGAGGAAGAGGTAAACAGGATAATCGGAAAAGACATGAAGATAGAGGTATTAGAACTTTCAAGGGAGGAAGCCAGCCAGATAGAATCCCTCAGGAAATCTATAAGTGATAAGATAGTAGGGAAAATAAAGGTTGTAAAAATAGAAGATTTCGATATGAATGCCTGCGGCGGATTTCATACCCAGAAAACAAGTGAGATCGGATTATTTAAAGTTATAAATTATGAGAAAGTAAAGAAAACTATAACTCGTGTCTATTATAAAGCAGGGAAATCAGCCTATGAAGATTATTATGAAAAACATAATATAATAAAAAAATCTACTACTCAACTGAGCTCTACTGTGGAAGAGATAAATGATAAGATAGATTGTTTGTTGGAAGAAAATAAATCTAAAGCTAAGGAACTGAATAGTCTGTATCACGACTACAGTGAATTGTTGTGTGAAAAATTAAAGGTTAATGCAAAAATTCAAGGTGAAAATAAAATAATTATCTATAAAAAAAATGATGCGGTAACTAAATTTTTTCCTAAGTTTATAGGGAATGAAAAATACTCTGTTATACATGGCGAAGATGGCAATTTTACTGTGATGAGTAGGGCTATAAACTGTGGTGAATTGAAGAATAATTTAGAAAAGCTAGGGTATATTGTAAAAGGTGGCGGGAATTCCGCAAGAATTAATTTGAGAATAGATATAAATATAGAAAAAATAGTTGATATTTTTATGAAATTACTTTAAAATTAAGAGTAAAATTAAATTTTTTATAATATTTCAAAAAAATGAAATTTTGAAATAAAAATATAGAATAATATGGAAGTTAGTAAGTAGGTAAAAAAAGCGTGTAACTATATGAAAATTTAATTGAAATTATGAATATAAAGATTGTGGAGGAGAAAAATGAATAAGATAAACTTATTAGAGTTAGAGTACGATGAATTAGAAGGTGTTGTAATAGATTTAGGAATGAAAAAATTTAATGCAAAACAAATATATGAGTGGCTACATGTAAAAATTGCCAGAAAGATAGAGGATATGACAAATATATCTAAAAAAAATAGGGAATTATTGGAAGAAAAAACTTATATACCTTATTTAAACCTATTAGATCACCAAGTATCTAAAAAAGACGGGACAGAGAAGTTTTTATTTAAATTAGAAGATGGAACTAGTATTGAGACTGTATTGTTAAAACATAAAGATAGAAATACAGTGTGTCTTTCAAGTCAGGTAGGATGTCCTGTAAAATGTAGTTTCTGTGCAACAGGTCAAGGTGGATATACTAGAGACTTATTCAACCATGAGATTGTAAACCAGGTATATACTATCCATAGGAGATTAGTTAAAAAAGGTGAAGGAGTAAATAACTTAGTATTTATGGGAATGGGAGAGCCATTATTAAACATAAATAACACTATAAAATCTATAAGAATGTTATCTGATGAAAAAGGACTTAATATTTCAAAGAGAAGAATAACAGTATCTACTTCTGGAATTGTACCAGGAATTGAAAAGTTATTACAAGAGAAGATGCCTATAGGATTAGCTGTTTCACTTCATGCAGTAACTGACGAAAAGAGAAATGAGATCATCCCTATCAACAGAAGATATCCATTACAGGATCTATATACAACTTTACAACAATATCAAATGTATACAAAGAGAAGACTTACTTTTGAATATATCTTAATAGATGAATTCAACTGTTCAATGAGAGATGCTGATATGCTGGCTGAATTTATGTATGGGTTTGATCATATAGTAAACTTGATCCCTTACAATGAAGTAGAGGGGACAGACTATAAGAGACCTGATAAGGAGAAAATTGAAAAGTTCTACAATCAATTGAAGGAAGTAAGAAAGATCAATGTAACTTTTAGAGGAGAAAAAGGTTCTGACATAGATGGAGCTTGTGGACAACTAAGACAAAAAAACAAAAGGTAGGATACTATGAAAAAATTATTTCGTAATATATTATTTATATTTATAGGATTATTCATATTAGGGGGAGTAGGAGCGACAGTTCTTATTGTGAAAGCATATAGGGAACTGCCGGACCTGGGACAGTTAATAGAAGGGTATAACCCAGTAGTACCAAGTAAAATATATGATGCAAATGGTGAAGTAATAGATATTCTTTATAAGGAAATCAGAGAAACTGCAACTATAGAGGAGATGCCAAAATCTCTTAAAGATGCTTATGTGGCTATAGAGGACAGGAGATTTTATAGTCATCATGGGTTTGATGTTTTGGGAATGGGAAGAGCTATGGTAGTAAATGTAGTTACTATGAGTAAAGCCCAGGGAGCCAGTTCGATAACCCAGCAGCTGGCTAAAAACGCCTTTCTTACCAATGAGAAAAGGATCATGAGAAAGGTAAAAGAAGCTATAATTACAGTGGAATTGGAAAGAGGATATACCAAAGATGAGATCCTGGAAAAATATATGAATGAGATATATTTTGGGTCAGGGGCCTACGGAGTAAAAACAGCAGCCAGGGCATTTTATGGTAAATCTGTGGGAGATATAAATATAGCTGAATCTGCACTTTTAGCCGGGGTACCTAACAGGCCTAATAAATATAACCCTAGAAGGCATCTAAATAATGCAGTAGCTAGAGGAAAATTAGTTCTGGTTCAAATGAAAAGATATAACCTCATAGATGAAGAAGAATATCAAAAAGCACTGTCCCATAAATTTTATAATGAAGGGCAGCTGCCAGATGAGTTGAAAGACTTGTCTATAGAGGAATTATCCAAATTAAATGTTACTGTAATAAAGAGTGTGAGTAAAAAAAGGAGCTATAATACTCCTGATTTTACCAATATAGTAGAAAAAAAATTATTTGAATTATTTACAGAAAAGCAAATATACGAAGAGGGATTAGAAGTCTATACGACCTTGGATATAGGGATGCAGAAGGCAGCTAAATTAACATTTGAAAATTATGAGCCATTAAAAGAAAAAAAAGGTTTAGATGGCGGAATGGTCACTATAGAAGCTGATACAGGTTATGTAAGAGCAGTTATAGGCGGAAAAGGTTTTAAATCTGGAGATTACAACAGAGCTATCTATGCCAAAAGGCAGCCAGGATCAGCCTTTAAACCATTTGTATATTTCACAGCTTTGAGACTTGGTTATCCTATGAATACGGTGATTGAAGATACTCCGCTGGAATTTGGGGAGTGGAAACCAAGAAACTATGGGGGGAATTTCAGAAAAAATTTCACCCTCTTAGAAGGAATGGAAAGGTCTATAAATATAGTTGCAATAAAAACATTGCAAAAAGTTGGGCTTAAAAATGTAGGTGAAACTGTAAAATTAGCAGGTGGAGAAGATATAAAGATCCCTCAAAATTTAACAGCGGCACTTGGAACAATGGTAGTGACTCCATATGAACTTTCAAGTTTATACCTGCCATTTGCAAATGGCGGGTATAGGGTTAAACCTCAGTTTATTACCCAGATAAAAAATAGATATGGAAAGGTAATATATCAGGAACAAGCAAAGCAGCAGAGAGTTTTCAAAAGTGAAGATGTAGCTCTCATTACTCATATGATGGAAGATGTTGTAAACCTTGGAAGTGGTAGAAATGCCAGAGTTAAAAAAGATGGAAAAAACATTGTGCAAGGGGGAAAAACCGGTACAACCAACAGGCAGAGAACAGCTTGGTTTGCTGGGATAACTCCTAAGTATGTTACTACAGTCTATATAGGATATGATGATAACAGACCTATGGATAAATCAGCTACTGGAGGAGGCCTCACAGCCAAATTATGGGGAAACTACTATCAAATGCTGGTAGATGATGGGTATGATACCGGTAAGGAGTTTAATTATATTACTGATGGCTTAAAAAATGGTAAATTGAGTAAGGTACTTATCGATTCTAAAAATGGTAGATTAGCAGATTCTACATCTGGATGGAATAAGAGGTGGGCTTTATTTAAAAAAGGAACCGAACCAGTAGAGATGGCTTCGATATATAACTCAGATTTCAATGATTTTTTTATAGAATCCAATGAAATTATGATGGATAAGGTAGAAGAAACAAGGGAATCAAAAAAAAATATGGAACAGAATAAAAAAAATATAAACTCTGATTCTATGTTTAAAGATCTCTTTGGGAATTAAAAAAATTAAATATTTAAATCCACTTTTGTGGTAGATGTTCGAAAAATCCATCTATAAAAAACCAAAGACTATGTGTAGAGGTCGAAACAAATCTACGCTTTTTTTGGTGTACTTTTAGGAGGGATTTTTTATCCCTCCTTTTATATTTAGAGAAATAAGAGGGAGATCTTAGACAAAAAAATTAAGAAATGGTATTTGGGGCAGTCAAAAGTCAGCCCAAATAATAGAGTGTAAAGAATAAAAAGGAGAAATAAATATGCAAAATATAATACTTTGGTTTGTAATGTTGTTAGTTAACTTTGGATTTATCTTATATTTTTATAGGGCTTATGGTAAGAATGGTCTCTATGCTTATATACCGATAACTATAATATTGGCTCAGATACAGGTAAATAAAGCTATAGAGATAGGCGGGATGTCATCTACTTTAGGAAATATAATGTTTGCATCAAGTTTTTTGGTGACAGATATATTATCAGAAAAATATGGATTGAAGGCAGCAGCCAAAGGAGCCAAGATAGGACTTTTAAGTAATATAGCAGCTACTATATTACTCCAAGTTTCAGTGGCTTTTGAGCCTAGTACAGCTGATTATTCACAGGTGGCTATGGAAACATTGTTTGGACCATTATCCAGGTTTACAGCAGTGGGACTTATATGTTACTGGATGTCACAAAATATAGATATCCACCTGTTTGAAAAACTCAAGAAAAAATTTCCAGAAAATAAACATCTTTGGCTTAGAAATAACGGTAGTACGATGCTGAGTCAATTTGTAGACACAGCAATCTTTACGTATTTAGCTTTCTACCTAAGTTTTGACTTTTTAGGATTCTCATATGCGGGATTTTATGATTTTAAAACATGTTTAGAGATATTTACAACTACATATCTGATGAAAATTGTAATAGCAACCTTTGATACACCATTTTTATATCTGGCTAAAAAGATGCATAGAGAGACGGCAATTGAAGATGGAAAATTAAAAATGGAAAGTTAAAATAATATGATTATTATTTTAAATAAGTGAAAAATACAGAATATAAAGGTAGAGGTGGAACATGAGATATAATAAGGTTTTAGATAAAAATATTAGAGAAATAGTACTCCTTAAAAGCTTTCCCTGCAGTTATGGGAAATGCAAATTTTGCAACTATATAGAAGATAATTCTATAGATGAAGGAAAAATAAATGAGGTTAACTTTGATGTTTTAAAGGAAGTAACCGGAGAATTTGGAGTATTAGAAGTTATAAACTCTGGTTCTGTTTTTGAAATTCCCTCTGAAACACTAAAAAAAATCAGGGAAGTTGTCAAGCAAAAGAAGATAAAGATCTTATATTTTGAAGCCTATTACGGTTATATAAAAAGATTGGATGAGATCAGAGATTATTTTGATGGGGTAGAAATAAGATTCCGTATAGGAGTTGAAACCTTTGATGACAAGTACAGGATAAATTCCTACGGTAAAAACTTTGTGATAGACGAAGGTATCTTAAAAAAATTAAGCAGTGAATTTTATTCAGCTTGTTTACTGGTTTGTACTGTAGGCCAGACTGAGGAAATGATAGCTAAAGATATAGAGAGAGGACTGGAAAACTTTAAACAGATAACCATAAATGTATTTATAGACAATGGAACCGAGGTAAAGCAGGATAAGGATCTGGTTAAATGGCTTATGAAAAACTATAGTTATTTAAAGGCTGATCCCCGTGTGGAACTTTTATATGACAATAAAGATTTAGGAGTATTTGAACAGTAAAATATTTTAAATGGAATAAGGTGTCAAAAGAATAAAAAAAGACTGTAGAGGAAAAATTCTACAGTCTTTTTTATTTAAGCTAATTTTAAACTTTTTATTGATCTATTTGTCAGACAATAACTTACAATTAGACAGCAAACTTCGGAAAGAGGAATAGCCAGCCAGATTCCCTTGTCACCGAAAAAGTGAGGAAGTGTAAATAAAAATATCGATACAAATATAAGAGAACGTAAAAGAGCTATCAATGCTGATTCAAATGGTTTTTCAATGGCTGTATGAAATGCAGAAGCAATTACATTTATAAATGAAATGAAGTAAGCTAAGATAAAATAACTGGTGGCTGTTAATGCTAACTTAGTCAGTTCAATATTTCCTTTAGTAAATAAACTTATAAGTGACACACTGTTGAACTTCATTATAAAAAAAGCAGAAATACCTACAAAAGCTCCAGTAAAAAGTGAAATTTTCAAAATTTCTTTTATTTTATCAGGCCTGTTTGCACCTAAATTATAAGAAACAATCGGCTGAAGAGCTAGAGAGAGTCCGTATAATGTTATATTTACGAGGTTATTTACATAAAATACAATAGTGAGAGCGGAAACACCCAGTTCACCAATATATTCCATTATAATTCTATTGAATAAAAATGCTGCTATTGCAGTGGATATAACTGATAACATCTCAGAGCTCCCATTATAGAGTGCTGTTTTTAATAGTGTGAAATCTCCTTTAGGTTTACAAAGCTGGATTTTAGACCTGCCTTTAAAAAATAGCCCAAATAGTGCCATTGTTCCAAATAAATTAGCCAAAATAGTTGCCCAGCCGGCCCCTTCTATTCCCCAGCCAAGTTTTACAATAAAGATGTAATCCAATATGATATTAGAAAGGCAGCAAGTAAATCCACTTAAAAAGATAGCATTTGGTTTTCCACCGATTCTTGCAAAAGTTTCTGTAAATATTGGCCCGGTAAAAAAAATTGCAAATAAAAGAATTGGAAATAAATAACCTTTGACTAAATTAAAAAGTGTAGCTCCTCCAAGGAAAATTATTATCTTATCTATAAAGATTAAACTAAATAAAGATAAACCACTAATGATAGCAAGAAAAGATATAAAGATAAAACTAGTGATCTCGTTTGCTTTTTGAGTGTTACCTTTTCCCATTTGGATATTAGCTACAACCGATCCACCTATAGCAATCATCATGGCTATACTGGTTAGTGTATTTACATAGGGCATAGCTAAGTTTATAGCCGCAAGCCCCCTTGGTCCTACAAAATTTCCTACAAACATCCCATCAATCATAGTCTGCATAGAAACTATTAGAAGACCGATGATACTTGGAATAGCAAATTTAAAAAATGTTTTTGTTGTTGATTCGTTTTTCATAAAATGTCCTCCTTAATATATTTATAGTATAAACTATATAGTTGACTATATAGTCAAGAGAAAAATAGAAAAGATTTAAAATGGATAAAAGTATTCAAATTTTATCTGAACAAAATATTGAAATTAGAAAGCAGTTACCTGAATACATATTGAGAATTGATTTTGAAAAAGAAGATCTGTGACTTAAAAATAAGAAAAATACTTTCTGGGCAGTTTGAATAGAATCACCAATAGATTACAATTAAATTTTGATTTACTTTAAATAAGGGTGTTACAATAGAATGAAAATAAAATTATTTAAGGCTGACTAGGGAGGAAAAAATGTTTGATGAAAACCTTAAAACAATTATGTGGGAACTCTATGAGATAATATATACATATGACAAGATAAGTACAATGGGAATTGTATACTATGAAAAAGACAGCGACAGAATACTTTTTAAATATTCTATAAAGGACAACCAATGGGTTGAAAAGATAAATAGCAATAAAAATTTAATTGAGAAATGTATAGAAAAAGAAGAAGAGATAATCATAAATGATTATATTGATAGCAGTATGATCTTAGATGATGACCGAAAACAGTCTGTATATTATTGTCCTATATCTTTAGATGCAGAGGTTGTGGGAATATTTTTTTTGGAGAGTAGAAAAAAAGGTATTTTTGCAGGAGAAATTCTAAAAAAAGTTGCGATTTTAAAGAAGATGATAGGAGTACTTTTTTTTAAAGAAAAGGAAAAAGAACTGTTAAGAGAAAGTAATGAAAGGGTAAAAAAATTACTGAAACAGCGTTCCATAGTTAAAGAAGCCAGTAAGGCAGTGGTTTCTACATCCTCAGTGCAAAAGATGTCCCAGAGGATTTATACTATAATGAGAAAAAATTATGGTGAGTGTGCCATAGGGATATTTATAAATGATATACAAAATAAAAGGTTAAAAGATGGATTTTGTTATGAATTTGGTGAAAAGTTAGATTTTGGTGATATACCTTACTCTAAAAAAAATAGCTTTATGATAGAATCAATTTACGCAAAAAATGAAGTGATAAAAGAAGATATAATAGACAGGGATACCAGTCTTCTGGTAGGGGAAGTCCCTAAGTGCGTCTATTGTGCCCCCCTTTTAATGGAAGAGGAAGTAATTGGAGGTTTTACATATCAGATATATGAGAGAGTAAGTTTTGAGAAAGAGGAACTTGATGTATGCCGGGAATTGATCTCTTTTATGACTATTGCACTAAATAATACCTTGGAACATGAAAAATTGAAGGTAACAAATAATCTATTGAAAGAATATTCAGAGCGGGATCATCTTACCGGTCTTTGTAACAGGAGGCATTTTTATGAAGCTTTTGAAAAAAAGATAGAGGGGGCTAAATTAGAGGGGAAGAAAATATTTATATTTTTATTTGACCTGGATAATTTCAAAGGAATCAATGACAATTTTGGGCATATTCAAGGGGATATTGCCCTTCAAAAGGTGGCTGAAATTTTGAAGGAAGAGCTCAAGATGGGTTATATAGCACGTTATGGAGGTGATGAATTTATTGGGGGAATGCAGAACTGTAATAAAGATGAACCCAGAATAGCGGTTGAAAATATACAAAAAAGAGTAGAAAAACTGGGGATACCTACAGACAGGGAAGGGGTTCCATTGACTATAAGTATAGGAGTCTTGGAGTTTGTCCCTAAAAATTCAATTGAATCTTATTTCGTAATGGTAGATGAAGCCCTTTATCTGGCTAAAAAAACTGGAAAAAATAAGATGATCTTTAAAGAATATACAAAGTAGGAAAATAAAAAAATGAGCGGGAAACCACTCATTTTTTCTATCTTTTAAATATAATTTAGTTTTGATCTTTAGAGCTGAAAAAAGTAAATAAGTTAGCGAAAACATAGTATAGCCCCAATGGGAATAACGAATATTCTGCTGTACCTAAGATAGCTATTGCTACAAATAAGATCATCTTTTTAGGTATAAAACTAAATACTTTTTGTGGTATCTTAAATGGAATTGTACTTACCATAAGAACTGCTGAACCTAAGGCAACTATAGCTAATATTTTTGGATCTACTCCTAATCCAGTAGCTTCAGCAAATAAGAAATAAGATACTACTAAATTTGCACCGTTTGGAATAGGCATTCCACTAAAGTCGTCTTTACTGTCGCTGGCAGTAGTGACTACATTAAATTTAACCAGTCTAACTACTCCTGCAAGGGCATATATAAACGCAAGGGGTGTAATAAGTTCCTTAGGGAAATTATTTGCTGTATTTGATAAGACTGAAAAAATTAATATACCAGGTGCAAGTCCAAAGGATACAGAGTCACAAAATGAATCGAATTCTTTACCAAATTCACTGAAGGCATTTAATTTTCTAGCAGTAAGACCATCTAATGCATCAAAAACCATAGCTAATAAAATTAACCATGCAGCTAGGTTGTAATTTTCTTTGATGGACATGGTAATACTCAAGAAACCTAGAAACATATTAGTGGCTGTAATGGCGTTGGGCAGAATGTATTTTCTTTCAATTTTGTTCATAAAATCTCCTTTTCTATCTGTAATAATATAATATAAAATTTAATAACAATTGATTTTACCATACAAATAATATAAAATCAATTATACTAAAAAATACTTAAATGAAAACTACTGTTTTTTCACAAGGAACTAATAGATCTATAAGGTTTAAATTTTGGATTTGTTTTCTAAAATTTTTATAGTTTATGAGTTCTTAATTTAGATAGAGTATATGGAGGGGAAATGGATAAGAAAAAATTTAAAAATTACTTTATAGATGAAGAGGAAGGAACTATATCTAGTATCTACGACAAGATAGAACTTTGTAAAAAAATAGATGGAATAGTGTATACAGATATATTTCTATCACCTCAAATTTGGTCAAAATTAATTGAGATAGAGGCTGAATTAGGAGTGCTGGTAGAGGTAAAGGGGCTTTCTCTGGAGAGTGAAAAGAAGATGGCAGCTTTTAAAAGTTATTATTCCGATGAAAGGGTGGAATTTCCTTCTAAACTAATAGCTATAAAAACCACTTCTAAATTTGATAGCTTAGAACACAGACATTATCTGGCCGGTATCTTATCTACAGGGATAAAGAGGGAAAAATTAGGAGATCTTATAGTGGAAGATAAAACTTGTTATACGATTGTTTTTGATGGGTTATTTGAATTTTTAAAACTTAATCTTTTGAGTATTGGAAGATCTAAGGTAGAGATAGAGGAGATAGGAGACATGGAGATTCCTCAGTATAAATTTGAAGTGAAGGAATATCTGATAAACTCCTACAGATTGGACGTAATTGTTTCGGCACTTATAAGTGGTTCTAGAAATGATGCCCTAAAGTTGATAAACTCCTCCCAGGTTATGGTAAACTATAGATTGAAAACCAACAAATCATTGACTGTTAAAGAAGGAGATGTTATTTCTATCAGAAAATATGGAAAACATATATTTGCAGGGAGTGAAGGGGAGACAAAAAAAGGGAAGATCAAGGGAAAATTTAAAAAATATATTTAGAATAATTAAGAATCTATACTGGGGAAAAAATGAGGTAATTGATAAATTATTCATAGAGTTATTTTATTGTTGGCAAAAGGAGGAAAGATGAAAAAAATAAAAAAAATATTGGGAATAATAATAGGAACTATAGTCTTAGTGGTATTAGGAGTATATCTTTTTAGAAACACTCTCATAGAGTATTTTGGTGAAAGGATAGGGAGTCAAAAATATGGTGCTAAAATAGATATAGATAATGTAGATTTAGATTTATTTGGTGGTAACCTGAAAGTTGGCAGAGTTCAAATTACTGATAAGAATAATACTATGAGAAATATAGGAGATATTCAAAAAATTAATTTGGAGATAGAATATAAACCTCTCCTAAAAAAACTCATAATAATAGATGACGCCACTCTGGGGCTGGTTGAGATATTCACACCCAGAGCAGTTGATGGAGCACTTGAAAAATCACAATTAATTACTCCTTCAGAGGATATTTTTGATGCTGATGGAAGTGAGGAGAAAAAGAAGGGAAAATTAGATCTGGGCAGTTTAGATATAGATCTAAGCGGAGACAATTATAAGAAAATTTTAGACGATTTAAATATTAAAATAGTTAAGGAATATGAAGCTGAGAGGGGAAAAGTAGAAAAAATTTATACCCATTGGAATAAGAAATTAAATGAAGAAACTTATAAAGCCAGATTAAAAAATATAGAGGCTAAATATAAAGTAGTGGAAGAAAGGATAAAAGATGAGAAAGATCCATTGAAACTACTGAATGAACTGGATAAATTAAACGACCTGATTGATGAGATAGATGGCCTGGTAAAGGAAGCTGAAAAGGATAAAAAACAGTTTGATAAGGATATAAAAGTTATTAAAGATATACAGGATAAAGCTTTTGGATATATTAATAGCGAAGATCCTTTTAAGGATATAGTAGGGTGGAATGAAGAGCAACTGAAATCAGAGATAAATCTCATTTTAAACAACTATCTAGAGGAGTACATAGGAAAAAATGTAGACTTTTTTAACGGGCTTAACAAACAAGATGAGGCACCTAAGGAAGAGAGTTATGATCTCTGGTTGAAAAATGCAAGTTTAACATTTAAACATCTAGATTATACTTTAAAGGGTGGGGTCAAAGATATCACCTCTAAGGCAGGGATTACTCCAAATCCCATAAAATTTAATTTGGATGCAGATGATAAGACTATTAAAGGTGATATCCGTGGAGAGTTAAACAGAGAAACAGAGACAGCAGAGATTAAATTAAATCTATCTGGACTAACAATAGATGATAAAATGATAGGTGAAAATAAAAATTTAATTATAATAGTTGGAAGTAAGGTGAATTTAAGTTATAATATGAGTTACGAAAATAAAATATTAGACCTAGATGGCAGAGTGGTTTTAAATAATTTAAAAATTAATCCCAATGAGTTAGAGATGGATCCGAAGATCAAAGAGGTATTAGGAGAAGGTTTACAGGGGATAGATCAGTTGATTATTAACTATACCTATGATGGAGCAAAAGAAAAATTGGAGTTTGATACAAATATAGGAACTATTTTATCCGGTTTGATAAAGGAAGTTTTAGATGAAAATATAAAGAAATATAAGGTAGAGGCAAAACTCATGATAGATGAGGAGGTAAAAAAATATACAGAGGAATTGAATATAGAGGTAGAAAAAGTAGAGGAATTAAGAAAGATAATGGGTGAAAGTTCAAAGGAATTAAAGAGTTTAGAAAAAGAAACAAAATCAAATAAGGATTCTAAAAGTACAAGAAATCTAATCGATGGATTAGGAGACGGCCTTAAAAATCTTTTTAACTAAAAAGAGGGTGAAATTATGCAAAAAGAAAAAGAAATACAACAGTTGGTAGACAGCTTAGAAGGATATCTGCATCAAAAAGTCAAGGCGGATCTGCATTATTCAGAATTGTCTAAAATTTTTAAACGTATGAGAAGGTTGGATGAGGAGAGATTCTCCGAATATATTAAGAGGATGCCAACACATATCCTAGGAGATATATTGGAAACATTCAATGAAAGAATGTTAAAGGAAAGTTTGCAGATTTTAAGTCTGAAAAAGATGATCGGAACGATTAAGAAGATGGATTCAGATGACGCAACTGACCTTATGCAGGATATTGAGGAATTGGATGAAGAGTTAGCAGAGAGTATTTTAGCGGGATTAGACAATAAGGAACAGGAAGAAATCCAAAGACTTAAAGGGTATGAGGAAGATGAAGCTGGAGCCTACATGCAGACTGAGTTTTTTGCAGCTAATCATAATGAAACAGTTAGGGAAACCATTGAAAATTTAAGGAAGCTAAAGTACAGTGAGGAGCTGGAGAATGTAAGCAGTGTTTTTATTTTAGGAGATTATAATAATCTGGTAGCTACAGTACAATTAGAAGATATGCTGTTATTTGACTTTGATAAAAGTTTTAAAGAGATAATAAGTAAACGTCCTGAAAAATACAAGCCGAGATATGTAAACGATAAGGAAGATATCGAGAAGGTAGTAATGGAGTTTAAGGAGTATGACCTTCAAGTTGTACCTGTAATAGATAATGATAATTATCTGGTGGGTAGGATAACTGCCGATGATATCTATGACCTTTTACAAGAGATGGCAACGGAACAGATCTATAACCTGGCCGGAGTAGATGACGATGTAGAAGGAGAGAGAAGGGCTATAGATATCTCCAGAAAAAGAGGGAAATGGCAATTTTTAAATATGTGTACAGCTTTCTTTTCAGCTTCTGTTATTGCCAGATACCAGACGACCATAGAAATGTTGCCAGCTCTAGCTGTTCTGATGCCTATAGTTGCCAGTATGGGAGGTAATACAGGTAATCAGGCTCTTACAGTAATGGTAAGACAGATGGCTATGGGTGATGTAGATGATACAAACTGGGATCAGAGTTTGCTAAGAGAGATAATTGTAGCTATTCTAAATGGTCTGATATTTGCAACTCTTGTGGGTCTTGGATCATATATGTGGTTCAAAAATACTAAAATATCTCTGGTTATGTCCTTTGCTATATTTATGAACTTCACAATAGCAGGACTTTGTGGGACTTTGATACCACTGCTATTAAAGAAACTGAAGACGGACCCGGCAGTTGGAAGTTCTATACTTCTAACGATGATTACAGACGCTCTAGGCTTCTTAATCTTCCTGGGGCTAGCTAATCTTTTCATTTTTTAGGTAAAAGTATTAATTTGAGAGAGGTTGGTTATAATAATTATTAAAATTATTAAAAATTTTAATATAGATTCAGTAGTTAAAAATGAGGATTAAGTGATAAAATTATTGACGTTAATATGAATTTTTGAGAGAAACACTATGAAAAATTATTAAGAAAAAAATTATAGAGGATAGAAAAAAATTATTTATTAAGGTTCTTTTGTGTTATAATACACATACTTTGACCTGTTAAGGTCCAATATAATACTAAAAAGAAGGTGCTGTTTTGAATAGAAGAGGACAAAATTTAAATGTATTTTTTAGAAAACTTTTAAAAGATTTTAGAGAAAAATCAAATCTTACACAAAGAGAAGTTGCAGATTTAATTGGGACAGGGCAGGCTAGTGTCTGTAATTTTGAAAATGGGAAAAAAGGAATAACTTTAGATCTTGCAACTAAACTTTTAAATCTCTTTGAAAAAAGATTATTTGTGGTAGATTCTAAAGAAAGAGATCATTCTAAAAGACCTCTTAGAGTTTTTTACCTTGAAAGTATTAAAAATAAATTTTATTTTGATAATTTTGATGAATTTAGAAGATGGTTATTCAAGGATTTCTTAAGTGAATTAATTATAGTTGAAGTAGATTCTAGAAAAGTCTTTGATATTATTAAATTTTATGAGAGGGATTCTAATGGGGATATATTTAATGTCGAAGAACCAACTCTTACAGAGGAAGGAGAAGATTTAGTGGTCATCTCTTTATCTAAAAATATAAAATATAAAAAATAAAAATTAAATTACTTTCTTTTTGGGGGAGAGGAAAAATAGATCCCACAATAGATTAAGATTCCTGTTAACAATCCATGGGTAAATGAATGTAAAACAAAGTAAAAATATCCCATTAGAATAGAAAAAAATAATGTGAGAAAAAGTTTTAGCTTAAATTTAACTGGGAACATATTTTTCACCGCCTTATTATTTTATATAGATGTGCCACCTATTTAAAAATAGGTGGCATTTTTTTAAAATAAAACCTTTACAAATCACTAAATAAATTTTGATTTTAAATTCATATATTATTTGTAGCTTTTTGATTTATGCAGATACTAGAAGGAATTTTATTATTTCTGTTTAAATCTTCCAGTAAAGAATCTCAAGCATGATGGTTCATATACCCATTCTAATCCTTTAATGGTTTCTTTTTTATTGTATAGGTCTATAATAGTCTCTGCGACATAATCCAAATGAGCATACGTATAAACTCTTCTTGGAATAGTAAGTCTGACAGTTTCTAATTTAGGTTTATGATTTTTTCCAGTCACAGCATCTCTTCCTGCTGAGATTATTCCTCTTTCCATTGAACGAACACCGGATTCTACATAGATAGCTGCTGCCAATGCTTGAGCAGGGAATTCTTCTTGGTCTAAATGAGATAAAAATTGTCTGGCATCTAAGAAGATAGCGTGTCCTCCATATGGCTTTACCATAGGAACTCCTCCTTCAGCCAGCTTTTCTCCCAGATATCTGATTTGATTTACCCTATGACTGATATAGTCATAGTTCATAGCTTCTTTGATCCCTATAGCCATAGCTTCCATATCCCTTCCTGCTAACCCTCCATAACTTGGCATACCTTCAAATTGAACTACCATGGCAGTTGCCCGAGTGTATAGATCATCGTCATTTACACACAGAAATCCACCAATATTTGTGATACAATCTTTTTTTCCACTCATTGTACATCCGTCTCCATATGAGAACATCTCATGTACTATATCTTTGATGGAAACATCTGCATATCCTTCCTCTAAATCTTTTATAAAATAAGCATTTTCCACACATCTGGTTGCATCATACATCACAAGAATACCATTTTTATGAGCTAACTCAGAAACTTCTTTGATATTCTGCATAGAAACCGGCTGACCACCAGCTAGGTTTACAGTAACAGCCAGACAGATATACGGAATCTTATCTGCTCCTACTTCATCTATAAGATCCTGGAATTTTTTCAGATCCACATTTCCCTTAAAGTGAACATCTTCCCTGTCAGGGTCATGTGCAGCATCACAGATAACATCTCTAAATTTTGCTCCATTTCTTTCCTGGTGAAATCTAGTCGTCGTAAAATACATATTTCCAGGAACCCAGTCGCCATCTTTAATAGTCAGAGAGGATAAAATATTTTCTGCTCCTCTTCCCTGGTGGGTAGGAATTATATGCTTAAAACCAAAATATTCCCTTACTGTATCCTGGAGATGATAGAAGTTCTTGCTGCCGGCGTAGGCTTCATCCCCCACCATAAGACCTGCCCATTGCTTGTCACTCATGGCGTTGGTTCCTGAATCCGTCAATAGATCCACATAACATTCATTGGATTTTAATAAAAAAGTATTGAATCCAGCTTCTTCAATAGCTTTTTTTCTTTGCTCTTCATTTGGCAAGGTCATAGTTTCCACAGATTTGATTTTAAAGGGTTCTGGCATAAATCTTTTTTTCATAAAAAACCTCCTAAATATATTTTCAAATTTAAAACGATACTAAAAACGATATTTTAATGCATTTTAATTACTGATATAGGTCCTTGATTCTTAATATAGCTCTATTTTTTTTATTTGTCAAGGGTGAAAAAACATTTTTTATTCGTTATTAGTTATAAAAAAATTGCTTTTTGATTTTTTTTGAGGTAAAAACAAAGTATAATAATATTTTTTTTGATATATTATTATACAAAAATATCGTTTCACATTTCAGAGGCTATATTTTTTTATTGTGTTTTGTTGAAAAGGGTGGTGAAGAATATTGAATTATTTGGAAAATGTTGTTAATTTTATCAATGGAATTTTTTGGGGTAAAAACCTTTTAGCTGTTATGTTACTTTCTGTGGGACTTTACTTTACAATTAAAACTCGATTTATGCCGGTGAGATTATTCAAAGAAATGGTTAGAATTATTTTAGAAAAAAATGAATCTAAAGATGAGAATACTGTTTCATCATTTCAGGCTTTTTGTATATCTACGGCATCGAGAATCGGAGCAGGAAATTTGGCTGGAGTCGTTGCGGCTGTTTCTATAGGAGGACCTGGGGCTGTTTTTTGGATGTGGGTTGTTGCACTAGTGGGCTCTTCTTCTGCATTTATCGAAAGTACTCTAGCTCAAATTTATAAGGGAAAAGACCCAAATGGAGGATACAGGGGAGGACCTGCTTACTTTATGGAGAAGGCTTTAAACAAAAGATGGATGGGAATACTTTTTGCAATCTCAGGGCTTATTTGTTGGGCTGGTATAAGTCAGATAGTTTCAAATTCAGTTACCGAATCATTTGAGAATGCTTTTGATATCCCTAGGATCTACAGCGTTTCTATTCTTGTAATATGTGCAGCTGTAGTCATATTTGGAAAAAGTAACAAAACTGCTAGAGTCTTAGATAAATTAGTTCCAATAATGGCAGGAGCTTATGCATTTATTGTTGTTTTCATAATAATAAAAAATATAACTCTTCTCCCTAGTGTACTTATTAGTATTTTTTCAAACGCTTTTGGGATACAGCAGGTCGTTGGTGGTGGACTTGGAGTTGTTATTATTGCAGGGATAAAAAGAGGATTATTCTCCAATGAAGCTGGAAGTGGAAGTGCACCTTGTGCCGCTGCTGCCGCGGAAGTTAGTCATCCTGCCAAACAAGGATTAATACAGTCTTTAGGAGTCTTTATAGACACTCTTGTTATATGCAGTGCAACTGCATTTGTTATCTTACTTGCAGATAAAACAGTTACTCAAGGGAAAACTGGGATGAGCCTTTTACAAGCTGCTATGAGAGACCATCTAGGGGAATTTGGAGTAATATTTATTGCTGTTGTTCTCCTATTATTTGCTTTTAGTACTTTTTTAGGAATACTTTTCTATGCAAAATCAAATGTATCATTCATTATAGAGGGAGAGTTCGCTCAAAACGTTTATAAAACTTTTGCTCTTTTGATGATGTTTGTAGGAGGGTTAAGCCAATATTTATTTGTTTGGGCTCTTGCAGATATGGGGGTAGGGCTCATGACAGTTTTAAATCTTTTTGCTATAGTTCCTCTAGGTAAAATAGCTTTAGATTCTTTGGCTGATTATGAAAAAAATCATATGGATCCTAAGACTGAGACTAAAAAATCTAATGAAATAGAGCAGTCATAACACATTAGGAGTTCACCCAACATAACATAGGGGGAACTCCTTTTTGTTGGTTTTAATACTGAATCGGGGTTATTCTTAGATGAAATACATAGATAAAACATTACGGAGGAAGTACCATGAAAATAAGTTCAGAATCAGAGAAGTTTCAAAACTTTTTAGAATGAGTATAAAAATATTGCAGAATTAGAATACCTCATCTATTTTCAAAGAAAGAAGATTTAGAACTTGCTGTGAGAGAATTTGAGATAAAATTAAAAAAATGAGAATTTATTTAAAAGAAAATTCTCATTTTTTAATGTGATCTATTAAATTTTATTTTTAAGGTTTGGACTTTTATCTACATCATCTCCTAATAATTAAATTTTTTGTAAGATTAAACTATTAAAATATATCTCTTTGCATGAAATATTTTTTTAATAAATTAAAGAAATTTGAATTTGTTTTTTTCATTTTTATTACCTCCAAAATAATTTTTTATTGCTCTCTTTTACAAAATTATTATATCATAACAGCCTTTTTTTGTAATCAAAAAATAGTATTATTTCGTATATAAGTTTTAAATAAAAAAACAAAGTATGATATATGTGGTTCATAATTTAAGCAATAAAAAAAGAGGTTTTCCCTCTTTTTTTATTATATAATGTTTATTCAACGTATTTGTCTAATATTTTTTCAATATTGTTTAGTGAAGACAATGCTTCTTCACATTTCCTAGCCCCCTCTTCCCAAAATGCTTTATATTCGCTGCTGCTTTTAGAAAGTTCTATATGATCTCTTAGATTTGTTTCGATTACCTCTCTTTGCTTGGATATCAAATTTAAATTTACCACCCCTGTAATTCCTATCCCTTCCAAAAAAATTTCATTATTTTCTGCTAAATGTGCTTTTAATACATAGGAAAGATAAATTTCATCTCCTTTCGTTGAAATACCATTGAAAAAAAATGATTTATCAACAATTATTGTTTTTTTTATCTCCAACATAACTTCATCCCCTCCTTGTTTTAAGATATACACATAATTATTATTTAATCCTGTTTTTTTTACAATTTTATAAAAAAAATGTAATAAGACTTTAAAATTTTCAGTATCCTTTTAAAATATATACTTGTTTTAAATATTATAATCCTATAAATCTTTATTATATTCAGTTTTCATTGTAAAAATTGACATATTGGCCTTTTTTATGTTTTCTGCTAAAGAAAAGTTATACCACCTCAGATAAAGGGGGAGGATATTTATTTGACAACCTTAAATTTATAATGAAATATATATTATAGAGTTATTTCAAAATTACCAAAAATAAACTATAAATTTAAAATATGTGCAACATTAATTCCGCAATAAGGGGGGAATAAAATGAAACTTAATTTTGAGAAAAAAGAAAATATTGATATTGTCAGTCTTATTGGAAGACTCGATGGAAATACTGCACCTTCGGCAAAAGATGAGATTATAGAGAAGTTAGATGAGAATACAAGCCTGATTATTAATATGAAAAATTGTGAATATGTGTCAAGTGCAGGTTTGAGAGTTTTGATGATAATAGCAAAAACACTAAAATCAAAGGGTGGGAATGGAGTGCTTGTAGAAATGAACGAAGAAGTCGGTGATGTGATGGAAATGACAGGCTTTGGAAATATTTTCAAATCTTTTAATACTATAGGTGAGGCTTTTGAGTTCTTGCAAAAAGGAGAGTAAAAAATGTTAAGAATAGATGTTTTTCCAACCCACCAACAAGATGGAATAAAGTTTAGAAGAGGTAGAGCATTACCTTTTGGAGCAACCATCGTTCCAGAAGGAGTTAATTTTTCCATATTTTCAAGGTATGCAACCAGCTGTGAATTAGTTTTATTCAAGAGAAAAGAAAAAGAACCCTTTGCAGTAATACCATTTCCTGAAGAATTTAGAATTGGAAATGTCTTTGCTATGACTATTTTTGATCTTGAATTTGAAAATATTGAATACGGATACAGAGTGGACGGGCCGCATAATCCTACAGAGGGGCATCTATACAACAAAGAAAAAATATTGATGGATCCATATGCAAAAGCTGCCGGAGGAAGGGAAATTTGGGGTATAGAACCAGATTGGATTGATCCTTTTCAACATAGATCGAGAATATTTTTTGATGATTTTGAATGGGAGGGTGAAAAACCTCTTGAACTGGATATAAAAGACCTGATTATTTACGAATTACATGTGAGAGGTTATACAAAAGATCCGACTTCAAAGGTAAAGTATCCTGGAACTTATGCTGCTATTATTGAAAAAATACCTTATTTGAAAGAACTGGGAATTAACTGTATTGAACTCCTTCCTGTATTTGAATTTGATGAATTTGAAAATTCAAGGGTTTCAAAGGAAAATGGGGAAAAATTGATGAATTATTGGGGGTATAGTACTGTAGGATTTTTTGCACCAAAAACTGGTTATGCTGCAACAGGCAAGTTTGGAATGGAAGTTGATGAATTGAAAAACCTCGTAAAAGAATTACATAAAAATGGTATTGAAATTATTCTTGATGTTGTCTTTAATCATACAGCTGAAGGGAATGAGAGTGGACCTTATATTTCCTTTAAAGGACATGACAATAAAACTTATTACTTACTGACTCCAGAAGGCCACTACTATAATTTTAGCGGATGTGGAAATACACTAAATTGTAATAATCCCATAGTCAGAAATATGATATTGGATTGTTTGAGGTATTGGGCATCTGAATATCATATCGATGGATTTAGGTTTGACCTTGCGTCTATTCTTTCAAGGGATCAAAATGGGGTACCCATGGCAAATCCACCGCTACTTGAAACACTGGCATTTGATCCGATTTTAGGAAAATGTAAACTTATTGCAGAAGCATGGGATGCTGGTGGTTTGTATCAGGTAGGATCATTTCCTTCTTGGGGAAGGTGGGCAGAGTGGAATGGAAAGTTTAGAGATGATATTCGAAAATTTTTAAAGGGAGATAAACAAGTGGTCAAAGAAGTAATTCAAAGGATTCAGGGATCACCTGATCTATATGGACTGGAAAATAGAGGAACCACTGCTTCTATAAATTTTATCACTTGTCATGATGGATTTACCATGATGGACCTTGTTTCATACAATGAAAAACATAATATTGCAAATGGAGAAGGCAATTGTGATGGAGGGGATGATAATGAAAGCTGGAATTGTGGGTGGGAAGGACCTACAGATGATCCGGATATTAATTTTTTGAGAAAAAAACAAATAAAGAATGCGGTGACATTATTGCTCGTAAGTCGTGGTATTCCAATGTTGCTCTCAGGGGATGAAATTGGGAATACCCAGTTTGGAAATAACAATGCTTACTGTCAGGACAATGAGATTTCATGGTTAAATTGGGATAAAGTAACAGATAATTCTGATCTTTTTTCGTATTTTAAAAATATAATAGCATTTAGAAAAACACATCCTGTTTTAAGGGTTACCAGATTCGACAGCTATCACACTGACACAGGGTATCCTGAAATTTCATGGCATGGAACCAAAGCCTGGGATTATAATTGTGATTCTCTATCGCATACGATAGCAGTGATGTTTTGCGGATCTGCTGAAAAATATAAAACTGAGGAGGATGAATTTATTTATATGGCTATGAATTCCCATTGGAAGATGCATATATTTGAACTTCCAGTGCTTCCAAGGGGGAAATGTTGGTATGTAGCTGCCAATACAGATATGCCCAGTGGAGAAGATTTTTGGACTCAGGGAGAAGAGAAAAAATTAAAAGATCAAAATAAAATCTTAGTGGGGTCTAGATCTGTAATTGTCTTAATTTCAAAAAAGAAGGATTGATTGAGAAAGTAGATAGAATTAGAAAGTTAGAATTCACTTCTGAAAAAAACGATGAAGTTCTCAACTATGTATATATTCTTCTAGAAGTTATTGTTGTTACTGAATTTATTAAAAGGCTAAAATTTTATTGGTAAATTGGTGGGAAATATTGTGTTTATTCTAAAAAAATATATGGTGATAAATATGTCTAAAAAAAAATTCAAGGTAGGTATGGATAACCTCGAAGAGATGATACAGTTTATTCTTTTAGAAACTAAGGCAATAGTTGATAATGGAAAAGTAGATTATCAACTGAGATTAGTTAGCGAAGAAGCATTGATAAACATTATAAATTATGCATACACTAAAGAAAGTGGAGAGCTTAAAATTGATTGCGAAACCATAAACAATGATACGATTCTTATAGAAATAAGTGATACAGGAACTGCCTTCGATCCCCTTCAAAAAGAGGATCCTGATATTACACTGCCCGTAGAAGAAAGAAGGGTTGGGGGACTTGGGATTTTCATAATTAAAAATATTATGGATACAGTTGATTATAAAAGGGAAGGTGGAAAAAATATACTTACTCTGACAAAAAAACTGCTTTAAATTATTTCTTTTATCGATAAGTTGTTTTCTGACCTAAAAAAATCTATATTATTGATGTAAGTATGAAAATTGGAGTTGGTTAAAATGTCTGTAAATAAAATCAATAAAAAAACAATAAAAACAAAAATACTGTCATTATTATTGGGGATGACTTCTATTTCTCTGCTTATATTTTTATTGATTACCAGTATAGATATAAAGGTGAAAGCGAAGGCTTCCTTGAAGTCAAGTAAGGAACTTTGGGAAGGATCCATTTCAAAGAGTAGAAAAATGCTAAGATCGGATACTGAAGGGTATATGCGTGCACTTGTGAAATCTCAGGCTGATCATACTGATTCTTTATTTGACAAAGTAGAATCTGGTATTAATATTATGGGTGAGTATGCAAAAGTTATTTTTTCCGATCCAACTATGTTTAAACATATAGACACATATTATAGTGATGAGGAACCTGAAAATTCTCAGAATGTTTCAGTTGTAACTTTACCTCCGGGGATCTCTAGAAATATTATGAAGGAGCAGATAGATCTTTTGAGTAATATGGATTATGTTTTCAGACCGATCTATTCAAATGATAGTAATTTATTGTCAGTATATATGGGGACAAAGGATGGAGTATATAAAGGCTTCCCCTGGAGGTCGACGATAGCCAGGAGTTATGACCCAAGAAAAAGAGGATGGTATAGAGACGCGCTAAAGACAAAAGAAATCGGGTGGACAACACCATATATAGATGCAACGCCTTTTCCTTCCCGTAATTATGATATAAATAAAAAACTAATTGTGACCTGTTACAAAGCAGTATACGATAATAAGGAAAATTTCATAGGTGTTGTTGCTTCTGATATAACTATTAAATCATTATTAGAAATAATAAATACTCAGGTAGAGGATATAGGGACTGCATATATAATTGACAAAGAGGGTAAAGTAATTGCATATTCAGGAAAAAAAATACAATATACTTATGAAAGTAGTTATAATTTATTGGAAAGTGAGAATGAAGACTATAGAAAAATAATAAAAAAAATGATCTCCGGAAAAACAGGGTTTGATAGATATTATGATAATAATGGCAGAGAAAAAGATTTAGCTTATGCACCGATTTCTAGTACCGGGTGGAGTCTTGCTGTTGAAATTCCAGCGGATAAAATAATTGCCAGTGCAGATATAGTTGGAAATACCTTTGGAAAAATTCATGAACAAACCGATGCTGATATTGACAGGGCAGTTAACAGTGCCCAGATAAATATGGTGATTGCATATCTAATAATAATAATAATAATAATATTTATCGGAAGAAAAATGTCCGATAAACTCTCAAACCCAATTATTGAACTTACAAATTATGTGGAACTTATAGGAACAGGGAATCTGGATCATAATATTAAAATTAATACAGGTGATGAGATACAGGTCCTTTCTGAGTCATTTAATAAAATGACAAAGGATCTCAAATTATATATACATGAATTAAAGGAGACAACTGCAGCTAAAGAAAAAATTGAAAGTGAACTTGAAATTGCAAAAAGAATACAAGTAAGTATGCTTCCAAGAATTTTTCCCCCTTTTCCTGCTAGAAAAGAATTTGATATTTTTGCCAGTATGGAACCAGCAAAAGAAGTTGGAGGAGATTATTATGATTTCTTTTTAATCGACGAAAATAAGCTTTGTTTTTCTATTGCAGACGTATCCGGTAAAGGAGTACCTGCTTCATTATTTATGGTTATTGCTAAAACCTTAATGAAAAATGAAGCTTTAAGAGGGATTTCTGCCGAGGAGATATTATTTAATGTAAATAATATGCTTGTAGAAGATAATGATGAATGCTTATTTGTTACAGCGTTTATTTGTATATTAAATATAGAAACAGGAGAAGTAGAGTATTCAAATGCAGGTCATAATCCACCGTTAATCTGTAGAAAAGGTCAACATGAATATGAGTATTTATCTTTGGAAAAGAACTTTGTTATTGGAGGAATACCGGGATTTGAATTCAAGAGAGCAAATTTAAAACTTGAAAATGGAGATGTTTTATACCTCTATACTGATGGTGTAACAGAAGCGATGAATAAAGACAATAAACAATATTCTGAAAGGAGGCTTAAAAAAGTATTGTCGGAGATGAAAAAAGATAAGAGAGAGGTATATAATATTGAAAAAATAATTAAAGAGGATATTAAAGGATTTGTTGATGGAGCAGAACAATCTGATGATATTACAATGGTTATACTAAAATATAACGGGAATGTATAAAAAGATATCATTTTCGTTAGAAACAGAGTAAATATGGGAAATTAATTTGCATTAATATAAAAACCATGATATACTCATTTTGTCGTACTAACTGGGGAGCTAGCGGTGCCTTGTAATCTACAATCCGCTTTAGTAGAGGTGAAGTCGACCTGAGGATCAATCTGTCATAGCAGGTCCTTTTAGAAGATGTTGAGAGTAAAGTCCTATACGGCGAAATGCCAGTGAACCGTGTCAGATCCGGAAGGAAGCAGCACTAAGTTGGTTATTTTGGGTGTTATAGGGTAGCTTTGTTTGAGTTTTCTGATTGGGTGCCGTGTGGTTGGAATGTTTTCGAAGGTCGATGTACGGCCCTTTTTTTTTACCCAAAAATATAAATATTTTATTTACGAGAGATAAAATTATTGTTTTTAATATAAAAACGCCATAGTTTTTCTTTGTACTCTTTTGCATATTCTATTCCAATTCTTCTGCAGTCGACTATGAATTTTGGTTTATAGCCGTCATCTTCTATCCATAAATTTTCCTGAGTCGTCAAGTCACAGGCATTGTCGTTTATACTTATATTAAATGCCTGGCATAATTTCCCAGGTCCGTTTAAAAGTTCACGATCTGTTTTTGGATTTCTGTTTTCATACATGAATTCTATACCATCTAATGGTTCTAAAGCTCTGATTAAAACAGCATGTGGAATACCTTTACGGTTTGCAACGACATTAAAGCAGGCATAGATGCCGTATATGAGGTAAACATAGGAGTAACCCCCTTCCATAAACATGGTTTTTGTTCGTTTTGTTAATTTGTTATTATATGCATGGGAAGCTCTGTCTTTAGGAGCAAGATATGCTTCTGTTTCTACAATTCTACCTCTCATGATATTTTTTCCTGTCTTTTTGACGAGAACCTTTCCCAAAAGCTCCCTTGCCAGTGAATGTCCATCCCGGATATAAAAAAATTTATTTAAAACCACTGCCTTTTTCAATTTGTTCACCCCTTTTTATTTTTTACTTACTGCATAAAATCATCTTTCCTTCTCCTGTACTTTTTTTAATCTGTTTTGGTTATTTAAATAAAAGGATTTTTTATTGTTATTTTGAAATATCTATATAGTAGATGTTGAGTTTAGCATAGACGTTAAATTAAATAATAATCTTAAAAAGGGGGGGAGAATGATGCAAAGAGAAAAGAATAAAAATCCAGAGAATTCAAAGATATATCTTATAGGGAGTGGGATAGCATCCTTAGCAAGTGCAGTTTATTTAATAAAAGATGCTGAGGTACCCGGACAAAATATCCATATATTGGAGCAGGATAATATTTTAGGAGGGGCCCTTGATGGTATAGGAGATCCAGAAAAAGGATTTATTATTCGTGGGGGAAGGATGCATGAGGAGCATTTTGAATGTTATTGGGATCTTTTATCTAATATACCATCCTATGATGACCCAAATATTTCTGTTAAAGATGAATCCTTTGAATTTAGTTCTAAATTTGTTTCAAATGCAAAAGCTCGCCTGCTTAAAAATGGAGAAAAAATGGATCTCACATCTTTCGGACTTTCATTAAAAGAAAAGATTGCTTTATTAAAGTTGACACTTACACCTGAAAAGTTAATAGATAATAAACGAATTGAAGACTGGTTTGAAGATGAATTTTTTGAAACCAATTACTGGAAACTATGGACAACGATGTTTGCGTTTCAAAAATGGAGTAGTTTAGCAGAGATGAGGCGTTACATGAGACGTTTTATACATCTGGTAGATGGGCTGCCTAGACTTGGAGGGATTATGCGTACTAAGTATAATCAATATCAATCGGATGTTATACCCCTTAAACGATATCTTCACGAAAGGGGAGTTCAGTTTGAGATGGAAAAACAGGTCGTAGATATTGACTTTAATATTTCTGCTGACGGGAAAAAAGCTCAGGTTTTACATGTTTTTGATAAAAATAGAAAAAAAGATGAGATTATCTTGAAGGAAAATGATTATGTATTTATAACTAATGGTTCTATCACAGAAAGCACGGACAATGGTTCTTGGACAAAACCTCCAGTTTTAAAAAATAAATCAACTTCAGGGTCATGGATGCTTTGGGAAAAAATAGCAAAAAAAGACAAAGAATTTGGTAACCCGGGAGTTTTTAGTGATAATATCGATTTACAGAAATGGTATTCATTTACTGCCACACTGAAAGATAAAACATTTCATGATTATATGGAAAAATTTTCTGGGAACATAGACGGAACTGGCGGTTTGGTAACTATGACAGATTCTAACTGGTTGATGTCAATTGTAATTGCCCGTCAGCCGCATTTTTCCAATCAACCGGAGGACGTAAAGATTTTCTGGGGATATGGTTTATACCCTGACAAAGTGGGGAATTATATAAAGAAAAAAATGTCTGAGTGTAACGGTGAGGAGATCCTTGAAGAATTATGGTATCATCTAAAAATTCAAGACCTAATGAAACCTATTGTAAATTCAGGGTTAGTTAATTGTATTCCAGTAGCTATGCCGTTTATCGACAGTTTATTCATGCCCCGTGCAAGGGGGGATCGTCCTAAGGTGTTGCCGGAAGGAGCAAAAAACTTCGCTTTTTTAGGGCAGTTTACAGAACTTCCAAAAGATTGTGTGTTTACAGTTGAATACTCTGTCCGATGTGCACAAACGGCAGTTTACGGGCTCTTTGAAACTGGAAAAGAAGTATTGCCTGTTTATGATTCAATTAATAAGCCACAGGTACTGATAAAAGCTATGAAAGCAATAAGCAGGTAGGCAAATTATAGAAAGTGATTTAAAATAACCCAGTTTTTAGGTATTGAAATAAAAAGTCAATGGGAATCCATTGGCTTTTTAATATAAATTGGAGTAAATTTAAGATTTGTATTATAATATATTAACTAAAAACAACTCTATATGGAGGAGGGAAGATGTATAGAATATTAAAAGGAAAAACGTTAGAAAAATTTACAGAAAGATTAAAAGGGTTGAATCCTGATATTATGATAGATTCAGATGATAGGGCATTTATAATCTTATTCGAAGAAGAAATTATAGGGTATGCCGTATTGGGAAAAGATAAAATTTTGAAGGATATATTCATTAAAGAAGAACGAAGGTATAGTTCTTTTGGAACCAGGTTAATAGAATTTATTAAAAATTATCTCTCTGCTAAGGGAGTAGATGAGGTATATTTAGACAGATATTTAGAAAATGCCATATTTTTTAAAAAGGTGGGCTTCAAAGAGTGGTCTGGAAACCTATATAAAATAGATGGTCTTACAGCCAGGGAAAAAAGAAAGAGGGACGGGGTAAGAAGTACTGTCCTGTCTATTGGAATCAATATGTTTTTAGCAGGGATAAAGATATTTTTTGGGATGCTTGGAAAAAGTAAGGCCTTGGTAGCCGATGGATTTCATTCTGTTTCAGATATAGTAGGATCTGTAGTAGTTTTAGTAGGGATATATTTGGGAAACAAGCCGGCAGATGAAGACCATCCCTATGGGCATGGGAAATTAGAGAGTATAGCCGGGAATATAATCGGTGTAATACTGGTGATTACTGCATATAGTTTGATTATGGAGAATGTACTGGATTATATGCGGGAAACAGTGCGTCTGATTCCAGAGAATATAACCTTGGTTATTGTGCTTATTTCCATAGCTGTTAAGTATGTATTGTATAGATATAAATATAATATAGGGGTTAGAATAAAAAATGATGCTGTTTTAGCCGATGCCAGGGAGCATAAGAGTGATGTATTGTCTTCTGTAGGAGTTTTAGTAGGGATATTACTGTCGATCTATGTAAATCCAATATTTGACCTCCTGCTCAGTATAGTGGTAGGTCTGATCATCGGTAAGGAAGGATTACATATAATTTTTCAGACTTCTAATAATTTAATGGATATACAGGACAGAAAATTAATAGAAGAGGTAGACAGATATGTAAATTCATTTGGATATATAGAAAATGCTCATGATATAAGGATGAAAACATCGGGAAATATGGTCTATCTCTCGTTGCATATTAGATTAGATGGGAAGATGACTATTCATGAGGGACACGAACTATCTGATGATATAAAATACTCCATCTTAAATAGATTTGAAGATGTAGGGGATGTAACAATCCATATGGATTGTACCATATAAAATTTTAATTGAAATAGATCAATTGTAAGGTCTGTTTTACGATAAATTGAAATAGAAAAAGAGATATGATATACTTTAAAAGAGTGTAAAAAAGAGTGTAGGGTGTGAATTATGAGTATATTAAACGGATTGAATAATGAACAGAGAAAAGCAGCAGAAAAAATAGATGGACCACTACTGATCTTAGCAGGAGCAGGAAGCGGGAAGACAAGAACGGTTACATATAGAATAGCTCATATGGTGCTGGAAAAAAGTATCAGTCCATATAAGATCCTGGCTGTAACATTTACAAATAAGGCTGCTAAAGAAATGAGAGAAAGGGTAGAGAGTTTAATCGGCTTAGATGCTAAGAAGGTTATGGTCTCTACATTTCATTCATTTGGAGTCAGACTGCTCAGGGTATATGCTACAAAATTAGGTTATGATGCTAATTTTAATATCTATGATGCAGATGATCAGAAAAAATTAGTAGGCAGACTGATGAAGGAACTGGTAGTGACTAATAAGCAGTTAACACCAGCATCTGTAGTTTCTAAAATATCTAAATATAAGGAAGACGGAGAGGAACCGGCAGACGTATCTAAAGATGTTTATAATGCCGATACAAGAGTTGTAGCAGCTGTATATGAAAAATATGCTGAGGAACTTATAAAAAATAACGCTATGGACTTTGCCGATCTACTTATAAATACCAATAAATTATTGGATGACCCGGAAGTCTTAGAGAAGATACAGGGTAGATATGAATATGTAATGGTAGACGAATACCAGGATACCAACAATATTCAGTATCAGATAATAACCAAGATAGCTAAAAAACATAAAAATATATGTGTGGTTGGAGATGAAGACCAGAGTATATATGGATTTAGAGGAGCCAACATAAGAAATATTCTGGATTTTGAGAAGGAATATAAAGATGCTATGGTAGTAAAATTAGAGCAAAATTATAGATCAACTCAGAATATATTGGGAGCTGCAAACAGTATTATTAAATTAAATACAACTTCCAGAGGTAAAAATCTCTGGACTGAGAAGGAAAAAGGTCACTTGATTGAGATTTTTTCTGCATCAGATGGAAGAGCAGAGGCAGATTATATATTACAGGAGATCATAAAGGGGAAAAATAACGGTAGATCATATAAAGATTATACTGTTTTATACAGAACCAATGCACAGTCAAGGGTATTTGAGGAAGCTTTTTTAAGACATAGAATAAGCTATAAAATATTTGGCGGGATGCAGTTCTATCAGAGGGTAGAAGTAAAGGATATACTTTCTTATATGAGAGTAATAAATAACCCTAAAGATACTGTTAGTTTATTTAGGATAATCAATGTTCCAAAAAGAAAAATTGGAGCAAAAACCATTGAAAAAATCAGAGATTTTGCCGATGAAAATGAGATAATATTCTTTGAAGCCATGGGTAGGATAGAGGAAACTAAACTAGGATCAGCTATAAAAGTAACTGTACTTAGACTGTATGAGATGTTAAAAAATATAATGGAAGAAAGCCAATTTCTAACAGCCTCAGAGATATATGATATGATCTTAGAGGGAACTAATTATATGAACTATTTAACTACTTACGATGAAAAATTTGAAGCGAGAATGGATAATGTAAGGGAACTTCGAACTTCGATACAGGAGATGGAAGATTCAGAACAATATGAAGGTTTCATAAGTGTAGGAGAATTTTTAGAACAAACTGCATTGGTAGCAGCTACAGACGATTTAGAAGAAGATACAGACTATGTAAAATTAATGACAATTCATAACTCTAAAGGGTTAGAGTTTCCAATAGTTTTCCTAGTAGGGATGGAAGATGAATTATTTCCTAGTTCTAAAGCTGATTTTTCCGATGAGGATCTAGAGGAAGAGAGAAGGCTCTGCTATGTAGCTATAACCCGTGCTGAGGAAAAATTACATATCTCCCATGCATCTGAAAGGATGGTATATGGAAGAATTTCATATATGAGAGATCCATCCAGGTTTTTAAAGGAAATAGATGACAGGTATGTGGATTATATAAATAAAGCAAAGGTTGCTCCTAAAAAGAAGGAAAGCAAATTAGGAGGGTTAAACTTAATCACAAAAGCAGACTTTAAAGTGGATGAAAAATCACCCTTTAAAATTGGTGAAAGGGTAACCCATAAGAAGTTTGGTACTGGGATTATAAAAGACGTAGAAGCAGGGAAGAGACTTGTAATTAGATTTAGAGATGGGGATAAAAAACTGCCATTGGTTCTAGCTGAAAAGTTTTTAATAAAAGAATAAAAAACTACAATGAAAAATGCTGCAGGGAGAGAAAATATGAGAAGAAAAACCATTGCGAAAGAGATAACCTATGAGGGGATAGGTCTTCATAAGGGTGAAATGATAAAGATAAAATTAATACCGGTTACAGAGAAAACTGGAATTATATTTAAAAGGATAGATCTAAAAAAGGGAGAGAATGAGGTAATAATGAACTTAGAAAATACCTTTGATCTGACTCGTGGAACAAATTTAAAAAATAAATATGATGCCAAAATTCATACTATCGAACATTTTTTATCGGCATTAGCCATATTTGAAATAACAGACTTAATGGTAGAAATAGATGGTAATGAATTGCCCATTGGAGACGGGAGTGCCAAAATATTCGGGGAATTAATAAGAGATACAGGAACTTGTGATTTAGATTCTGAGATAGAGGAGCTGGTGATAAAAGAGCCGGTATACCTGACTAAAGGTGACAAGCATGTTGTAGGATTACCCTACGATGGATTTAAAATAACCTATACAATAAAATTTGATCATACATTCTTAAAAACACAGATGTTGGAGATAGATCTTAATCAAGAAAATTATTTGAAGGAGATAGCACCAGCAAGAACCTTTGGGTTTGACTATGAGGTAGAGTATTTGAGGAAAAATAACCTGGCTCTAGGGGGAACTTTAGAGAATGCCATAGTAATCAATAAAAATGGTGTGGATAACCCTGGTGGTCTTAGGTTTGAAGATGAATTTGTAAGACATAAAATTTTGGACATAATAGGTGATTTGAAAGTGATCAATAGACCTATAAAAGGTCATATAATTGCTATAAAAGCAGGACATGCACTGGATATAGAATTTGCAAAATTATTAACTAAATAATTAAATAAATAGGAGTGATTAAAAAATGATGAATATAGCTGAGATAAAAAAGAGAATACCACATAGATATCCGTTTTTATTGGTAGATAGAGTAACAAAAATTGGTGAAAATACTTTGGAAGCTTACAAAAATGTAAGTGTAAATGAGGAGTTCTTCAATGGACATTTCCCAGATTATCCAATCATGCCAGGAGTATTAATAGTAGAAGGAATGGCTCAAGCACTTGGATTATTAGTAAATGCAGATGATGAACCTATTACACCTCTTTTTGCCTCAATTGAAAGTGCAAAATTTAAAAAACCTGTAGTACCTGGAGATAGATTAGTATATGAAGTGGAAGTTATAAAAGCTAAAAGATCTATAGTAAAAGGTAGAGGAGTAGCAAAAGTAGATGGAGAGGTAGTAGCCACAGCAGATCTAATGTTTGCTATTATGAAAAAGTAGGGAGGAAGTTCATGGCTAACATACATAAAACCGCAATCATTGGGGAGGGAGCTGTACTTGGTAAAGGTGTAGAAATAGGTCCCTATAGTATCATTGGTAGCGAAGTAGTAATAGGGGATAATACCATAATTGAATCCCATGTTGTAATAGACGGAATTACTATAATAGGTAAAAATAATAAGATCTACTCATATGCTTCCATAGGAAAGGAGTCGCAAGACCTTAAATATAAAGGGGAACCTACTAAGACCATAATAGGTGACAACAATAAAATAAGGGAGTTTGTAACTATTCATAGGGGAACAGATGACAAGTGGGAAACTGTAATAGGAAGTAATAATCTGCTTATGGTATATGTACATGTAGCCCATGATGTAATCATAGGAGATAACTGTATTTTGGCTAACAATGTAACTTTAGCAGGACATGTAACTGTAGGAGATTTTGCAATTATAGGCGGATTAACACCGATACATCAATTTTGTAACATAGGGGCTCACAGTATGACTGGAGGAGGATCCTTGATAGTTCAAGATGTACCACCGTATATTTTAGCAGAGGGATCTCGTGCAGTAGCTCGTGGATTAAATAGTGTAGGCCTTTCCAGAAGAGGTTTTTCAAAGGAAGATATATCTATATTAAAAAAAGTATATAGGTTAATATTTAGATCTAAGATGTTATTGAAGGATGCTTTAGCTGAGATAGAGGAAACATATGGTGAAAATGAGTGTGTAAAAAACTTTTTAGAATTTGTTAAAAACAGTAGTAGGGGGATTATCAAATAATGGAGAAGATAGCTGTTATTGTAGGAAATGGAGAACTTCCGGTAAAATTTTTAGAATCTGCTAAAGAATATGGAATAGATCCATATCCAATAGGGCTATTTGATACAGTATCTGATAAGGTCAAGTCCCATCATAATTATGTAGAGATGAATATAGGTGAGATGAAAAAAATTCTCCTATATCTATTGACTAATAATATCGAAAAGATGGTTATGCTGGGAAAGGTAGAAAAAAAATTACTGTTTAATGATCTTCAGTTAGATGAAGTAGGAGAGGAACTTCTAAAGAGGATGCCTGATAGAAAAGATGAAACTCTATTATTTGGTGTGATCTCTCTATTTAGATTAAATGGTATAAAAGTACTGCCTCAAAATCATCTTATGAAAGATATGATGTTCTCTGAAAGAGTATATACAAAAACTATTCCTAACGAAGATGAAAATAAAACTATAAAAATAGGTATAGAGGGGGCCCGGGCTCTCTCTATTATAGATGCAGGCCAGTGTGTGGTCTGTAAGGATGGTTCTATTATTACCCTGGAGGGTATAGAGGGAACCGACAAGACTATTGAAAGGGCCTATGAATATGCAGGGGATAACTGTATCCTGGTAAAGATGGCCAGGCCTCAGCAGGATATGAGGGTAGATATACCAGCCATTGGTTTGGATACCATAAAAAAAATAATATCTATCGGTGGAAAGGGTATAGTTGCAGAAGCTGACAGGATGTTATTTTTAGATAAAGAAGAGTGTATAAAATTAGCAAATGACAATAGCATTTTCATTGTAGGAGTTAGGGTATAGAGGAGGGACAGTATGAAGTATTTTGTTTCGACAGGTGAGATCTCAGGGGATCTTCACCTATCATATCTTGTAAATGCAATGAATAAAATTGACAACAATGCCAGTTTTTTTGGAGTAGCAGGTAAACATTCCAAAGAAGCTGGTGTTACTGTTATACAGGATATAGATGAACTGGCTGTAATGGGGATTTGGGAAGCCCTAAAAAAATATAAATTTTTAAAGAATAAAGTCTATGAATATATAGAGTTTATTAAAAAAGAGAAGATCAAAAAAGTAATCTTAGTAGATTATGGAGGATTTAATCTGAAATTTATGGAACTTCTGAAAAAACATGTAGAGGATGTAGAGATATACTATTATATACCGCCTAAAGTTTGGGTTTGGGGAGAAAAACGTGTTGAAAAATTAAGACATGTAGATCATATAGTGGTTATATTTCCATGGGAAGTGGATTTTTATAAGAAACACGGAATAGATGTAGTCTATTACGGAAATCCATTTTTAGATATCTACAAGCGGATAGATCAGAGGGGAGAGAAGATCCTTTTACTTCCTGGAAGCAGAAAAAAAGAGGTACAGAAGCTACTTCCTGTAATGATGGAAGTTGTGGAAAGATCTGCGAATGAAAACTTTATATTAAAATTAGCCAAAAGGGATCATTTAAAGTGGGTAGACTTGGATATAAACAGATATAAAAACTTAGAGGTTGTAGATGATTTATCTCTTAAAGATGTAGTAAAACAATCTAAATATGCCATAGCAGCTTCAGGAACGGTAATATTGGAATTGGCACTCTTGGGTTTACCGGGAGTTGTAATCTATAAGATCGACAGACTGAGCGGACTGATAGCAAAATATATACTAAAATTAAAATATGTCTCTCTGCCGAACTTAGCTTTGGATAGGGAAGTTTATAGAGAACTCCTCCAGGGAGAATGCAATAGAGATAACATCCTAGGTGCTATACAAAATATAGAAGATAACAGGGAATATTTTGAGGAGCAGATAAGTGAAATAATAGAAAAACTAGGCGGAAATAATATAATAGAAAAGTACGCTAAATTCTTTTTGAAAGGAAAATAATATGAATAAAGTAAAATTAAAAGTTCAAAAAACATCATTAAAAAAGATGGTTGATTATGGAATGCACTATAAATACAGGTTTGTATTTATAGTGATACTTTCTTTAATAGTAGGTTTAACAAAGGCATTGCCCGCATGGTTATCTAAATCTTTGATGGATGATGTACTCATAGCAAAAGATATGAAAAGATTGTTGTTGGTGTCTGGTGGTTTAGTAATTGCAACTGTTATAAAGGGTTTTTCCATGTACTATAAGGAAACTTTTTCCTCCTATACAACGAGGCTGGTAGTCAGGGATATCCAGCAGGATATCTACAGACATCTTCATAAATTAAGTCATTCTTATTTTGATAAAACTCCCCAGGGGGAGATAATGGCAAGGATCAGTGGAGATGCAGGAAACCTAGGTAAGATCGGGTTTATGATATTTCAGATCCTGCCGGAATTTTTGACTATAACAGTACTTCTCATAGGATTATTTAGGATTGATATGGTATTAGCTTTAATGACCTTAATTTTGTTACCTGCGATGATGATGATTTTAAAAAAAATCTTGAAAAAAATCAAGAGAACTGCCAGAAAAAGACAGGATCAACGGGGGGAATTAAATTCTCTTATCCAGGAATCTCTGTCTGGGATCAGAGTTGTAAAAGCATTTGCGACTGAGCAGGATGAGATAAAAAAATATGAAGAAAAAAATATGGAAGTACTAAATACTGAGTATAGAAATAAGAAGGTAGAGGCCAGAATTTCACCTATAAATGAAGTTGTAACGATTACTTTAACTGTAGGAGTACTTCTTTACGGTGGAAATAAAGTTATAGTTGATTCCAGCTTTACAGCTGGTGACCTTGTTTCGTTTTTAACTTCACTGGGACTTATGTTTGAGCCCCTTAAAAAAGTGATTAAAAGAGGGAGTGAGCTGATGTCCATCATGCCATCAGCTGACAGAGTAATGGAGCTGTTGGAGGAAATACCGGAAGTAGTGGAGAAAGAGAGCGCTGCAGACTATGGAGATCTTTCACCTAAGGTAAAATTTAAGGATTTAAAATTTAGATATGGTAAAGATTTGGATTATGCTATAGACGATATTAATTTTGAAGCAAATGCCGGAGAGATCGTGGCACTAGTAGGTAGAAGTGGAAGTGGAAAAACTACCCTGGTAAATCTGATTCCCAGGTTTTATGAAGTTGAAGATGGTTCTATAACTATAGATGGGATGGATATAAGAGATCTGAAAGTGAAAGAATTAAGAGATCATATAGGGATAGTTCCCCAAGAAACATTCTTATTTAGCGGTACTATCTATTCTAATATATTATATGGTGCAGGAAGAGAAGTGACGAAAGAGGATGTTATAAATGCCGCTAAGATGGCTAATGCCCATAACTTCATAATAGAGTTTGAAAATGGATATGACCAGGAAGTAGGAGAAAGAGGAACATTACTATCAGGCGGTCAAAAACAAAGGATAGCTATAGCTCGTGCACTCCTAAAAAATCCGGAGATTATGATCCTGGATGAAGCTACATCTGCTCTGGATACAGAGTCTGAAAGACTGGTTCAAGACGCTCTGGAAAAATTAATGGTGGGAAGAACAACATTTGTAATAGCCCATAGATTGTCTACAATAGTCAATGCAGACAAGATCGTAGTTATGGATAAAGGAAAGATAGCAGAGGCAGGAAGCCATGAGGAGCTATTAGCCCATGGTGGGATCTATAAAAAGCTATATGAAACACAATTTGGAGAGGAATAAACTTTTCATTCTTTTTTGTGGGAGATTAATCAAGGATTAAAATAATATGAGGTTATTTTATATAATCTCATATTAATAAATTATATAGGAGAAATAAATAATGAGTATTTTAAGAGATGACAACAGAACTAATGAAGATTTAAGACAAGTAAATTTAATAACAGGATTCACTATTCATGCTGAAGGATCTGTATTGATAGAGATGGGAAATACAAAGGTAATTTGTACTGCTTCTGTAAGTGAGAGCGTACCTAGATTTTTAAAAAAATCAGGTAAAGGATGGCTTACAGCAGAATATTCTATGTTACCAAGAGCCACTGAAGATAGAAATAGAAGAGAAGCTTCAATGGGTAAATTAGGTGGAAGAACCATGGAGATCCAAAGATTAATTGGGAGATCTCTTAGAGCGTGTTTAGATATGGGTAAATTAGGTGAAAGAAGTATCACTATTGACTGTGATGTTATTCAGGCTGATGGTGGAACAAGAACAGCTTCTATAACTGGTGGGTATGTAGCTCTTGCTATAGCAATAAAGAAATTAATTGCAGATGGTAAGTTAGAAGAATCACCATTAATCTCAAATGTAGCTGCTATCAGTGTAGGAGTAGTTGGTGGAGTTCCGATGTTAGACCTTAAATATACTGAGGATGCCAATGCAGATGTAGACATGAATGTAATAATGAACTCTAAGATGGAATTTGTAGAAGTACAGGGAACAGGAGAAGAAACTACATTTACAAGAAAAGAATTAAATGGTCTGTTGGATCTGGCAGAAAAAGGAATCAAAGAATTATTTGAGATGCAGAATGAGGCAATAAAGAAAGCATAAAAAAATTAATTTTTATACTCTCAAAAATTTTATTTTTAGTATAGATAAGAAAAGAGAGAGATGAAAAAGAAGAAAAATTATCTCCTGCATTAATTTATGGGAGATATTTTTTATGTATGCCTCCTTGATGTGGTATAATTAAAATATAGTTTCAATTATAAATATTGAATTAGATTTTAATAAAAAAATAGAGTGATGTTAACAGCTGGAGAGGTGACAATTATATTTAATACTAGAGAAATAGCGATATTATTTTGGTTTGGAGTACTTTTTATTTGGTGTATCATAAATGCCAATAAAGAAGACTAGAATGTAAATAAGGAGAAAAAAATATGAAAAAATTATTTTTAGCCACAGGAAATAAGAAAAAAATAAAAGAAATATCTGAGATCTTAAAGGGATATGAGATACTTTCAATAAACGACGGATATACAATTCCAGATGTGGTAGAGGATAGAGATACCTTTGAAGGGAATAGCCAGAAGAAGGCCTTAGAGATAGCTAAAGCTGTAGGGATGCCTGTTATCGCAGATGACAGTGGGTTGTGCGTAGAGGCTCTAGGAGGAGCTCCTGGGATATATTCAGCTAGATATTCAGGAGAAAATGCTACAGATGAGACGAATAATAATAAATTGATCCAGGAACTAAAGGGAAAAGAGGATAAGAGTGCTAAATTTGTATGTGTGATAACTCTTGCAAAACCAAATGGTGAATACCATAGTTTCAGAGGAGAGGTAGAAGGGGTAATAGTAGAAGAGCCAGGTGGAACAGATGGGTTTGGATATGATCCTCATTTCTATATTGAAAAATACAAAAAGACTTTTGCTGAGATTCCAGAGATAAAGAAAGAGATCAGTCATAGAGCTAATGCGTTGAAAAAATTACAGGCAGAGATTGATAAATATTTATAAAAAAAAAGAGGAGATTCTAGTTAGAATTTCCTCTTTTTTTAGATCTTTAATCAATAGATCTTTTTTTAGATAAACTTTTCTTCCCATGAAACTTCCCTCATAGTTTTAGCAATTTTCATAAGATCTATGTCAGGATGGATGGTCCCTTCATAGGAGATGGTAATGATAGACATAGTCATAGAAAATTTTACAATTTCCTCCATATCCATATCATTCATATATCCGAATCCCAGACCGGCTACAAATGAATCGCCTGCACCTGTTACATTTTTAACAACTACATCACAGGCTTTGATCTTCCCACTGGCTATTCCATCAGTATAGTATACCCCTTCAGAATCAAGACTTATAAATACTTTTTTTACACCTAAATTTAAAAAATATTCTCCGGCTTTCTTTAGATCCTCATCTGTATCTATAGAAAATCCAGTTAAGATCTCAGCTTCATTTTTATTTGGTTTTATTGTATGAAAATAGCCGATTAGATGTTTTATTTTATTAGCCTTTTCAGAAGATACTGGATCTAAGATGAATTTAGTTTTACCAGTAAACTTTTTTAAGAGATACTCTAAATTCTCGGGATCATCGGCATCTAAAAATGTATATTCAGCATTTTCAATTAAATCAGATTTAGAATCAATAAAATCTGTGTTCATAGCACTGATACTTTCCATATCAGCTACTGCTGAGACCATCTCTCCAAATTGATCCAATATAGCTAAATAACTGGGCGTTCTCCCTCCTTCTAAAATAAGAGAATCTTCCATATCATATCCTACTAATTCTGAATGATCCAACATAGCACGACCTTTTTCATCGTCTCCTAAGATAGAAATAAACTTGGTATTTAGACCAATTCTAGCCATATTTTCTGCAATGTTTCTAGAGACACCACCAAAGGCCATCCTTACTTTACCAGGATTAGAGTCTTTTACTCTATATTTTACTCCAACATTACAAATACCAAATATGTCTACAACTGATGCTCCAAATACCAAGATATATGGTTTTTTTTTCTTATACATAAACTACTCCCTATTTCTTTATTTTAAAAAATACTATATATTTTATCATGTTTTCAAAATAATTTAAAGGCGTATAATATGCTGAAGACCTGTTTTTTCTAACAGGTCTTCAGCATATTATACTATTCATGATTAATTTTTTAAAAAACAGGCTTTATTTCTTCTTCTTCATCATATCTTAGATCTACTAAATTAACCTTGCTCTTGTTTTCTCCATCCTCTTCACCCCATGAAAATGAAGTTTCTTTTGGTATAGAAAGATAGATATTTTCTGCAGGATTGAGTAATTTTGCATCCTTTAGATAAACTGCTCCGCTTATAAAATCCAATACTCTTTGGTACATTTTTTTATCTGATGAAGTCAAATTGATATGTAAAATTTTATCTTCTACAATATAATTTACTATTCTTTTAGAATCTTCAAAACTTTTAGGCTTTATAAAAATAATATCGCTCATATTGTCACTTCCTCTTTAATTTAATATTGGAATAATTTCTTCCAACACCTCGATTTTTTCCTTCTCCTCTATATACATCTCATCGGTGACTATAGATTCTTTATTACTAATTTTTTCCCGGAGATATTTTATCTCATCTTCACTTTGTTTCACATAAACGGGATCAGCCTGGCTTCCCTTTGGAATGACACTGGATAATCTTTTACTTACGAGAGCCATCTCTGGGGCCAGCTCATGATCAAATCCTGCAATAGTTGCAAACTTTATCCCTTGATGGACAGCTATATCTATTCCTGCCTGAGTCATACCATCATTTAATTGATCGGAGTCACCATTGACTGCTCCACTAATAGTATCCAGTGCCGAGGTGACTCCAAAATATTTGATAGCGACCCTGATTGGTTTTACCCATACTAATTTTTCAAAATTATAGAGGAAAAAAGTTCCTTTGACAGACCGGGTATGATAGTAGGGATAGGTCATAAAATCTAACTCATCCAAGTCTATATACAAGAGGCCGTCTACCCCTAAAATTTCAGCTAATTCGATAGGTCTTAAAAATTTTAATTGTCCCCCGTCTGTTATACCTGCTTCATTTAGGAGTTCATCGGTTTTTTTTATATCCTGGATATCGTATCCACGATTATTCTGTTCAAAATTATTATAAACTACCCCTCGGAAGATAAATCCTCCAGCTACATCATTTGTGTTATTATTTATGGGTAAGATCGCCAATTTAGCTGGTGATATTGAGGGAGTAGCTTTTAATACAAAATCTTCTTTTGGTGTACAACCTATAAATATTAAGAGAATAAATAATAAAAATAACTTATACCTCTTCATACTACTTCATCAACTTTACTACGCCAGGAATATTGAAAGTTTCCCCTTTATACTCTAAGATAGCAGCATCTTCACCTAGATAATCTACTACCTTTGCTTCTCCTACTTTATTCTCTTCAAATCCTAAGAATTTGCCGTTGAATTCGATTTTTTCTCCCTGTTTATAGACACCTAATTTTGTACCTATTTCTACATTACTTTTTTGACCTGCATTGATATAAAGTTTATTTCCAGAGACCTTAGCTACATTTGCCATCCAAGGTGTTTTATCGACAGTTTTTATAATGTTGTCCATAACGTTTATAGCTGCGGCTCTAAAGGCTTCTTGTTCTAGGCCTTCATCATATCCACCTGTACTCCCTATACCTAAAGTAGTTCCATACTCAACGTCTGAGACACCCTCTCCTTGATCAGAGAGAACTACTTCTCCAGTTCTTACATTTATCATCTTCATGTCAAATGAGATCTCGGCTCTTTGAGTTTTGCTGCTAGAAACGATCCCTTTATTTCCAGTTGTATTTACGGAATATTTAGTGATCGCACCTGTTATAACATAGTCTGCATCCTGGAACTTTCTTTCAGATGCTAACTGCCCCTGTCCCAGAGTATTAGAAAAATTAATCTCCTGCATTACTTTAGATAGATCTTCCCTCTCTAAAACAATAAATCTGTTACTTTTTACCAGTTCTGTAGTGATAACATCAGTTAAGCTGCTTCCCAATCTTCTGCTGCCAAATCTAGTCTGATTCTTAAACTCAGCTATGACAACTTTTCTCTTAGGAGATACTACCCCTTGTACAGAATCGTAATCTCTCATACTTTGGATCTTATCATCTTTCCTTACATTAGATACACCATCGTTAGAACAAGCACCTAGTGTCAATGCTAATAGAGCAACTATTAATAGTTTTTTTTTCATTATTTGCCTCCTGAACTCATATTTTTAATTATTATATCCAATATTTCATGGGAACTTTTGTCGGTTTTAAATCCAGCAGCCTTAATATGACCACCGCCTCCGAAAAGACCTGCCAAAGCATTTACATCTACAGCGTATTTAGATCTGAAACTCCCCTTGATATGACCCTTATCCTCTTTGAGAAAGAGGGATACACTTGCATCTTCATATGAAAGAAGAAGTTCTCCTAAACCACTGGTATCATCTTTACCAGCCCCTAATTCAGCTAGTTCTGTCTCACTAATATAATAGTACACCAACTTCAGATTATCTACAAATTTAAAGTCAGACAGAACTCTTCCTGTTAACTTTAATTTCCCCATAGATTTAGTATTGAAAAAATTCTTTATAACTTCATTTGGTTCTACCCCATATTCCACTAATTCGGAAGCTATTCTAAAGACCTTCTTAGTAGTGTTTGAATGTTTAAAATTACCGGTATCATTTACTATTCCTGTGTAGAGAGATTCTGCTATCCCATGGTCTAGTTCAATCCCAGCCTCTTTGATAAAATCGAATAAAATTTCCGAAGTAGATGAAATATCTCCAACATAGTTATAGTCTCCAAACCTGTCATTGCTGATATGGTGATCGATATTTATAACTTTAGTATCTTCACCCTTTAATTCTCCTACCCTTCCAATTCTGTCAAAATTACCACTGTCAAGGCAGATCATAAGATCAAAATCATATTTTGAGTTATAGTTTTCAAATTCTTCGATTAGAATAGAGTGGGTTAAAAACTTTAAATTTTTAGGAGTTTTATCATCTAAAATAAACCTTAAAGTTTTATCTAAATAGATTTCACCTTTCTCTTCAGTTTCTTTTCTCAAAGTTTCATTTAATTTGTTGAGAGCTAAAAGGAGAGCCAAACCACTTCCTATAGCATCTCCATCAGGGCTGGTATGTCCTGTAATTAATATTCTGTTACTTTTTTTTATAACTTCTAATATATTACTAAACTTATTGTTCATCCTTGTTCACCTCGATTATGTCTATTCCTTTCAGCAGAAGTTTGTCTGCTGTCATTCCATTTCCGGGAATGATATTCCTCTTAAAAGTTCCATCATATATAGTATCTATTCCACAAGACGGGCTTTTTCCTTTTAATAGTGCAAGTTTTATATCATTTTTTAATGCTTTTTCCAGAGCTTTTTCTGCTCCTTTCTCAAATTCATCGGTGACGTCTATACCTTCAACATTTATTACTCTATCACCGTTTCTTTCAGCGGGCAGGCGGGGGATACTAAGCCCTCCCTCTACTTCTGGACAAGTTTCTACAAATTCAAATCTGTCCTTTAGAAGTTCAGCTACAATATAATTATAATTAGCTGAACCTTTATATGAAGTTTTTTTCCCAACAAGACAACTGCTGATTAGGAGTTTTTCTTTTTTCTGAACTCTGACACTTTTATCGTTATAATCTATGATAGATCTGATGTAGCCTCTATCTCTAATAACGTCTAAAAGAGGGATCAGAACAAAATTTCTTTCCTTATATCTAGGATGAGGTATAACTAAATCCTTATTATTCAGCTTGAGATTTCCAAAGGATATAATATCTATATCTAAAGTTCTAGGACCCCACCTGAATTTTCGGACCCTCTTTAACTTTAACTCTATCCTTTGAAGTTCTCTCAAAAGTTCATAGGGAAGCAGCTGGGTTTTTATCTCAATTGCACAATTTAAAAATTTATCTTGATCTAAGTATCCTACTGGGTCTGTTGAATAAAATTTTGAAATAGCAGTGACTTTAGTTTTTTTTAGTTGAGATATAGCAAAAATACCTCCTAAAAGATAGTAATATTTATTTCCTATATTAGATCCCATACTGAGATAAACTCTAGTCCATCTCATAATTTTTAGCCTCTCTGGTTATTGCTACTCCTACATAGTCAAAACTTCCATTTATAGGAGCGCCAGGTTTTCTAATCTCTACTTCGACCTTTTCTATACTGTATTTTACCAATAAAGTATGAGCAATCATCTCAGCTAAAGCTTCTATCAATTTAAATTTTTTATTCTTTATGATATCTTCAACATCATAATATACATCTACATAGCTGATACTTTTATTTAGGTCATCTGTAAGACCTGCCCTTTGTAATGGTTTATATAGGGTTACATCAGCATAAAAGTTTTGTCCCAGTATATTTTCCTCAGTTAAAGCACCGTGATATCCGTATGCCTTTATATTTTTTACTATTATTTTGTCCATTGTTCTCCTCCAAGAGTTATTATTATTATTTGGGAAATTATAACTTTTTTCAATAAATTAAAACATTATAAAGGCTCAAATAACGCTTAACTGGATGCAACGTCACGTTGCTAATCCAGTGATTTAAAACCCTCACCTAATACTTCATAAACTTCTGAGATGATTATAAAAGCACTTGGATCCACTTGTTTTATGAGAGCCTGAAGATCTCTGATCTCCTTATTTTTCAAGACAGTCATAATCATTGATTTACTCTCATCTGTATAGAGTCCCTTAGCTGATACAGCTGTTCCGCCTTTTTTTATATCCTTTAATATTATATCTCTTATAAATTCGTATTTATCACTTATAATATAGACCATCTTAGTGTATCCGACACCTTCAAAGATCTTATTGATAACTACGTTAGTTGTGAACATTGCGATGATTGCATACAATCCTTTTTCAATTCCAAAGATAGCGATTCCACTGGTTATAATAATAGTATCATTGATCATCATACAGTAACCCACTGGTATCTTAGTAATTTTATTGACCATCTGGGCTACAATATCTGTTCCCCCTGTGCTGCCACCAAATTTTAAAACCAGTCCCAGGCCTACTCCTAATAGAATACCTCCAAAGAGTGGTGCCAATAAAAAATTACTCCCCTTTGTAAAATCTATTACGTTATCTATTCCTACAAGCTTTCTAAAAAGGTCTATATAAAATGATAACATTATGATTCCAAACAATGTTTTTGCACCATACTCCTTACCAAAAGTTTTAACCCCTACTAAAAATAGAGGAATATTGATAAACAGCATACTGGTTCCAACAGATAGATTAAATGTATAGTATAGGATAGTTGCTATTCCTGTTACCCCGCCACTGACTATCTTTGCAGGTACGATAAATAACCCTATTCCTATTGCAGCTATAATAAGCCCTAAATTAATTACAAAATAATCTATTGCCAACGTTTTTACCTTTCTTTTCATTCCCTTTTTGCCCCCCTAGTTATATCTTATATAAATTCTTGATGTCTTACTTTACCCTTGTATGCTTTTTCAGGATCATAACCATATTTTATAGCTATTAAGTTCATAATAGTAGTTTCTACCATGGTAGCAGCATTCCTTCCAGAACTTATATATAGTTCTGCATGGTCTACAGGATGACCTAAAACTTCGACTTCGATACCCTTAGAGGTAGAAGTTTTAGTCAGGTAATCATCACTTTTCAATTCTTTCAGTTCTATGATTGCATCCAATCTTTTTTCTTTTCTTACAGATCCTAATCCATAAAGAGCTTTGATATCTATGATTCCGAGACCTCTAAGTTCCATAAAATAAGGAATTTTATCGGCTTTTCCTATGACCATTCCACTGGGATGTTCATGGAAAGTTACTTTATCATCTGTAATCAATCTATGTCCTCTATGAATTAACTCTAGAGCGGTTTCACTCTTACCAATTCCACTTTTACCAGTAAGGAGAACACCAAATCCAAACATCTCAACAAAAACTCCATGCATGGTGATTTTAGGAGCAAACTTTTTTTCTAAAAATTGGTTTAAATCTGCCGTTAGCTGGGTAGAAGTTTTATCAGAAAATAACATGATCTTCTTTTTTTCCCTGGATAGATCGATAAAACATTGTTCAATCTCATCTGCATCTGCTATTATCGTAGCAGGAAAGTCAAAATCAAAAAAATTGTTTAAATTTCTATATTTAACATCATCATCTAAACTCTTTAAAAAATTTAATTCTCCTTGGGAAAATAGTTGTAAACTCTTAGAACCATTTTGATAAAACACTTCATAAAATCCAGAAAGTGCCAAAGCAGGGTTGTGAAGTGCAGTCTTAGTTATATAAGTTGTTTCTAAAAATTCCTCTCCTGTAATAACTTTTAGATCAAATTCCTCGACTATTTTTTTTACTGTCAAAATATTTTTATTCATCTTATCACCTTTCTTATTCTCTTTATTAAAAGCGATCATTTTTTTAGTTTCCTCTAAAAAATATTCAGAAGAATTCATTCCAATTTGTTTCAACCTTTCGTTTATAGCTGCCGTTTCAATGATTACAGCTAGATTTCTTCCTCTTCGTACAGGAAGACTTAGCTTAGGAATTTGAACTCCCAGGATCTCTTCGAATTGTTTATCGATTCCCAATCTGTCATAAAATTTTCTTTTATCCCATTTCTCCAGGTTGATATATAGGTTTATTTCCTTAGTTCTCCGAGTTGCAATGATCCCATAGTTATTGGTAATATCTATATTTTCACTGCCTGTTCCCAGATAAAAATGTGTTTTAACGTTACTCTTATCAAAACCATTTTCTCCTAAGAGGATATCGGGCCCGATTTTTTTAATGATTAAATTTTCATCTGTAATATATTTGTGGCCCCTTTCGATTAATTCCAGGGTAGATCCAATTCTTGCATCCTCATAACCGCCTATCAAAACACCTATTCCTAGGATTTCGATTAAAACATGATCCTCTACCCTTATTTCAGGTGCTAATTTTCTTTGGAGATAATATTTTAATTTCCTTATGATAACTGCAGTTTTATTTTTAGTAGTCAAAAGAGGTTTATTGTGTTTTTTAGCATATTCTATGAAATCAGGATGGATGTCCTTATCACAGGCTACGATGATACAAGGGAAATTATAGGAAAAATATTTTTTTAGTCTGTCCTTTCTCACTTCTGAGGAGAGGGAATCAATATACCTCATCTCCTCTGTTCCCAAAACGTGTAGCTGCTTATTGAGTTCATCTCCCTCGACTAAAAACCCGGTTAATTCAGCTCCTACTCTATGCACTGTAGGGAGTAAGATCTTTCTTTCTAGATTATCTAATCCCCCATAGATTACAGTGAATTCAAAAGCTTTTACTAATTTTGATAATCTTACAAATTTTTTAATCATAAGCCCCCCTATTATTTATTGGTGTTATTCCATAGTTAGTTTTTCTTTTTTTTATAAAAATCATCTGGTCTGATACTTAGTTCTATCTCTTTTTCAACTGTTTTTTCATCATTTTTGTTGAGATCTATATCTTTCACTGTTTTTTTTACCTCTACTACCTGATCTCTGCTTTTGCTTTTATTCCCTGAGATCTTTTGAGTTATAAAATATCCCCCTGAAACAACAATCAAAATTAAGATAAACCTCCAGAATAGAACTTGTTTTTTCGTCATGATTCTACCTCATTTGAATAGTTTTTTTGAATTTGGATAACAAATAAAATGATCCGCAGATAACAATAATTTTATTTGTTTTTTTAGCTAGGTCAAAAGCTTTCATGAGATTATCTTCTACTATTTGATCTTTAAAATCAGGTACTAGATCTACTAATTCACTTCCTGAAGTCCCCCTATGAAAATCCTCTAATGATGTAAATATTATCTCATCACTAAATTTTGAAATTTCCTCTAGGATACCATCTCTGTCTTTATCTTCTAAGATAGAGACCAAAGTAACGATATCTCCCTTTCTATATTTAGATAAGATATTTTCCTTTAATCTAGATGCAGCATCTACATTATGAGCACCGTCTAATATTATGATTGGATCCTCTTTGGAATAGATCTCAAACCTGCCAGGCCAAGAAACTTTAGATACTGCATCCTGTATATTTTGATCTGGTATTCCTATTTTTTTTAAGGCTTCATATGCTCCTAAAAAATTATTTATTTGATACTCTCCATAAAGAGACAGGTTAAATTCCATATTATCTATATAAATTTTAGTTTTAAAATCTTCTGTCAGTTCAAATTTTACATCACCATATTTTTTTATCACATCAACATAGTCTTTAGTTTTTTCCTCAACAGCTGCTATTAATTCTGGTTTAGAATCAGCAACTATAACAGGGCTGTCTTTGATAATACCACATTTTTCAAAAGCTATATCATTCAGATTATCACCTAAAATATTTACATGATCCATGGATATATTGGTGATTATAGAAATTTCAGGATGACAAACATTGGTTGCATCAAAACGGCCTCCTAAACCGGTCTCTAAAACCACATATTCACAGCCGCAATCTTTAAAGTAATCAAACATCATTGCAGTAGTGATCTCAAAGAAGGTTGGATGTAGATCATTGACTTCAATTAAGGTTCTTATTCTTTTATAGTAGGAGCATATTCTTTCATCTGATATTTGTTCCCTATCTACTACAATTCTTTCATTGAATTTTTCAATATGAGGTGAGGTATACTTTCCTACCTTATAACCTGCTTCTAATAGGCTGGCTTCTAAAATACTTGCTGTAGACCCCTTACCATTGGTTCCTGCAATGTGCAGGATTTTATAGCTGTCCTGGGGGTTTCCCATTAATTTTAATATATTTTTTATATTGTCTAGTCCCAACTTTATTCCCATATTAGTAAGGGAGTAAAGTTCTTCTAAGGTTTTATCTATATTCATAATTTGACTTCCTTTCAACTGTTTTGTCATGAATTATACAAATTAAAATTATACTCTTTTCATCATCTCTACAATTAAGTTTTTAGAGTTCTTAGCTGCTAATTTTACAAATTCTTGGAAATCTGTTTTAGCATCGTCATTTGCCTTATCTGAGATAGATCTTATGATTACAAATGGAATTTTGAATAGGTGGCACACATGAGCTACTGCTGCTCCTTCCATCTCTGTACATTCACTGTTGAAAGTTTCTCTTAACCAATTTATCTTTGCAGGTTCAGCTACAAATACATCTCCACTTACTATTCTTCCTGTATAAATATTTTTCTGGTCAAATAATTCCAGAGCACTTTTTTCTGCTATTTTAATCAATTTTTTATCGGCTTTAAAGATAGAAGTCTCCATTCTAGGAATCTCTCCATGTTTCATTCCAAAAGCTGTACAGTCAAAGTCATGCTCTATGAGTTCGTTTGAGATAACTATGTCTCCTACTTCTATATTAGGGTTAGTTCCCCCTGCTACCCCTGTAAATATAAGCTGATCTACTTTAAATCTATCGATCAATAGAGTGGTGCATACAGATGAATTTACCTTACCTATTCCTCCCTCTACCAATACAATATCCTTTCCTTCTAAAGTTCCTTTGAAGAAGGTAATATCTAGTATTTTCTCCTCCTCTAAATTTGAAATCATATTTTTTAATTCTATTATTTCCTCGTGCATAGCACCAATTATTCCTATCATTTTTATATATCCTCCTAAATTATTTATTCTATAAAATTATAACAAATTAAATTGAAATCACACAATTTTTTTTAATTTTAATAGGATTTTTTTTGAAATATATGTATAATGAAGTTAAATATAATATAAATTAGGAGGGTATCGTTATGAATATAAAAAAATCTATTTTAATTTTAGCTATTTTAACTGCTACAGCATTTGGCGGTTGTAGTGCCAAGGAGACAAAACCTGAGTTAGGGAGTAATGTAAACTATGAAAAGGTAAAGGAATATCCTAAATGGGTAATTCAGCCGACTTATGATAAGGGAATTGCCGGTGTGGGATCAGCCAAGATGACAGATCTTGGATTTGATTTCGCAAGAAAGGAGGCTATGGCCAGTGCAAGACTTGACCTGGGAGGGCAGATCAGAACTAAAGTTGACGGATTATTTAAGTCCTATACCAGTAAAATAGGGGTAGGAGAATCTACTAGTGTGGATACTCTTTCAGAAAATGTAACAAAGGAATTAGTGAGCGTAGACCTAAAGGGAGCTTCTCTCAAAGAAACTTGGATATCTCCTGAAGATGAATTGTTTGTTTTGATGACTGTAGATAATGAAAGGTTGATCGAGACTACAACAAAGGCAATAAATAATCCAAATAATTATACTGACGAAAATTTAAAATTAAAAATAAAAGCTGAATCTTCACAGGCTGAACTAGAGAAGGAATTAAATACTTATTTTGGCAGCTCTAATGATGAAGACTTTCCTACAGTGGATAAAGACGTAAAAGAAGTTGAAGAGGAAACTACAGAAACAAATTAGGAGGATAAAGTATGAAAAAATTAATGATATTATTTTTAGGTGTTCTTATGACCATCACAAGTTTTTCTAAAACTTTGGAAGGTGTAGGGGTGGGGAACAGCGAGGTCACGGCGAAAAAAGAAGCCCTGGCAGATCTGTCCAGCCAGATACAGGTGACCATTAAGAGTAACTTTACCAGTAATAAAAGCCTGACTAATGGGCAGTCGAATAGAGAGGTTTCCTCTGGGATATCTACTATTTCAGAAACTAATCTTTTAGGTGTAGACTTTAAAGTCAAGAAAAAATGGTTTAGATCGGAGTATACTGCTACTGCTACCCTAGATGAAACAAAGACATCTCTATATGAGAAAAAAGCCAATGAGCTTAGAGGGCTGATCAATAGTAACTATACCCAATTTTCTCAGACAGAAGATTTAAACCTTAAAAAGAACTACTTAACTAGTGCTTTGAAGAGCTATGATGAGTTCGACTCATATAGAAATGTGGCTATCATATTGGGAAGTACTAAAATTTATAACCTGCCATATACAAAGACTCAGATAAAAAATGATCTTCAATCGCTGGAGAAGAAGATCAATAGTGACAGTCTCTATAGCGGGGTAAATATTCTGTATGTTAAGAGCAGCGGGAAATTCAATGGTGGTTCCAAGGAGTATTTTGATAATTATTTTTACTCTATGTTAGCGTCTATCTCGCGGGAAAACGATGATAAAGTAGCTGTCAGCAGTGACAATGATTCTACAGTAAATACTCTGGTAAAAGTGGTGTTGAACAGTAATCATACATCTACTAAACCAGCAGTTTATTACAATAAAAAAATGATTACCCCTGAATCTTTTGTAACGACACTAAATATTACAGTGGAATTATATAATAAGAAAAAAGTAGAAAATTTACTCACTATTAGTGCTACCGGAGAAGGAGTCGACGAAAATTCAAAGGAAGCTGCCTATGAAAAAGCAGTAAAAAATGGATTTGAGCAGATGAAGGAAAAATTAAAGAAGTCACTAATAAAATAAATTATAGATAGATAAAAAAACCTGGGTAAATATCCCAGGTTTTTTTAATATTTATTCCATTGAATTCCTTCAGTACTGTATTTTTCTATATTGTTATGTGTATATTCAGAAAAAGGTTCAAGAGTTATTACTTCATCGATAGGCTGAGACTGACTTTCATAAAAAATATTTTTGGTATCGTGAGTACTACCTGACATCAAATGAACTGTATCGCTATATTTTAACTCAGAAGTTAAATTTTTCTTTGATCCTCCTACCCTTAACCATCCCCATTCGTGATTGATAAGTGCAGAAGCCTTTGTGTCTAGTTTATCAAGGATTTCGCTCAGTTTAACTGTTGGAACTACAGAATCGTTGGAATTGTTAATCATTTTTTCCATAGACAAAACCTGGTATCCAGTTCTTGACGCTCCCAGAAAACTAACAACTTTTGCATCTTTTGCTTTGGCTAATTGTTCCCTTAACTTTGGGGCTAATGTTGTGGCTAAAATACCAAGGATAGCTATAACAATGAGTAATTCAATTAATGTAAATCCATATTTTTTATCTTGCATAAAAATTTTCCTTCATATATGATTTTCTTATATAAAGTTTATCATATGGAAATATAAAAAGTCATTTTAATTTAATTCTTAACATCCTTTAATTTTTTCCCCATTAACTTTATAGTACTGACAGCTAATATTTTTGTGGGATCCAAAAACTTCCCCTCTATTTTTAATCTGTTAAAGGCTACAGGGAGTTCTGTACATCCTAAGATAATCTTGTCTACTCCTAAACCGGAAAAATAATCTAACACCTGATCTATAGGAACTTGATCTATATTATCCTTACCTTCTTTTATATTGTAGATAAGCTCGGTCACAATTTCCTGCATATCCATAGGAGGTATTTTTACATCTATTTTGTATCTATTGAGTATATTTTCGTAGATATGTCCTTTGTAGGTTCCTTTTGTTGCCAAAAGCCCGACTTTTTTAACACCATCTAATTCTTTGGCTACCTCATCTATCATATTTATAAAGGGGATCTTTACTGCACCACAGACTTTTTCATAAAAATAATGAGCAGTATTGCATGGCATAACTATAAAACTAGCACCCATAGCTTCTAATTTTAAAGCTGAATCTATGAGGTGCTTTTCAGGATTTTCACCCTGCCCTAAAATATAGGCAGTTCTATCGGGAATCTCTGTATAACTATCCACTAAAGTATGGATATGATCGCTGTCTTTTTTTGCATCGGTATATTCTACTATCTTATTTAATAGGTCAATTGTGGCAATGGGTCCCATCCCACCTAAAACTCCTGCTATCTTCATCATTTGACCTCCCCTATTCATTCGGTTAATTATTTGATATAATTATACTAAAAATATATATAAAATGAAAAGATATTAAAGATATCATATTGATATGATATAGATATAAATAAAAAAATCGTAGAAGGGAGAACTCATATGGATATCAGACAATTAAAATATTTTTTAGCCATTGCAGAGGCAAAAAATATAACTAAAGCAGCAAAAAAACTATATATTTCCCAGCCCCCATTGAGTCAGCAGTTAAAATTATTGGAGGAGGAATTAGGGGTAACCCTGTTAGAGAGAAGTACTCGAAAGATGAAGCTTACTGAAGCCGGTAAACTATTACAGCATCGAGCTAAACAGATTATTGAACTAATGGAAACTTCTGCAAAGGAGATTAAAAATTTAAATTTAGGAGTTAAGGGAATTCTTTCCATTGGATTTGTTTCTTCAGCAGGAGCCATGCTTCTGCCAGAACAAATTCATAATTTCTATAAGGAATATCCTGAGATTAATTTCCAAATGAAGGAGGGAAATACATACAAGATTTTGGACCTGTTAAACAATGGGATGATTGAGATTGGGATAGTGAGAACACCATTTAATACAGAAAATTTCAATCTTATATATATGCCTAAGGAACCTATGGTTGCAGTAGCCAGGGAGGACCTGTTTTTTCCAAGTTCTTTAAAATCTATATCTTTAAAAGAACTAAAGGATAAACCTATAATATTAGATAAAAGATTTGAAAATTTAATTACTTCCAGCTGTCACCAAGTAGGGTTTCAGCCTAATATTATCTGTGAGGGAGAAGACAGTAAATCCATCCTTTTATGGACATATACCGGGATGGGGATAGGAATAGTACCTAAAAGTGCAGCTAAACTTATGCCCAATAAGAATTTGAGATCGATAATAATAGAGGAAAGTGAATTAGAAACTCAAACTGTTATTGTCTGGGTAAAAAATCGTCCTTTGTCCGAAGTAGCAGAAACATTTTTACTAAATTTTAAATAATAATTGATGTAATCCTGGGTCTATTGACATAGTTAGTTAATTTCTATAAAAAAAGAGGCTTATTGATTATAATACCTTTAAAGTTCCGATTAAATAAAAAGCATTTATGTTATTATTTAATTGAGAACTTTAGGAGGTATTTTTTTATGTCAAAAAATAGAAAATGGAGCTACGAATTAAAAGTTGAAATCTGTAAACGCTTAATTGCAGGTGAATCATATTCTTATTTAGCTAAAGAATATAACGTTAAAAGTACTGGAATGTTAGCGAATTGGAAGAAATCCTATTTAGATGGAACCCTTACTAAAGATAGCAAACAGGGACGAAAAAAATGTGAAGTTGATGATGTTGAAATTTTAAAAAAGTGCTTTGCTCAATTGATGAAAATCCGTTCAAAATAACTAATATTGAAAAATATCAAATTATTGATTCTCTTAAAAAAGTTTATACTATTGAAAAATTAGCTAGTTTATTAAATATAACTTCTAGAGCTTATAGGAAATGGATTTCAAAGGGAAAACCTATAGCTAATAATTTTAATGACGACCACGCGGAATTAATATTAGTTGAGCATTTAAACAATTTTGAAGTCTATGGCACGCTGAGGCTTAAATACCATTTGTTGAAAAAACTTAATGTAAATTTTAACCATAAGAAGATCTTAAGATATAAAAATATCTTAAATTTAAAAACAATCACGCGCAAAAAGAAATCTATAAGTAGAAGAATTCAAGTTAAAAGAAATAAGTCTTATATGGCTGAAAATCTTTTAAACTGTAACTTTAAAGCAGAAAAACCCCGTAGTAAATATTCAACAGATGTTAGTTATATAAATTGTTCTGATGGTAGGTTATACCTTTCAGCTATAAAAGATTTGTATTCTAAGCAAATTATCTCATATGATTTATCTAATAAAAATGACACCGATCTTATAATAAACACTTTAAAGGGAGTTAACCTTAGGGGGAGCATTCTCCATTCCGATCAGGGGTCATTATATTATAGCTGGAGTTATAGGAATCACTTAGAAAAGAATGAGTGTTTAAGGAGTATGTCGCGCCCAGGTGCATGTTGGGAAAACTCCCCAATAGAAAATTGGTTTTCCCAATTAAAAGAAGAACAATTACGAAGGATAGGAAAGCAGTCTAAATCTGAGACAAGAAAAAGTATAAAAAAATACGTTCAGTGGTACAACACTGAACGCATTCAAAAAGATTTAAACTACCAATCACCTATTCAATTTTTAAATTCGAATTAGTTTTTTTATTAATCGGAACTTGACAGGGTATAGTATCATTAAGCCTCTTTTAATTTTATGGTACTATACTGTAGCTACGATAGAGATTTCTACCAATAATTCTTCTCTGGCCATTTTTGCTTCTACACATGCTCTGGCAGGAGCAAATCCTTCATTTGTCCAGTTATCCCAAATTTCATTCATATCTTGAAATAGTGACATATCTTTAACATAGATTGTAGCAGATAAGACCTTATCTTTATTTGACCCTACACTGGCTAATAATTCATCTATTTTTTCAAGGGTTGTAATTGTTTGATCTTTTATTCCTTTAGTAGCATCTTTGGCTACCTGCCCACATAGATATACTGTGTTGTTATGTACAACTACCTTACTTGTTCTTTTGTTAGTTTCATATCTTTTGATTTCCATATTATTTCTCCACCTTTTTATTTATTTTTATCTCTAGTCTATCATAGCCAGACCAGAGTTGTTGCTTTATCTTTTATTTGCCGAAACTGCAATTTGGGTATCTGCATATATCGCAATCTTGACAAAGACCACCATGACCATATCTCATAATATCCTCTATACTTAATTTTTCTCCGCTGAGAACTCGAGGTAAGACCAGATCAAATACAGTTTTTTTACAATACATCACACAGCCGGGAAGCCCCATAATTGAAACCCCATCCAAATATGAAAGCAGAAACATGGAGCCGGGAAGTACCGGGGATCCATAACTTACCAACTCTCCTCCCAATTCAATTATAGAACTAGGGGTGAGATCATCTGGATCTACAGACATGCCGCCTGTACATATTACCATATTTGCTCCATTATTTATATGAGTTTTAATGGCATTCTTTATCATATCTTTATCATCGGTTACTACAATCTGGCCGATTACATTGCAATCATATTCAGTCACTTTTTTTTCAACTACAGGTCCGAACTTATCCACTATCCTTTTATGAAAGATCTCACTTCCTGTAGTTACTATACCGATATCCATCTTTTTAAATTCTTTTACATCTATTAATTTATAAGGAGTTATTTGTTTAGCTGACTCCATCTTTTCTTTTTTTATAATAAGGGGAATTACCCTTGCCCCAGCTATCTTATCTCCTTTTTTTACAGGGGTATTTTCAGGGAGTGTAGCAAAGGAGATTTGGCCTAACATATTCAATTCAAAAAGTTTTTCTTTATTTATTTTAAGCAGTCCGTCAGCTTCTGCATAGAATTCTATCTTACCTTCTTTAATATCTTCGCTTAAATAGATATTTTCTCCACAGCCGATCTCACCTAAAATTAATGCGGCATCATTTTCATGGAGTTGGTCTTCCCCAATTTCAAAGATATAGATATGCTCCTTTCCCAATTTCAGGAGTTTATCGATGTCCTCTTCTCTGATTATATGCCCCTTTTTAAAGGCTCGTCCCTTAAATTTCCCTGGGATTATCTCTGTTATGTCATGGGAAATAACATGGCCGACTGCATCTTTTGTATCTATCCTCTTCATAACTCAGCTCCTATAATTTTATGGTTTTGACTTCTCTCATATGTTTTCCTGTCCCGTTATTTTTTACTTTTAATACCTCTGCCATTATCCCCAAAGCAATTTCAGCAGGTTCACCAGTTGATATATCCAACCCCACAGGAGAATAGATCTTTAAGAGATCGCTTTTTTCTATCCCTTCATCTATAAGGTCTCTATAACTTTCAACCACTTTTTTTCGACTTCCAATCATACCTACATAGGCTGTTTTTCGTCCTACAACAGCTTTTAATGCGCTTTTATCACCAAGATGTCCACGGGTTACTATAACGAGGTAGGAGCTGTCATCTAATGGATAATCTTTTAATATTTTTCCTATATCTCCACAGAGAAGCTCGTCGGCTTTAGGAAATCTCTCCTCGGTCACGTATTCCTCCCTATCGTCTATTATTACAGTATACATATTGAGGTATTTTCCCAGTTTATAGAGGTCTATCCCCAGGTGTCCCCCACCAGCTATAATCAACTTTTTTCTCCTTTGAAAGACCTTGATATATCCCTTGACCTTTCCACCACAGATCATATCCAGACTGCCATCTGCTGCTAATGTAAATTCAAACTCCCTATTTTTACCGATTTCCATAGCTTCTACAGCAGAATTGATCACTTGAAATTCTAAGTTTCCGCCACCTATTGTACCTAGAGTTGTTCTATCGGAAAAAACTCCCATAATGCTGCCAGATTTTCCAGGGCTAGACCCATTTACACCTATAAGAGTTACTAGGGCCACTTTTTCTCCGCTATCTATCCTTTTGGCTATCTCCTGCATGATTTTACCTTCCATACTTCCCTCCTGTTTTACTTTATCTAAAATCTATTTGATTCATATTATAACGTTTTATTTAATTCTTACTTTATTTTGAATGTAATTATCTTCTGTTATAGTTTTGGGAGAAGAAATTAAGAGTGGTCTCTCTGTTTAGAACTATTATTTAACCAATAGTGGTTATAACACCACATGACAGCAAAACTGATACAGGTTACTATAATTAGAAGGATATTAGCTGAATGATTATCTCCTCTTTCCACTGCATAATAGATAGCCATAGGTATGGTTTGGGTTTTTCCTGGGATATTCCCGGCGATCATGAGAGTAGCCCCAAATTCCCCAAAAGATCTGCCGAAGGAAAGGACTGCACCGGCTCCAATATTTTTTCTGATCAGGGGTAAAAAGATATATCTGCACATCTCTAACTTAGTAGCTCCCATTTCAAAGGCTGCTTCTATATGCTCTCGGTCTATCTCTAAAAAACCTGCTTTAATACATTGGTATGCCATAGGAAGGGAGACAAGAACACATGCAATGACCCCTGCTTTCCATGTAAATATCACCTCTATTCCGTAGATAGCTAAGAATCTGCCTAAAATTCCATTTTTTCCCAGGAGGATGAGGAGTATATACCCTAAAACCGAAGGGGGAAAAAATAGTGGGAAACTTATAAACCCTTCAATCAGTTTATCTCTTTTTCGGTTCCCTTTAGAGATAAAGAGTGCCAGGATAAAACTTAAAATTATAGTTATAAGTGTAGATAAAAGAGCTATTTTTAAAGATAACTTACTTGCTTCGAATATCATCTATCTCACCTTAAATCCATATTTTTTAAAAATTTCTATATTTTTAATCAGGTAATCGCTGAAATTTTTTCCTGAAATACTATCCGCTTTTACTCCTGACCCATATACTATTGGGGAGTGTAAGTCATTGTCGATATAATAGATCTCTTTATCCTTTAGGAGGAGAGCATCAGTTTTATAAACTATAGAGTAATCTACCTCACCTATCTTCACATAGAAAAGTGCTGATCTGACATCTTTGGTCAGGAGGATATTTTCCTTAAAATCTTTCCACAGACCTGATCTTAGCAATGTTTCGCGAGCATACCTACCTGCCGGGACAAAATCAGGGTCTCCCATGGCTAGTGGTTTTTCTGTATTTATTAAAATATCTTTGAAATTATTTATTTTGTTATTTCCTATAACTACCAGACTGTTTTCCAAGAGGTATTTACTCTCATCGACAATCTTTTTTTCTGCAAGCTGATCTATATGATCTTTAGAAGCTAAAAATATAAAATCTACCGGAGCTCCTTCCTCCATCTGTTTTCTGAGTGAACCGGATCCGCCTAAATTTATCCTAACCTCTATACCTGTGTCCCTTGTATAGTTTTTTGCAATCTCTTCGATACCATCAGTGAGACTGGCAGCGATACTTATAGTCACACTTTTCTTTTCTTTTTTATCCTTATTACAGCTCATCAGAAATGAGATCACAATGAGGACAAGGAATATTCTTTTTATCATCTAAATCTTTCTCCTCAGGTATAAAACTGCTTCCAAAGCTGATCCGCCAATACTTCTGGCTTTATCTGATATGGTATGGCAGTTCTGCTGCTCGTCTCTACGGGGATCTACATCTCCTATCTTAAATCCCTTAGGAACTTGATATCCATCTCTTATAAGACCTCTTAAAACACCGGTTAGAGGGGATCTGACCTCTGTATTATCTATGAGAGCAATTATCTCGCCTTTTTCTACAAGATCTCCGATCTTCCTGGTATTTTTAATTACTCCATCAACTTTACTGTAGATAACTCTTTCCCTTCCATAGCCATTTATAATTCCTGGAATACCGGTGTTCTTTTTGGCTTCACCGGAAAAAATTAAGCGCCCCAGATCGTGACCACGCATTGTTTCTATGGCAATATCGACATCTTGTCCTGCACTAAAACCAGGACCTATGCCTACAGTAATAGGAGCCATCTGGAGATTTGTTCCTAAGTTTCTTTTAGCTAAGATAGCATCCACTACAGCCAAAGGCTTTAATTTTTTTATTACATTACCATGAGGGTCCACAATTACAGCTATAGCTCCACCATCTAATACCTTATCGATCTCGTCTATCCTGTGAACCAGGACAGCTTTACTTCCTTCCAGGATCACTTCTTTTTCATATATGGCTTCTCCATAACAGACCGCTCTCCTTATAAAGGACGGCTTTTCTGTCTCTAAAACTAAGACTCTAAATCCACTCCTATGAAATTTTTGTATCACACCAGAAGCAAGATCTCCTCCCCCTCTTACTATTACTAATTCAGACATTTTTAGTGATTCCTCCCTCTATTTAAACTCTAATGAACCTATTAAGTAACTTTTATGCCGACATTTTAATTTTGAAATATTCTTAAAAAATAAACTCCTACTGAAATAATAGGAGTCTTCTTTTTGATACTTTGAGAAATCATAAAAGAATTATAATTTCATAGGGTTCATAGATTGTTTTTTATATCTGATCTCATAGTGCAGGTGGGGACCGGTAACCCTTCCGGTCTTTCCAGATTTAGCTATAACTTTACCCTTAGAGACTCTCTGTCCTTTTTTTACCAAGATTCGATTTAAGTGTGCAAATCTTGTTTCGTAGTTATTTCCATTATCTATAATAATGATCTTCCCGTATCCATTCATCCAACCAGCATAGGTAACTACTCCACTATAGGGAGAGTAAACAGGAGTATTTATAGGTGCTTTCAGGTCTACCCCTGTATGCAGTATCTTTCTGCCTAAAACAGGGTGGTCTCTATATCCATAGGGGCTGTTCACAGACATAGTCTGTAATGGCTGTCCAAAGTTTTTTAAAGTAGAACTTTTGGAATTATTTTTATATGTTGTGGAAGAAGTTGAACTATAGTTTAGGTCTCCCTTATTTACCATCTTTCCTAAGTATATTTTATTACCCCTGTAGAGTGTATTGCTTTTTAAATTGTTTATTTTTTTTAAACGATCAACTTTTACATCATATTTTTTTGAAATACTATAGAGTGTGTCTCCAGACTTTACTATATGATAGCTGCCTTTATAATTTTTAGAAGGCTTGAGATATATCTTTTGACCGGAGTATAATAAATTACTTTCTAAGTTATTTATTCCCTTTAATTCCGAGACTGAAACATCTCTTTTTTGAGAAATGGAGTACAGTGTATCCCCTTTTTTTACAGTGTAATACTTACTGTTAGAACATGATATTAAGATAACCGAGGTTATTATTATAAAAAGTATCTTTTGTATGGGTCTCATAAACTCTCCTAAGATTTAAATTTTCTATTAGATATAAAAATAATAGTTATTAAAATTATACTCTATTTCATTGGTTTCTGTAAACCGATGAAGGGAAGAATGTTAAACTTTTTTAACGGATATAATATCTTTAATAAAAATTAAAGTTAATTTTAATCAAAGAGGGCATTTATTCTAAAAAATTGCTTTTTCTAAGGAAGTGTTGTATAAATGGGGTAGGTTGAAATAACGGTTTTTTAAGGGGGCTTCAAAATGAACGAGATTCAAAAAAAAGGGTTTGGAACAAAAGCGATACATGGAGGAGCAGAAAAAAATCCATTTGGAACATTAACTACACCAATATACCAAAGTTCTACATTTGTATTTGACAGTGCAGAACAAGGTGGGAGAAGGTTTGCTTTGGAGGAACCGGGATATATCTATTCAAGGTTAGGAAATCCTACATCAAGTGTTGTAGAGAGAAAATTAGCTTTATTAGAGGGAGCAGAAGGGGCGTTAGCTACTAGTTCAGGAATGGGAGCTATATCTTCGACTATGTGGACATTATTAAAATCTGGAGATCATCTGTTGGCCGACAAAACTTTATACGGGTGTACCTATGCTTATTTCAGTCATGGATTAACTAAATTTGGAATCGATGTAGAATTTGTGGATACCTCTGATTTGGAAGCGGTAAAAAAAGCTATGAGACCAAATACTAAGATAGTTTATTTAGAAACACCGGCAAATCCAAATTTAAAAATAGTAGACATTAAAGCAGTTTGTGACATTGCACATAAAACTGAAGGAACCAGAGTAGTTGTAGATAATACATTTGCAACACCGTATCTTCAAAGACCAATGGAATTTGGAGCTGATCTGGTAGTTCATTCAGCTACCAAATACTTAAACGGCCATGGAGACGTAGTGGCAGGATTTGTAGCAGGAGATTTAGAAACGGTAACTCAGATAAGATTAGTAGGTGTAAAGGATATGACTGGTTCAGTTCTTAGTCCGCAAGATGCTTTTCTTATGATTAGAGGTATGAAAACATTAGAGCTTAGAATGGCAAGACACTGTAGTAATGCATATAAGGTAGCAAAATTCTTGGATACTAACTCCATGGTGGAGAAGGTATATTATCCGGGCCTTGTATCTCATGAGGGACATGAAATAGCAAAAGATCAGATGGATGGATATGGTGGAATAATCGCCTTTGATGTAAAGGGTGGATTAGAAGCAGGGAAGAAACTATTAAATAGTTTGGAGCTGTGTACTCTGGCAGTAAGTTTAGGAGATACAGAAACTTTAATCCAGCATCCGGCATCAATGACTCATTCCCCTTATACAGTGGAGGCAAGAGCAGCAGCAGGAATAACTGAGGGATTGGTTAGAATGTCTGTAGGTTTAGAAGATGCAGATGATATTATAGCTGATCTGGAGCAGGGGTTGGCAAAATTATAAGATTATTCAAAGGCGGTGGGGGAAACTCTGCTGCCTTTTTTATTATTTAGGAAATACTGGATGCAACATCACGTTGCTTTTATAAATAAATATTAAAAATTCAAGCAAAGATATCAATAGGGAGGGAATATTATGTTAAACAGGGAGATTATTGAAAATATCTTTAAAACAGCTTTGGTCAGGGGAGATTTTGCGGAGATATTTTTTGAAGAGAAAGACACATTTTCACTGACTTTATCATCACAAAAAATAGAAAAAGTACTTTCTGGAAGTGATTTTGGAGTTGGGATCAGGATTTTAGACGGATCAAATGTGGTTTATGGGTATACAAATAATTTAGATGATGAAAACTTACTTTTAATTACAAAAAAACTGGCTGATTCATTGGAAAAAAAAGAAACGTCAGCAGAGGGTAGAGTAGGAGAAGCTAAAGTGGAAACAACTCAGCATAAGATCAAAAGGATGCCGGATACAGTGCCTGTAGGAGAAAAAGTGGCATTGTTGAAAAAAATAGATAGAGTAGCCAGGGAATATGATGAAAAAATCAGCCAGGTAGAAGTCTCGTATTTTGATACTGTGCAAAATATTAAAATAATCAATTCAGAAGGACTGAATACCAGTGATACCAGAGTTCATACTAGGATAAGTGCAAAATGTATAGCAAAAGATGGAGAAAATGTACAAACGGGATCATCTGCTCCAGGGGGCCAGAAAGGGTTTGAGTTTTATAGTGAAGATGTAGATGTAACAGAAGTTGCAAAGGAAGCTGCCAGACAGGCTCTAACACTTTTATCTGCTGATGATGCTCCCAGCAAGGAGATGACAGTTATCATGGAGAATGGATTTGGAGGGGTAATATTCCATGAAGCCTGTGGACATGGACTAGAAGCTACATCTGTGGCTAAAAAATTATCTGTATTTACAGATAAAATTGGAAAAAAGGTAGCCAGCAGCTGTGTAACTGCCATCGATGACGGGACTATCACCAATGGATGGGGATCTATGAATATCGACGATGAAGGCAATAGGGGGCAAAAAAATATTTTGATAAAAGACGGAATACTCCAGGGGTATATGATCGACAGATTAGGAGCCAGAAGGATGAAAGGAGAGTCCACTGGTTCCGGGAGGAGAGAATCCTATAAATTTGCCCCTACTTCTAGGATGACGAATACATTTATTGCACCTGGAACTTCTACTTTAGAGAATATGTTAAAAGGGGTAGAATTTGGGCTATATGCAAAATCAATGGGGGGAGGAAGTGTAAATCCTACAACTGGTGATTTTAATTTTGCAGTTTTAGAAGGTTACCTGATAGAAAATGGAAAGATCACAACTCCTGTAAAGGGGGCTACTCTAATCGGGAATGGACCTGAAATTTTACAAAAAATCGATATGGTAGGAGATAACCTGTCTTATGCTCAGGGAGTTTGCGGGGCAGATAGCGGGAATATCCCGGCAGATCTAGGGCAGCCCAGGATAAGAGTTTCATCGATTACAGTAGGAGGGAGAAAATAACTATGAATTATACTAATTTATTTAATATAGCTAAGGAAAAAAATATAGAGGAGCTGGAACTTTATTTTTCCAGGAGTAGTTCTACTTCAATTGAATTATTTAACTCAGAGGTGGAGGAATACAAAGTCTCCGATGTTTCGGGGATCTCATTAAAGGGTAAACACAATGGGAAAGTGGGTTCTGTGTATACTGAAGAGATCTCTGAAGAAAAGGCAGTTGAAATGCTGGATCGGTTGATATTAAACGCTACAATTGTGGAAACAAGTGAGGAGTTTACTCTCTTTGAAGGGAGTGAAAACTACCCGGAAGTAAAAACATTTGATGAGGATATAAAAAATATAGAAACAGCTGATAAGATTGAACTACTCAAAAAAATAGATAAAAAGGTAAGGAGTTATGAAAATATAGATACCCTTCAAGGTTTGGTATTTATAGATAAAGAAAGAGAAATAAAGATAATCAACTCCAAGGATTTAAACTTAGATAAAAGGGATAATTCTATTTTAATTTACTGTTATGCTACGGCTAAAAAGGGTGATGATATCAAAACAAGTGGAGAATTTGTCTTGACAAATGATATTAATAGTATTGATGTAGATAAATTTGCTGAAAAAGTAGCTTTAAATACAACAAATAAGCTGGGAGGAAAAAAAGCTGATTCCGGTAAGTATAGAACTCTCCTTTCAAATGAAGTCGCAGCTGATCTATTGGAAGGAATGAGTTCTAGTTTTTCAGCTGAAAATGTCCAAAAAGGATTGTCGATGTTAGAAAGGAAGGTAGAGAATCTTGTATTTTCTAAAAAAATTACCATAACAGATAAACCACTGGTGGATTTTGGTCCTAATTCAACAGGGTTTGATGATGAGGGTGTAGCTTCATCTGATAAGATTGTTGTTGAAAATGGAGTGTTAAAGACATTCTTGCACAATAGAAAAACAGCTGAAAAAGATGGGGTAAAAAGTACCGGGAATGGGTTTAAAGGAGACTTTAAAGGGCTGGTAGCGGTTAAACCAACTAATTTTTCAGTTGAAAAGGGAGAACTATCCTTAGAAGCGTTGACTTCCAAGGTAGGAGACGGGATCTATATAGATGATCTATCGGGAATCCATGCAGGATTAAATCCGGTTACCGGGGACTTTTCCTTACAGGCAGGGGGAGTTTTAATTAAAGACGGGAAGCTAGATCGCCCTATAAATCTAATAACAGTTGCAGGGAACTTTTTTGAGATGCTAAAAGATGTAAATGATCTTGGAGATGATTTTAAGTATAATTATTCTGGAGTGGGTTCACCGTCACTATTTATAAATGAATTGAGTATATCGGGGAAATAAAAAGATCTATGTCATTTTAAAATTAAAGATAGAAATAGGTGGAAAGTGAACTTAGACAGATATATAATGATTGAGAGCAAGGATTGACAGAATTATAGGGTATATAAAGATAGTAGGGAGAGGTCTCTACTATTTTTTTATGAAAAAAATTATTAAGACAATCGACAGATTTATCATCTAAGTTTAAGAAAAAATACAGGAGGAGAGGATGAGGAATTTATTTATAGTTGCTTTTATATTTGGTATGGGAATTGTGTCTTGGATGAAACCTAAAAAATATAGTTATATAATTCCTGCATATATACCATTAGGAGAAAGGTTCGATCTTGATTTTGACGGGATAGCTGAATTTTCAAATAAAAACAATGTGATAATAATAGTCAATCCAAATAACGGGCCTATAAGCAGGGAGGAGAATAGATATTATTTTGAAAAATTAGAGGAGAAAATAAAACAGATACAAGATAATGGTGGAAAAGTTATCGGGTATGTGTCTACCGGTTATGGAAACAGGGATGGAAAGGAAGTAGAGAAGGATATAGATCTTTGGGAAAAGGAGTGGAATATAGACGGGATATTTTTAGACGAAGGGATGGGGAGCTGTGGTGACAATTGTGAAAGGCTGATAAAAAAATATCAGGATTACTACGAGTATATAGGAAGTAAAATTATCGTTACAAATCCAGGATATACAGATGAGAATTATGAAAAGTTTTTAAAAGACGGGGTGATTATGATAATCTTTGAGAATACCTATAAAAAATTTATATCTCCTGATAACTATCTAAGTAATATGAATCTAAAAAAGGGGGAAAAAGGAGTTTTACTCCATACCGCTCCTAAAGATATAGATGAGAAAGAAATAAAAAAATTATATAAAAAATATGATTTGGATTATATATACTTAACTTCTGAAAATTGGGACACCATATCATTGAAACTTTTGGAGGAGTTATAGTATACTGTAAGAAATAATGGAGGACAAATAATGAATGAAATTTTAAAAATAATTAAAGAAAGAAGAACCACCAGATCTTATAAAAAAGAGATGATTACAGAGGAGGAGTTAAATAAAATAATAGAAGCGGGGATGTGGGCACCCAGTGGACACAACAGACAACCTTGGCATTTTACGGTAATAGAAAATAAAGAGATTATGAAAAAAATAAATTTTGATACAAAGGAAGTATGTAAAAATATCGATGACCCTCTTTATTTTGGATGGGCCAATAACGATAAGTATGATGCATTCTATGGTGCCCCGATTTTAATCTTACTTTCCTATAGTGAGAATGGATTTTCACCAATTGATGATCTGGGGGCTGTAAGTCAAAATATGGGATTAGCAGCAGAAAGTATTGGTATAGGCAGCTGCTGGATTGGGTTTATCAATAAACTATTTGAGAGTAGTGGTGAAAAACATGAAGAATATACAAAGTTACTAAATATACCAAGTGGTTATATATTGCATCATGGAATAGTATTTGGATACCCTGCCAAAGAAAAATTAAAATCACAACCAAGAAAAGGGAGTTATAATAGGATAAAATAAAAGCAGCGTGATGTCGGATCCAGGTAATAAAAAATGGAGGTTAAATTATGAAACATAAATTAAATAAAAAAGTTGTAAGAATAATAATTTTATTATCGGTAATATTTTTGATGTTTAATGTGATAAACTCAAAACAACCAAAGGAAGTAGGAGTAAGGGATTATATGCCAGACAAACCTATGGTTAAAATCTTTGATGGTGGATTTGAAGGGGCTGGAAGTGTAGAAGTAATAGACAAGATAAAGGGTGAATTTTATCAGAAAAAAACTATAGACACAGCTACCATGGGAGCGGCTGTTTATCGTGTAAATAAAGATGGTTATATGTTGGTATACAGGGAAGGAGAGACAGATCAGTTAAAGGATAACTATATAGATGAGAAATCGAACAATAATTTGATCCTACTCAGATCACCTATAAAAAAAGGTATCTCTTGGATAAATGATGATAAATCGACATATAAGATCTTATCTATAGATGAAAAGATAGAATTAATGGGAGAAGAGATAGAGGCAGTTAAATTAAGATATAGAAAGGACGGCTCTGAATATTATATCTATTTTGCAAAAGGACTAGGGATAGTCGGGATAGAGTCTGAAATGGGAAACAGTAGATTGACAGAAGTAAAGTATGATGTAAAGGATTATCTTTCAAAATTAAAAAAGGAAGAGATGAAAAACTAAGGATAGAAGAAAACTGTACCTTAAAAAAATTCAATTGAAGAGATATAAATTCATGATATCAGTGGTTAAGGAAAGATTTCTGTGATTGTTTAAGGCCAGTAAATATGATATACTGTTATGAAAATAAATAATATAGGGTGAATAAAATTGAACGGATTAATTAATGTAGACAAACCCAAAGGATATACGTCCTTTGATGTGATTAGAAAATTGAAAAGAATATTAAATATGAAAAAAATAGGACATACGGGGACTTTAGATCCGCTGGCAACAGGGGTACTTGTAATCTGTCTTGGAAGAGCTACTAAACTAGCTAATGTGATAGAAGCCAAGGAAAAAACCTATATAGCTGACTTTATTTTAGGATCAAAAACAGATACCTACGATACTGAAGGGGAAGTTATAGATAGAAGTGATGTTAAAGTAACAGGTGAAGATGTAAAGGATGTATTATCTAAATTTAGAGGAGAGATAAAACAAGTTCCTCCTATGTATTCTGCACTAAAAGTAAATGGTAAAAGACTCTATGAACTGGCTCGTGAAGGGGTAGTAATTGAAAGAAAAAGCAGAGATGTGGTAATATCAAAGTTAGAGTTGATGGAATTTGATGAAAAAACACAGACAGGAAAACTTTACTGTGAGGTATCGAAGGGAACTTATATCAGGTCATTGATCTTTGATATGGGGGAAGAGCTTAAAACCTATGCACACATGAATGGACTCAGAAGAACCCAGGTTGGAGAATACCTGGTAGAGGACGGATTTACCATTGAGCAGATGGAAGAGATGGGAGAAAATGGCGATCTCTCTTTTGTAACCAGCGTAGAGGACAGTTTTAACTTTGAAAAAGTAGAATTAAAAGATGAAAAACAGATAAAATTATTTTTAAATGGAAATACAGTGGTGTGCCAAAAACCAAATGACAGATATAGGATCTATGTAGATAAAGAATTTGTCGGGTTAGGAGAGGTCATTGATAATAGATTAAAAGGCTGGAAAGTATTTTAGACAAAATTTGTGAGGTGAAAGAATGAAATTGATAAAAGCAATGAGAGGGACTAGAGATATCTATGATGTAGAAGCTCTAAAATTCAACTTTATAGAAGATACAGCAAAAGAGTTATTGGAAAACTACGGTTTTGGTAGAATGATAACTCCTACATTTGAATCTACAGACTTATTCAAAAGAGGGATAGGAGAAGGAACGGATATCGTAGACAAGGAGATGTATACATTTTCTGACCGTGGAGATAGAAGTATAACTCTAAGACCTGAGGGGACAGCTCCGGTAGTAAGATCATATTTAGAAAATAAGACCTATGCTAAGGAAGATCTGACTAAATATTATTATATCAATAATATGTTCAGATATGAGAGACCACAGGCAGGAAGATATAGAGAGTTTTATCAGATAGGTGTGGAAATATTAGGTAATGCATCACCTATGGCAGATGCTGAAGTTATATCTATGGGATACAGACTGATGGAAAAATTAGGAATAGAAGACCTAAAGGTTAACATAAACTCTGTAGGAGGAAATGAAACAAGAGCAAAATATAGAGATATTTTAGTGAATTATCTTACTCCTAAAAAAGAAGGATTATGTACTGACTGCCAGACCAGGTATGAAGCTAACCCCCTTAGAGTTTTAGACTGTAAAAATAAAGGATGTCAGGAATTGACAGTAGACGCTCCAATGTTACCTGATAATTTGAATGCTGAAGAGAAGGCACACTATGACACTGTAAAAGAGTACTTAGACATGTTTGGTGTGGAATATATAGAAAATCCAAGATTAGTTAGAGGATTAGATTACTACTCAAGTACAGTATTTGAGATTATAACTGAAAAATTAGGATCTCAAGGAACAGTATTGGGTGGTGGAAGATACGATAACTTAATCAAACAATTAGGGGATAAGGAAGTTCCAGCAGTAGGATTTGGATCGGGCCTAGACAGACTGATGATGCTATTAGGAGAAGAGAAGATCGTAAATACTCCTGATGTATATGTAAGCTGGGTGGGAGAAGAAAATATAGACTACGCTTTCTTAGTAGCTAATAAATTAAGGGATAATGGAGTAAAAGTTTATATTGAATATGCACCAAAATCTGCTAATGCTCATAGAAAAAAAGCATTTAAACTGGGAGCTAAAAGGGAAATAATCATAGATGCTGATTCAAAAACTAATAAAACATTAGGATTGAAAGAATTAAGCAGCAGAGATGTAGAGGTAGTTGCATTTGATGAGTTATTAAATAAAATAAAGTAATAAATAGATCATAATGGTAAAAATATTTTATATAAAATAGTGAGGTATAGGAATGAATATTTACAGGACCCATAAATTGGGAGAATTAAGAGCAGAAAATATCGGTGAAGTAGTAACTTTATCTGGTTGGGTAGCAACTAAGAGAGACTTAGGAGGATTAACTTTTATCGACCTTAGAGATAGAGAGGGAGTAACTCAAATAGTAGTTCCTCAAGATGCCACTGAAGAGATGAAAGAAATAATATCTAAAGTTAGAAGTGAATATGTAATCAAAGTAACTGGAGAAGTAAAGGAAAGATTCTCTAAAAACGACAAGATGGCTACTGGAGATGTAGAGGTATTCATCACAGATATAGAGGTATTAAACTCAGCAGAAGTATTACCATTTGAGATCTCAGATGATGCTAATGTAAACGAAAATTTAAGATTAAAATATAGATACTTAGATATCAGAAGACCTGCTATGATGAATAATATCAGAAAAAGACACGATATGATGATGGCTATTAGAAGATTCATGGACGATAGTGAATTTATCGAAGTGGATACTCCTCTATTAACTAAGTCAACTCCTGAAGGAGCTAGAGACTTCCTAGTACCAAGTAGAATGAATAAAGGTAAGTTCCATGCATTACCTCAATCACCACAATTATTCAAGCAATTATTGATGATTGGTGGAGTAGAAAAGTATTTCCAAATTGCTAAATGTTTCAGAGATGAAGATCTAAGAGCAGATAGACAATTAGAATTTTTACAACTAGATATGGAGATGTCATTTGTAACAATGGATGAGGTAATGGAATATGTAGAAGGATTATGTAAGAAGGTGTTTACTAGAGTAACTGGTGAAGAAGCTAACTATTCATTCGAAAAGATGCCATACTATGAGGCTATGAGTAGATTTGGTTCTGACAAACCTGATGTTAGATTTGGAGTAGAATTAAAAGACTTAACTTCTATAATGAAAGATTGTGGATTTAAGGCGTTCTCTGGAACTGCGAACTCAGGTGGAATAGTAAATGCTATCGTAGCACCAGGACAAGCGACTAACTTCTCTAGAAAAGTTTTAGGAGATTTAGAAACTTATGCAAAAACTTATTTCGGAGCTAAAGGTTTAGCTTGGATCAAAGTAACTGAAGAGGGAGTAAACTCTCCAATCGCTAAATTCTTCTCAGAAGAAGAGATGGCACAAATCTTAGAGACTACAGGAGCAAAAGTAGGAGATGTTATCTTAATCCTAGCTGATAAAGCAAAAGTAGTTTATGGTGGATTAGGAGCACTTAGATTAAAATTAGGAAATGAATTGGGATTAATCAATAAAGACAGTCATAAATTCCTATGGGTAGTAGACTTCCCTATGTTTGAGTGGAGTGAAGAGGAAGAGAGATATAAGGCTCAGCATCACCCATTCACATCTATCAAAGAAGAGGATATGGAGATGTTCTTGGCTGGAGATCAAATGGATAAAGTAAGAACTAACTCTTATGATATCATCTTAAATGGTTTCGAAATTGGTGGAGGAAGTATTAGAATCCACGATAGAGAAGTACAAAAAGTTGTATTTGAACAACTAGGATTAACTGAGGCTGAGATCAAAGAAAAATTTGGTTTCTTCGTAGAAGCATTTAAATATGGTGCTCCTCCCCATGGCGGATTAGCATTTGGTGTGGACAGATGGTTAATGGCAATGTTAAAGCAAGACTCTATAAGAGATGTAATTCCATTCCCGGTAACTAATAAAGGACAATGTCTGTTGACTGAAGCTCCTGGAAATGTAGATATAGATCAATTAGAAGAATTATCGCTAACTAGTACTTACGAAGAAGCGACTAAGTAATAAAAAAAAGGAGTGGTGAAAACCACTCCTTTTTATATAAGTATCAGACTTCACCTTACTTAAGAAAAAATCATAAAAAGAAGTTTTAAAGGTTTCGCCTTTAATAGGAGTTACTTTGATGCCACGAGTACTAAAATTAATTCTAATTTGTAGAATAAATTTTAAATGTGGGAAAGAAAAAGTAACGAAAAAGTTCAAGAAGGTTTTTAATTAGTGGTAAAGAAGGTCCAGAACTCTAACTTTTTTGTATCTCTTTTATATGCTATAATTATTTGGAAGAATTTAAAAAAATTAGGAGGAAGATATGGGGAGAGGTTTGATAACGGTGATACTTGGGATTTTAATGGGTGTCTCTGCCATGGCAGTCAATATAGCAGGAGTAGATGTAAAAGAAAATTTTATTGCTGCAGATAAAAAAATGGTATTAAATGGTGCAGGGATCAGAAAGAAGTTATTTTTTAAACTCTATGTAGGGTCATTGTATTTACCGGAAAAGACGGTGAATGCCAAAGCTATTGTAGAAGGGCATGAAAATATGACTATTGAACTAAATATCATATCTAAATTAATCACCAGTGCCAAGTTAAAAGAAGCTTTGGAGGAGGGGTTTGCCACTGTAGAACCTGAAAAGATGGAACTCATTAAGGATAAACTAAAAATTTTTACTGGTATATTTAAAGGAGGAAAAGTTAAAAGGGGAGATGTATTCACTTTTAATTATATAGATGGAAAAGTGGAAACATATAAAAACAAAGAGCATATTTTGACTACAGAGGGGCAGGATTTTAAAGAGGCGTTATTCGGTATCTGGCTGGGAGACAGAGCCATAGATAAAGGTTTAAAGGCAGAGATGCTGGGGAAATCTTAGATCAAAGAATGTAGATTCTATAAAAATTTTAAGTTTGTCGGAGAAACAGGAGGAAAGATGAAGAAAATAAATTTTGGAATAATTGGGACTGGAAGGATAGCCCAGCAGTTTATAGATGAAGCTCAAAAAAATGAAAAAATAGATATAGTTGGTATTTGTGCCAGAAATTTTGAGAAAACGGCGGAGATAGCAAAAAAATACAATATAGAAAAACCTTATGAAAGCAGCAGTGAGATGTTAAAAGATGAAGATATAGATGCTGTTTATATTGCTACTATGCACCCGACCCATTTTGCCTATACTATAAAAACTCTAAATGGGGGAAAGCATGTATTGTGTGAAAAACCGGCAGTATTAAAAAAAGAGGAGTTGGAAGAGGTAATAAAGTTAGCAGAAGAAAAAAAACTCTTGTTTATGGAAGCTATGGTAGTAGGGTTTAACCCCCTTTATAAAAAGATGAAAAAGCTGATAGAAGCTGGTCAGATAGGGGCTGTAGTCCATGTAGAGTCATCTTTTGGGAGTAAAAGTACCAAAGTTCATAAGCACAATCCTAAACAGGCCGGAGGAGCCCTCTATGATATAGGGATCTATAATATATTTTTATTGACAGACCTGTTGGGGATCCCTACTGAGATAGATGTAAGGGCAAGGAAAAACCAGTGGGGAGTAGAGGGGAGTGTGACAGGGCTCTTGGAATATGAAGGGGGAGTTAGTGGCAGTTTCTATGCTACTATGGATTCTATCTCTGGAAACAGTGCTAAAATAATAGGTACAGATGGAATGATAGAAATCCCTGATACCTGGACTGTAGCTGAAAAATTTGTTTTGAAGAGGATAGGAGAAGAGGATAGGAGTTTTGAGATGAAGGAAGATAAGTGGCTGGGCTATGAGATGGAATCTTTTGTAGATACTCTCCTAAATGGGAAGAGTCAAAACGAAATTATGACTTATGAAAAATCTCTAAACCTCCACAAGACTATAGACATGGTCAAGGAGAAATTAGGGTTTAAATATGAAAATTTAGAAATAGAAGTAAATTAGGAGGAGAGATGGCAGGAATAAAATTTGAGATTGAAGAAAAGTTAGGAGTACTAAGTGAAAGAAAGGGATGGACTAAGGAGTTAAATCTGGTTTCGTGGAATAATAGGAAGGCTAAAGGTGATATCAGGGAATGGGACGAAACTCATGAGAAAATGGGGAAGGGAATTACCCTTTCATGGGAAGAATTAGTGGAATTAAAGAAAATATTAAATGATATGGATTTATAGAAGATAGATCTGCTTTCGGTTAGGAAGAACGGTATTTTACCGTTCTTTTTTTATTGAAACCTAAGGCTGTGTTACAATGAAGAGGAATAAAATAAAATTTGGGGTGAAAAAATGTTTTTTTAATATCTTTGTGCTGAGATTATTGGAGGAGTTATTGGTTTAATAATAGGTGTTTTAGGTCTTCTGATAGGTGGGAGAGAGATCTTTTGGAATAAATATTTTATGAGTATAGTATTTGTAGTAGCTGTAGGAGTGGGATTAGTTGTATTTAAGATAATAATCTAGTTTAAGGGTAGAGTGAAAGGGTGTAGATCCTCTCCTCTAGATTTTATGTTGGATTCGTGATAAAATTATTCTAAATGTCTGAGAATGTTTTAGTGCGTAATATAGAGAAAATTAATATATAGGAGATAAAATTTTATGAGTATTTTAGATGTAAGCAGGGTAAGCCACGGATATGGGGCTAGAACAATTTTAGAGGATGCTTCCTTTAGATTGTTAAAGGGAGAGCATGTTGGTTTAGTAGGAGCTAATGGAGAGGGGAAATCAACTTTCCTAAATATAATAACGGGGAAACTTATGCCTGATGAAGGAAGAGTAGAGTGGTGTAATCATATTACCACAGGATATTTGGACCAGTATAGTAGTCTGGAGGCGGGTAAATCTATCAGAGATATCTTAAAGTCAGCCTTTGCTCCTATGTTTAAACTGGAACAAGAAATCATGGAACTCTATGAAAAGATGGCTACGTGCAACGAAGTTGAAATGGAGATGATCTTGGAAGAGGTCGGAGAGATTCAGAGTATTTTAGATGGCTCAGAGTTTTATAACTTGGATTCAAAAATAGAATCCTATGCAGCCGGATTGGGATTGATGGACATAGGGCTGGAAAAAGATGTAGCAGAGTTATCTGGTGGTCAAAGGGCTAAGATTTTATTAGCTAAAGTTTTACTTGAAAACCCTATGATCTTAATCTTGGATGAACCTACTAACTTTTTGGATGAGGATCATATTATCTGGTTGAAGAATTTTTTACAAAACTATGAAAATGCATTTATCCTGGTATCCCATGATATTCCATTTTTAAATGATGTAACCAATGTAATCTATCATATTGAGAAAGCAGAACTGACTAGATATACAGGTGGATACCATCAATTTTTAGAGATGTATGAATTGAAAAAACGTCAAATAGAGCAGGCCTATAAAAAACAGCAAAAGGAAATAGCTCATTTAGAGGATTTTGTAGCACGTAATAAAGCTCGTATAGCAACTACTAATATGGCTAAGAGTAGACAAAAGAAATTAGACAAAATGGATGTAATAACTCTAGAGCGGGATAAACCAAAACCACAATTTTATTTTAAAACTGCGAGGACTCCATCAAGAGAAGTTATTACAGTAAAAGATTTGGTGATCGGATATAATGAACCATTAACTCGGAAGTTGAATTTTACTATAGAAAGAAATGAGAAAATTGCAATCAAAGGAGTAAATGGGTTAGGAAAATCTACCTTGATAAATACTATATTGAGAAAAATCAAGCCTATTTCTGGTGAGATAGAGCATGGTCAATTTTTAGAAGTGGGGTACTTTAAGCAAGAGGAAGATAGTAGTGGGAAGACTGCTTTAGATGAATTTTGGGATGAGTTCCCATCGCTGACTAATGGAGAGGTAAGATCTGCTTTAGCTAAATGTGGGTTGACTAAAGATCATATCGGGACAAAGATGAGAGCTCTGTCTGGAGGAGAAAACGCAAAAGTAAGATTGGGTAAGATTATGAATCGTGAGATCAACTTTTTAGTATTGGACGAGCCGACTAATCATTTGGATGTAGATGCTAAGGATGAGTTGAAAAAAGCTATAAAAGAATTTAAGGGGACTGTATTTATAGTAAGTCATGAACCTGAATTTTATATGGATATAGTAACAGATGTTTGGAACGTTGAGGACTGGACAACAAAAATCATATAAACTTTATTTATTAGATATAAAATGCTGAAATAAAAAAGGAAATCCAATTGGATTTCCTTTTTTTAATCTAGGGAATTATAAAAATTATAAAACCTAAATTATCCTTGTCTGGATGCAACGTCACGTTGCTTTGTTATTTTTTATCTTTCATTGCTATTTTTAAGCAAAGGGCGAATCCACCCCAAAGAAGGGATATGCTGCAAACAAAAACGATGATAGCACTACTACTCATATAAATTACCTCCTAATTATTGTTTAAATGATAATTTTGTTATTCTAATTCTAATTCTAATTCAAGTTCGTTGTTTATAGGTTCATTGTATATTTTATCTTCAAATTCTTGAGAACCTTTTTTCTTTGTTAGAATAAATGCTCCAATTGTCATAATTATCATAACCCCCAGACCATAAACTCCCAATGCAGTTAAAGAATAACCGCCGTACGGACTGATGATCTCGCCTTTTATCTTAAGTGCCAGCATAACAACTAAAATAAATGAAGTTCCTTTAATTGCCCAAACCCACCATTTTCCAACTGTGAAATCAGACAATTCATTGACATAAACTCTAACACTTTCAAGGTTGAAAACCCAACCTAAGATAACTAATTCTAAGATACCGGCAATAACTATTCCATATTGATTAGTAGCGTAGTCTACGATATCCAATACATATAATCCGCCATTAGTGGCAACCAGTAGTGATAAAGCTCCCGAAGCAAGTGTAAACCTATTTAAAGCCTGAACCCTGGTTAATTTAAACTTATCCGAGATAGCAGCTACTACTGCTTCCATAATAGACATAGATGATGATAATCCTGCGAAGATAAGCGTAGAAAAGAATATTCCGCCAATTAATCCATTCATTCCTGGTAACTGATTGATGGCTTCCGGGAATACGATAAATGCTAATCCTACACCAGCAGTTGAAACTTCGGCTACACTGACACCTTGAGTTTGAGCCATAAATCCTAAGATAGAGAATACTCCGATACCAGAGATTAAACTGAAACTACAGTTTCCTAAGCCGGTCATAAAAGCATTGTTAACAATATCTGACTTTCTAGGCAGGTAACTTGCATAAGCAATAATGATAGAAAAGCAAATACTAAGTGAGTAAAAGATCTGACCATATGCAGCTAACCATACCTTTGGATCGGTTAATTTAGAAAAATCAGGAGTAAAGAAATAATCTAATCCAGCCATAGCACCAGGAAGGGTAACTCCTCTAACAACTATAATTAATAATGCAACAACTAAAAGCGGCATAAAGATTTTATTTGCTTTTTCCAATCCGTTTTTTATACCTAATCTAAGAACACCATAGTTGATTCCCCATACTAATAGTACTGGAGCAGCAACTTTAAGGTTTAATCCGCCAAGATTCATAGGAGAATCTGTCAATTGTAAATAGTCACCGAATAAAAACGCCTTTGTATCTGTGCCCCATGCACCTGTAAAAGCGAAGAAAAGGTAACTGAAGGACCATCCGATAATAACCACATAATATGTAGCTATAAAAAATGAAATAAGTGTTTGGAACCATCCAAGAGCTTCATATTTTCTGTTCAACTTTGCAAAAACTCCAGGAACACTAGAACGAATCTTATGTCCCATAGCAAATTCTAAAATCAATAATGGTATACCTGCTGTAAATAGTGCAATTAAATAAGGGATCAAAAATGCTCCACCACCATTACTTGCAGCTACATATGGAAATCTCCAGATATTTCCTAAACCGATTGCCGAACCTATAGCGGCAAGAATAAACCCTGAACGAGAACCCCACTGGCCTCTATTTTCTTCTTTACTCATAAATATCACATCCTTAAATTTTTAATAATAAAATAAAAAATTACTAAATTATCGTTATATTATATACTGATTTTTTAATATGTCAATACCATTTTTTAAAATTAACTAAAAAAAGTATAATTTTATTAGTATAAAAGTATTTTATTTTGTATGTGTGATGGGGTGCGAAAGAAAAGAATCTGGTGGAGAGAGGATAGCATATGAAAGTAAAATAGGGTTTAAAAAAATTAAGCAAATAAAAAAACCTGTAAAATTTGATACTTTTTAGTATCTGATTTACGGGTTTTTATATCCTTAATTTGGTTTTATTTGTTTGGATTTTTTATTGCTATTTTTAAGCAGGCATCAAACCTGTCTCAGAGATAAATATCAACAATAATAGGATTAGCATTCTTAAATTATCTCTTGATCATTTTATTCATCTAAATCTAATTCAAGATGATTGCCTATAGGGTCATGATAGATATTATTTTCGAATTCCTTGGATGCTTTTTTCTTTGTCATGATAAATGACCCGATTATAATGGCTGTCATAACACCTAAACCATAAACCCCCAATGCAATCCAAGGGTACCCTTCATATGGAGTGGTAATTTCTCCTTTAATCTTGAGGATCAAGATAATAATTAGAATAAAAGAAGTCCCTTTGATTGCCCAAATCCACCATCTTCCGACTCTAAAATCGGATAGTTCGTTGACGTAAGTTCTAACACTCTCAAGGTGGAAGAACCAGCCTAAAATGATTAACTCTAAGATACCGGCAATAACTATTCCATATTGGTTGGTAGCGTAATCTACGATATCCAACACATATAATCCACCGTTAGTTGCAAACAGTAATGATAAAAGCCCGGAAGTGAGTGTGAACCTGTTTAAAGCCTGTACCCTGGTCAAATTAAATTTATCTGATATGGCTGCGACTACCGCTTCCATGATAGACATAGATGACGATAACCCGGCAAAAATAAGTGTAGAAAAGAAGAGTGCACCAATCAATCCATTCATTCCTGGTAATTGGTTTATAGCTTCCGGGAATACGATAAATGCTAACCCTACACCGGCAGTAGAAACTTCGGCTACACTGACACCTTGTGTGTGTGCCATAAATCCAAGGATGGAGAATACTCCGATACCAGAGATTAAGCTGAAACTACAATTTCCTAGTCCGGTCATGAAAGCATTGTTGACAATATCTGATTTCTTGGGCAGGTAACTTGCGTAGGCATACATGATAGCAAAACAAATGCTCAGGGAGAAAAAGATCTGTCCATATGCTGCTAACCATACTTTTGGGTCGGTTAATTTAGAAAAATCAGGACTAAAGAAATAATCGAGACCATCCATAGCACCGGGGAGGGTAACGCCTCTGATTACGATAACTAATAATGCCACAACTAAAAGAGGCATAAAGACCTCATTTGCTCTTTCCAATCCATTTTTTACACCTAATCTGAGGACAGTGTAGTTGATTCCCCAAACTAATAATAACGGTATTACAATTTTTATGTTTAACCCTCCTAAATTCATAGGAGAATCTGTCAATTTTAAATAATCGCCGAATAAAAATGCTTTTGGATCTGTTCCCCATGCCCCTGTAAAAGCAAAGAAAAGGTAACTGAATGACCAGGCGATAATAATAACATAATATGTGGCTATGGAAAATGAAATAAGTGTTTGAAACCATCCGATAACTTCAAATTTTTTATTCAGTTTTCCGAATACACCGGGAGCACTAGAACGAATCTTATGTCCCATGGCAAACTCTAAGATTAGCAATGGAATTCCTGCTGTAAAGAGTGCAATCAGATAGGGTATTAGAAATGCTCCGCCACCATTATTTGCAGCTACATATGGAAATCTCCAAATATTTCCTAAACCGATTGCAGAACCTATAGCAGCTAAAATGAATCCTGTACGGGATCCCCATTCCCCTCTGTTTTCTTCGGTACTCATAAATATCACATCCTTTTTTAATATACAATATAATAGAAGTTCTCATACCAATTGATTTTTGATGATTTTTTTATTACAACTAATTATACAATATAGGATAGGAAATTCCTTTTGAGGAGATGAAAAAAGTCAATATATTAATCTTTATTTTTAGTATAGAAAAAACCTGTAAACTTTGGCACTTTTAAGCGCCTAATTTACAGGTTACAATTCATTTTATTTTGATTCTTTTCTGCTTACTTTTATTTGTTTTCATCTCTCATTGCTATTCTTAAACAAGTAGCAAATCCACCCCAAAGAAGAGTTAAACTGCAAACAGCAACGATAATAGCTCCTGTACTCATATAAATACCTCCTAATTATTATTTAAATAATGTTTTTTATTAGTCTAAATCTAAATCCAACTCAAGTTCGTTATTGATAGGTTCACTGTATATTTTGTCTTCAAATTCCTGAGAACCTTTTCTCTTTGCTAAAATAAATGATCCGGCTGTTATGATAAGCATAACTCCTAATCCGTATACTCCCAATGCAGTCCAAGAATAACCTTCGTATGGAGCAGCAATTTCACCTTTTATCTTAAGTGCTAAGATAATTACTAGAAGGACAGAAGTTCCTTTGATTGCCCAAATCCACCATTTTCCAACTCTGAAATCAGATAATTCATTGACATAAGTTCTAACACTCTCAAGGTTGAAGAACCAACCTAAGATAACTAATTCTAATATACCAGCAATAACAATTCCGTATTGGTTAGTAGCATAGTCTACGATATCTAATACATATAATCCACCATTAGTTGCAACTAATAGTGATAAGATTCCAGAAGTAAGTGCAAATCTATTTAAAGCTTGTACTCTAGTTAATTTAAACTTATCAGAGATAGCAGCTACTACTGCTTCCATGATAGACATAGATGATGATAATCCTGCAAAGATAAGTGTGACGAAGAAGATTCCACCGATCAATCCATTCATTCCTGGTAACTGGTTTATAGCTTCCGGGAATACGATAAACGCTAACCCTACACCGGCAGTAGAAACTTCAGCTACACTGACACCTTGAGTGTGAGCCATAAATCCTAGGATAGAGAATACTCCGATACCAGAGATTAAACTGAAACTACAGTTCCCTAACCCAGTCATAAATGCGTTGTTGACAATATCTGATTTCTTAGGCAGGTAACTTGCATAAGCATACATGATAGCAAAACAAATACTAAGTGAGAAAAAGATTTGTCCATATGCAGCTAACCATACTTGCGGATCAGTTAATTTAGAAAAATCAGGGGTAAAGAAATAATCTAACCCAGCCATAGCACCAGGAAGTGTAACTCCCCTAACTACGATAACTAATAACGCCATAATTAAAAGTGGCATGAAGATCTTGTTTGCTTTTTCCAATCCATTTTTTACACCCATTCTAAGAACACTGTAGTTTACTCCCCATACCAGTAACAACGGAAGTGCGACTTTGAGGTTTAGTCCTCCTAAGCTGGCACCTAAGTTACCTAAGGTACTAGGAGCATCTCCTAATTTTAAATACTCACCGAATAAAAATGCTTTTGGATCTGTTCCCCATGCTCCTGTAAAAGCGAAGAAAAGGTAACTGAATGACCAAGCGATAATAACAACATAATATGTAGTTATGAAAAATGCAATAAGTGTTTGAAACCATCCGATGGCTTCATATTTTTTGTTTAACTTTGCAAATACTCCGGGAGCACTAGAACGAATCTTGTGTCCCATGGCAAACTCTAATATTAATAACGGTATACCTGCTGTAAATAGTGCAACCAGGTAAGGAATTAAAAATGCTCCTCCACCATTACTTGCAGCGACATATGGAAATCTCCATATATTTCCTAAACCGATTGCCGAACCTATAGCGGCAAGAATAAACCCTGAACGAGAACCCCATTGGCCTCTGTTTTCTTCCTTACTCATAAATATCACATCCTTAATTTTTTTAAATGATAAAATAAACTTTAATGAAATTATCATTATATTATATACTATTTTTCTAATATGTCAATACTAAATTTTGAAACACCCATTTGAAATAGTAAAATAAACGACTTTCTTATTAGAAGTATATACTATAATTTTGATATGTCAATACTGAAAAACTAATTCATTTTTTCACATAGTACAGAAAAGGTAAAAAAAGTCTGCTAAAAGTACACGATGTTAAGAGTGTTAAGAAATACTAAAATAGTAATAAAAAATAAATTAAATTGAAAAAAAGTAAAGAATTTTGTACGTATTTTGTACCTAGTTATTCTCTAGAAAAAGAATAAGAAATCTTGCTATTTGGTGTTATTTATGTTAAAATCTAGGAAAGAATTAAAATAAATAATAAAGGAGGGAGAGAGCTGAGAGGTTCTCTCCCTATTTGTTACAAAAGAGAGGTGAAAAATATGGCAAAAAAAGTGGATGAAAAACTATTGGAAAGGGTAGAAAAATTACTAGTTCCAGTATTAAAACCCATAGAATTAGAATTGGTTGATATGGAATATGTTCAAGATGGAGCCTATTGGTTTTTAAGAATATACTTAGAAAAAATTGATGGTGAAATTACTTTAGATGAATGTGCTAAGGTGAGCAATAGTATTTCAGAAGATGTAGACAAGATGATAGAGGATAAATTTTTCTTAGAGGTGTCTTCGCCAGGTTTAGAGAGACCACTCAAAAAAGAGAAGGATTTTGTAAGATTTGCTGGGGAAAAAATCAAAGTTATACTAAAGCATAAACTTGAAGATTCGAGAAATTGGACTGGAGAATTGGAAAAACTAGAAGGATCTGTAGTTTATTTAAATACTGAGAAAAAAACTTTAGAAATTCCTTTTGAGGAAATAAAAAAAGCTAATATAGTTTTTGAATTTAAAGATAAATAGAGATAAGTAGGAGGTCAAAAGTGACAAAAAAAGATTTTAAAATTTTCTTAGAAGCTTTAGATGAGTTAGAAAAAGAAAAAGGGATTAGTAAGGAAGAATTAATAGAAACAATAGAGCAAGCTATCCTTGCAGCATATAAGAAAAATTATGGTGAGTACGATAATTTATCAGTAAGAATAGATGAAAAGAAAGCAAAAATAATTATTTTTGTTCCTAAAACAGTAGTAACAAGTGTTCAAGATGATGAGTTAGAGATAGAATTATCTGAAGCTCAAATGATACCTGGAAAGAAAAGATCAAAGATCGGTGACGTAGTAGAGATCGAAGAAAATTGTGAAGAGTTCAAGAGAAATGCTATCCAAAATGGAAAACAAATTGTTATCCAAAAAGTAAGGGAAGCAGAGAGACAACATCTATATGATAACTTCAAAGAAAATGAACATGAGATGTTAAATGGTATCATCAGAAGAATAGATGAAAGAAGAAACATCCATATTGAGTTTGACATGAAAGAAGCTGTATTAACTATACAAGAGCAATCACCAGCTGATTTATACAGAGTTGGAGACAGACTTAAGGTATATGTATCTGAAGTTGAAAAAACAAATAAATATCCTAAGATAATAATTTCTAGAAAGCATGATGACTTCTTAAGAAAATTATTTGAATTAGAAGTTCCTGAGATAGAAGAGGGAATAATAGAGTTAAAATCAGTAGTAAGAGAAGCGGGGTCAAGAGCTAAAGTAGCAGTATACTCAGACAATGAAGATATTGACACTGTAGGAGCCTGTATCGGTCAAAGAGGACTTAGAATCAAGAATATAGTTACTGAACTTAATGGTGAAAAGATAGATATCATCGAGTGGAAAGAGGATAAAAAAGAGTTCGTTAAAGCTGCTCTTAGTCCGGCTAAAGTAGAATCTGTAGAGATCTTAGACGATGAAGAAACAGCAAGAGTAATAGTAGAAAAGAGTCAACTATCTCTTGCTATCGGTAAAGCAGGTCAAAACGCAAGATTAGCAGCTAAATTAACAGGAATGAGAGTAGACATTAAAACTCTTGAAGATGTAATGGCTGCTGAAGAGGAAGCGAAATTATCTGAAGAACTTTCTTTAGAAGATAACAAGATAGAGGAAACAGTTGAGGGAGAAAATGAATAATACTCCTACTAGAACTTGTCTTGTATGCAGGGAAAAAAAAGATAAAAGTGAACTTTTTAGGGTTGTAGAGATAGATGGTCAGTATGTATTTGATGAAAATCAAAAAATGCAGGCAAGGGGAACATATGTGTGTAAAACCCATGAGTGCATCAAAAGGCTGTCTAAAAATAAAAAAATAAATCTGTCTAATGAAGACCTGTATAAGATGGCTATAACAGTAAAAAAAGCTCAAAAAGATTATTTGAGTTTATTAGAAACTATGAAACGTTCGGAATTTTTAAGTTTTGGAATCAACATGGTTACAGAGGATATAAAAAGGATACATTTTTTAATAATTGCTGAAGATATCAGTGAAAAAAATGATAAAAGAATTATGAGATTAGCACGAGAGAATAATATAAAATTTATTCATTACGGATCGAAAGCACAGTTAGGTGCTATTTTTGATAAACCTGAGGTAAATTTGATAGGTATCAAAAGTAAGAAGGTGGCTCGTGGTATGACGGAATAGATACTAGGAGGTATATATGAGAGTACATGAAATAGCAAAAAAATATGAAAAAACAAGCAAAGAATTCTTAGAGATATTAAACGAATTAGGTATAGAGGGTAAAAAAAGTGTTTCTGGATTAAATGAAGACGAGGTGGCTAAAGTAGAAGCTCACTTCAATTCAGAACAGGAAACTACAGAAACAGTAGAAAAAAAAGGTAAGAAGAAAAAAAAGAAAACAACTAAAGTAAAAGAAAAGAAAGAGAAAGTAGTAAAAGAAAAAAAAGAAAAAAAGAAAAAAGGTAAAAGAAACGAATTTACTATGAATAAAGCAGAAGAAGTAGAAGATGAAGTTATCGAAGAAGATGGAGTAAAATTAATAAAGGTAAGAGGTGAAATCACATTAGGTAATTTCGCTGAAAAATTAGGGGTTAATGCTTCTGAACTTATCAAAAAGTTATTCTTAAAGGGACAAATGTTAACTATCAACAGTGTTATAGACATGGAATTAGCTGAAGAGTTAGCTGATGATTATGATGCTATGGTAGAACAGGAAGAGATAGAAGAGATGGCATTTGGAGATAAATTTAACCTAGAGATAGGAGATAAAGAATCTGATCTTGTAGAAAGAGCTCCAATCATCACTATCATGGGACATGTTGACCATGGAAAGACTTCATTACTAGATGCTATCAGAGAAGCTAATGTAGCAGATGGAGAAGCTGGTGGAATCACTCAAAAAATCGGTGCTTACCAAATAGTAAAAGACGGTAAAAAAATATCTTTCGTAGATACTCCAGGACATGAGGCGTTTACAGAGATGAGAGCAAGAGGAGCACAAGTTACTGATATAGCTATCTTAGTAGTAGCAGCAGATGATGGTGTAATGCCTCAGACTGTAGAAGCTGTAGCCCATGCAAAATCAGCTGACGTGCCTATTATAATTGCAGTAAACAAGATCGACAAAGAGGGAGCAGATCCATCTAGAGTTAAAAATGAATTAATGGAACATGGATTAGTACCAGTTGAGTGGGGTGGAGATGTAGAATTCATCGAAATTTCTGCTAAATTCAAACAAAACTTAGAAGGAATCTTAGATACTATTTTAATCACAGCAGAGATGTTAGAATTAAAAGGTAATCCAAAGAAAAGAGCAAAAGGTGTAGTTATGGAATCTAGATTAGATCCAAAAGTAGGACCAATTGCCGATATCTTAGTACAAGAGGGAACTCTTAAAGTTGGAGATATAATCGTAGCGGGAGAATCTTATGGAAAAGTAAGAGCGTTACTTAATGATAAAGGTGAAAAAGTAGAAGATGCTTCACTTTCTCAACCAGCTGAAGTTATAGGATTCAATACAGTTCCAGAAGCTGGAGATGTAATGTATGTAGTTCAAAATGAACAGCATGCTAGAAGAATCGTAGAAGAGGTAGAAAAAGACAGAAAATTAAACGATCAAAACAAGAAAAAACATATCTCTTTAGAAGTTTTATCTCAACATATGGATGAGATAAACTTAAAAGAATTAAACCTTATCATAAGAGCTGATTCAAAAGGTTCTGTACAAGCTCTTAAGGAATCATTAAATAAATTATCTACATCAGAAGTAGCGGTAAATATCATCCAGGCTACATCTGGAGCAATATCTGAAAATGATATCAGACTTGCAGAAGCATCAAATGCAATCATCCTTGGATTTAACGTAAGACCAACTACAAAAGCCATGAGAGATGCAGAAAAAGCTGGTGTAGAGATCAGAACTTCTAGTATCATCTATCAAATTGTAGAAGATATCGAGCAAGCTTTATCAGGAATGTTAGACCCTGAATATAAAGAAGTTTACTTAGGAAGAATCGAGATCAAAAAAGTATTTAAAGTATCTAAAATTGGAAACATAGCTGGTTGTTATGTAGAAGATGGAAAGATCTATGCTGATTCAAAGATCAGAATTCTTAGAAATGGTGTAATGGTATATGACGGAGAATTAGCTTCATTAAAGAGATATCAAGATGATGCTAAAGAAGTTATCGTAGGACAAGAATGTGGATTAAATATCAAGAACTTTAATGACATTAAAGAGGGAGATATTGTAGAAGCATACAAGATTGACGAAATCCAAAGAACACTAAAAGATGTGAAATAATTATGAGAAAACAAAGATTATTAGGCATTGAAAAACAAATGACAAGAATAATATCGACAGCTTTATTTATGGAAGTAAAAAATCCAAAAATTCAAGGTATGGTATCTGTAACTAAGATAGAAGTTACTCAAGACCTAAGGTATGCAGATGCATACTTTAGTGTTTTATCTGTTGGAGATAATAAAGTAGATGAACTTATGGTTTTAGAAGGATTAAATGAGATCAGAAAATACTTAAGAAAAAGAGTATCTGAAGAAACTAACCTTAGATATGTGCCAGAGATCAGAGTATTTTTAGATGATACAGTGGCTAGAGCGATAAAAATATCTAACTTAATTGATAAAGTTAACAATTAGGAGGATATGGTATGTATTGGGAATATAATACATATGATGAGTCCCAGGTGAAAGACAAAGTTGAGAAGCATAATTTATCCACAGAAGTGGTAAAACTCCTGCTATCACGGGGGATTGATTCCGATGACGATATCCAGAAATTTTTAAATGCAGGTGTAGAAGATCTAGAAGATCCATTTGATTTTGAGAGGATGGAGGAGGTCGTAGAAAAGGTAATCAGGGCTAGAGATAGTAAAAGCAAGGTATTTATCTATGGCGATTATGATGTAGATGGTATAACAGCCTCTGTTTATCTGACTATTGTTTTTAATCTTATCGGGATAGGAACCTCGTATTATATTCCAAATCGTATGGATGAAGGGTATGGTCTGAATAGGCAGGCAATAGATTATGTCAATGAAAGAAGTGGAAAGGTAATCATAACGGTAGATACAGGAATTAATTCAGTAGAAGATTTTGAATATGCAAAATCTCTGGGTATCGATGTTATAATTACCGATCATCATAAAATAATAAAAGATAAAAAAGAAAAACTTTTAGTAATTAACCCTAAATTAAGTAAAAATTACAGATTTAAATATCTATCTGGTGCTGGAGTAGCTTTTAAAGTAGCTTGTGCTGTATATAAGAAATTAAATATCGATCCAAAAGATCTATATGAACATTTGGACATAGTGATGATAGGAACTATAGCAGACGTGATGCCTTTAACGGATGAAAACAGAGTTATAGTAAAAAATGGATTGATAGCTTTGAAAAACACTAAGATAAAGGGACTAAGGTCCCTTCTCAGATATTTGAAGTTATCACCTAAGGATATCAGCACAACAGATATCAGCTTTTTTATATCACCATTATTAAATGCTTTGGGAAGGATTGGAAAATCAAGAACAGGAGCAGACTTCTTTTTAGAAGGAAATGATAGTGAACTTTATTCAATTATAGAGGATATGAAAAAATCCAACAATAAAAGACGTATTTTAGAAAGAAAAATTTTTAATGAGATCAATGATGAAGTGGAGAAAATAGAGGATAAAAATAATTTGAAATATCTATTTTTAAAATCCCATGATTGGCACCCAGGTGTTATCGGGGTTGTAGCCAGCAGACTTTCTGTCAGGTATAATATTCCGGTTATCCTTATCTCGTTGCAAAATAATTTTGGGAAGGCATCTTGTAGAAGTGTAGCAGGAATAAATATATTTAATATATTAAATAATATGTCTGATACCTTGATCAGATTTGGAGGGCATGATTTGGCCGCTGGATTTATAGTGGCTAAAGATAAACTGGAAACAGTTGAAAAGGCTATTGCCAAAGGTATTGGAGAATCTACAAAAAAGTATAAAAAAGATATTATAAAGATAGATTATAACTATCCATTAGAAATGGTAGATGATAACTTTATAGGTGAACTTGCCAAGATATCACCTTTTGGAGCTGCTAATCCATATCCATTGTTTGTAGACAGAGACCTAAAATTTGTCAGGGTGAAAAAATTTGGAGTTGAAGACAAACATTTTAAAACTTTTTTAGAAAAAAATGGTAAACTTTACTCTGCTGTAGGATTTAACCTGGCTCATAAGATTGATGAAGATAATTATATAGATAAAATATATGAAATAGCATACTATCCAGAAAAAATTTGTTATAATAATAATAAAATTATTCAAATTAAGATAAAAGACATACGAAGCAATTAATAGAGATGATTTATTGATTGCCTATACAAAGTAATAAGTGCCGAGAGCATTTAAATATATATAATCACATACAAGGAGGAACAAAGAACATGAATTATGAAGTAAAAAAATTAGATAACTCAGTAGTTGAAATCACATTAAAGGTAGAAGGTGCAGAAGTATCTACTGCTAAGAAAGACGCTGTAAAAAAAATAGCTAAGGATGCTGAAATTCCAGGATTCAGAAAGGGACATGCACCTGCATCAGCTATCGAATCTCATTATGAAGGAGTAATCAAAGAAGAGATTACTGACGCTATCTTAAAAGCTCACTATGAAGCTATCTTAAAGGACGGGCAAATCAATCCTGTAGATTACATAAAGACAACTAAAGTAGACTTAGATGGAGAAAAATTTGCTGTTACATTTATGGTAGATGTATTCCCTGAGATCAAATTAGGAGAATACAAAGGTTTAGAAGCTACAAAAGAAGCATTCGAAATGAATGACGAAATTGTAAACAAAGAGATCGAAATGATGGTATCAGCTAAGGCTAACTTAGAAGATGCTGCTGAAGGTCACAAAGCTGAAATGGGAGACACTGTAGATCTTGCATTTGAAGGATTTGTTGATGGTGTAGCTTTCGAAGGTGGAAAATCTGAATCACACATGTTAAAATTAGGAACTAAATCTTTCATAGATACATTTGAAGAGCAATTAGTAGGATATGAAAAAGATCAAGAGGGAGAAATAGTAGTAACTTTCCCAACTGAGTACAATGCAGAACATTTAGCTGGAAAGGAAGCGACTTTCAAAGTTAAAATAAACGCAATAAAAGTAACTGCTACACCTGAATTAAATGAAGAATTCGCAAAGGAAGCAGGATTTGAATCTGTAGAAGATTTAAAAGCTAAGAAAACTGAAGAGATTCAAAAGAGAGAAGAAGCTAGAGTAGAGGGAGAATACAGACAAACTTTATTAAACCAAATTTTAGCTAACACTGAAATGACTTTACCTTTATCTATGGTAGCTAGAGAGATCAAAGGAAGAATTTCTGAGATGGAAAACCAATTAAAATCTCAAGGAATGAACTTAGAGATGTACTTACAAATGTCAGGATCTACAATGGAGCAATTAACTGAGCAAGTTAGACCTATGGCAATTGAAAAGATCAAATTAGACCTTATCTTAGATGAGATCGCAAAGATTGAAAAGATTGAATTAACTGATGAAGAGTTAGAAACTAAATTAGTTGAAGTTGCTTCTATGTACAAGATGGATGCAGAGAAGTTAAAGGAAGAGTTAACTAAGGCAAACAACTTAGAGAACTTCACAACTAACTTAAGAGTAGATGCTACTATGCAAAAAACTGTTGAGTTCATTCAAGCACAAGCTAAATAATTAAATTAAGTGTATAGACTTTTGGGACAAATTTTATTTGTCCCTTAAGCTATATATATAGACCACCATTTTTGCTATAAATTATATTGATTTTTTTATTAGAAAAGGTGGGTTTATCATATAAATTATTAAATATTATTTGATAATTTATATGATAAATAAAAAACATTTGGAGGTAAAAATTTATGTATAATCCAACAGTTATTGAAAATAACGGAAAAGGTGAAAGAGCCTACGACATATATTCGAGATTATTAAAGGATAGAATAATCTTTTTAGGAACAGAGATAAACGATCTAGTAGCTAACTCAATAGTAGCACAATTATTATTTTTAGAGGCAGATGCCCCAGAAAAAGATATAATTATGTACATTAACAGCCCGGGAGGAGTTATTACCTCAGGAATGGCAATATACGATACTATGAAGTATATCAAACCAGATGTACAGACTGTGTGTATAGGTCAGGCTGCGTCTATGGGAGCACTACTATTAACAGCAGGAGCAAAGGGTAAAAGATTTGCTCTGCCAAATGCCAGAGTAATGATCCATCAGCCATTAGGAGGAGCTCAAGGTCAGGCTACTGATATCCAAATTCAAGCTAAAGAGATCCAAAGAATGAAAGAATTAACTTCTAAAATAATATCTGAAACGACAGGGAAAAGTATAGAAGAAGTAAAGAGGGATACTGAAAGAGATAATTTTATGACAGCTGAAGAAGCTATGGAATATGGATTAATTGACAGAGTATTCGCAGAAGGGGAGAGATAGAATGAAAAGAGAAATACAAAAATGTTCATTTTGTGGAAAATCAGAAAATGAAGTAGCAAAATTAATAACTGGTCCAGATGCAAATATATGTGATGAGTGTATAGAAGCTTGTGGGATGCTTATAGAAGATATGCAGATAGAGATGGGAGAATCTGTAGAAGATAACAGTTTTGATGATGTTACTCTGATGACTCCTAAAGAGATAAAGGCAAAATTAGATGACTATGTAATAGGACAAGAAGCTGCAAAGAAAGTATTGGCAGTATCGGTATATAACCACTATAAAAGAATCAGACATAGAGGAAAAACTGGAGATGTAGAGTTACAAAAATCAAATGTTTTACTTATTGGTCCTACAGGAACAGGTAAGACACTTTTAGCTGAAACTTTAGCTAAAACTCTTCATGTACCATTTGCTATAGCAGATGCAACTACCCTTACAGAAGCAGGATATGTAGGAGATGACGTAGAGAATGTATTGGTAAGGTTATTACAGGCAGCTGACTATGATGTAGCAGCAGCAGAGAGAGGAATAATCTATATAGATGAGCTGGATAAGGTAGCCAGAAAATCAGAAAATACCTCTATAACTCGTGATGTATCAGGAGAAGGAGTACAACAGGCACTTCTTAAAATAGTAGAAGGGACTGAAGCACAAGTTCCTCCTCAAGGTGGGAGGAAGCATCCGAATCAAGAGTTGGTAAAGATAAATACAAAAAATATCCTATTTATTGTAGGAGGAGCTTTTGAAGGACTGGAGAAGGTAATCAAATCCAGATCCAATAAAAAAGTTATGGGATTCGGCGCTACTGTAATAAATGAAAAAAATGAATCTGAAGGAGAAGCTTTCATGAGAGTTTTACCAGAAGACCTAGTAAGACAAGGAATAATTCCTGAACTTATAGGTAGATTCCCGGTAATTACTACTTTAGCTAACTTAGATGAAGAAGCTTTGATGAAGATATTAACTGAACCTAAGAATGCATTGGTAAAACAATATAAAACGTTCTTTGAATTAGAAAATGTAGAGTTGGAATTTGAAGAAGAAGCCCTTAGAAAAATGGCAGAGTTAGCTCTAAAAAGAAAGATAGGAGCCAGAGGACTACGTGCACTTATGGAAAGTGCAATGTTAGATCTAATGTATGAGATCCCGTCTAACCCTGCTGTGGAAAAAGTAAGAATAACAGAGGAATCAGTGATGGATAATAGCAAAGCACTGATAATAGAAAAAACTAAAAAACTAAAATAATGATCGGGAGGGAAAACGATGACAAAGATTACATTTATACCTACTAGAGATCTAGTGGTTTTTCCGGGAGCTATAATGCCTCTTTATATAGGGAGAGAAAAAAGTGTTAATACATTGGAAAAATCACTGGCTGAGGACAGTAAACTAATCCTGTGTATGCAAAAAGACTTTTTAGTGGAAGAACCAAATTATACAGATGATATACATAAAATAGGGGTAGAAGCTACTATTTTACAGACAGTAAAGATGCCGAATAATACTGTAAAAGTGTTGGTAGAAGCTTCTCATAGAATTATTTTAGGTGATATAGAGGAAACCGATGGAGTAATCTATGCTGAATCTACAGCTGTTGAGACAGAGGAATTATCCGAAAATGTAGGAGAAGCTATAGTTAGAAGGGTATTAAAATCATTTGAAAGATATGCTAAATTAAGTGGTAAGATCCTACCGGATCTTTTAGTTAGCATAAAATCTATGAAAGATACAGACAAAAAATTCGACTTGATAAGTGGAAATTTAAATATTACATCTGAAGAAAAACAAAAACTTTTAGAGATATTTAATTTAGAGGAAAGAGGTTATAAACTAATAGAGATCTTAAAAAAAGAATTAGAGATCCTAAACTTAGAGAAAAAGATAGAAAATAAAGTGAAAGAAAAGATGAACTCAGCTCAAAGATCTTATTTCTTGAAGGAAAAATTAAGTGCTATAAAGGAAGAACTAGGAGAAGATCAGTCTGATGACGATGATATCTTAGAATTAAAAAAATTAATAAAGAGCAAAAAACTTCCAAAAGAAGTAAAGAAAAAAGTTGAAAAAGAGGTCTCTAAATTATCTAAGATGCCGGCATTCTCAGCGGAAGCCAGTGTAGTACGTAACTATGTAGAGACAGTATTAGACCTGCCTTGGAGCAAGAAAACAAAGGATATCTTAGATATAAAAAAAGCTCATGATAAGTTAGAGGAAGACCACTATGGGTTAAAGGAGATAAAAGAAAGGATCTTAGAATATTTGGCCGTTAAAAAATTAAATCCAAATATGAAGGGTACAATACTTTGCTTAGTAGGACCTCCAGGTGTAGGTAAAACTTCACTGGCTAAATCTGTGGCAGATGCCATGGGAAGAAATTTTTCAAGAATTTCTCTAGGTGGAGTAAGAGATGAATCAGAGATCAGAGGACATAGAAGAACTTATATTGGTTCTATGCCAGGTAAATTAATAAAAGCAATGAAACAGGCTAAAACTAAAAATCCGCTTATTTTATTGGATGAGATTGACAAGATGTCCAGCGATGCCAAGGGAGATCCTAGTTCTGCAATGTTAGAGGTACTTGACCCAGAACAAAACAAGAACTTTGAAGATCACTATCTGGATCTGCCATTTGATCTTTCCAGTGTATTTTTTATAGCTACAGCCAATGATTTGAGAGGTATCCCAGGACCACTTAGAGACAGGATGGAAATTATTAATTTAAATTCATATACTGAGTTTGAAAAGATGCACATAGCTAAAAAATATCTATTAGATGAAGCTAAGGCAGATAATGGGCTGTCTGAAATAGATGTAAAGGTATCTGATGAAGCACTCCTAAGAATAATAAACGAATATACCAGGGAAGCTGGCGTAAGAAATCTAAAGAGAGAAATTCACAGCCTGTATAGAAAATTGGCTAAGTTAGTCTTAGAAAAAAACAGGAAAAAAATAGCTGTAACAGTAAAAAATCTGGAAACATATCTTGGAAAGGTAAAATACAGACCTGATAAGATCAAGGAAAAAGAACCTAAATTAGGTGTAGTCACTGGGTTGGCATGGACAAGTGTAGGAGGAACTACATTGGAAGTACAGTCAGTATCTATGAAGGGTAAGGGTAAGATCTTATTAACTGGTAAATTAGGAGATGTAATGAAGGAATCGGCACATGTGGCTTATTCTTATGTAAGATCCGTTGCCGGTGATTTAGAAATAGATGAGAAATTCAATGAAAATACAGATGTACATCTTCACTTTCCAGAGGGAGCTGTACCAAAAGATGGTCCATCTGCAGGTGTGACTATTACAACAGCTTTAATCTCAGTATTGACAAAGAGAAAGATAAGACAGGATATAGCCATGACTGGAGAGATTACAATTACTGGAGAAGTATTACCAGTAGGAGGAATCAAGGAAAAGGTAATCGGAGCACATAGAATTGGAATTCACGAGGTAATATTACCATTAGACAATGAGTCTGATGTAGATGAACTACCTAGAGAAGTAAAGAAAGATATGACTATTCATTTTGCAAAAACTTATGAAGATGTCAAAAAAATAGCATTTGAAAGATAAAAAGGAGAAATATGAACACAGTATTAGAAAACATAAAAAAACGTAGGTCTATTAGAAAATATAAGGATATGCAGATAGAGCAAGAAAAAATTGAAGCTATTATCGAAGCGGGACTTTATGCTCCTAGTGGTCATAATGCTCAACCATGGCATTTTACTGTATTGCAAAATAAAGAGATAATAGATCAAATAAGTGTAGGAACAAAGGAAGCATTAAAAGATTGTGAAACACCGTTATTCAGAAGGATGGCAAGAAACGAAAGTTTTCATATCCTATATGATGCACCTACAGTAATAGTTGTAGCTGGTAAAAAAGAGGGAGCTTATTCTATGAAGGCAGACTTAGGCGCTGCTACACAAAATATGCTTTTAGCTGCTGAATCATTGGGAGTTTCGACTTGCTGGATAGGATTGGTAGTTGAATATTTCAAAGGTGAAGAGAAAGAGAAAAGAAATGAAGAAATGGGAATTCCTGAGGGATATGAAGTTCAATATGCTGTAACTTTAGGTTATTCATCACTAGAGGGAACTCCAAAGCCCCACGCAAGAAAAGAAAATACAGTAAATTATATTAAATAATTGAAATTTAGGATTTAAGAATTCAATATTGGTTAGATCTATAGAAAAGTTTAATCTTTATAGTTTTAACCAAAATTGGATAGAGGAGAATAAAAAATGGAAATAAAAAAATCTGATTTTGTAAAATCGGCAGTATTTGAAGCTGATTATCCAGAACCAATAAATAATTTAGAGTTTGCCTTTGTAGGTAGATCAAATGTAGGGAAATCATCTTTAATAAACAGTTTAACAAACAGAAAAAAAATGGCCAGAACTTCAAAGACACCAGGAAGAACTCAACTGATAAACTACTTCATCATAAATGATGAAACTTATCTAGTAGACCTTCCTGGATATGGATTTGCCAAAGTTCCAAAGGCTGTAAAGCAAGCTTGGGGAAATACTATGGAGAGATACCTGGCTTCTAAAAGAAGTAAATTAGTATTTGTATTACTAGATATTAGAAGAGTTCCAAGTGGAGAAGATCTTGATATGTTAGAATGGTTAGATTATTATGACGTACCATATAAGATTATCTTTACTAAGGTAGATAAGATGTCTAATAATGAAAAATTTAAGCAGTTAAAAGATATTAAAAAGAAGATAGAGTTTAAAAACAGTGATGTATTATTCTATTCTGCACTGTCTCATAAAGGGAGAGAGGAATTAGCTGAGTATTTAGATGAGGCTTTAGAAGAGTATAAAAATCATGTTGCTCCTGTAATCGATCAGGAAGATGAAAATATAGAAGATTAAAAAAAAGCTAACCATGAAAATTTACATGGTTAGCTTTTTTAGTTTTAGAAATTTTTAATGAATAAGAGTTTTCAATCTTGTTTTCTTTAACTAGATGCAACGTCACGCTGTTTTTTTCTCAGGAATTCCCACTTAGTTTCAGCAGTGATAATAGCCATAAAGATAGCTGCTCCTCCTATAATCATCTTAAATGTAAGGATTTCACCTAAAAGGATGATGGAAAAAAGTGTTCCAAAGAGTGCCTCTGTAGATAAGATGATAGCAGTTCTAGAAGCAGTAGTATGTTTTTGTGCTGTAGTCTGAAGGAAGAAAGCAATCATAGTACTAAAAATCCCCAGGTAGATTACAGCTAAAACACCAGTAGATCCAACCTCTGTAGGGAGAGTTTCAAAGAAGAAACCAGATACAAAGGACAGGATAGCAGCTACAACCATCTGTATAAGTGTAAGAAGGGTAGTGTCGACTTTTTTACTGTAGTACCCGGTCATACTGATGTGACAGGCAAAACCAACGGCACAGATAAGAGACAGAGTGTCTCCAAACCCAAGGGAGAAGTTTCCGTCAAAAGAGAGGAATCCTATCCCTAAAAAACACATTACAGCTGCAAGAAGGGACCACATATCTGGCTTTATCTTTGTTATAGCCCAAAAGATAAAGGGAACCATAACTACATTGGTACCTGTTAAAAATGCATTTTTAGAAGCTGTTGTAAATTGCAGTCCTACTGTCTGGGTAGCGAAGGCAAAAAAGAGGAAAAATCCAACAACAGATCCTGCTATAAGATCTTTTTTTTCGATTTTCTTTATCTTTTTATAGAAAATAATTCCCATAATAGCTGCTGCAATCAAGAATCTGAATGCCATCATATAAAATGGACCCAGTCCGCTGTCTAGTGCCATCTTAGAAGCAGTAAATCCTGATCCCCATATGATAGCTACAATAACAAGGGTAAGATCCGCTATTATATGTTTTTTGTTTTTTTCCATTATCTTTCCTCCTTTTGAAAGTTTTTAGATATCTATCTTAATATATATATATATATATATATATATATATATATATATATATAGTATACCTTAATTATAACTTTTTTGTAATATCGATATAAGTGAATTAAGCTTAAAAATCTTTCTATATCTTTTATTTCACCTTTATATTTATGAAAAGATACTTAGTTTCCTTGATCAATTTTTTATGAGAGTTCATTTAATCTATTCTATAGATTAACATTCCTTATTTGTTTTTCTACAAGTCTAGTTATATATTTAATGGTTTAGCTTTTCCTTCTTTTTCTAACTGTTCTAACTTCTTATTAAATGAGAACAGTATTCCTGCAATAACTAATAGATATATTACTATCGATATAAATGCCTGTAATGCTCCTAATTTTTCAACGAATAATTGAACATATCCACTTAATTTACTTGCAACCATTACTGATAAGAAGAATACGGACATCATTAATCCTTTAAGTCTAGAGGGGGCTAATTTGTCTACCATAGAATATGCTATTGGTGAGAATGATAACTCACCCATTGTCATTAAGACTATAAATCCTATTAGCCATAATATAGAAGCTTTTCCGCCTCCAATAGTTTGAAGCATGGATACAGCCATTAATGCAAATGACGAAGCTAATAATACGAAACCGATAGTTATCTTAGTAGCCATATTAAAATCTCCATTCTTGGTGGTTGCTTTCCATTGCCAAAACTTAGCAAATACTCCGGCTAATACTACACATAATATTGCATTTAATGTGTCCATCCATGTAAGAGGTATTTCAAATCCACCATATGTTAACTGTATATGATTTCTAGCATATAGTACTACTGATAATGCATTTTGATAATATGCAATCCAAAAGAAACTGGCTACAAATGATACGATACATATAACTAATATATTTTTTTTCTCTGCTTCAGTAAGAGGTTCTTTAATACCATTCTTTTTCTTAGCTGCTAATGGTTTAATACCTTTTCCATTAAGGCATGAGTTCTGTAATGTCGATAATAATATAGTGGCTAATAATAGAACCATTGATATGGTTAAGAATACATATTTATAACCATATATTGCTACTGATCCGTCAGTATTAAATGTAGCCATCCATTTAGTGGCTATAAGACCACATACTAAAGTTCCTATGAATATACCTACATTAATATAAGAGTATACTATAGAGAATCCTGCATCTTTCATACTTTCTTCATCTTCATTATACATGAGTCCAAGCAGATTTAATAAATTTCCTTTATATAGTCCTGCTCCCAATGCTACTAATCCTGTCATTATATAAATACCATTAATACTATTATATATAAATCCTGTAAAATATCCTATGGTACACAATATAAATCCTATCAATGTAGTCTTTCTAAATCCCAGAACATTATCTGCTAACCATCCACCTAACATAGGTGTAAGATATGCAAGAGCCATATATGTTGCTAATATGGAAGCCCCCTGTGTATTCATAAGTCCCAATCCACCATGTTCAATACCTGTTACCATAAATAGTAACATTACTATTCTGCTTCCATAGTATCCAAAATTAGAACACATCATTAATGATCCTAATAAGTATAAACCTTTAGGTTGTTTTTTCTTATTCATTTTCACCCTCCCCATTTAATTTTTTTAATATCATGATCAACTTCCTTGCTATTCTTTCAATGCTCCGCCTAATATTCCGGATATAAATTGTTTTTGAAGAATTAAAAATATCGCAATAACAGGAAGAGTAGATAAACTAGCTCCTAAAAGTACTTGTCCATAGTCAACTCTAGACAGCCCAACAAGTGATGAAAGGGCTACAGGTAAAGTTTTCATACTAGAATCATTGAGAACGATAAGCTGCCACATAAAATTTCCCCACTGAGCCATAAACATATATATCCCTAGTGCTGCAATAGATGGTCTCATAGTAGGAAGAACTATCTTGTAGAAAATAGCGAACTCCCCGCAACCGTCGATTCTGGCAGCTTCGATAAGTGAATCAGGAACTTTCAACATATTCTGACGCATTAAAAATATACCGAAGGCACTTGCAATCCCAGGAATGATGACAGCTTTATATGAATTTAACCATCCAAAGGCTTTCATAATATCAAAAAGAGGTATCATAGTAGCCTGTCCCGGGAGCATCATAGTTAAAAGGATAGCTCCAAATAAATAATTTCTACCTTTAAATTCAAATTTCGCAAAGGCATACCCGGTAATACTACTGAGGGCCAGAGTGAATATAGTGTATGTTATAGCTACAAAAAATGAATTAAAGATAACTCTCTGAAGATCAATTTGCTCATTTAAGGCAGATAGATTTTTCATAAAACTTTTTCCGGGAACCATCTTAGGAGGGAATGAAAATATATCTGCTGAGGAGTTAGTGGCGCCTATAAACATCCAATAGAATGGGAAAAGTGAAACAATAACTCCTATGATAATTATACTGTAACTTAATATTGTTTTTATTTTATTTTTAGAGTCCACCATTATCTTTTCCTCCTGCTTTCATTTGTATAAAGGACATGACAGCTGTGATTATTAACAGTACAACTGAGATTGCTGAGGCATATCCAAAATTTAAATTCATAAATCCTTGATTATAGAGGTAAAGTCCTAAAGATATAGTTGAGTTACTGGGACCACCCTTAGTAAGGATAAATGGTTCACTGAATAGGTTAATAGTACCTATTGTAGACATGAGCATGGAAAATAAGATGATAGGCTTCATTTGAGGGACCGTTATATGGAGAAATTGTTGAAATTTAGAAGCACCGTCAATTTCTGCAGCTTCATATAATGTATCTGAAATTCCCTGTAAACCTGCAAGCATGATGATCATATTATACCCAGTCCACCTCCAAGTAAGAGCCGCCATGATGGATACTTTAGCCCAAAAAGGATGGACCAGCCAAGGGATAGATTCAATTCCCAATATAGATAAAAGGTAGTTTAACAGCCCTTTGTCGCTTAAAAAAAGTGAAAATATTATTGAATATGCGATCATCTCTGTTACAGAAGGCAGAAAAAATGCAATCCTAAATTGAGATTTCCATTTAATGATCTTTGAATTTAAAGCAACTGCTAAAATCAAAGATAATGTAGACATAAGGGGTACCTGTATCAGAAGGTATGTAAAGGTATTTGAAAGAGCTTTAAAGAAAATAGCATCTGAAAAAAGCCTTTGATAATTTGAAATACCAGAATAAACATAACTTCCTCTTTGATAGCTATAGAAACTCAATAAGATTGTTCTAAAAAAAGGATACAGGGTAAATAATAGAAAGAGTGCTACTGCCGGGGCTATAAAATAATAGGGAGCAGTCCTCTTATTTAGTTTGAATTTAGAGAGAAGGTTACTCCTTCTCTCTTTCTCTCTTGTGATACTTATATCCATGAAATCCTCCTAATTAGCAATAGATCTGCCAGTTGCAGTTTTTATAGCTTCTGCTGCACCTTTTAATACTTTGTCTACATCAGCATTTCCAGTAAGTACAGCTGCTTGAGCATCCAATAAATAGTCGCTGGCTTCAGAATCATCTTCAGTACCATACTTTTTATTGATCAAAGGAACCATGTCAGCAAAAAGTTCAGATACTTTTTGACCTGCAAAATATGGATCCCCTTTTTTGAAATACTCATCTTCAAATGCCGGTAAATATGATGGGAAAAGATCATACTTTTTATACATCATAACTTGGTTTTCCTTGGTAGCTACAGCGTTTTTAATAAATTCCCATGCTAATTCAGCATTTTTAGATTGAGAAGGAATAGCTAAAGACGCTCCTCCTGCATAACTTACCCTTTTATCACCTTCTTCAAAACTAGGGATTGGAATAACTCCCCATTTACCATTTTGCTCCGGCATCTGATCTTTTAGAGTTCCACCCCACCATCCGCCATAAAGGACAGTAGCTACTTCATTATTTTTAGTAGCAATAACTAGAGTGTTCCAAGAATCGGCATTATATGAAATGTCTTCGTCGATAAATTTTTTCTGCATCTTTAAAGCTTTTATATTACTTTTATCTGCTACAGTGATTTCACCTTCACTGTTAAAACTTCCAGATCCAAGAGAATTGACCATCATAGAGTGGATAGCGGTCCCCTTAGCATAGTTGATCGGGATCATCTTAACCCCAGGATTAGCAACTTGTACTTTTTTACCAGCTTCTATAAAATCATCCCAAGTTTTTATATTATTTGGATCTATTCCTGCATTTTCAAAAAAATCTCTTCTGTAGAAGATTCCGGCAGGAGCTGAGTCCCACGGAAGTGCATAGAGTTTGTTTTCATACATACCCAGCTGCCATTTACTCGGATCAAAATCATTTTTTAAATCGGTACTTACCTTAGTGAGGTCATAAAATCCATTTGGAAAATTAGGTGGATATTTTATAAAAGCATCGGTTTCAATAGTCATAATATCAGGTAGTCCTGTATTAGAATTTAAACCGATAGTTAATTTCTGATATGTGTCGCCAGTTCCTACTTCCTCGACAATAACTTTTACATTTGGATACTTTTCATTAAAACTAGGTATAGTATCTTTAAGCCCTAGTGCAGCTACGTCCCACGACCAAATCTTTATTTCGGCCTTTATATCGCTCTTGATCTCTTTACCTGTTATTTCTGAAGTTTCCACAGGTTTAGAACCGCCACAACCAGTTAAAAATACGGCAACCAATCCTACAATTAAAAAAAATATTTTCTTCATTTTGTTTCTCCCCCTTTTTATTTTGGTAAAAAAAGTTGCTAAAATTTTTACATAAATCGCCTTCTTTTTTTTATAAAGTAAAGTTAATAATAGTTGTTAAGAATAAGGTAAACACTTGAAGTCCAGTTAAAACCGTCGTCTCTTTGCCCTTCTCCAGTAATAGAATTGTGATTTTCATTGAAACCAAATTGATCTATAAGATTACAATATTTTTTTGCCAAATCATTTGCAAATTCTGCTTCACCAGAGCGAAGGATCCCATCGATAAATAACATTGTTGTAGGAGCCCATATAGGTCCACGCCAATAACCATCACCTCTATAGTATTGACTTTTTTTAGATTCTGTTGAAAGACCAAATTTAGTCAAAAATCTATGCTCATCTTTTAATTCTACAATTAATTTATTTCTAATTTCAGAAGGTAATTTTTTACCTAATAAAATAGGCATATAGACAACAAGACTGTCACCTTTTTTAACAGGTATAAAATCCTCACCATTATATCTATAACCTATAAATTTTCCATTTTTATAGAATTTATTAAGAAGTAGATTTAATAAATTCTCGGAGTTTTGTATCCATTGATTTATCTCACCTTCAGGTTTACTTAATTTTTTTGCAAAATAACTTAATGTATCACATTGTAATATTAAAAAAGTCAATAGATCTGGACCTGCTAGAGGAGCACCATCGATAAAAATAGTAGAATTATCCCATCCAGAATCATTTCCATGTGTATAATATGGGATTCCATCAATTACTTTATGTTTTAACCAATAGTTAGTCCATTTAGTCAACATACTATAAATTTCATTTAAATATGGAATTATTTCTTTTTTATTTTTTTCATACATCCACTTTAAAGCCCAACCATGAATAGGTGGTTTAGAGCATGAAAAAGATGAATACATATTATTGGCAAAATCAGGAAATGCCCCATTTTCATCTTGTAAATCCCCAAAAATTAAAATTTGATCAATTGCTAATTTTGAATCTAAATCTAAAAGAGACATTGCAGCAAAGCAGTTGTCCCAGCTCCAAATATTTGTCATCCAGTTCATAGACATGTAGGAAGCTTTTCTTTTTAAAATACCATATTCGGAGACAATGCTAGACCAAAGACAGTATTTAGCTAACTCACTTTTCAAACTTTCTTTTTTTAAGCCTTTAGACTTCCAGGAGTCAAATTCCAGCTTTACTTTTGTTGTTTCATCACTAAAACTTAGTCGTGTAGGTTCTATCCAGACACTTTTATAAAAATCTAAGGCTAAAGAAAAGTATTTTTGTGTGATGATTTCAACTTTCTCACATCTATCTTTTTCCCAAGGGGCATCTACTTCTAAGACTCCCTCTATAGGGACAGCCATGACCTTAATTTCCTTTGAATAGCTATTGATCTCCCATTTGCCGTGGCTATTAGGGATAGCGTTGTCATAAGTTTTAGAGTTGAGAGTCAGCTTTATACTAGCACCTTTACCTTTTATTCTTATTTCATTTCCTCTCGGGAAATTTACTTTAACACTACCCTTTCTTCCATGTATTGTTAATAATTCAGGAGAAGTAGTAAAGTTGACTACTTCATCATCTATTAATTCTAATAAAAATAAATTCCCTAAATCTAAATCACCATCTTTAACATTTCTAATATAGATACCATCTCCTAATTCTCCCTTACCAATCCAATTTGTAACAGCTAGATAGGAATTATATCTACTAAAAGATATTTTTGATATATCAAACACCTTTAACCTCCTCACTATCCTTTTAGTCCAGTACTACTTACACCATCAATTATATGCTTTTGAGCTAAGAAAAACATGATTAAAGGTGGTAGACATATGAGAGTAGTAATAGCCATCATTGATGTAGTATCTACTCCATTCATACCTTTAAATTGTGAAAGACCTAAAGATAGAGTATATTTTCTTTGGTCATTCAAAAATATTAATGGTCCTAAATAATCATTCCAAGTTCCTAAAATATTAAAAACTGAGATTAAAACTAATGCAGGTTTCATTAATGGTAGATAAATTTTCCAATATATTTGAAATGCATTTGCTCCATCTATTCGAGCTGCTTCATCTAAATCTTTGGGAATACCCATTAAAAATTGTCTGAGTAAAAATATAAAGAAAGCTGACCCAAAATATGAAGGCACAATTAATGGTTTTAGAGTATTGATCCATCCTAAAAAGTTAAATTGCATATAGAGAGGTATCATTGTAACATCCCAAGGTATCATCATAGTAGCTAAAACTATTAAAAATAAAAAATTTCTTCCTCTAAATTCAAATCTTGCAAAACCGAAAGCTACCAATGAAGATGAGAAGACTTGCCCTATAGTCGATAGTACTACAACAATTAATGAATTTTTTAAAAATAAATTAAATGGTTGTAAATTCCATGCTTTCATAAAATTTTCAAAATGCCAAGTAGTAGGAATCCATTTAGGTGGAAATAAAAATACCTCTTCTGGTCCCTTTACTGAAGTTGTTAAAAGCCAAAAGAATGGGGCTAAAAACAAAAGAGAAAAGAATATTAATATTGCGTAAATAAAAGTTTTTTTTAAATTTTTTCTAAACATAAATTACCCCTTTTTCTTTTTAGTTGTTGCTTCGCTCTCATAGAAAACCCACATAGAAGAAGATTTAAATACAAGTAGCGTTAGCGATAAAATAATTAAAAACATAAACCAAGCGTTAGCCGCTGAATATCCCATCTTAAAATATTTAAATGCATTATCATAAACAAACATTGCATAGAAATAAGTAGAACCGACTGGACCACCACCGGTTAACAAGAGTGCAAGAGATAATTGCTGAAAAGCACCTATAATACTGGTAATGACATTAAATAATATTGTAGGACTTAACATAGGTAAAGTAATATACATGAATTTTGAAATAACATTGGCACCGTCTATGTCAGCTGCTTCATAGAGTTCTTTTGGTATATTTTTTAAACCTGCTAAAAAGATTAGCATCATAGTCCCCTGTCCCCAAACACTAGCAAAGACCATGGCAAAAGTAGCCCAATTAGGGTCTCCTAACCAATTTGGCCCTTTTATTCCTATGGTAGATAAAAAATAATTTAATATACCGTATTCATCACTATATACCCAGCCCCAAATCATAGCAAGTGCTACCCCTGATATAACAGAAGGCATATAAAAGAGTGTTTTAAATATTCCAGAACCTTTAACGTTATTATTTAAAAGTAGAGCTAAAATTAAAGCCACACTAATATTTAAAGGTACGAATATCCCTGCAAACTTAGCTGTAATTCCTAAAGATTTCCAAAATTGTGGATCTTCAAAAAACATCTCTTTATAGTTTGCTAACCCAATAAAAGTTGGATTCCCTATTATAGGCCAGTCAAAAAAACTAATCACCAATGAAAATAATAATGGTCCTAGAGTGAAAAATAGGAAACCCAAAATCCAAGGCATAATAAATAAATAAGGTACAAGAGTATCTCTTTTTATTTTAAAGATACTAATTTTTTTTCTTTTTGTTTTTTTTATATCAAGAGAAATATCCATAAAACACCCCTATTCTTTTAATAATCTTTCAGATTTTTCTATAACTTCATTCATTATGATTTGAGGATCTCTTAATCCTAACATAGCTTCTTCAATTGCTGGAGAAAGATTTCTCTGAACTTCTTTCCAATTTGAATTTAATAAGAAAGATGGTGTACTATCTGCTAAAGCTAACATTTCATAGAATGGTTTTAATTCTTCATTTTTTTCTATGCCAAAGGACTTAACTAAAGATTTTCTAACTGGTAGATCAGCAACTCTTAACTTTGCAGCCTTTTCACTATTATAAAATTCTATAAATTTCCATGCCTCTTCTTTATGTTTAGATCCTTTCCACATTGAGAGTGCAGAAACTGACATTACAGACTTAGGTGATTTTCCATTAAAAGACGGAAGAATAGCAACTCCTACATTAATCCCTGCTTTCTTATAACCGTTTAATGGCCAAATACCATTTTCAAACATTGCAATTTTAGAAGCTTTAAATATATCGCTTCCACTTTGTTGTTGCTTCCCACCAACTAAGATACCGGATTTATTATCAACTAATCTTCTCATGTCCTTAAAAACTTCTACAGATTCTTTACTATTTAGATAACCTTCAAGTGTTTTTCCATCTGGGCTAATATAAGATGAACCATTACTCCATAAAAATTGCTCGAAATCATAAGGATCGGGTTTACTTAATAATCCAATACCATATACTCTATCATCAGGGTTAGAGAGTTTAGCTGCTTTTTCAGCTAATTCATTCCATGACCAATTTTTACTAGGATATTCTACCCCAGCAGCATCAAACATATCTTTGTTGTAAAATACAACATGGGTAGTAAATCCAGAAGGAACCCCATATGTATTATTATTTACTTTAACATAGTTTAAAAGTCCATCATAATAATCATCTAAATCAACGTCTACACTATTTTCAATGTAAGTATCTAAGTTTTCCAACTGTGATGAGTAAGTTGGAAAATCCCACATATACATAAGATCAGGAGCATTTCTAGCTCCAAAAGATGCAACCAATTTTTGATCAAATCCTGATCCGTACGCTTCTACTTGTACTTTGATATCAGGGTTATCCTTCATAAATTCATCTGCAATATCCTGCTGAATTTTTAATGCATCTCCGGAATCCCATGTTGCAAATCTAAGAGTTATACCTTCGTCTTTTTTACCACAACTTATTAAAACTAAGCATGCGATTAACACAAATATAATTTTTTTCATCTCTTTCCCCCTTTTTATTTTAGTAAAAAAATTAGTATAATTTTACCTATATTTCGATTATAGTTCTTATTCACTTCGATGTCAATAAATTTATAACATTTATTGTAATCCCTTTAAATAGTGCTCACTAATAAGAATTTTTAGATTGTTTGTTTATTTTGAAATAGGTATTAAATAATTTTTTAAACTACTATTTAAATATATAACTTGACAATGAACGGAACATAAAATACAATTGTATAAAAATATTTACTAAATTTTTTACTTAAGGAGGGGGATATATGTTAGATTGGGAAAATCAAAATCTTTTGCACAAAAATAGGATGGGGGCCAGGGCTAATTTTTATACCTATGGAAGTAGAGAGGATGCACTCAGTTCTATGAGGGGAAGATCAGAGGGGTTTAAATTATTAAATGGGGTATGGAAATTTTCATATTATGAAAATCCAAGATTCGTACCTTCAAATTTTTATAGTGAGAAATTTGACAGCAGTAGATTAGATGATATAGAAGTTCCCAGCTGCTGGCAATTAAAGGGTTATGGTCAGATGCAGTATACAGATGAAGGCTATCCATTTACTGTAGATGCACCCCATGTTCCCAGTGAAAATCCAACAGGAATCTATATAAGGGAATTTTACCTGAATAAAGATGAGATCAAAAAACAAAATATTATCAGGTTTGACGGGGTGGACTCTATTTTTTACCTCTATATAAATGGCAGAGAGGTAGGGATGAGTAAGGGAAGCAGACTGACTGCTGAATTTGATATTACAGATTATGTTAGAGAGGGAATGAATAAGATTGTTGTTAAAGTTTTACAGTGGTCAGATGCTTCCTATATAGAGGATCAGGATATGTGGTGGTTATCAGGAATATTTAGAGATATATTTATTGTATCTAGAGATAAAGTGTCTATCCATGATATTTTTGTTAAAACTCATTTGGATTCAGAATATGAGGATGCAAAATTAGAAATAGATTTAGAATTAAAAAATCTGATGGAAGCTATAGAAGTAGAGATAGACTACACACTGCTAGATATAGAAAATAAAGTAGTGGCGTCAGATAAAAAAACTCTGATGTTAGATAAAAATGGATCATTAAAAAATATAATGAATATAAAAACACCATTAAAGTGGACAGCTGAAACTCCTAATCTATATAACTTATTAATAACTCTCAGGTTTGATGGTAAAGAACAAGTTATACCTCAGAAAATAGGATTTAGAAAAATTGAGTTAAAAGATGGAAATTTTTATTTAAATGGTGAATATTTCATGTTAAAAGGTGTAAACAGACATGATCATGACCCTAAAACCGGGAGAACAGTATCTAGAGAGAGGATAAAAAAAGATCTTCTCCTAATGAAGCAGCATAATATAAACGCAGTTAGAACTGCTCACTATCCAAATGATCCATATTTTTATGATCTCTGTGATGAGTTAGGTCTCTATGTAATGGCTGAAACAGATTTGGAATCTCATGGATTTATGTGGGTAAAAGATCTATCGAGACTAACTACAGATCCTACTTGGAAAGATGCATATGTAGAAAGAATTGAAAGGGCATTTCACAGGGAAAAAAATCATGCCTCTATAATATTTTGGTCCATGGGAAATGAATCAGGATTTGGAGAAAATATGAAAGCCATGGTGGCAAGATGCAGGGAATTAGATGATACGCGACTTATTCATTATGAGGAAGATAGGGAAGGAGAGGTAGTGGATGTAATTTCTACCATGTATTCCAGAGTCCATAAGATGGATGAATATGGAAAAGATCCCCATGCCAAACCCAGAGTGATCTGTGAGTATGCCCATGCCATGGGAAATGGTCCTGGAGGTCTGAAAGAATATCAGGATATATTTTATAAGTATAAATCAATTCAAGGTGGATTTGTCTGGGAATGGATAGACCATGGAATAGAAGCGGTAGATGAAAACGGGGATATTTACTATCTATATGGAGGGGATTATGGAGATTACCCGAATAATTCAAACTTTTGTATAGACGGTCTTGTTTTTCCAGATCAAAAACCTTCTCCAGGTTTAATTGAATATAAAAAAATTATAGAACCTGTAAAAATAAGTGAGAAAAACTTAGAATTAGGAGAAGTAAAAGTAAGGAATATGTATGATTTTATATCGCTGGATCACTTAGAATTAAAGTGGGAAGTAGTAGCTGGTGAAACTCTTTTAAAGAGCGGGGCAGCAGATATAGGAGAGATCGATCCAGGAATGGAAGGGGTAGTAAAAATTCCAATAACAGATATGGATATAAATTTAGTTAATACAGACTACTATCTAAATTTTTCTATAGTGACTAAAAAGACTTCTTCTTGGGCTGTAGCTGGTTATGAACTGACAAGGGAACAGTTACTGCTGCCTTTTAAATTAGAAGAGGAGTACACAAAAAAAACAAAGAAAGGTGTCCGGTTTGAAGTTATTGAAGAGGATCACGAACTTTTAGTCCAAGGAGAAGATTTTGAAGTTAACTTTTGTAAGGTGAGAGGAAAACTTCTAAGCTATAAATTAAAGGGAAGAGAAGTAATAGAAAAGTCACCATTTTTTAATATGTGGAGAGCTCCCATCGACAATGATATGTATATCAGGGAGATCTGGACAAAGAATTACTTCAAACAGATGCAGGAATCTGTAAGGAGTATAGAAACAAAAGTTATCGATGAATATATAGAATTGAGGGTGACAGCTAGGGTAGCTCCTCCAGTATTCGAATATGGTTATGATATTAATTATAGATATAGGATATATAATACAGGTATTTTAGAGATAGGTCTTTACGGGACACCTAAAAATGAATTCCCAACAATGGTGCCTAAGTTGGGATTACAGTTAGGTATAAATAAAAGTTATAAAAATGTATCCTGGTATGGAAGGGGAGAAGGAGAATCATATTGTGATTCCAAACTTGCCAATGAATTTGGTGTATACAGAAAAACTGTAGATGAATTATTTACCAACTATATATATCCCCAAGAAAATGGAAACAGGACAGATACAAATTGGGCAGCTTTTACCACTCATAAGGGAGATGGGTTCTTTGTTAAATCAGATAGGAGGATAGATTTTTCAGCACATTTTTATACAATGGAAGATTTAGAGAGTGCAACCCATTCAAATAAGCTGAGAAAAAGAGATTTTATAACTCTCAACTTAGACTATGCTCAGAATGGTTTAGGAAGTAACAGCTGCGGGCAGGAACAGCTCCCAGCTCATAGGTTAGATGCAAAAGAATTTAAATACAATATGATCTTTGTACCATTCTCTAAAGATGAGATAGACGAGATTGAATTAAACAGAAAGTATAAAGCATAGAGTATAGAGAAAACCAGACTTTGAAAGATACAGAGTCTGGTTTTTTTATTTATGATTAATTGGGTGCAAGATTACGTTGCTTATTTAGAGCTGTCCCTTAAAATTAATTTAGTCGGAACCAGTATCTTTAAAGGAATGTCTCTATTCATCTCTAATTTTTGAAACATAAGTTCCACAGCTTCAATTCCCATAAATTCAGAATGGATTCTAACAGTTGAAAGGGAAGGAAAGGTAAACTTAGCATTTGGGATATCATTTACACTGATAATAGACAGATCATTTGGAATGTTGATGGCATTTTCATTGAAAGCTTTTAATGCTCCGATTGCCATAGAGTCATTTGCTATAAATAAAGCTTCAGGGATACTCTTTTCTTGGATGATTTTTGATGCTAAATTATACCCATCAAGAGTAGTAAAGTTTCCAACATATATATCCTTTTCAGAGATTACACCCTTAAATTTACCATATTCTCTAAATGTACTTTCCCTGGAATCCATATTAATAGTTCCGTCATAGGCAGTATCCCGGCCCCCGATAAATCCAATTCTTTTATATCCAATCTCTATAAAATAATTGATTACATTTTCTACAATTTTACGGAGATCTACTACCACTGAATCAAACTTTTCTTCATCAGGACAGGAGTCGACAAATATAATATTCTTAGAAATTAAGTTTAACTCTTTGATCTCCGTTGGGGTAAACCATCCGACAGCAATAATTCCATCTGCTTTAGATAATTTGTTAGTAATGGCATCGTCTATATTAGGGTAGTATGATTTAACTATACTAAATCCTCTTTTTTTACACTGATTCTCAATTCCAAATTTAATTGAACGATAGTAGGAGTCTTCTAACTCCACTTTTTCACTGTGACTGAAAACCACACCTATTTTATATTTTCTCTGTATTTTTTTATCTATATAACGTTCAGCTATAGTTTTATAGCCTAATTCCTTGGCGATATTAAAAATTTTAACCCTTGTTTCATCCTTAACACTTATATTTTTATCTTCATTTAAGACTCTTGATATAGTTGCAGGAGATACACCTACCTTTTCAGCTATTTCTTTGAGTGTGGCCATATATAGTCCTCCAGTAAAAGTTTTATTATTATAGTAATTATTATACCCTTAATTAGTTATTAATTCAATGAAAGCTTTTAAATATAATAGATTAAAATGGTAAAATTTTTACTATATTGAGATTGCAAGAGATAACAAGTATCCACCTAACAATAAGAAAGAAAATTTTTCCTTTTTATAGTAGAGGCCGATACTGAAGATACCTTGGATTAAAAGAGCTGCACCAACAACAGAGAAGTTAAAACCTTCTAAATAGTTATAGAGACTCCCTCTAGATATAAATTCAACTACCATAAGGGTAGCCAGATTAAATAAATTACTCCCTAAGATATTTCCCATAGCCATCTGAAAATCTCCTTTTTTTACTGCTTCTGTAGAAACTATCAATTCTGGAAGGGAGGTGGAGACAGCCAATAGAAAACCTCCTATTATTGACTGTCCCAAAACAATACCCATTATCGGGGTAACAGCTAATTTATCCGCAGTCTGGGATAAGATAAATCCTAAAATAACTACCCCTATAGAATCAATTAAAAATATTTTAAATGGTTTAATAACCTTAGTATAATCGATCTTCTTTTTTTCCTCCTCATTACCACCTTGGGATTTCATAAAGAAGATATAACCTCCAAAGATAAAAAGAATAAATGGACTTTGTCCTAAAAGTTCAACTTCTTTAAAGAGTGAACCAAGTATGAAGATACTGCTTAAAAATAAAGTAAGGATAGATAGCTTTAATCCCTCTTTTCTATCAATGTTTTTGATAAAAACAAACCTTTTTAAGATGATAGCATCCAGAATAAAAATTATAAAGAGATTAAAAGTGTTGCTCCCAAAAATATTAGCTACAGCCATGGTTTGATTCCCTAGATTAGTAGAGGTTATTCCAGTGACTAATTCCGGTAAAGATGTGATAGATGCAAGTAAAACTATTCCTACCCACGAGGACTCCATCCCTAGAGATTTTCCCAGGCTATCTCCTGAATAAGTGAGTCTTTTAGCGAAAAATACCATCCCCCCGGCAACAATAAAAAATAATATTAAATAAATCATATTTATTCCTCCTTTTTTATAGATCAAAATAAAAAAAGAGACTTCTGTTAGAAAAAAATTCTAACAAAAGTCTCACCATATACTGTAGTATATTGATAGGTCCAGGCTTTTAGAGCCATGCATGTTGAACCTACCTGCTCTATTGAGCCGGTTACTCCCCTTTGATCATTATTATAAGAAATAGTACCATATTGAACTTTTATAATCAATAAATATTTTTAAAGAAGTATCAGATCTCCTATATTTTTTATTTGGCTAATCTATAGATAGCTTCTACATAGATCTTTAACAATGTATCTAACTTGTTGATCTCTAAATACTCATTTTTTTGGTGCATATTGTCCTCTTGATCATGTAATAATGCTCCAAATGCTACACCATTGTCTACGGCTCTTGCATATGTTCCCCCACCAATAGCTACAGGTTCAGCATCTGCATCTCCTGTGATCTCTTTGTATACATCCATAAGTGTTTTTACTAAGACAGTGTCTTTAGGAGAATAAAGCGCATTGGTGTGGCTCTTTACAGTTAATTCAAAATTATTTTCTGCAGCAGCTTTTTCTAATCCTTCTAAAACAGCTTCTTTTTTAGTTGTTACAGGATATCTCATATCGATACTTAACTCTACCTTACCATCCTGGATAGATACTTTTCCAATATTTAAACTTAATTTTCCAGAATCTGCATCTTCAAATCCAATTCCCATAGAAACACCATTGTACTCCATTCCTATTTTAGAGTTATAGAAAGTTACAAATTCAGAGATCTCTCCTAAATCTACTCCTTCTAAAGTTCCCATCAATGCAGAGATAGCATTATATCCACTTTGTGGTCTGGCTCCATGAGAAGATTTACCATAAGAGATTAATTTTCCATCTTTGATTTCCATCTTATATTCATTGTTTTCATTGTACTCTTTCACTTTAGCTTCTAAAATGCTTAAAAGTTCAGCTGGGAATGTCATTTCACAACTTTCTGCTACTGAGTTAAATGCTTTTCCACCTTCGATAGTGATGTTTTTAGTATCGATATTTTTAGTCATAGTCACCTGCATAATTCCTTTTTCTGCAAATGTAACTGGGAAACTTGAATCAGGAGTAAATGCTAAAGTTGGCTGAGGCATCTTTAAAGTTCCAAAGTAGTGATCCATACATCCCCAGTTAGTTTCCTCATTAGCTCCTAAGATCATTCTGATCTTCTTGTTTAGTTTTAGTCCAGAATCTTTTAACGCCTTCATAGCATACATACACATGATCATAGGACCCTTGTCGTCTAAAGTTCCTCTACCATAAATTTTACCATCAGCAATGATCCCGCCATATGGATCGTGGTCCCATCCTTCCCCTTCAGGTACTACATCTACATGTCCAAGGATAGCTAGAGTTTCCTCTCCATCTCCGAAATCAATATGTCCTGCATAGTTATCAAAGTTAGTAGATTCAAATCCTAATTTTTCTCCTAACTCTAAAAAGTGAGCCAGGGCTTTTGCAGGACCTTCTCCAAATGGCATTCCAGGTAGAGCAGCTTCCTCTACACTCTTAATTCTAATAGCTTCCTGTATTGATTTTACTACGTCATCTTTATAGTTTAATACTTTATCTTGTAACATTTAAAACACCCCTTTGATTTAATTATTTATTCTATTAATTTTTTTTCATATTTCACCCTCTTAGTATATAACCTATTTTCGTTTTTTTCAAGGGTTATAATTCATTTTCTTCGTAAAAAGTACAATTATTATAGGAGTATTCTGTGGAATCATTCTATTTTTTCATTATTTTTTTAATTTTTCCCTCTCTGTGTTTTTATAAAAATTATTCAAATTTATTATGGTTAATATCAGACTCATTGACCCTTCTTTTATTAAATTTATTTAAATTATTTTTTATAGAATTTAAAATTATTATATATTCATCTATTTTTTTTTCAGAAAACTCCTCAAACATAATGCTTCCTAGGAGTTCTAAAATTTCATTAAAACTTTTATAGATTTCCACACCTTTATCTGTAAGATAAATTTGTTTTTTATTTAAATCAGCTTCTACTTTATATATGATATTTTTTTTCTCTAGACTACCGATGTGTTTTATTGTAAGGGTTTTACTCATGTGAAGAGATTTTGCTATCTCATACTGGGTTAGTCCTTCTGACTCATATATCAGCTTGATATATACACTTTCTGCCTTGGTAATCCCTAATAATTTTAATCTTTCTTTGGCCGTATAATTTATCTCTTTATCAATAGATGAAAATGTTTTAACCAGTCCAGCGAATTTACTTGTTATTTTCTCCATAATTCCTCCATGAATTTTGTTATATTAATGAATATTAGCACAAATAATTAAAAATTCAAAACAAGTTATTGGCAGGGATATTTTTTTATTTCAAATCAAAGGATGAAGTATTCACCCGTTTTCAGAGATAATTAATTTTGTTAGAATCTTTTCATAAAACTTAGATTTATAAAAATTAATCGATGGACTGAGGAGGGAAAAATGAAAAAAATGAAATTTGCAATAGTTGTACTGATCTTAGTAGCAGTTACTGGATGCAACGATAGTAAGACAGAAGTTAAAGCAGAGGAGAAAACAGAAGTTAGTTCTGCCCATTTTGATCCAAAGGGAAAGGAAGCATCAAAGTATACAATTAAAAAATGGGAGGAGCAAAAAAATAAACTGCCATTTGAAGACAAGAGAGACTTCGAGGAACAGAGAAAAGGATTTATAGCTGCCCCGGATTACAGGGAGATTAAAGATAAAGATGGAAATGTAGTATGGAATATAGGAAGTTACGATTATCTGTTGAAAGATGGGGAAGAGTATAATACTATCCACCCTTCACTGCAAAGGCAGGCAATTCTCAATATGAATTATGGATTGTATAAAGTAAGAGATGGAGTTTATCAAATTAGAGGCTTTGATCTAGCTAACATCACATTTATTAAAGGTAAAACAGGTTGGATTGTGTTTGACCCATTGACATCACCAGAAACTTCATCGGCAGCTCTTAAATTTATAAATGAACAATTAGGAGAACGGCCAGTAGTTGCAGTAGTTTACTCTCATTGCCATGCAGATCATTTTGGCGGGGCTAGAGGAGTAATTGATGATAAAGATGTGGCCAGCGGAAAGGTAAAAGTAATAGCTCCTATTGGATTTATGGAACATGCCATATCGGAAAATTTAGCATCAGGAAACGCTATGAATCGACGTCTATATTTCCAATATGGAGTGCTTCTTCCGGCAGATCCCCATGGACACGTAGACCAGTCTATAGGTAAAAATGTCTCAAAGGGTCAGGTCGGGTTATTAGCTCCAAATGTAATTATATCAAAGGATATAGAAAAAATGACAGTAGATGGTGTAAAAATGGTATTCCAAAATACACCTGGTACAGAGGCACCAGCTGAGATGAATACATATTTTCCTGATTTAAAAACATTCTGGGCAGCAGAAAATGTTACAGCAACAATTCATAATATTTATACATTAAGGGGGGCCTTGGTAAGAGATTCCCTTCTGTGGTCAAAAGAGATAGATAAAGCTCTATATATGTTTGGACAAGATGCAGATTATATGATGGCATCTCACAGCTGGCCGAGATTTGGAAATGACAGGATACAGGAAGTCATGAGAGATCAAAGAGATACATATGCCAACCTAAATAACGGAGTATTAAATTTAGCCAATAAAGGTGTAACTATCAATGAAATACATAATGAATATGAAGTTCCAAAAAGTCTTCAAAATAAATGGCATGCAAGAAGTTACCATGGATCGGTACAGCATAATAGTAGAGCGGTAATAAATAGATATTTAGGTTATTGGGATGCCAATCCAGCTACATTGATTCCACTATCTCCATCAGATTCAGCACCGTTATATGTAGAGATGATGGGTGGAAATAAGGAAATTATTAAAAAAGGACAGGAGTTATATAGTACTGGGAAATACAAATTAGCCCAGGAAATATTAAATAAATTAGTATATGCAGAGCCTGAAAACCAAGAAGCAAAAGATCTTTTGGCAGATGTGTTTGAACAGATAGGATATCAGCAGGAGAGTCCAAGTGTAAGAAATAGTTTCTTAGAAGGGGCATATGAACTTAGAAATGGTATACCAACAGGAGGTTCTGTAGATACAACTGGACCAGATTTCATTAAAGGAATGGAGACAGAATCATGGATAGATTTCTTATCAATTAGATTAAATAGTAAAAAAATCGGAGATACTAAATTCATTGCAAATCTAAAGACACCGGATAATAAAGAGGAATATATTGTAGAGTTAAATAACTCAACTTTGACAACAATAAAAGGATTCCAACATGAAGATCCTACATTTACTATTACAGTAAATAGAAAGGATTTGAATCCTATATTGATGGGTCAAAAAACAATTGAGCAACTGTTAGAAGAGGGGATAGCCACGAGTACAGGCGACACATCAGCAATAAAAAAAGTAAGAGAATCTTTAGATACATTTGAGAAAGGATTTGAAATCTTGCCAGGGACTAAAAAATAAAAGTTAAAAATAAGAAGCATGAGTAAATTCTCATGCTTTTTATATTGGAAGTTTAAAAGGATTATATAAGTAGTAATTTTGTGATATGAAATGAATTTTTGTGAAAAGGAAATAACATTTTAGTTAGTAATTAATAGTTGTAGAAGTAAATAAAGTTATTTTCACGGGAGGTAAGAGATGAAAAAAATTAAATTTGCATTATTGGCTTTAATGTTAGTATCGGCAGCAGGGTGTAATAACCTAAATATGGGTAAAAATACACAAACTGCTGCTGAGGTTCCTAATAACCATTTTGATCCTAAGGGGAAACCTGCATCGGCATTTACTGTTGCAAAATGGGAAGAACAAAAGAATATTCTACCATTTGAGGATAAGCGGGATTTCGAAGATCAGCAAAAAGGATTTATAGCTGCACCTGATTATAGGGAGATTAAAGATAAAGATGGAAACGTTGTGTGGAGTATGGGAAGCTATGATTTCTTACTGAAAGAAGGGGAAGAGTATAATACTATTCACCCTTCACTGCAAAGGCAGGCAATTCTCAATATGAATTATGGATTGTATAAAGTAAGAGATGGAGTTTATCAAATTAGAGGCTTTGATCTAGCTAACATCACATTTATTAAAGGTAAAACAGGTTGGATTGTGTTTGACCCATTGACATCACCAGAAACTTCATCGGCAGCTCTTAAATTTATAAATGAACAATTAGGAGAACGGCCAGTAGTTGCAGTAGTTTACTCTCATTGCCATGCAGATCATTTTGGCGGGGCTAGAGGAGTAATTGATGATAAAGATGTGGCCAGCGGAAAGGTAAAAGTAATAGCTCCTATTGGATTTATGGAACATGCCATATCGGAAAATTTAGCATCAGGAAACGCTATGAATCGACGTCTATATTTCCAATATGGAGTGCTTCTTCCGGCAGATCCCCATGGACACGTAGACCAGTCTATAGGTAAAAATGTCTCAAAGGGTCAGGTCGGGTTATTAGCTCCAAATGTAATTATATCAAAGGATATAGAAAAAATGACAGTAGATGGTGTAAAAATGGTATTCCAAAATACACCTGGTACAGAGGCACCAGCTGAGATGAATACATATTTTCCTGATTTAAAAACATTCTGGGCAGCAGAAAATGTTACAGCAACAATTCATAATATTTATACATTAAGGGGGGCCTTGGTAAGAGATTCCCTTCTGTGGTCAAAAGAGATAGATAAAGCTCTATATATGTTTGGACAAGATGCAGATTATATGATGGCATCTCACAGCTGGCCGAGATTTGGAAATGACAGGATACAGGAAGTCATGAGAGATCAAAGAGATACATATGCCAACCTAAATAACGGAGTATTAAATTTAGCCAATAAAGGTGTAACTATCAATGAAATACATAATGAATATGAAGTTCCAAAAAGTCTTCAAAATAAATGGCATGCAAGAAGTTACCATGGATCGGTACAGCATAATAGTAGAGCGGTAATAAACAGATATTTAGGTTATTGGGATGCCAATCCAGCTACATTGATTCCATTATCACCTGGAGACTCAGCACCACTATATGTAGAAATGATGGGTGGAAGTAGAAAAATAATTAAAAAAGGACAGGAATTATATGATAAGGGAGAATATAAGCTGGCTCAGGAAATATTAAATAAACTGGTTTATGCAGAACCTGAGAATCAAGCAGCCAAAGATCTATTAGCAGATGTATTTGAACAAATAGGGTATCAGCAGGAAAGTCCAAGTGTAAGGAATAGTTTCTTAGAGGGAGCGTCTGAACTTAGAAATGGTGTACCGACAGGAAGTTCAGCAGACACAACTGGTCCTGATTTTATTAAAGGGATGGATACAGGATCGTGGCTGGATTTCTTATCTATTAGGCTGAATAGCGATAAGATAGGAGATACAAAATTTATTGCAAATCTAAAGACACCGGACAATAAAGAGGAATATATTATAGAATTAAATAATTCAACTCTAACTAATATAAAAGGATTCCAGCATAAAAATCCGGATTTAACTATTACAGTTAATAGGAGTGACTTAAACTTAGTTATGATGGGTCAAAAAACGATTACGCAGCTTTTAGAAGAAGGGGGAGCTAAGAGTACAGGAGATACATCGGGAATTAAAAAATTAGAAGAATCTTTAGATACATTTGATAAAGGTTTTGAAATCTTACCGGGGACCAAGGGATAGTAACTCAATTAAAAAGAGGTGATTTCTGTATTATCAGAAATCACCTCTTTTATTTAAATTATTTTTACATCATCATATTTATCTGTTTTTTCAAATAGCCTTGCAGCATATGAGCATCGAGGAAAAATCTTAAAGCCTTCTTTTCTGGCATAAGCCACACACTGATCCAATAATTTTTTACCTAAAAATCTATTTCTATATTCAGGATCTACATATATACTATTGACATATATAATTTTATCTTCAGATTCATATATCAGATGACCTGCCACAATCTCTCCATCCATAGCTAAAATTTTTTTCTCATCCAATAAGTTTATAATTGCAATGTTTTCCATAGAGAACCCCCTAAAAATCTATTTTTATTCTATATTTTTTAAAAAGGAGAAGTCTACCTAAAACAGGTAAACTCCACTTAATTTTGTTACCCTTCTATAACTTCATCTTCATCTTCATATTGGTATTCCTTGTAGGAAACTCTATGAAAAATTGCAAATAAGATAGGTACTATACCTAGTGTTATACCTAGACAGAAAATAAGTCCGAAGATCATAGTTACGGCCATTCCTGCAAACATAACTCCTCCACCTAACCATAATGGAATAAGTCCACACACTGTAGTAGCTGTAGTAAGGACTATTGGTCTGAATCTAGCCTGTGCAGCATGTACTATTGCATCTGGGAGTTCCCGTCCCTCTTCATCTCTTTCAATATTTATCCTGTCTATCAATACTATGGCATTATTTATCATGATACCAACCAGAGATAGTGCACCTAATATCGGCATGAATCCAAATGGAAGCTGAGTTAACCCCAATCCAAATGTTATTCCTGATAAGATAAGTGGCAGTGCTGCTAAAATTGTGATTAAGATTGTATATGAATTAAATTGAATTATAAGTAATAACAATATAAATATTCCTGCTATAGGGAACTTTGCAGATAATGCATCATTTGCTTTTTTACTGTTATAATATTCTCCTTTAAATTCATAACTGTAACCATAATCCCATTTAGATGCAGCTTCATCTAATAGTGGTTTAATTTTTAATGTCTGTTCCATAGCTGTTGCTGTATCTCTTAATCCTACTTGGTATAGGATAGCTTTAATCTTATCTTTTCTAACTATTTTAGGAGCTTCCCAAACTGTTTTTATATCAGCTACCTGCCCTAGAGCAACTGATTTACCTGTAGTCTGGTTATAGATAGGAGTATTTTTTAATACCTCTATATCTTCCCGTGAAGTTCCCTGGGATCTCAACATTACCGGGATTAGTCTGTCTTTCTCTCTATAGTCTGTCAGCTTTATTCCACTTAAGATACTGTTTAAAGATATTGCTATATCCTGACTTGTAAGCCCGGCTCTAAGTGCTCTTTGCTGATCAATGTTAACTGTAAATTTTCTATTTTTTACACCCCAGTCAGTCTTTATATCGGCCAATCCTACGATATTTTCTTTTACTATTTTTTCTATTTGGCCAATATATTCGTATAATTTATCTGTGTCTCTACCTTTTATTCTGATCTCTATTGGACGGTCACTTGGAGATCCATTTTGAAGAGTATCGATCTTAATATTAGCATCTGGATAGTTTTCTTCAAACCAAGTTATAAGTTTAGGTTGTATCTCAGATTTTATAATATCAAAACTGGTAGTATTGATTATTGCAAAAGCCAAATTCGGCTGACTCATCTTAGGAGTATGAGACAGTATATATCTTGGTGCACTTTCTCCTATAAATGTTCCTGTACTTAATATTCCTTCTTTTTCGTATTTAACTAAAGTTCCGCCTGCTAAAATATTGGCAACTAATGGTGGTTTTACTTGTTTTGGATGGTCTAAGAAATATTCCTTTCTGATATATTTTTCTGCATCCGATACCATCTTAGTAGTAGTTTCTATTGAAGTTCCAAATGGAAGTTCTGCTTCTACTGTTAAAAGCGGTATATCTTTGTCAGGCATGAATTTTACCTTAACAAAAGTTTTAAATCCAAATAAAGATATAAAGAATATTCCAAGAATTACTATTCCTGCCACAAATTTATGTTTTAGTGCTTTTAGAAGAGAACCTCTATAAAGTTTATAAAACTTACTGTTATAACCAGCTTCCTGTTTTTCTACCTTTAAAAATAATACACAGAGTAGAGGAATAAGAGTTATTCCTAATATCCATGAAAGTCCTAAACAAATAGCAACTACATAGGTTATAGGTCCTGTATATTCTCCCATAGTTCCCTCTGCCAGCACGATTGGTAAAAATGCTGATATGGTAACCATAGAAGATATCATAAGTGGTCCTTTGAGAGTTCTTGCAGCTTCCAGGGCTGCATCAATTTTCTCCATTCCTTTTTCCATATTTACCATGATTGCTTCGGAGATTACTATTCCGTTATCTACCAGCATTCCCAATACAATTATCAGAGCTGCCAGTGAAATCTGATCCAGACTCAGTCCAAAATAACTTAAAAATACCATACATGATGCCATTACTATAGGAATCAATGATGCTACGATAGCTCCGATTCTAACTCCTAAAAATACTATTAATACTACCATTACCGTAAGTATAGATTGAGCTACATTAGATAGGAAACTTTGGACACTCTTATCTACCCTTGCAGCTTCCTGTGTTAAATATGTGAAATCTACTCCTATAGGGTAACTAGATTCTACAGCTCTAATTTTTTCATCTATCTCTTTTTGAAGGTCTAGGATGTTTCCTCCCTCTTTTAAAGAGATTGCAATAAAGATAGTATCTTTTCCATTAAATTTTTCCCTTGTAAGAATAGGTTCCTGATATGCTCTTCTTACTCTGGCAATATCTTCTACTCTCACTAAATTTCCCTTTGGAAGTCTGATAACTGTATTTCTTATATCATCTACAGAATCAAAGTTTCCACTAGGTTCAAAACTTAATCTTTCTTTCCCTAAAAGTATTTGTCCTCCAGGAGATAGTATATTTGTACTCTCTAGAGCATTTTTTAAATATCCTGGAGAAATTCCAAACTGTGCCAGTTTAGCATTATCATAATCTATAAATACATTTTCTGGTCTAACTCCATATTTAACTACCTTACCTACATTTTTCATAGTCAATAATTCTTCCATTGTAAATTTTGCGATCCTTCTCAGATCTTCAGGTGAATATCCATCAGCTGTTACAGCTATCATTGTACCGTAAACATCACCAAAATCATCATTTACAAATGGCGCCATTGCTCCGCTAGGCAGATCTTTAACAGCGTCATCGACCTTTCTTCTCAACTTATCAAAGATTGGTCTCATTACTTTATATTCGTCCTTAAATTGTACGGTAATATATGAGAACCCTTCCCTACTTTCACTGTCGATATAGTCAACTTCCGGCATCTCTTGAATTCTCTGCTCAATCTTATCTGTCACTAAGTTCTCTACTCTGCTTGGGCTGGCCCCTGGATATAGAGTAGCCACTGTAGCAGTTCTTACTACATATCCTGGATCCTCTGCCTTTGGTAATTTAAAGTAGGTAGAAACTCCAGCTAATGCTAAAAGCAATATAAAAGTAAATGTGACTACTTTTTTCTTAATTGCTATCTCTGTTAAATTCATGTAAACTCCTCCCTATTTTAATTTTACCTGTTGACCGTCTTCTAATTTAGTCATTCCAGCAGTAATTAATTCGTCTCCTTCTGATAAACCTTCTAAAATTTCTAAACCTTTGTTGGTAACCATTCCTGTTTTAACTTCAACTTTTCTGACAACTCCTATACCTTCACCATCTTTTTCTACGATAAAGACATAGTTAGTATTTACATCCTTTAAGATTACATTAAGAGGTACGAATATCTTATCCTTTTCACTTAATATGTCTTTATTGAAATCTACTACAACGGACATTCCACTTCTTAAACTTTTATCTATCCCTAAGATAGCTACTTTTACAGGGTATGTAGATCCATATTGAAGAGATGAAGTACCTACTTCTACAACCTCGCCTAAATAATTTTTCCCTATAGCCCCTGCATGTATATTGACCTGTGATCCTATATTTATTTGTCCTATAGCACTTTCTGGAACAAATGAGATTGCTTCTAAATCTGTATCTGTATTTAAAATATATACAGATTGACCAGCAGCTACATTTTCATTTACTTCTGATACTTTTACAGCTACTGTTCCATCTATGGAAGATTTTAATTCAGTATATTTCAATTGACGTTTTGCATATTTTATACCTTCCGACGCAACTCTTAAAGATGCTGATGTAGAGTCCATCCTAGCTTTTGCACTGTCAAATTCACTTTTAGATACACTGTCATTTTGATATAGTTCTTTTATCCTGTTATAGCTCGATTGAGCTTCTATTTGTGATGCTTTGGCAGTTTCATAAGAACTCTCTGCCTTTCTTAATTGAATTTCATAGTCGATCTTATCTAAGGTAGCTAAAACATCTCCTTTTTTCACTGATTGTCCTAATTTAAAATTCATTTTTTCAATGTTTCCAGGCACTCTGAAACTCACCTCAGGTTCTACAGCAGATTTTATATCTCCTGTAAAGCTAAGAGCTTCTACCGGACTTTTTAATTCTATGGTTTCATGTCTAACAGATCTTAAATTTATTTTTTCCTCTTCTTTTTTAGTCCCACAGCTTGCAAGGGTAACTACTATAAATCCAATTAGTAATGTTTTTTTATATAATGACATTTGTTTCCTCCTCATTTTTTGATTATTGTACCTTTAAATTAGTTTCACCCAGTAACTCTGAATACGCTTCAGGATTTAATAGGTGATAAGCTCCTACTGCTCTTTCTGTTATCATTAACTTAGTATAATAATCATATTTAGATGCACTTTCACTTTCTTTAGCTTGAATTGCGACATTTTGAGAATCTAATAACTCAGTTATAGATACTTCTCCTCTTGAATATGAATCTGTTACTAGTTCAAGAGTTTTAACTGCTGCAACTCTTGCATCTTTTGAAGTTTCAACACTTATTTTAGCTGTTACTAAATCTGTTAGAGAAGCTCTGATATTTTGTTTTACGCTATTTTCAACATCTTCTTTTTGAAGTGTTAATTTTTGAACCTGTTCTGTAGCGGTATTTCTTAGGGCTATTCTTTCTCCCCCTTCTAATAATGGGATACTTACCTGTACTCCTACAGTCCAAGCTTCCTTTCTAGGGTCTCCATCAGGAGCATATAACTCTCCACTACCCTTTCTATCCATATAGTAGTTGTAGTCAGCAGTTAATGCTACTTCAGGACTATAGAAACTTCTATTAGCTTCCTTGAGTTTTCTTTCAGCTGCCGCTGTATAACTTTCGATTTGTTTGATCTCTGTAGAGTTTTCAAGACCTAATTTTATTAATTTATCTAAGGTATCATCCATTACATTTTTCTTAGTTAACTCCAAACCTGCTATTCCTAAAAACTCTTCAGTATCTAAGATATCTATCGGTTGAAAGTTTGTATTAAGATCGTTGTTTAAAATTCTCATCAATTGTTCCTTGGCATTTTGAAGTTTAGCCTGAGAATCACTTAACTTGCTGATATCTGTAGCTAGCTTACTTTCCCATCTGTATACATCTGATTTTCTAGAGTATCCAACTTTTTCCCTGACTCTGGCTAACTCTAAATTCTTTTTAGTTAGTTCTAAGTTACTGTATTGTATGCTTTGAGAAGCTTTTAATTTCAAGACATTAAAATAAGCTGTAGAAATTTTTAAGACTGTATCCAATTCACTCTGTTTATAGCTCTCTTTTTCTGCATTATAAATACTTTTTTCTATAGATACCGATGAATTTAATTTATCGTTCCATATTACCTGTTTTAATCCTACACCTACATAGGTATTATCTTTTTTTACATCATTTTGAGCATCTGCCTGACCCTGATCTACTGCTTTGTATCCACCTGTTGCAACTACTTGAGGCAGTCTAGATGACTTGGCAGCATCTACTTGGTATTCCTGGATATTCAGGTCATTTTTATCTATTGTTAGTTGCAGGTTATCATCTAATCCCTTTCTTAGAGATGAATAAAGAGTCAGTTCCTCTCCTAAATTTTCTTTTCCTACTATTTTAGCCGCTACTGTTGTTCTCCAATTTGGCCATTTTTCTATTTTTTCAGCCACAGACTGGTTTATAACTGGTCTCATCTCTCCGCCAACTACATAAACTTTCTGGTCTTTTGCACTTCCTCCATCTAGTATTTCTAAGAGGGAGATAGCTGATTTTCGAAGTCTTCTTTGAATATTTGTATCCACTTCAAAAGATAGGTAGGCTTTTTCACTGATGCCTGTACCATATCCATCTGCATATGTTACTATCTTTTCATTATTTAAAACATCCATAACTTGGACAAATTTATCTGGATCTGAAAAGCCGCCTAAAAGAGCTACGGTTTCTCCCTTAACATCTGTGGCTAATTTTTCAAAATCTCCATTAAAAGGAATCCATTTGACCTTTGATACTCCATTTTTTTTGACTTCTTTTTCTATATAGGAAAACATTTTTTTATCTACATCAAAAAATTCTTCCGGAGCTATAAGGGCAATTTCTGAGAAATCCTTATCTACACTTCTTAGAAGCTGAAAGATCTTATCGAATCCGATCTCTTGTACACTGTAGGTAAGATTTTCAACCTGACTAGTTTCACCGTGTAATATATATTGAGCAAATGGCATAATACTTAATTTTTTTACACTCTCTTTGCTTATGATTTGGTTGGAAACAGAGTGGTCTCCACCTATAATTACATCGACCTTTTTGTTTTTAGCTAGATCTGAATAACTTTTATCAATTTCTTCAGATCCTTCTTTGGCTATAACCTGTAGTTCCTTTGGAAAAACTACAGTATAATTTCCTTCTAAAACGTCTGTAAATTCTTTTTCGATGACACTTTGAGAATTTTTTATGTTATTACTGCTTTTTTGACTGTATAATACAGCAATATTTACAACTTCTTTAGCAAAGGTGAAAACATTTATAATGAATAACATAATAATTAAACTTATTTTTTTTATCAATTTTATCTCCTCCTATATGTTCTTTTTTATTTAAATTAGTGGTTAACTTTTTTCGCCTCCCTTTATAATTTTTCTAATCTATATTATATGGAAAATAGTTGAATTTCCTATAAATTAATTAATTTTAATCTGTTATGCTGTCAGTGATATACTTACTGATATCTAAATCTTTATCCCCAAAGGCTCTGGCATAGATATAACCTCCGATACTTATAAGGATTATCCCCATTGTAGCTTCTTCTAAATCTTTTTTTATGCTAAATTCTTTTTTTTCTGCCCCTCTTTTCAAGATTCCCAAGACAAATTCATAATTGCGTATAGAATATTTTCTTATTTTTTCTTGAAGCTTTAAAGGTAATCCGTTAAAATCAAAAGTTAATTTTGCTTTGGCTTCATAGTATAGTGTATCTTCTTCGTTTGCTTTTTCTAAATAAGCATTTAATTTGTCTTGTTCACTTTCATAAGTTAATATCTCTTCTTTTTTTTTCTGAATTTTTTCTTCTATTAACTCCATTATTGCGATCCCTAAATCTTCTTTCTTTTTAAAATAGTGGTAGATACTGGATTTTGCAATACCGATTTCATCTGCAACTTTTTGAAAACTTAACCGTTCATATCCATTTTCACTGACCATCCTTAGCGCTACTCTGATTATTTCCCTTTCTGTATTATTCATTCTTCCCCTCCTAAATATCTTAATCATTATAGCCTACCTATCGGTCGGTGTCAATTTAAAGATTAATTTTTTTTAATGTTCGACTTTCTAATCTCCATAGATCTTAAATAAAGGAGTCTGACATATTCATATTCAAATGGAGTTCCCAAGCTGTAATATCTAAAGTCAACTTCACTCCTAACATCAACTGCCTCTAATCCTTTTACGGTTAGGTCTTTCCATAAAGTATCGGAACCGCCATAAACATTGATAGGATCGAGAGGTGCCCTTAAAACAAAGGTTGTCAACAAGGAACTGGCATTTCTAAGATCGCTGGGGCCTAAAAATGGGAGTATTAAATATGGACCACCCTTTACTCCATAAAGGGCCAGAGTATCGTTTAAAGTAACTTTATGTTCAGGTATTTTTACAAGGGTTGCTACATCAAATAAACCCACAACACCTACTGTAGTATTTATAAAAAATCTGCCTATCCCCGTAAATACAGTTTTATAATCTAAAATTAATACTCCGTTTATTACACTGATAGGTTCATATAAATTGCTAAAAAAATTACCTACACCGGTTCTGATAGTTTGTGGCAGGAAAAATTTATATGAATTAGAGACCGGTAAGGCTACCCAATTATCGAATTGATAGTTAAAATAATATATTCTTCTATTTAGTGGTTCAAATGGATCGTATGCATCCATGATATTAGATTCACCATCATTTAAATGAAGTTTAGGTTTCTCTGTTACCTCTATTCTCCCTCCTCTATTATAAGAAATGTCATCCTCTACTTTTATATTGCTGCAACCCATAAAAATTAAAGTCATTAAAATAAGTATTTTTTTCATTTTAACTCACCTCTTTTAAGGTAGTGAATCATAGAAGTCACATTCTCCCTATAGAACATATTTCCACAGTGTCCTCCATAGGGATAAACTTTTATCCTGCTTCCCATTGTCTCCTTTAAATATTCTAGATTGTCTGGAGTCAATATCAATTCATCTTCATTGGTAACTACTGCAATATTTTCAGCACCTTTTAGATAACTTTCTATAGATTTTAGACTGCTGTTCTCTATCATTTCCTCCATAGTAAGGGATTTATCCAGTTTTTTATATGTTTTAAATCCAATTCTATCTATATAATTTTGAAAGTTACTGTAATTAACAGCGCTGTAATATTCACTCATACTCTGAAATTTAGTTAATTTTTTATCAGGATCTGTGTATACCCCGCTTTTAGTCATAAGATCACTGATATAGTTGATATCTATTGCTATAAATCTAAATGCAATTCCTATAAGAATCTTTAACTCTTCATCATTCATATTTAATTCTTTAAAGAGGGCATAAATGGCCGCCTCATCTATCTTCATCTTTCCATTATCCTGACTGTATTGCATTATACCTAAGATTATCCTTTGTAATAATTGATCTAATTCTTCTTCGGTTCTTATATTGTCATCCAACAGATGATCTAAAATTTTAGCAGATTCATATAAATTTACCGTGGGGTTGACAGACATAATTCTCTTAAAGTTGAAATGCTTTTTTCGGCTGTCTATCTCTCCTACTGCAAGTGCAACAGTTCCTCCAAGGCTGTATCCGGTAACATAGGTTTCTTTGTACTGAATTTTATCTTTTACTTTATTCAGTGCTAAGCTCATGATATCGTATATCTCATTGCTGTCTTTTTCTAAAAACCCAGGTGCATGAGTTTCGGAAGCAGAAATAACAAAGTTATAATCAAAGCTGGTAGGGAGCATAATAACACTAAATCCATTTTGATATAGGATCCTGCTCATAGTCAGCATCTTAGGAGAATTATATTTAGACCCTGTTCCAGCCAATAAAAATATCAGGGGAGCTTCACGATCTTGAGCCATCAATCCAAATCTAAATCCATCTAAATACCATAGATTAGGCGGTGCTTTTTCATTCTTTAAGTTTAACTTTATCTCCTTAAAACTTGTGTTTTTAAATGGTGCCATATCTTTAGTAGGAGTGGCTAAAACTGTTGCTAAATATGGATCTTTATATGGGTAATCATATCCATAACTCCACAAACTTATAATCATATATATCAATATTATTTTTTTCATACGAACTCATCCTTTTATTTATTTATTTTATCCCTATACACATATTTATTCTATTTGACCTGTCAGTTTCCTTTTTTTCATTGTGTTTTCTGTGGTTCTTTCCCCTTTTATATTACTTTGTATTTAAGATTTTATCTCCTGAGTTTATTTATACTCATATAAAAAGGGCATAAAGTATGCCCCTAAAATATTATAGATATTGAATTTTGTAAGATATAGCTGTTAAAAATAAAGTTACATAAAATGGATTTTCTTCTACAGGTAAATTTAATTTATAATAGATGATCTCTTCCAGACTTTTTAAATCATCCTCATCAGCCTCTTTAGCAATTTCAAATATGGTTTTATTTAATAAAGTTCTATTTTTTTCTTCATTTAAAATATCTTTGATACCTTTAGAAATAATATCGCTTATATCAGTATTTGGTCCTTTTTCATCCATTAAATTTCTGATTTCCAGGGCATATCGTGATATATATTCATTTGTACTATTCATATTGAAGTATGAAATTTTTTTCTTTATGAAATCACTTATATTAGAAATTTTTTCCTCTACTGCATCGACAGATATAATCTCTAATAGTTTATCATGTGTTTTTTCAAAGTGAAGATAAACATTTCCATCGACCTCATTTAATACTTCAACTAATCCGTTTTCTTGTAATTTTTTTAAGAATTTAGAAATTATTTTAATGTCTATTTCCATTTTATTGGAGAGATCACTTATAGATATACTATAATTCAATGTTTCGTTTCCTAATTTTGGTGCAATTAACCCCTTTAATAAATTAAAAAAAGCTATATCCTCAGATATATTTTTGTTCATTTTTTCACCGCCCTATTATTTTAAAACTTACGTTGTCAAATTAAATGCAACACTTTTCAATTTCACCCCAAAATACTTCTTTTGGGGTTTTCCAATTTAAACACTTCCTTGGTCTATTATTAATTTTGTTTACCGCTTTATAAAATTCACATCTCTTTATCTTACTAAAAATAGTCCCTTTAGGGAAAGTTCTCCTTAATAAACCGTTTGTATTCTCATTTGTTCCTCTCTCCCATGAGTGATAAGGGTTAGCAAAATAAGCTTTAATACCTAATGCTTCCTCTAATTCTTTAAATTTAGAGAATTCTTTCCCGTTATCCGATGTAAATGTTTTTATGTATTCTTTAGGTATATATTTAAAATTCTCTATTGTTGCCTCATTAAAAGTATCTGATTTTCTATTAATCATTAGCTCCGCTACAAGATATCTTGATTTCCTATCAACATAAGTCATCATAGCACCTTTTTTTCCTGCGCCAACGATAGTATCGCTTTCAAAATGACCAATCTCACTTCTATCATTCGCTTCTTCAGACCTTTCTTCTATCATCTTTTTATTAGGGATTTTACCCCTTGTTTCTTTCAATCCTCTAGGCTTTTGTTTGCCTTTTCTAGTTAAAAGGTATTTAGTACTCTCCGTAAGAAAATCAAGATATATTGCTCTATAAATTGTTTTAAATGAAATAGAATATTGGTTGTCTAATTTAGCTCTTCCTGATATTTGTTCTGGACTCCAACCTGATTCTAACTTTTCTTGAATATCTACCAAAAGGATCGAATCTCTTAATTTGTGCTTTCTTCCACAAAGTTGTTTTCTTTTTTTGTATAAAAACTGGGCTTTATTAGGAGTGTACTCACCATCAACTGAATTTCTATTAATTTCTCTATAAATACTAACTCTATTTTTCTTTAATTTAGCTGCAATAAAACTAATTGATTTTTTTTGCGCTAAAAATTTAAATATACTTTCTCTTTCTTCAATGGTAAAATGTTTATGATTCATAAATACTCCTTTAATGTTTGGTCGCACTTACATTATACCAAGGAAATATTTATGAATTTTTTTTGTTGCATTTAATTATACAATTCAAGAAACAATACTTATTTAACTAAAAATATCTTTATTTATTACATTATAAATATTTACTTCTAATAAATCAACACTTAATTTTATCTCCCCTAAATAAAAGATTGCTAATTAGTATACTCTAAATAAAATCAACTTCCTTCTTTTTTAGGCAATTATATTGTATAATTAATAAAAAATTATAATTGGAGGGAAATATGAAATTTTTGGGAGTTATTCCGGCACGATATGCTTCAACGAGGCTAGAAGGGAAACCTTTAGCTGATATAGATGGTCATTCTATGATTGAATGGGTATACAAGCGTACTCTATTATCCAACCTAGATATGGTTGTTGTAGCAACTGACAATCAACTTGTATATGATAAAGTAAAATCTTTTGGGGGAGAAGTTGTTATGACCTCTGAGAATCACCCTAATGGAACCTCTAGAATAGCTGAAGTCGCAGAAATTTATAGTGAATTTGATGTGATTATAAATGTACAGGGAGATGAACCTCTTATAGAAAAAGAGATGATTAATGCTCTGATTACACCATTTTTAAAGGAACCAGACTTAAGTATGGCAACTTTAAAGCATAGGATAGATACTATAGAAGAGGTTGAGAATCCAAACAATGTAAAGGTAGTTACAACTAAAGGTGACTATGCAATTTATTTTTCTAGATCACCTATCCCATACCCGAGGGAACTGGATATGAAGAATTATTTTAAACATGTAGGAATATACGGATATAGAAGGGACTTTGTTATCAAATATTCACAGATGCCTCAGACACCTTTAGAGATATCCGAATCATTAGAGCAGCTTAGAGTTTTAGAAAATGGTTATAAGATAAAGGTTTTAGAGACACCCTATAAAATTGTAGGAGTTGATACTAAGGAAGATTTAGAAAGAGTTAGAAAAATAGTAAAAAAAGGTAAGATCACTATATAAAAAACTTTGTATAAGTTGGTGTAATATCATGTAATAAAAAAGGTGATCTCTTAAAATATAGAGATCACCTTTTATTTTATACATAAATAGTCATTAAAAAATTATTTTATAGGGATTGTTAATACTTGACCAGCTTCAATAACATCCGGGTTAGAGATATTGTTTTCTTCAGCTAATTTTTCCCAAGACATATTGTATTTTAATCCTATTCTGAATAAGTTATCTCCCTCTACAACAGTATAGTTTATAGGTGCTTCTTCTACCATTGGAACATCTTCAACGACAACTTCTTCTTCTATAGCAGTCTCTTCAACAACTACTGGCGCCTCTTCAGCTACTACCTCTTCTTCAACAACTACCGGAGTCTCCTCAACAACAACCTCAGTAACTACAGGTGTAGTTTCTATTTTCTCTTCCTTTGGTTCATTACTGCTGCATGCTACAAGTGATAGAGCTGCTAATAATATTAATAATTTTTTCATTAAAATCCTCCTGATTAATGTGATATTTATATGAGTATATTCCATAATTAGGGATTAGTCAATGTAAATATTAATTTTATTAATTTATTTTAATATTTCTAGAATTTTAAATGCAAGATCATCTTTTTTCATTTGTGGGATCTCTAAAATATTTTTTTCTTTATCGATAAAGAATACTTCATTGCTGTCATTTCCAAAAGCATTGGTAGAATTGGCTACTATGAGATTCAGGTTTTTTTTCTCTAATTTTTTCATAGCATTTTCAATTAGGTTATCAGATTCAGCAGCAAATCCAATAAGAATTTGTTCTTTTTTTCTCCTACCCATCTCCATTAGGATATCTGGATTTCTAGTCAATTCAAAAACCAGATCTCCATCATTTTTTTTGATTTTAGAGTCTGAATACTCTTTTATTCTATAATCTGCCACAGCTGCACAGCCGATGGCGATATCCATATTTTCAAACTTACTAAAGACAGCCTCATACATATCGTTAGCACTCTTCACAGATATAAATTCTACCCCATTTGGAACTTCAAGATTAGTCGGCCCGCTGACTAAGGTAACATTGGCTCCTAATTGAGCACTTGCAGCTGCCAGGGCATATCCCATCTTGCCTGTAGACCGGTTGCTCAGATACCTGATAGGATCGATGGCTTCCTCAGTAGGACCAGCTGTAATCAATATATTTTTTCCCTCTAAAAATCTTTCCCTTTCTAAAGATTCAAAGTAGTTATTTACAATATCAACTATGTCGGTTTCTTTTTTTAGTCTTCCCTTAGCTACCCAGTCACAGGCAAGCTGACCTGAATCTGCATCGATAAAACTATATCCATATCCTTCTAATTTTTTGATATTATCTTTTAAGATGGGATTGTTATACATATTTACGTTCATAGCCAGAGCAAAATAAGTAGGAGCACAAGATGCAGAGATCACAGTAGAAAGCATATCGTCAGCTATACCATTTGCCACCTTCCCAATGATATTATAGGTAGCAGGTGCTATTAAAACCAGGTCAGCCCAGTCAGCCAAGTTTATATGTTCCACATCTATGTTTGATTTTTCTGCCCACATATCAATGGCTACTCTGTTTTTAGACAGGGTTTCCAAAGTAAGAGGGGTTATTATTTCAGTAGCATTTTTGGTCATTATGACCTTTACATTGTATCCGTTTTTCTTTAAAAGAGAACAGATATTAGCAGACTTATAGGCTGCAATACCTCCGGTAATTCCTAATAATATATTTTTATTCATTGATATATCTCCTTTTTTTACAATTTTCATTTAATTTGAGGTTTTTATATTTATAAGTATAGCATACTAAAAAAAAAAGGAAAAATATGATTTTAGCAAATAAATGTTAACAATGAGGGGTGGTTGGATGAGTCTTAAAAGAAAAATTTTTACCTTAACTTTTTTTACAGCAACAATACCTATATTGATCATTTCTGTAATTACATTATATATATTCTCTGGGAAAATGAAGGAAGTACAAAGTCAAAAAATGGACTTAATCAGTCAAAATATAGAGCAGTCTATTCAAAATGAAATCAATTCTGTCAGTGAAACTCTTGAACATTTAGCTAATACATATAACGAAAAGCATGAAGGCCTAACCTCATTAAATTTTCAAATAAATAATGAATACAGACTTAAACATATGTTTTACCATATGAAGGATATAGCTGAGAAGAAAAAATCTATAAAATTTATAGCCTTTGGAAGTTCCGATAAGAAAATAGTCTTTGATGATCTAGCTGAAGATCAAAATTTACCATCTAGTTATGATCCTACAACAAGGCCATGGTATACAGGAGCTCTTAATTCTAAAGGAACCTATCTATCAAAAATTTTTATCCATGCAGGTACAGGAAATCCCATAGTAACACTATCTAAAAAAATTGAATTAGATGATGAAATAATAGGTGTGTTGGTAGCAATGATTGATTTGTCTCATATAGAGGATGAAATTTCAAAATTTAAAATTGATAATACAGGGTCATTTTTCATAGTGGATAAGAATAATAGAATTTTAGTAGATGGAGGAGATAACAAGAAAAACTTTAATTATATATCAAAAATGGATTTATTTTCCAAAGATCATCTTGAAATTATAAAAAAGACTCCCATGGGAAAAAATCTTTACCATACAAAAAAAATACAAGACTTGGATATTCTTCTAATTGGAAGTATCTATGAAAAAGATATAAATAATACAATTTTAAGGTTGAGACTCTACATCATTGGGATAGTTCTGTTGACTATAATTTTTATTCTCATTATTTTATCTGTTATAAGTAAAAATTTTGACAGCTCTTTAAATCAATTATCTGGTGTTATTGACAGTATTTCTCAGGGGAACTATAATAAAAATATAGGTAAGTTAACCGAAATAATAGATGAAAAAAATGAATTAGGTTTTATCAATAGTGCCATAAAAAAAATGAATTATGAGATCATAAAAAGAGAGAATGATCTGAAATATATCTCTGAAACAGATCCATTGACGGGGTGTTACAATAGACGAGCAATTATAAATTTAATTGAAAAAGAAATAGAGCAGTCAAAGAACTATAATTTAAATTGTTCTTTAATTATGTTTGATTTTGATAATTTTAAAAAAATAAATGATACCTTTGGTCATCTATTTGGAGATACAGTTTTAAAAGAAGTATCTAAGGTTATCTTAAGTAACGTAAAAAATACAGATATATTCGGCAGGTATGGAGGGGAAGAATTTTTAATCTTATTACCTGATACTCAGTTAAGAGAGGGGATTATAATTGCAGAAAGATTGAGAGTAACTATAGAAAAAATGACATGGGAATACGATACTATAATTACAGTCAGTATGGGAGTCGTAAAAAAATTACCTAATGACACTTTAGATTTAATCCTGGGAAGGGTCGATAATTTGTTGTATAGAGCAAAAAAAAATGGAAGAAACAGGGTGGAATACGAAAAATAAAGATTGGTTTATAGAAAAACTGTAGTCTGCAAAGTAGGTGTTTTTAACATTTTATCTTTAGAGTGCAGTTTTTTTATTATCTAAAAATTTTACCTCTGTAGGAATCATTAAAATATTAATAAGGAATTTTTTAGATATAGGATATTGTCTATCTGTAATGTCACTATGTTTATTTATTGACCATAATGAGTGTATTTAGGATAGAGATTTTAAGAACGAAATAGAGAAATGATTCAAATGAATTTAATTTTTTAATTGATAAATCAAATAAAAAATGGTATAAGTTATGTAAATAAATTTTAAAGGAGAGGAATTATGTTTAAATCAAGATTTAATTGAGCCTGAGTAGCTGATAAACTTCTGGATGAAGTTATAACGGAACTTTTAGAATCTGAAAAAAGGATATATTAGGTAGTGCCTATTACTTCAATATGATAAACATTTATTCCAATTCACTCTTTAACTTCCAACCCATTTTAAAATTATTGCGGATATAAATAAAAATATTAACGAGATATTATGACCTTAATACTTTATCTATTCCTAAAATAATTACTTTCGGAACTATTCTGTTCCAACAATCATTGTAAAAAACGAAGAAAATGAAAGAATAAAATTTAATCTCAATGCATATTAGACTATTAAATTATAGTGGCTATTTATGCCATGTTTTTTAATGCAAAAATATAATCTCTCTGGTAAATCAGAGGGTCACTTATGATGCATTAAATTCGAAGTTATCATAAAAATAAAAATTATTAATTTTAAACTTCATTCAAAGTTCCAAGCCTCAATTGATTTTAGAAGGATGTTGTTGAATTAGATATTAAAAATTTAATAAACTTTGTCAATAATAACGATTCTATTTTAAAGTAGTTCTGATAAATTATTAATTTTGAAAATTTACCCTTACTTTCAAGCCTCAGTTGATTCTGGAAGGATGTTGCCGGGATAGATTAAATTTCTAAACCTTGAGTGATAAGAGCCGTATCTTCAAATAATTCAGGATATTTCACACCTTAATAAATATTTTAAGATTAAATATAGAAAATGAATCAGGCATTAGCCTTTTTCTTATTACCTGTTTGTGCCCTAAATCAAACAGGTAATGAGAAAAGGAGAGGAATGTAAAAAAATCAAATTAAGTGAACAAAAAAACAGTATGTATTTAAGAGGGTAATAATCTTTAAACTCATTTTAAATGATGAGAGTATATTATCTTTTTATATAAACAAAAAAAGGGAGGAAAAAATGAAAAAAATATTAGCGTTAATATTGTCAGTAATTTTATTGACTGCAGTAACAAGTACAGAGGCCATGGCTTTTTGGGGGAAGAAAGAGAAGAAGGAAAAAATAGTTGTATGGTTACCGCCTATTGGAGAAAATGACAAAGTTGTCTGGGAACCGATTATCAAAGAATATGAAGAAGCAAATAATGTAGATGTAGAATTAGAGATTATTCCGTGGGAGAACTATTCTGAAAAATATGCTGCCGGAATAGCTTCGGGACAGGGACCAGACGTAGGGTATATGTATGCTGAGATGTTTCCGCAGTTTATAGAGATGGGAGCAGTTGAAGATCTGACGCCCTACCTTACAAAGGAAGATTATGAAAAATATATATACATCAAACACGGAAAGATGATGGGTGGTATGTATGGACTCGGGATAGAAGCGGCTAACCCTGCAGTTATCTACTACAACAAAGATATACTTGCATCTATAGGTGAAGATGTTCCTGTTACATGGGAAGATTTCATAAGGTGTGCAGTAAAGGCAACTCAAGATACAAATAAAGATGGAAAAGCAGATCAATGGGGATTTTCTCAAGGATGGGGAGCACCTTATTTTGGAGATCTTAACTGGAACTGGTATGGATTCCTTTGGCAGGCAGGTGGAGATATATTTAATGATGATTTAAAATCTGTAAAATTTAATAATGAAGCCGGAGTTAAAACCGCTGAATTTTTAAAAGACTTAAAATTTAAATATGATGTATTGCCTCCATACTATATGGCACAAACTAATAAAGAGATGTTACAAACAACATTTGGTCCTGGAAAATCATTATTTTCTATATATTTATCTTCAGCAGCAGGAGAGATCTTAGATAAATCATTTCCTGATTTAAACTATGGAATAATTCTTTCCCTTGAAGATGAAGATAAAGGAACTTTTGCATCAGTAGACCAATTAGTACTTATGTCAGGTGCTAAAGATAAAGAATTAGCTTTTGGATTGATAGAGCATATGTTAAGTACTCAATCTATGACTAAATTCCATAAACATCACCCAAGAGCACCTATTGCTAAGGGAGAGCCATATCAGGGAGACCCAAGATTACAAAAGATGATAGAAACTCAAGAAGGAGTATATAGACCACTTGTAGTAGGACCTCATGGGGTAGAGATATATGAATATCTATGGAAACAGCTCCAAATGATGATGGCCGGAGAACAAAGTGCTAAGGAATCTTTAGATGAAGCAGCAGAGTATTCTAATAGATTATTAGCTAAATAAGAAGGAGCTGGATATGCAAAACGTAGAAATTCTTTTAAGCAATGAAAAACCTAAGAAAAGATTTTGCATAAAAAGGTTAGCAGGTAAAGGAAAGCCCTATGGTTTTATAGGGCCCCTCAGCCTCCTACTGTTTACTTTTTATGTGATTCCTATTTTTCTTTCAATATACTTTAGTTTTACAGACTATAACATAATAAAAAATCCAAAATTTATAGGCTTTTCAAACTATAAAAACCTTCTTTTGGATAAAACATTTAAAGCATCTCTGAAAAATACTTTTTTATTTACATTGGGAGTAGTTCCTGCTCAGACTATATTTTCTTTATTCATGGCTAATTGGCTGGTGAGCAGGGGGAAAAGCAGACTGACAGAATTTGTAAAGGGAGCTATGTTTATTCCTGTGATCTCTTCTATGGTATTAGTAAGTATTGTGTGGAGGATACTATTAAATGGAGAAGGATCTCCCCTCAATATGATCCTTAATATATTAAATATAACTCAGCCTAACTGGTTAGGAGATTCGTCTATAGTGTTATTTGTTCTTATGGGAATAACAGTATGGAAGAATACAGGTTATTTTATGATCCTATATATCGCCGGGTTGATGGAAATTCCTAAAAATTATACAGAGGCTGCCAAGGTAGACGGAGCAGGCAGGTGGAGTGTTTTTTATCATATAACTCTGCCGTTACTAAAACCTACAACAATAATGGTAGTGTTTTTAGGGATGGTCTGGTCACTTCAAACATTTGATCTTATCTATACGTTGACAGGAGGAGGGCCTGGAAATGCTTCTATGACCCTTGTCCTCCATATATATAACAATGCATTCAAAAATTTAAATGCAGGGTATGCCATGACAATAGCCAATATATTGCTTTTCTTTTCGGCTATTGCAGCAATAGTTCAAAAAAGTTTTTTAAAAAAAGAAAAATCAGAAGTTTATTAGGAGGAAAGGATGAAAAAACAATTAGGCAGGCTGATTTTAATATTAATCTCCAGCTTTATGATAATTCCGTTTCTCTACATGTTTATGACATCTCTAAGGGTAACTTATACGGCTTATAACTTTAAGTTTGCTTTAGATGATTTAACATTGAGAAATTACAGGGAAATTTTTTACAACACAAGTTTTATAGTTTATTTTTTTAATAGTTTATTTATCTCCCTCAGTGGAGTAGTGTTAAATGTGGTATTCAGTGCCATGGCAGGGTACGCCTTTGCTAAACTTGAGTTTAAGGGGAGGGAAAAGATATTTTTCTTCATGTTATTGACCCTTATCATACCTTCCCAGGTAACCCTCCTGCCCCTCTATGTGATAATGAGACATCTAGGGTGGTTAAACACTTATAAGGCATTGATACTTCCCCTTCCCACAGCTGTGGGAGTATTTATAATGAGGCAGAGTATCTTAAAAGTTCCCAGAGATCTTATGGATTCTGCCAGAATAGATGGGTGTTCAGAATTTAAGATATTTATGGAGATAGTACTGCCCCTTATAAAACCAGCAATAATAGCACTTTCAATATTTACATTTATAGGAGCGTGGAATGAATTTTTGTGGCCACTTATAGCTACTACATCGGATTCTATGAGAACCCTTACAGTGGGAATGGCCAGTATGAATGCCCAGTATACTGTGAATTACGGGTTGGTCATGGCAGGAGCTACCATGACATTTTTACCTTCGTTTATATTTTATATCCTCCTTCAGAGACAGTTTGAAGAGGGGGTGGCACTATCAGGATTAAAGGGATAGAAACCATAGAGGTAAGAGGAACAAAGGAAAATGAGGTGGAAGAGGTAATTGATCTTATAAATTATGTATTCAGAACCGGCAGGGGAGAACTTCCCCACACGATGGAGAAGGAGTTCCCATTACTTCTTTCACCTAAAAATAGAGAAAATATGAGGATAATGAAAGAGGAACAAAAGATTATTTCTGTTGTGAACTTTCTCCCCCAAAAGATCCTCATAGAGGGGACACCTGTATCGGTAGGATCTATAGGGGCTGTATGTACCCATCCTGATCATAGAGGGAGGGGATATTCTTCGAGAGTTTTAAAAGATGTAGAAAATAGGATGGAGGAGATAGGAGTAAATCTATGCCTTATATCCAGCACGAGAAATTTGTATAAAAACTGGGGAGCCAGTAAGGTAAAAAATTGCAGGAGATACAAAATTTATGCTGGTCTTCCGGCTTTAAAATTTATTGTTAGAGAATATAGGGAAGAGGATCTTTTGTTTCTCAAGAAAATCTATAACTCTCAAGGGACTAGGTATTTAAGGCAGGATAGAGATTTTGAAACTCTTATAGATTCAGGAACCTTTCCCTTTGGAGATACATCGTATAAAAGGTATGTATTGGAAGATGAAGATGGTCTAAGGGGATATATAATCCTGAAAGAAACACCTGAAAGAATAGAAGTAAAGGAAGCAGTAGGAGACAAGAGTGAAATATTTTATGCTCTGGCTCTTTTAGGAGATCAATTAGGAGTGGATAAAATTGATTATATTCTACCTCATGGAGAAATAGCTCCTGCAGGGTATCTAGGAGAAGAGGAGTATCTTTCGGGAGTTTTAAAGATAGTAGACTTTGTAGGGTTCATAGAGGAATTAAAACCATACTTTAGTCAATATCTTTCAGATGAAAAAGTAGAGTATTTTAAAGCTGAGGAAGAAAATGGGAAATATCAACTGAGTTTAGGATCAGAAAAATTGGAAATAGAATCCCATAAGGAACTCCTTAAATTAATTTTTGAAAAAAAAGAAGATAAAAAAAGTATAGATGAAGGGAAATTGGATGAGTTAATAGACACAATATTTCCACTTCCATTTCCATGGACAGAAAATTTAAATTACCAATAGGAGAAATCGATGAATATTCAATATAAACTTTATAATTCAGCATTCAAACACATAAATGGCACCAGTCTTCCTGTGGAAGATAAATTAAATTTGAGGGTGTTAAAGGGAGAAAAATTTGCATTTCAGATAGCCCTAACCAGTGAAGAAAGTATACTGCTTTCTCTGGGACCTCATAACCACATAGGTTATAAAGGATTGAAAAAAAGGGTAAGAATAGACCTTGAAAAAAGAGAAAACGCAGACCTTAAAGGATATTTTCTGGGATATGTATTGGATGATGATTCAAAGACCCTCATAACAGATCCCATATTGAAGAAGGAGTACCTATATAATGAAGCAGGTAAACCGACTATGATCTGGGTAGAGGGAAAAGTGGATAAAGAATATTGTGGAGATAACCTGAATATTACCATAAATTTATTTGGTCAGGAAGGGTATGAGACGGAAATAAAGGAGAAGATCATAAACTTAGATATTGCTGTAATGGACGTAGTGCTTCCTGAGTTGAAAGAGTCGGATTTTCATCTGGATCTCTGGCAGCACCTTTCATCCTGGGCAAGGATGTATCAGGTGGAGTTTTGGAGTGATGACCACTTCAAGATAATAGAAAATTATACAGCAGAACTGGCTTCACTGGGAGAAAAGGTGATCACTGTGGTAGCTTCTGATTTTTCTTGGGAGGGACAGGGATGCTTCCAGATAGAGGAAAATTCTTCAAACCTGTTTGAACATAATATCATTGGAGTAAAAAAAGATATGGAAGGAAAGATACAGTGTGATTTTACCGCCCTGGAAAGATATTTGGAGATTTGTTTTAAATATGGGATGGAAAAGGAAATTGATATCTTCGGTCTTTTGGCGAGCTGGCAGAGGACAAATTTTGGAAACCCTCTAAAGGATTATGATGATTATATCAGGATAAGTTTCTTTTCTGAAGAAAGTGGAACCCATGGCTACATAGACAATAAAAAAGATTTGGGAGAATATATCAGACAGATATTTAAATTTTTTAATGAAAAGAACCTTATGGACAGAGTAAGGGTAATCAGTGATATGCCTAAAAATCCCGAGTACTTTAAAAAATGGTCAAAATTTTTAAAAGATTCAGCCAAAATGGATCTTCTTATAAAAACTGCCCTTCATGAAGACAGTTTTACCGATAGATTGGATGGAATTTCGGATATATCTCTTTCTCTGCCTCTATTATTAAAAAGTAAAAATATTTTAGATGAGATAGAAGAAAAAATAAAAGGGAAATTAACCTGGTATGTATGCTGGTTCCCGGATAAATTAAACCATTTTATAAGTTCACCACTGATGGAGAGCAGATTAACAGGTTGGTACTCCTACTATATGGGACTCAATGGTTTTTTAAGGTGGGACTATGCACTCTGGACAAGCAAGCCATTTGAAAATATCAGCTATAAACATCCTAGATGGAAGGCAGGAGATATGTTCTTTGTCTATCCCGGGAAAGATATGAAACCCATAAGATCTATAAGGTGGGAAAATCTGAGGTTTGGAATACAGGATCAGGAGATAATGAAGATGGCTGAAAAAAAAATCGGAAGGGAAAGAATAGAGACTCTTATGGTGGAAGTTTTAGGAGATAAAAAAGAGATGAAAGCTACAGAAGAATTTTCTGTAGATATGAATTATTCTGTAGACTATAAAAAATATATGGTTATAAAGGATAAACTTATGAAAGTATTGACTAACAACTAATAAGATTTAATCATGAATTACAGAAATTAAAATCAAAAAATAGAAGACTGGACACAGAGATATCCAGAGGGAAAAGAGAGAGTATATGGAGAGAAATTTTTATGAATATCTATGTCAAAAAAAGTTTAAAAAGGAGCAGAGAAAATTATGCAAGAAAAGGTAGAATTTATTAACGCATGTCCATGATGCACTAAGTTTGAGGTCTTCGTGGAAGATTATGCAAGAAAAAAAGGAATAACAGCTAAAATTTATAAAGCAGGGAAAGACTTCGATTATTTAAAAAAATACGGAGTTGTAATGAAATCGATACTTATTATCAATGAAACAAAAAAATACCAGACATTGACCGAAGAGATAATAAAAAAAGCAATAGATGAGGCGGTTTAAAATGATAAAGTTTTTAGAAGAAATATTGAGAACTTCATTTGAAATTTTAAATTCAGCATCTATATGGTTGATATTTAGTTTTTTATTGGCAGGATTTTTAAGAAATATACTAAATCCTTTGAAATTCCAAAAGATGCTGGGGAATACAAAACTATCTTCAATACTTAAAAGTACCCTATCTGGAATGCTTCTTCCCATATGCAGCTGTGGAGTTATACCTCTCGGTATGAGTATGTATTTTTCAGGAGCCTATCTGGGGCCTGTCTTAGCCTTTATGACATCAACTCCTATGATCAATCCTGTGGCAGTTTTATTAGCTTTTGGACTATTGGGGCCAAAGATAGCTGGTATCTATGTTTTAACAGGGTTTTGCCTGCCGTTTTTAATTGGAATAATTGGAAATAAATTTGGAAAAGGTGAACTACATGCCCCTGGTATGGAGGAGTTTATCGAATCAGATTACGATGATGACAGAAGTTTTAAGAAAAAAATTATAGATGGATTTAACTGGGCATTTAACGATTTGGCCCTTGTTGTGAGTAAATATGTGATCTTAGGTATGGTTATGGCCGGATTTTTATTCACTGTTTTTCCTAAGGGGTATATAGAAAAGTATTTAGGAGATCCAAGTGTGTTGTCTCTTGGGAGTATAACTATCTTAGCAATGATAATGTATGTGTGTGCTGTTGGTCATATTCCATTTATTGCTGCCCTGGTTGCCAGTGGAGCTGCCCCCGGTGTGGCTGTTACATTTTTAATGGCAGGTACTGCAACAAATCTACCAGAACTACTCAGTATGTATAAACTTATGGGGAAAAGAACGGTTATAATCTATTCTTTAACTATGGTTATATCATCGCTGGGAGTAGGATATTTAACAAATATTTTATTATCTGATTTTAAACCAGTGATCGATTTCGATAAAAATTTAGGTTCTATTAAAGCTGCTAATTTTTTACTTATTGAACCACCGGAATACCTTAAATATCTGTGTTCTATTATAATTATTTTACTGGCGGTAAAAGCTATTTATCCTACGGTAAGAAAGAGAGTGATAGCATGAAAAAAAATGTTAAATTATGTCTAAGTAGACAAAATATCATATTACTTATTATCTTTTTTATTGGATTTATCTTTTATATGTATTCTTCACAAGAAGGAAATCAAGAAGACATAGATCAAAAAAATCCATTATTGAAAGTGTTTCAAAGTAAATATTCAAATAAGGTCATTCTTATGAAAGAGGGAGATGTTACAAATGATGGAATTGAAGATTTGATAGTTATCTATGATATATCCAAATCGGAAAAAAGGATGGTTATTGTTATGGGAAGAACCAACACTTTAACAAATAGTGTAAAAGCTCCCATAGAAAGACAGAATATAAAATTTAAAAATATTGATGAGAAAGATCAAATGGAATTTATAGTCTCTGGGTATAAGGGAAGTAATCTAGGCTATGCAATATATAGGATAGAAAACAGTAGGATCGTAGATCTCTTTGGTGAGGGTATGGATCAATGTTGTTAAATAAATAAAAAATACAAAAGGAGAACAAAATGAAAAAATTTATACTAGGGTTATCATTACTGGCACTATTAGGTTGTGGGGAAAAAAAAGAAGAGGATTATACGGTTAAACTAGGTTACTATAACTGCGATCATATGACTGCATCGGTTATTGCTAAAGATGCTGGAATATTTGATGAGATGGGCCTTTCGGTAGATATCAGCGGGAATGGAAAAGTTCCTCAGGCAATGGCTGCGGGGCAAATGGATGTTGGATATATAGGAGTAAATAATGTATTTAGATCGCAACTTAAAGGGGCACCACTTGTAATAGGGGCAAATAACCATAAAGGGGGATCATTTTATTTAGTTGTTGCAAACGATGTTGAAAAACCTGAAGATTTAATTGGTGAAAAACTTGCTATAGGGACTCATCCTGAAAGATCAACTGGATGGACACAGATTGCAAAGAGTCTAAACCTGCCAGTAGATGGAAAAAACTATCAAGGGATTGATATCGGGTCATCAACAGATGCGTTGACAACTCTTAGAATGGGAGAGATCAAAGGGTTTACAGCATGTGATCCATGGGCATCAATGGCAGAATATCAAGGTGTTGGAAAGATTATGGGAACTGAAAATAAACTATTAAATGGTGAATGGGGAGTATGTTGCACATATACTTTGAATAAAAAATTTATAGAAGAATACAGAGGTTTAGCTAAAAAAATGATATTAGCTCATGCAAAAGCTATTGAATATATCTATGAAAATCCTTTAAAATCAGCTAAGATTTTTGCCGATAACTACAATGTTCCGTTGGAGGTTGCTATAAGTACAATCTATAAAAAAACTGTAGGGGAAGGAAGAACTCTAACATGGAAACTTGATCCTCAGGAGATTAAAAATGAATTAGAGTGGGCACAGGAAAATGGATTTACTCCTAGAGAAGTTAAATATGAAAATATTGTGGATGAATTAATTTATAATGAAGCTAATGTTCCTGATTTTGATAGATTTATAGCTGAAAAGATCGAGAAAAATTTTCCATTGGATATGGGTTTTGACTCATGGTATGCAAAAGCTCAGGAATTAGATAAGTAAAAATGAAAAAAATTAATCTAGTATTTATTATATTATTTATTGGGGCATTTCTCCTGCCAAAAGAAAAAAGAATGGAAAAACCACTAAGAATTGCCAGCGGTAAGGATACAACAGGCCTTTTACTCAATAGACTCCTACGTGAAAATGTTGAATTTCAAACAGTAGTTGGAGAATATGAATTACAGGATTGCTGAAGTTCGACAGCTCAGTGGGCACTGAGTAGTGATGTACTGGATATAGCTTTCCTATGTGATGATGCTGTAATTTCATTCAAAAAAAATACAGAATTTAAAAGTTTAGGAAGTGTAATAAAAAATTCAGACATAGTTGTAAAAAATAAAGAAACTCCTAAAATGATCGCATACGAAGGGAAAAAACAATATCAAAAAAAAATAATCCAAAAATATAAAATCAAATATCCTGTAAAGGCTAATTCTATTCCTATATTATTGGAAAGAGATGTAGTTGATGCAGCTATATTAGATGGGATTAAGGCTATTACCATAACAGGGAGCTATGAAGAAATCTACCAAGATTACACTACATATAATATGGTAGTCAGGAAAGCTGTAATAGAAACTAAAGAATTTAAGGAGTTTATTAAAAAATATAATGAAGTGGCAGATGAATTAAATGATGAGAAATTATATCGAAATGAAGTAAAAAATTATTTAAAGGAGGGGAAATGGCCGAAGCATGTCTCTACACCAAAGTTTCAAAAGATCAAAATTTAATAAAGACTAAGATGAAAAATATATGTAATAGATCAATTGCATTTATAGGGATCTTAACTGTATGGCAGATAATGTCATTACATTATAACAATGAATTATTGCTCCCCTCACCTATTATCACAATTAAAGAATTTTTTAATTGTATAGTAGATGTAGAAGTATTAAAAAACATGGGAATTACAATGGGCCGTGTGTTGAGAGGATTTTTATTATCTCTTTTATTTGGGCTTCCCCTTGGATTTTTAATGGGTTATTTTAGACAGGTTGAAAAGGCCATGGGTGGGATTATTGATGCAGTGCGTCAAATCCCGGTTATGGCATGGGTTCCATTGACAATTGTATGGTTTGGTATTGGAGACGGACCTACTCTATTTTTAATAGCATTTTCAGGAGTATTTCCTATAATACTAAATACCCTAGAAGGGGTAAAGGGAATTTCATCTGACTATTATAATGCAGCTAGGAGTATGGGGGCTAGTAGATTCAGCCTGTTTAAAGATGTTACCCTTCCTGCTGTTGTTCCGGATATACTGACCGGAGCCAGGATTTCTATCAGTACAGGGTGGATGTCGGTTATATGAGCGGAGTTCATAGCGACAAGTGCCGGGTTCGGTCACTCAATGGTAGAAGCACAAGCTTATATGCAGACAGAAAGGTTAATCGCTCTGATGATGTTAGCTGCAGTAGTGGGTTATACAATAGACAGGGGACTTTTATTGATAAATAAAAATCTAACCAGCTGGAGGGAAATATAGTGGAAATAAAAAATATATCTAAAGTATTTTCCTCAAAGGGGGAGGAAAATACTGTGCTCCAAAATGTAAATTTAACCGTTAATAAGGGGGAATTTATAACTTTATTAGGACCGTCTGGATGCGGGAAAACAACCTTATTGACTATGATGGCAGGATTTCAAAAACCTACCTCTGGTGAAATTTGGTTAGGTGATGAAATGGTAACGAAACCATCACCTAAAAAGGGATTTGTATTTCAAAATTATGCACTTTTTCCCTGGATGACAGTAAAGGAGAATATACTTTATCCCATGAAACAACAGAAATTAGGAAAAGATGAGATGGAAAAACGGTTTGAAAAATTAATAGAGATAGCCCATCTTGAAGGGAAGGAAGATCTATATCCCAAGGAATTATCCGGAGGAATGAAACAAAGGACAGCTTTTGTAAGGGCCCTGGCAGGTAATCCTAAAATTTTACTCTTAGATGAACCATTGGGGGCAATAGATTTTCAGATGAGAAAGTCTATCCAGGTACAGCTGGAAAAGCTCTGGCAGGAAACTAAGATCACTACTGTAATGGTTACCCATGATGTAGAAGAAGCGCTCTATCTCAGCGACAGGGTGATAGTGATGTCTAAAAATAGAGGAGAGATCATAAAAGATTTTAAAGTTCAGATGGAGAGGCCTCGTAACAGAGAATTTAAGGAATATAAAGATTATAAAAAAGAACTAGAAAAATTATTAGAATTGGCATTAAAAGGAGTATAGGTGTATACAAAACAAGAATTTTTAGAACTGGAATTTGAAAATTATACCAGTCAAGAACTGTATTTAGAACGAAGATATAAAGATTTAAAGGGGAAATATCAAGATATCAGACTTTTTATTATGGAGTCTGTAATTGAGTCTAAAACTTCTTTGAAAGATATAAAAAATAAATTAAAAAATAAATATCAAGATATAGATGATATTTTGATAAAGATGCAGAAAAAAGGAATATTTGTAGCCGATGAGGATGTTAAATTTATATATCCTGTTTCAGCCCTGCCTACATCTCACAGAATAAAAAGAAAAGATGGCAAAGAATTTTATTCTATGTGTGCAATAGATTCAATAGGAACTCATTTTACTTTTCATCAAGATATTGAAATTAATTCTAGATGTTCCGAAACAGGAGAAAGTATCAATTTAAAATTATCCAATGGAAAACTGATTTCACACTATCCCAAAGATCTGCATATACTTCATGTGGATTTAAACAATCATACTAACTGGGCTGGAAACTGCTGAAATATTATGAACTTCTTCCGTGGGGAGAAAGAACTAAAAAACTGGATGAACAAAAATAATAACCAAGACGGGGTATACTGTCTTCCGGTAAAAGACGCATTTAAGGTGAGTAAATTGCTGTTTGAAATATAAGAGGAATTAAGAGAGGAGTTGAATTATGACTTTAATGGAATATATAAACAAAGAGGAGAGAGGTTACCTCCTACCATTTATGGGAGCTAATGGAGCTATTATGACAGGAAAACCCATGGAAGATATATATACCTCTCCTAAAGAGCAGTTGATACTAGCAAAGAAGATGGATGAAAAATTTCCTGGTGACTTTATCTATGCTTTAGATGAAGGAAATATATTTTGTGATGTTATGGGAGTTGCTCTCAAAAAACCAGAATATGATTTTTCCATGGTAATAGATCATCCGATAAAAACTGTAGAGGATTTAGAAAAATTGGAAGTTCCTGATCCATATATTAACAAAAGGATGAAAACTAATTTGAAATCGTTAAATCTTATTTCAGAAAATATAGATAAGCCACTGTTTGTATCCCTCCAGGGGCCATTTACTATGGCTGTACAGTTAGCTGGAGCCACAGGATTACTCAAGGCAACTATAAAAAATCCTGACTTTGTAAAAAAACTTTTGGAGTTTACAGGGGAGGTAGTGGATAGGTATGCAAAGGCTATAGTAGAAGCAGGGGTAAATATGATATCTATAGCGGAGCCGTCGACAGTTATGCTGGCACCAAAGAAGTTCCCTGTGATGGTAGTAGATAATTTAAATAAAATTTTTAAAGATTTAAACTGCTGGAAATGTGTGCATATATGCGGGAATACAACTAAGATTTATCCTTATATATTAGAAGCTCAAATTGATGCATTTAGTTTTGATCAGATAATGGATCTAGAAGAGGTTATAGAAAATTTTCCTAAAGATAAAGTTGTTATAGGAAACTTGGATCCTGTATATCTTCTCGGAAGAGGGAGTGTAGATGAGGTGGCTGATAAAACCGCTGAATTACATCACAAGATGAAAAAATATAATAATTATCTTATGGGGTTTGGATGTTCATGTGCTAATACTGCTCCTACAGAAAATTTAGAGACTGTATCTAAATGGGGAAGAACTAGTTATGAAGAGATAAGAAATTTTGTAGAAGATAATAAATAAAATATGTTTGGCAGATGGGATTATAACAATATCAAAGTAGGTGATGAGGATGATTAAGGTCGAAGTTGTTTCTGGTTTTTTAGGAGCCGGGAAAACAACTTTTATAAATAAGAGATTGAAAGAGCTGAAGGAAAAATTGAGGGAAGAAAAAATAGTTTTGATTGAAAATGAATTTGGAGATATATCCATAGACAGTGAATTTATAATGGAAGGGGTAAAGATAGAAGAGATATCCAGTGGGTGTATCTGCTGTGTTTTAAAGGAAAACTTTAAGGAATCCCTGGAAAAAATAATAGAGAATGATATCGACAGGATCATAATTGAACCTACAGGTTTGGGACTGCTGGGAGAAATTTTAAAGATATTGAAAAGTGAAAAAATATCTCAAAGATGCGAAATTGTTGCGGTAACTACGGTTATTGACGGAAAAAATTATATGGAACAGGTGGAGATATTCGGTAGTTTTTTCATGGATCAAATAGAAAATGCCGAAACCATCTATATAAGTAAAACAGACCATATGGATATTGAAATAGTTTCTGAGGTAGAAGAATCACTGAAAGAGATAAATTCCAAGGCAAAAACTGTTTTTGAGACTATAGATATAAAAAGTATGTCTATAACGGATTTTGAGATAGACATAGAAAGATTAAAGCAGATATTAGAAATTTTATCCTCTGAGCAGTATGGGAAGGTCCTAAGAGGAAAGGGTTTTTTGGGGAATTATTCATTTAATATTGTAAATGGAGAATATGAACTAGTGGAAGAAAGGGTGAAAAAAAACAATAAATTAATTCTCATAGGTGATTTAGACAGAGGAAAGATAACAAAATTATTTAAATAAGGAGAAAAAGACCACTAAAAACTAGTAAGAAAATCCTAGTTTTTAGTGACAAGTCGGGGAAAAAATGGTATAAATTATGTAAATAAATTTTTAAAGGAGAAGGACTATGTTTAAATTAAGATTCAATTGAGCCTGAATAGGTTATAAACTTCTGGATGAAGTCATGATGAAATTTTTAGAATCTGAAAAAATTATATATTAGGTAGACCTATTGCTTCAATATTATAAACATATATTTCTTTTCACTCTTTAACTTTCAACCCATTTTAAAATTATGATGGATATAAATAAATATATTAACGAGAAATTTTGACCTTAATATTTTATATATACCCTAAATAATTATTTTCGGAACAACTAGTTCCAACAATCATTATAAAAAGAACAACAAATAAACAATACAATATTACAACTAGTTATATAAATTAGTTAAAATAGAAACCTTTATATTTTTTAATGCAAAAATATAAAAAATCACAATACATATGAAACTATTAATTTATAGTAGTTATTTATGTCACCTTTTTTGATGCAAAAATATAAAAATGAACTAAATAACTAAAAAAATAGAATGTAGATATTATGCACACATAGATAAAGAAACCAAAGGTGAAGTGAAAGAAAAAAGCTTACTCACGAATTTGACAAAGACTAAGTAGAAACAGATTAGAACGTTAAGAAAAAAGAGCGAGTACACAAAAAATATCTGAAACTTAGTGAGATTAGTATGGTTAATAACGAAAAGGTTGTAACTTTTAAATCTAAAGGAATGCTGACATTGTAATTTCATAACAATCTCAATACATCTGACTAAATTTAACTACAGAGTTATGTTTATAACTCTAGGTTTCAGTTATGTGTAAAAAATAAAATAAAAAAAGGGAGAAAAAATGACTAAAAAAGAATTATTTGAAGAAATTAAAAACAATTTAATTGAGATGGAAGAAGAAGTTGTAGAGGAACTATGTAAAAAATCACTTGAAATAGGAATACCGGCAAAAGAAACTATCCAGGAAGGTTTGATTGCAGGAATGGAAGTTGTAGGTCAGCTGTATGAAGAGGAAGAATATTTTCTGCCTGAAGTATTGATCTGTTCAGATGCTATGAATATAGGAATAGACGTATTAAAACCTCATTTAGAAGGAGATGTATCTAGCGATAAAATAAGAGCAGTGATAGGTGTAGTAGAAGGAGATACCCATGATATCGGAAAGAACTTGGTTAAAATCATGTTAGAAGCCGGAGGTATAGAGGTCCATGATCTAGGAAGAGATGTTGTATTAGATGAGTTTGTAAATAAAGCAAAGGAAGTAGATGCTCATTTTATTATTATGTCTACCCTCATGACAACTACCATGGAAGGGATGAAAACAGTTATTGAAAAATTAAAAACCGAAGGACTAAGAGATTCAGTAAAGGTTGCCATAGGAGGAGGGCCTATCTCCCAAAGGTTTGCAACTGAGATCGGAGCAGATCTGTACACTAAGGATGCCAATGAAGCTGTCAGAAAGATAAAAGAAATTCATGAGGCGGCATAGATGGAAGTAAAAAAGGATATATTGACATCTAAAGAAAGAGTTATGGCGTTTTTACAGGGTAAGAATATAGACAGAATTCCGTGTATGCCCATAGTAACATCAAATGCATCTCATTTGATAGGCAGAACTATCAATGAATTTCAACTAGATCCGAAGATTATGGCTGACTCCTATATTGCTGCATATGAAAGATATAAGTATGATTTATCGTATTTATTTACCAATACCTCCTATGTTGCAGAAGCCATGGGACAGAAATTAGTCTATTATGACGATGAACCAGCATGCACCCATAATCCTATTATACAATCAAGGGAAGATCTGAATAAGATTAAGATTGCAGATAAAAATGACGGGAAATTTCCGATCTTCTTTGAAGCTCTGGATATATTAAATGAAAAAGTCGGAGATGAAGTGATTTCAGCTGTATGTTTTTCCGGTCCGTTATCTACTGCTGCTACTTTGAGAGGAACCCAGGATTTTGTAAAGGAGATGTATAATGATCCTGAGTTTTGTATGGATTTACTCAAAATGACAACCGAAAGCTGTAAAAATTTTATGAAGGAATGCATAGATCATAATGCACTGCCTATAATTTTAGAGCCGATCTCTTCTGGAAGTATACTAAGTCCTAAATTATATAAGAAATTTTCATCACCATTTACCAAAGAATTAGTGGACTTAGCTCATGAGATGAACTCCCTTATAGCTCTTCATATCTGTGGGAAAACACATAAAATTATCGATCTTATGGCAGATACAAAAGCAGATATTTTAAGTATAGATATCTGTGATTTGAATGTTGCCAGGGAAAAGGTAGCCGGGAAATCAGCAATACTCGGAAATATAACGCCGGCAGATGAATTATTATTTGGAACAAGGGAAGATATAATGAAGGTCTGTAAAAAAGTATTACAAGAGATGGAAGGATATGAAGGTGGTTTTGTATTGTCTTCAGGGTGTGAAATTCCAAAAAAAGTACCATTTGAAAATATAGACGCAATGATGGATGCAGCGAGAAGTTATGGTGCTTATGATTTTAAAAGTGAGACCAAATAATTTTGAGCAGAAGATAAAAAGATTTTTTATCCTAAATATGGAGGGAATATGACTGAAAAACAAAGACTGATAGATGTCTTAAATGGAAAAGCTACAGACAGGCCGCCTGTTATTTGTCCGGGAGGGATGATGAATGCTGCGGTAACAGAAGTTGTAGAAGGGATGAAAAAAAATCATAACAGTGACGTAGATGCAATGGTAAAAGCTGCTGTAAAAGTACATGAAATAACAGGGTTTGAAAATTATGGAGTCCCTTTTTGTATGACAATAGAGAGTGAACCTTTTGATGTGGAAGTGGATCTGGGGAGTAAATTAGTTGAACCGCGAATAACTAAATATAATGAGGGTATCTTAAACCATTTAGATGAGATAAAAGTAAAACATTCTAAAAGGGCTTTGGTTGTGCTAGAAGCAATATCAAAGCTAAAAAATGATGAAATCCCGGTAATCGGTAATATAACAGGTCCCATGAGTGTGGTGACATCTGTTATTGAACCAACAGACTATTATAAGATGATGAGAAAAGATAAAGTTATGGCTATGAAATTTTTAGAAGTCGTTACAGATTATTTGATTCAATTTGCCACTGAGATGATAGATAGTGGTGCTGACCTTATAGCTATGTCCGATCCAAGTGCTACAGGGGAGATCTTGGGGAAGAAAAATTTTGAAGAATTTATGATACCTATGTATAAAAAGATCTCAGAAGCAGTACATGAAAAAGGAGTAAAAATAATTATTCATATATGTGGCAAGAGTAAGAGTATTTTAGAAAGCTTAAATAAATCTGGAGCAGATTCCCTCAGTTTTGACTCAGCAGTAGGGATAAGGCAGGCTAAAGAAATAATCCAAGCTCCAATTATGGGGAATGTGAGTACTCAGCTTTTAGATCAGGGAGAGAATGAAAAAGTTAAATTACATACAGAGGCAGCTATAAAAGATGGAACCAGCATTGTATCACCAGCCTGTGGACTGGCCATGAGTACATCTATTAAAAATTTAAAAGTAATGACAGATACAGTAAAGAGTAAAGGGTGAGTATGGGTGAAAGATAATTATAAGAAAGAGAATCATAGTCTGGTAACAGTCAGATATAAAAATAAAAAAATAAAGGTAGAAAAAGGAACTATATTAAGTGATGCCATAAGACTTATGGAGGAAAAAATAGAGACACCATGCAATTGTATGGGGATCTGTAAAAAGTGTCAGATAAAAGTAAATGGAAATCTATCTCCTAAAGAAAAAATAGAGGGAAGTCTCCCTAAAGAAGTCCGGCTGGCCTGTATAACAAAGGTATTGGGAGATGTAGAAGTTTTCGAACTGACAGACTCAGAACTAAAAATATCAGAAGAAGAGATAAATTTGGATATAGATACCGAGGAGAGGGGAAGGGTACTTGCTATAGATGTAGGGACAACAGGTGTTTCAGCTAGATTAATTGATTTGGATAAAAAAAGAATAACAGGAAATTATTCAGGTTTAAACTATCAGAGTGAATATGGAGCAGATGTACTGTCTAGAATTACATATTGTATACAAAGTGATGTTACAGACTTGCAAAATGCTATCCGAAGTCAAATAAAAGATATAGTGAAAAAAGTAGGAACTACAGACAGGATAGCAATTGCCGGAAATACTACTATGCAGCATCTGATCTATGGAGAAAACCCTAAGTCACTTGCGATCTCACCCTATGAACCTGTATTTTTAGAAGAAAAATCATTTTTCATAGATGATATAGAAACAACCTTACTTTCCAATGCTTCTAGCTATGTAGGAGCTGATATAGTTTCTGGTGTAGCAGCTATAAAATTAGAGGAAAAGAATAATACCCTGTTTATAGATATCGGAACAAACGGTGAGATGGTTTTATCTATTGACGGGAAACTACATGGGACATCGACTGCTGCCGGGCCTGCATTTGAAGGTATGAATATCGAGTGTGGAATGAGGGCAGGAAATGGTGCTATTGAAGGTTTTGAGATAGTTGAGACAGAAAATAAGTTTAATATAAAAACAATAGGAGAGACTCCTACAGGAATATGTGGAAGCGGACTATTAGACATCATGTCTGAATTTGTTAAACACAAGATTGTCTTAAAAAGCGGGAAATTAAATCCCCGAATGAAACCGGAATTCAAAGAAAAGTTAAGGGATAAAAAGTTTTATATAACTGAGAATATATATTTGAGCCAGGGGGATATCAGACAGATACAGTTAGCTAAGGGAGCTATTGCAGCAGGAGTAAAATTACTCCTTTTAAAAGTAGAAAAAGATATATCTGATATCGATGAGGTAATAATAGCCGGGTCATTCGGATATCATCTGAATGCTGAGAGTATATTAAATATAGGTATTATCTCTGATTTTGACGGAGAAATAAGTTTTGCTGGGAATACATCATTAAATGGTTGTATTGGGTACTTGGTTAATAAAGAGATGAAACAAAAAATAAGGACTACTAAGATCGATGTAATAGAGCTATCTAAGAGTGCAAAATTTCAGGATGTTTTTATAAAAGAACTACAATTTTAGGAGAAAAATATGAAATGTATCAGAGAGAATGATCTGGAAATATCAAAAAAAATAATGGACAGCTATAATTTAAAAACACCAGAGGGCAGGCTAGAATATATTCTGCAGGAAAAAGAAGGGTTCTTTCCTTTATTCTCTAATTCATTATTCGGTGCCATGGGAGGCATGACAGAATACAATAAGGTAAAAGAAATAATGTGTAAAAATATAGATGAATTCTTAAATCTGGAAGATCTAAAAAAAGAAAATATAGATATTGAAGATCTCTTAAAAGCAAAGGTTTATTCCTTGGATGGAATATTTACAACCTTAATTTCCTTTGTTGAAATAAGTAAGATGTTGAGATTTATGAGAAAAGATACAGATAAATTAGAAACAGCTTTTGAAAAAATAGAAAGGAATTTTATTTTATTTTTAGAGACCCTGAATTTAAATGGGGTAAGACATTTTTCTTATGCCGATCCCTCTGCCATGCCTGAAATATTAGGAAAGTATCATGAAAGATGGATAGTAGAGAGGTTTGTCAATATTTTGGATGAATTATCCCACCTGGATATAGTAATTCATATATGCCCGGTTTTATTCAATGGTCTAAAAAAAAGACTGGATATGAAAAGTTATCCGGTGGAATCTTATCAGGATGAATTTTTAAATGAAAAAGGTTTTAAAGTAGTAGGAGGCAGCTGTATTAAAAATAAAAATAAAGCATTGTATTTTTATTTTTAAATGTAGTTAATTTATATATCGCTTTCGGTAGAATAAAATTTGTAGAAGGGATATCGCCTTTAAAATTAAAATAAAACTAGGTAAGTATTTTGAACTTGTAAATCAGTAAGAAGAGGGAGAGAGAGTATGAAACCGTTAGAAAGAGAAAAGATGATAGAAAAGACAGGAAGTGCAGATAGAATTTTAACCTGTCCCTTTATAGATATGTTTGGAGCTCAGCTCATCAATAAAAACATCAGGGAAGTAAATTTATCGGGAAGACTCATGGCAGATCTTGAAATAGAAGCCTATAGAATTTTTGGCCATGATGGTGTCAGTGTAGGACCTGGGTTATACGGAGTACCAGAGGCTTTAGGAGTGGTTTTGGATCTGCCAGAGACCAGTTATCCATATGTGAAAAAATATGTAGAAATAGACTATGATAATATAGAATCTTTACCTATATGTGACTCTAAATCAGATGGGAGATTACCTATTTTTTTAGAAGGGGTAAGGATACTCATAGACGAAGTTTCAGATGAAGTATCTGTGGGAAGCAGTGTTGCAGGACCATTTAGTACTGCCGCAACAGTTATAGGAACAGAAAAATTTCTAAAGGATATAAGAAAAAATCCAGAAGGAGTTCACCGATTATTAAAAAGAGTCACCCAAAGTGTACTGGGCTATATGGATGCTGTGATGGATATGGGAATAGTTCCTAGTATGCCTGATCCTGTAGCTTCAGGAACTCTTATAAGCACTAAAACTTTTAGAGAATTTGCACTTCCATATTTGGAGATATGTGTAGAACATATCAGAAATAGGATGGGAAGGGGGCCTGCTCTTCATATATGTGGGACTACAAAAAAACATTGGCTGGAGATAAAAAAACTTAATTTGTCAGCTCTTAGTTTAGATAATATCGATGATATTGGAGAAGCATGTGAAACTCTAGGGGATAAATTTTGTATCATAGGAAATGTTGATCCTGTAAATGTCGTATTGAATGGAACTAGAGAAAGTATCCATAGGGAAGTAAAAAAGTGTATAGATAAAGCGTACAATAATCCTAAGGGGTTTGTTCTGGCTACAGGATGTGATATACCTATAAATGCATCTCCTAAAAATGTAAAATATTTTATGGAAGCAGCCAGACTGTACAGTCGTTTTAGAGAAAAATAAAAACAGGGGGATAGCAATGTATCAAATTGGAATAGATATTGGATCTACAGCAGCCAAGGTTGCAGTTATGAAAAAAACAGACATCTTGGAAACTTTTGTTCTGCCAACTGGATGGAGCAGTATCGATACTGCTAATAATATAAAAAAAAGATTGAGTGATATGGGGGTAGAAGAATCAAACTCTAAAGTTGTTGCTACAGGTTATGGAAGGGTTTCAGTTCCCTTCGCTGATAAAACAATTACAGAGATAACCTGTCATGCAGTAGGAGCAAAACACTTTATTGGAGAGAATACAACAGTTGTAGATATCGGCGGGCAGGATACCAAGGTTATTTCATTAGAAGATGGAGTGGTTAAAGATTTTACCATGAATGATAAATGTTCTGCCGGAACAGGTAAATTTATAGAGGTTATGTCAAACTCTCTTGGGGTAGATATAGATACTTTAACGGATTTAGCTAGGGAAGGTGCTGGGATAGAGATAACTTCTATGTGTACTGTTTTTGCTGAATCAGAGGTTATAAGTCTTATCGGCAGGGGAGAAAAAAGAGAAAATATAGCATTTGGAATAGTGGATTCTGTAATAAAAAAAGTAAATTCATTGTGTTCAAGACACGGGGAATCAGAAAGCTACTTTCTTACAGGGGGACTTTCAAGAAATCCATATATATTGGATGAGCTGTCTAAAGCTATAGGAAAAAAAGTTGTAACCCATCAATTGGGGAGATATGCAGGAGCCATTGGAGCTGCTATTTTGGCTAAAAAAATAAAGAAATAAAAAATAAAGGGGGAAGATGGGATGAAAAAATTATTATTGGTTTTAGGGGTTATGGTTGTGATGGCAGTTCAAGTAATGGCATCAAATAAAGTTAAAATTGTGGACATGAACTATGTAACGGAAAAGTTAAGCAGCGATGCAGTCATTATAGATGTGAGAAGTGAAGAGGTATATAACGGGAAAACACCGGGAAGAGGAATAAAAGGTGGACATATCTCAGGAGCAATAAATGTACCTTTGGACATATTTATGGATATAGAGGATGATTCGGTAAAGTTAGAGTTTCTTAAATCTAAGGGAGTGAATTCAAAAACTAAAATTATTACTTACTGTAATACAGGTAGAAAAAGCCAGGTTTTAGCAGAAGAATTGGTGAAATTGGGATATTCTGATGTAAATAATTATAAGGGAAGTATGAAAGAGTGGGGAGGAGTTTCTACAAATATAGTTGTAGTTAAATAACTAAAGATAGAAACTTTTAGAAGTAGTTATGATAAAAGAGGGAGAGGTGGATACCACCAATTTTCACCCCCCTCTATTTTTTCTGCAAATATTTAGATGAAAAAGCAAAATATTACTGTATTTAACTAGTCGTAAATTAAAAATAAAATAACGATTTATATAATAAAAATAAACTTTAGGGGGATAAAAAATGAAAAAATTAAATGAAAACAGCTTACCGGAAAAATTTGAGGAGTTCGGGGAAAAAAGAAGGGATGGATTTCTTACTGTAAAGGAATTTAAAGACAGGGGAGAAAATGTAGTGGGAACTTTTTGTACATATACTCCAAAGGAAGTTATATATGCAGCCAATGCTCATCCTATATCACTTTGTTCTGTCAGTGAGGAGACTATTCCGGCAGCAGAAAAACATTTGCCAAAGAATCTATGTCCACTTGTAAAAGCCAGTTATGGATTTGCTCTTACTGATAAATGCCCGTATATGTATTTTGCCGATATGGTAGTTGGGGAAACAACTTGTGACGGGAAAAAGAAGATGTATGAACTCTTGGGAGAGATAAAAGATACCCATGTAATGCAATTGCCACAGACCCAGGATAAGGAACATGCAATGGATCTTTGGAAGAGTGAGATCAGGTTCTTAATAAAGAAATTAGAGAATAAATTTGATGTAAAGGTTACAGAAGAGGGATTAAAAGAATCAATCAAATCATGCAATGAAGACAGAAGGTTATTAAAGGAATTCCATGAACTTGGAAAGATAAAACCATCGGTTATATCAGGATTTGATATGTTTACTGTTTTAAATGGTGCAAACTATACATTTGATAAGGAAAAGATGAGAAGCAATGTAAGGGAACTTATAGGAGATTTAAAGAAAAAACAGGAAGAAAACAATACTGCATACACAGAAACAACACCAAGAATATTAGTAACAGGATGTCCTATAGGAGGAGTAGCTGAAAAAGTTATAAAAGCCATTGAAGATGCAGGAGCGGTAGTAGTAGCTTTAGAAAACTGTCAAGGATATAAGGAACTCCATGAGGAAGTAGATGAAACTATAGATCCTGTAGAAGCTATTGCTAAAAAATATCTAAACATTCCATGTTCTGTAATGACACCAAATAAAGGAAGGGAAGAGTTATTAAAAAATATGGTAGATGAATATAAGGTAGATGGTGTAGTAGATATGATATTACAAGCCTGTCATACCTATAGTATCGAAAGTCATAGTGTAAAAAGATTTTTAACTAAGGAAAGAAATGTTCCGTATATTGCTCTTGAAACAGATTATTCTACAGGAGATGCAGGACAGATAAAAACAAGGATGGAAGCATTTATAGAGATGCTGTAAGAGGTGTAATTATAAATTAATTGATATTTATAAAAAAATTAATTTTTTAATACTACAAGAATATTATTAATGATTTAAGTTCATCTGAGGATGATGAACTTAGATCTATTACTTAGCTATATTTGGAATACAAAATACAGGGGGAGTTATGAAAGAAGAAAATATAAAAGGAAGTTTTAAGGGACTGATACCTTTCTTTATCTTTATTGGTCTTTATTTAGGAAGTGGTTTGGTTCTTCAATCTCAAGGTGTGGAGTTAGCATTTTATCAGCTGCCTGCTCCTATTGCGGCATTTGCCGGTATTGTCAGTGCGTTTATTCTTTTTAAGGGAACAATCACTGAAAAATTTAATACCTTTATCAGCGGATGTGGTCACCAGGATATAGTAATCATGTGTATAATTTATTTACTTGCCGGGGCTTTTGCCGGAGTATCTAAGGCCATGGGAGGAGTGGATTCTACGGTTAATCTGGGACTTACTTATATTCCTGCAGAGTATATAGCTGCCGGATTGTTTATTATAGCCGGGTTTATTTCTACAGCTACAGGAACTTCAATAGGAGCCATTGTTGCTATTGCTCCTATAGCTGTAGGATTAGCTGAAAAGGGAGGACTTTCCCTGCCATTGGTTCTTGCAGCAGTTATGGGTGGAGCCATGTTAGGAGATAATCTTTCGATAATTTCAGATACTACTATTGCTGCGACGAGAACACAAGGTGTAGAGATGAAGGATAAATTCAGGGTGAATATCTTAATTACGGCTCCTGCAGCTATTATTACTATTATATTATTAGTTGTTTTTGGAAGGCCGGAAGTATTGCCTGAAGTTCAAAATTATGATTTCAATTTAATTAAAATTTTGCCTTATATCTTTGTATTGGTATTTTCTTTGATAGGGCTGAATGTTTTCACTGTTCTAACTGGAGGAATTGCTCTTTCAGGAATACTAGGGTTTGCCTATGGAAGTTTTAATTTTCTTGGTTTTTCAAAGGAGATTTATAACGGGTTTACAGGGATGAATGAGATCTTTCTTCTTTCCTTCCTGACAGGTGGTCTGGCTACTATGGTTGCTAAAGCTGGAGGGATCCAGTGGCTCCTGGACAAGATACAAAAAAGTATCAGAGGACCTAAGACTGCTCAATTGGGGATAGGGGCATTGGTAGGACTTACAGATATGGCTATTGCCAACAATACTGTAGCTATCATTATAAATGGTCCGATAGCTAAAAAGCTGTGTAGAAAATATGATGTAGATCCGAGAAAAAGTTCAGCAATCCTGGATATTTTTTCATGCATAGCCCAGGGATTTATTCCATATGGAGCACAAATGCTGATTTTAGTTGGATTTGCAGGGGGAAAAGTAACGCCATTGGAAGTTATGCCACTATTATGGTATCAACAGTTATTGTTGTTATCTGTGATAATTTCAACTCATATACCCTTTGCTGACGGTCTTATGAGAAAAAAACCATGGGTATGGGAAGCAGATATAGAAAAGGGATAGAATTGTTCTTTTGAATAATTTTGTATTAAGGTAGAGATACTATAAAACAAACTAGGGGGGAAGATGAAAAAAAGAGGTAGAAAAGATATAAATGTATTTATAGTCACTATTTTGATAATTTTAGGCTTTGTAAATTATGGGTGCAGAAGAGCTCCTGTTAAAGAGGTAAACAATCAAGATACTATAAAAACAGTGACTAAAGAATATATAAAAAATACAGAAAATTTAATCGTAATCGACACCAGATCAGATGAGGAATTTAACGGATGGAGTTTAAATAAAGGGATAAAAGGCGGACATATTCCCGGAGCTATAAATCTTTCTGCTAAATTATTAGAGGGTTTAAATGACAATGAGATGAAAAAGATATTTAAAAAAAATGGGTTGTCACCGGAAAAAAATATAGTCGTATATTCTAATTACGGAAAAGAAAGTTTGAAACTTTATAATATTCTAAAAAAGTCAGGTTATAAAAATGTGGCTAATTATGAAGGCGGTATGCAGGACTGGAGCAAAGATAACTCTTTAGAGGTGGAAAAATTAAAGAACTATGAAAAATTAGTCTATCCTCAGTGGGTTAAAGATTTAACAGAGGGAAAAGAAGTAAAAAATTATGATGGAAGGGAATATATCATTGTAGATGTAAACTATAAGCAAAAAAAAGAATATAAAAAAGGGCATATAAAAGGTGCTATTTATATAGATACAAACGATATAGAAAGCCTTCCACTTTGGAATGTAGTTTCAGATGATAAAATAAAAAAATTATTAAATGAAACAGGGATAACTAAAAATAAGATGATTGTAATCTATAGTGATGAAGCTATGGCAGCAGGCAGATTAGCACATGTTCTCATGTATGCCGGGGTTGAAGATGTCAGAATAATAAATTCTAATATAAAAGGATTGATAGATGCCGGATTATCTCTGGAGCAGGGTGAGAATATTTGGGTTTCAGATAGTGATTTTGGAGGCCAGATACCTATGCAACCGGAATATACAAAGAATTTGAAAGAAGCAAAAGAGTTAATTGAAGACCCTAATGGAAGATTGGTAGCAGTGGTTTCATGGGAAGAATATGCAGGAATAAACAATGGAGGATATTCTTATTTCACTGAAAAAGGTCGTATACCGGGATCTGTATTCGGGTATGGTGGTTCAGATGGATATCACTCAGAAGATTTTGTGGATTCAGACGGAACAATGAGGGACTATACTCAAATAAAAAAAATGTGGAAAGAATGGGATATCAAAGCTGAAAATGTATCTGCTTTTTTCTGTGCTACAGGATGGAGAGGAGCACTAGCTTTCTTTGACGCATATTTGATGGGCTGGGAAAATGTAAGTGTATATGATGGAGGATTCTACGAATGGATACAGGATCCTACAAACCCTATCGCTACAGGAGATCCTAGGGTAAATTAAAAACTATAAAAAGGGGGGCAGCTATGAAAGATATTAATAAATTACCAGAAAATTTTCAAGATTTTGAAGAAGCAAGACGAGACGGATTTTTAACTATAAAAGAACTCAAAGACAGCGGAAAAAGCATAGTAGGGACATTTTGTACCTATACACCTAAGGAATTAATCTATGCAGCAGGAGCTGTCCCGGTATCACTTTGCTCGCTAAGTGAAGAAACTATACCGGCGGCAGAAAAACACCTGCCAAAAAACTTATGTCCATTGATAAAGGCCAGTTATGGTTATGCTCTTACAGATAAATGCCCGTATATGTATTTTTCGGATATGATTGTAGGAGAAACAACGTGTGACGGGAAAAAGAAGATGTACGAACTCTTAGGAGAGTTAAAAGACACCTATATAATGCAGCTTCCCCAGACACAGGATAAAGAGAGGGGAATGGATCTTTGGAAAGAAGAGATATCCAGATTTAAAGATAAATTAGAGAAAAAATTTAATGTATCTATCTCAAAGGAAAAAATTTCAGAGGCAATCTCCCAGATTAATGATGAAAGAAAACTTCTAAAGGAGTTTTATAGTCTGGGGAAATTAACTCCGCCGCCTCTTTCAGGATATGAGATGCATAAGGTTTTAAATGGTGTAAGTTATACCTTTGATAAAAAAATTCAAAATGAAAAAATTAGAGAAATAATAGAAAATTTAAAGGAGATTGACAGGAATAATAATTCCAAGGTTTCTGTGAAAGCACCGAGAATATTAATTACAGGATGTCCTATAGGAGGAGTAGCAGAAAAAATAATAAAGCCTATTGAGGATGCAGGAGCTGTGGTAGTTACATATGAAAATTGTGGGGGAGCTAAGAACTTGGACAGGCTTGTAGATGAAACAATAGATCCTATTCAGGCACTTGCAGAAAAATATATATCTATTCCTTGCTCTGTTATGTCACCAAATACAGACAGGGAAGATCTTTTAAAGAGACTTATCGATGAATATCAGGTAGATGGAGTTGTAGAGTTAATTCTTCAAGCTTGTCACACCTATAGTGTAGAAACTCACAAGATAAAAAGGGTTGTGACCAAGGAAAAAGATATTCCATATATATCCCTTGAAACAGATTATTCAACAGGGGATACAGGGCAGATAAAAACAAGGATAGAGGCATTTATAGAGATGTTGTAGAAAACTAAAATTTCGACAATTGAATAAGGTTATGTACACTATACCTAAATAGTGCAAATTATACCTTTGATAAAATAGAACAAAATGATAGAATAATAGATATAACTGCTAAAATGAAGAGAAAGTATAAAAATGCATAAAATTTTAGAAGTTGAGACATAAAAATATAAACTGGGGTGAAGATCATGAAAAAATTGTTTGTTATACTGACACTGGCGATTGGTTTAATAGGATGTGGCAGTAAAGTAGAGGAACCAAAAAGTCAAGTAACTAAGGAAGGTTCTGTTAGTGTAAAGGAAGTACAAAAAGCAGAAAAAGATAAAAATATAGTTTTAATGGATACCAGAAGTTATGATGAATATAATGGGTGGGATTTAGATGGAAAAGGAGTTAATGGTCATATTCCTGGATCAGTAAATTATCCTACCAGTGCTATAAAAGACGGAGATGTAGAAAAGGCTCTTGAGAGAAAAGGAATTGTAGCGGGGAATGAGATAATTCTTTATGGTAAAGAGTCTAAAACTATGGCAGCAGCTCTTACAGAAAAAGGGTATACAGTATCTATCTTTGACGGAGGAGTAGAAAAGTGGGCAGAAAATTCATTATCTTTTGAAAAATTAAAAAGATATGAAACTATCGTACCTGTGAGCTGGGTTAAAGATCTTTTAGATGGGAAAAAAGTAAATCATTATGATGGAAGACCTGTAAAAGTATTTAATGTAGGATGGGGTGAAAAAGGAAAATCTCATAAAGAGGGACATATTCCTGGATCTTACTGGATGCATACAGGATGGGTAGAGGAAGGGCCTCTTTGGAACAGAGTTGATGATATGAAAATTAAGACTGAGATGGAAAAGCAGGGAATCACAACTGATACTCTTGTACTTATCTATGGTGATCCTATGGCTGCTGCAAGATTTGGAGTTATAGCTAAGTATGCAGGGGTAGAAGATGTAAGAATGATAAATGGCGGACTTAAGGGATGGAAAGAAGCAGGGTATCCTGTGGAAACAGAGATGAAAACTCCAGAGTCAGTAAAAGAATTCGGTGCAGAGGTACCTCAAAACCCGGAAATTATCGTAGATCTACCTGAAGCTGTAGAGTTATTGAAGGCTGAAGATGGGGATCTTATCAGTATTAGAAGCTGGAGAGAGTACTTGGGAAAAATCAGCGGTTATGATTATATCAAGCCGAGAGGAAGAATCGAAGGAGCAAAATGGGGGATGGCAGGATCGGACCCTTGGCACTTAGAAGATTATAGAGGAATGGATCAATTTCATATGAGGCCATATACTGAGATCCAAAAAATGTGGGAAGGATTGAAAATAAATTCTGAAAATCATTTGGCATTTTATTGCGGAACAGGATGGAGAGCAAGTGAAGTATGGTTCTATGCACAGGCTATGGGTCTTGAAAGAATATCTGTATATGATGGCGGATGGAAAGAATGGTCTGAAACAAAGGAAACAAAGAAGAAGGTTTTAAAAGGTGAACCTAAGGTATTAAACGAAGAAAGTTTTGTTGATTAGAAAATAGAGGATGACTTCTGCATTATGCAGGAGTCATTTTTTTTTATTCTACAAAATTACAAAACTCATGCAACTAAATAAAAGATTATAAAAATTTAGAGTATGCCGATCTGAATGCAACATCATGTTGTTTTTTATTTTACAAAAATAAATTTAAATGCTAAAATTTATTAAAAAATATTAATATAAAAATGACAACAATAAGGAGTTACTAGTAAATGAAAAATAAGAACAATTATCTAAGTTTAAGAAAACTGTATAAAAAAACTACTATATTATTAATTTTACTGAGTCTAACTACTATTTCTTTTTCAAAGACACATCGTGTAAGACCAGGGGATACTTTAGATGTGATCAGCAGAAAATATAATATAAGTATTAGTCAGCTCCAGGCAAGAAATGATTTGGCTGCAAATAAAATTATTGCAGGAACAAATCTTGATGTTGGTGGAGATGGGTATCATATTGTTGTATATGGTGAAAATCTTTCATTGATAGCATCCAGATACAATCTGACTCCTTCAAAAATAATGGCTCTAAACAATATGAAAAATCAAACTATTCATCCTGATATGAAGTTGAGAGTTTCAGGAAATTCCAGGCAGAAGAATGTAGTTAAACCTATTTCAACTAATAGATCAAAAACTTCTAGCCATAAAAATTATTTTACCATTAAAGAGTTTGTCGATAGAGAAACTTATCGAAAATATGGGTCAAGAAGTATTTGGTTTGTAGATAAAGAACTTATTGATCAAATGAATCAGTTAAGGGAATTGTTTGGCCGTGAAATCACAATTAATAACTGGGCAACTGGAGGTCAATTCCAGTGGAGGGGATTTAGAACTTCCAGATCTCCAGAATATACGTCTTATTCATCTCATTCTTTTGGAAGAGCTGTAGATTTTGATGTCAAAGGACTCTCGGCTGCCCAGGCCAGGAAAAAAATTATTGGGTGGTATAATGAAGGGATTTTAATCTCTAAATCAATAAGTCTTGAAACAGAAGTCTCATGGGTGCATCTAGATATTAGAAATGGAGGGGGACTGAGAACCTTCAAGCCATAAAAGTGGATACAGGTATTTTTTAGGAGACGACAGAGCTGTCATCTCCTATTTTGTATTTAACTAATAAATTTTATATTACAATAATTTTATCTCTATATTTCACCACTGTTCACATTGAAGCGACATTTTTTATGTTATTTTGCATATATTTTGCGTTATTTGTCGTGAAAATGGACGTAAGTAAATGGGAAATATAGGAGGGTAATCATGATAAAAATAAAAATGAAATAAGTAAGTATTATATTTTAAAATATAACATTGAAAAAAACTAAGAATTAATGGTAAAATATGAGGTAAATTATTAACTTTAGGAGGAAATAAAATTGAATAAAAAGCCTTGGGATAAAGGAATTGCAACAAAAATGCTTACAGAGGACCAAATCGCTGCAAGAGTGGCTGAGTTAGGAGCTCAAATCACAAAAGATTTTAAAGATAAAGAGGAAGATATAATCGTAGTGTGTTTATTAAAGGGATCGATTATATTTATGGCAGACCTTTGTAGAAAAATTGAATTACCACTAAAGATGGATTTTATGACTGTATCTAGTTATGGAAATGAATTTGTATCAACAAGAGAAGTAAAGATCAAAAAAGATTTAGATGAAAATATCATGGGGAAACATGTAATCGTAGTAGAAGATATAATCGATTCAGGAAATACATTGAAAACTGTATTAAAGATGTTAGGACACAGAGGACCTAAGTCAGTATCATTATGTACACTTTTAAACAAGCCTTCTAGAAGGGAAGTTGAGATTGACGTACAATATATTGGTTTTGAAATAGAGGATGAGTTCGTATTAGGTTATGGATTAGACTATATGCAGGAATATAGAAATATTCCTTACGTAGGTATCATGGGGAATTTAGAAGAATTAGAAGACTAAGGAGATAATAGGGAATGAAATATTCAGTAGATGTAATGATCTCAAAAGAAGAGATCGCAGGTAAAGTAGCAGAATTAGGAGAAAGAATAAATAAAAAATATAAAGACAGTGAAGAATTAGTATTGATCGCTCTTTTACGTGGATCAGTAATATTTATGGCAGATATTGCCCGTGAATTAAAATTAGAGAATGTAAGATTGGACTTTATGACTGTATCTAGTTATGGAAATTCTATGACTTCTTCTAGAGATGTAAAGATCAAAAAAGATATTGAAGATTGTATCAAAGGTAAAGATGTTCTTATTGTAGAAGATCTAATAGATACAGGATTTACTTTGAGTAAAGTTGTTGAGATATTAAAGATCAGGGAACCAAAGTCTCTTAGTATTTGTACACTTTTAGACAAACCGGCTAGAAGAGAAGCAAATGTTGATGTGGAATTTTCAGGATTCCAAATTCCAGATGAATTTGTAGTAGGATATGGAATCGATTATGCAGAAAAACATAGAGAACTGCCGTTTATCGGAAAAGTAACTATAGAAAAATAAACTATAGGAAAGCAGGTGAAAGATGGGATTTAAACATAAGAAAAAATATGGACAAAACTTTTTGACCAATGCAGGTCAGGTTTTAGACAGAATTATAGAAGTTTCAGATGTAAATTCTGAAGATGCTATAGTAGAGATAGGACCTGGTGAGGGAGCACTTACAGAGCTATTATTGGAGCATGGAAAAAAAGTTACATGTATGGAGATAGATACAGATCTAGAAAAAATACTAAGAAGAAAATTTGAAACCAACCCGAAGTTTACTTTACTTATGGGAGACGTTTTAGAGCAGAATTTTCAAGAAAAAATAGGAGAACCTATAAAGGTAGTAGCTAATATTCCTTACTATATCACTTCTCCAATTATTCATAAATTGATAGAAAATAGAAATATTATAAATCAAATTTATATAATGGTGCAAAAAGAAGTGGCTGAAAGAATATGTGCAAAATCAGGAAAAGAGAGAAGTGTTCTTACACTATCTGTTGAATACTTTGGTGATGCAGAATATCTATTTACTATTCCAAAGGAAGATTTTGATCCGGTACCTAAGATTGATTCGGCATTTATGTCAATTAAACTTCGTACTGATAATAAGTATGAAAAATTAGTCGATGAAGCTACATTTTTTAAATATGTAAAGGCAGCCTTTGCTAATAAGAGAAAAAATATACTGAATAACTTATCTAATTTAGGGTTCAGTAAAGCTGAATTAAAAGAAAAATTAGAGACTATAGGTATAGAGGGAAATAGAAGAGCCGAAGCTATAAGCATCGATGAATATATGGAACTTATCAGAGTCTTAGAGGAAAAATAATAATTAAAGGATTGAGAATGGAGATAAAAATCCATTCTGAATTTTTTATTAAGGGGATAATAGATCGCCACAGGCGTAAAGGAGGTAAAAAATTATGATGAGAAGTTACGAGTTTTTCATTCAAACAGAAAGAAAACACATCGATTTTATAAATAAAGTAATGGAAGCTTATGAAGGTCTGGGAATAGTCAGAACTTTAGATGCTAAATTAGGAACAATAAAGATTATATCTACTGAATTTTATGCTGATGAGGTTAGAGTTGTAGTAGAAGACCTGGATGCAAACGGGGTATATGCCAAGATAACCTATGAAGGACCTTGGAAGGGTGTATTATAAAAAAAGTGTAAAATAAAGGTCAGAAGGAGGCAATAATGGAAAAAAATTGTCATACGATAGATCACAGAGTCTACTATAACGAAACTGACCAAATGGGAAGGGTATATCATTCGAACTACGTTATCTGGATGGAAAAAGGAAGAACTGAGTTTATCAGGACTAAGAAGATCTCCTACAAATCTCTGGAGGAAGATGGAATCTTTCTTCCTGTATCGGATATAGATATAAAATTTTTTAAAGCCATAGAATACGATATGGAATTAAAGATAAAAACTATCCTGACGGAGATAAATAGAATTAAAGTTAAATTCAGATATGAATTTTATGATAGTAGGATGGAGACTCTTTTTGGAGTTGCAAATACCACAAATATCTTTACAGACAGGGATGGAATACCTAAAAGAGTCAGTAAAGAACTAGTAGATAGGATAAAAAACAATTAAAAATTGATAGATATTGCACAGATAATTTAATTAAAAGATAAAAGTTATCAATTTGGCCAAAAGCCAGGGAGGAATATAAAGATGGAAAAATTAGAAGCACTATTAAAATATATAGTTTCAGAAATGGTAAAAACACAAGATGCAATCGATATTACATATGAGGAAAAGAAAGACCTTATTGTTTTTAAAATAAGAGTAGCTGATGGTGAATTAGGAAAAGTAATAGGTAAAAACGGTCTGACTGCAAATGCTATCAGAGGAGTAATGCAGGCAGCAGCAGTAAAAGATAAATTAAATGTAAATGTAGAATTTTTAGATTAATTAGGAGGTAAGAATATGGACTTGATTTCAGTTGGAAAAATTTCAGGGACTCATCACCTAATGGGAACGGTCAAGGTTTCTTCAAATTTTGAAGACCTAAGTATAATAGTAGGGTCAAAAGTTATTATAAAAAATGACAGTGGGATGAGTAGAATACTGACAGTAACAAATATAAAAAAAATAAGTCCTAAAAGATTAGCTTTTGACTTTGAAGAGATAACTAATAAAACCGAAGGAACTGCTCTATCTGGATATTCTATCTATGTGAGAAAAGATATCTTAGGATTGGAAGAGGATGAATATTATGCCTCTGATATCATTGGGATGATGGCTGTCACTGTAGAAGGAGAAGAGTTGGGAGAGATCACTGATTTAATGGAAACAGCAGGTCATGATATCTATGTGATCGGTAAGGGTAAGGAAGAGATTATGGTTCCTTCAGTAGACGAATTTGTAAAAGATATTGATTTTGAAAAGAGGGTAGTTACTTTTAAACTGATAGAGGGAATGAGACCATGAAAATAAATATTTTGACTCTTTTCCCTGCTATGTTTGCCGGTTTTAAAAGTGAAAGTATAATAAAAAGAGCTATAAACAGCGGGTCACTGGAGATAAATATCATAGATATAAGAGATTACACCTTTGATAAACATAATACTGCTGATGATACTCCATTTGGTGGAGGAGCAGGGATGGTGTTAAAAGCTGAGCCTATATTCAGGGCATTGGAAAATACATCTGGTAAGGTAATCTATACCTCTCCTCAAGGTGTGACACTGAACCAGAATTTATCCAATGATCTTAGTGCTGAAGAGGAAATAACTATAATAGCAGGTCATTATGAAGGTATAGATGAAAGGGTTATAGAGGAAAAAGTAGATTTAGAGATCTCAATTGGGGATTTTGTATTGACTGGAGGAGAGCTGCCAGCTATGGTTATAGCTGATTCCATAGCCAGACTCCTGCCCGGTGTAATAAAAAAAGATTCCTATGAACAGGATTCATTTTATAATGGCCTGTTAGATCATCCTCACTATACTCGTCCGGCAGAATTTGACGGATTGAAAGTACCGGAAATATTACTTTCGGGACACCATAAAAATATAGAGTTGTGGAGAAAAAAGGAAAGTCTCAAAAGAACCTATCTGAGAAGACCGGATCTATTAGAGGGAAGGGAATTTACCAAGGAAGAGAAAAAGTTATTAAAAGAGATAGTAGAAGAACTTTAGGTCTCTAAGCTTTTTTGTTTATCTAAAATTAATTCTTTAGGAAATTATAAAAGGAAGGTATAAATATATGATATATTCTTTAAAAGATAAAAAACCAGAGATTGGAAAAAATAACTATATAGCTCCCAATGCTACCTTAGTAGGAGATATTGAATTAGGTGAAGATGTAAGTATATGGTTTGGAGCTGTACTACGTGGAGATATGAGTAAGATCACCATTGGAAATGCCTCTAATATCCAGGATAACTGCACAGTTCACGGAGATGCACCTTATCCTGTTACTTTAGGAGAAGGTGTTACAGTAGGACATAATGCTATTGTTCACGGATGTACTATAGGAGATAATTGTGTGATTGGTATGGGGTCTATTTTATTAAATGGTGCAACTATACCTAAAAATTGCCTTGTAGGAGCCGGATCTGTTGTAGGAGCTAACCTAGAGATTGAGGAGGGAAGCTTAGTAATAGGAAACCCTGCCATAGTTAAGAAAAAATTATCGGATAAATATATTGAATATCTAAAGTATGCAAAGGATGTATATATAAATGATATTGATATCTATACAAAAGAGTTGGAAGAACTGAAGTAAAAAAACAGAAAAAAGGAGATAATAAATGAGAGAAAAAATATATTTAGGGCTAGTACACTATCCTGTATACAATAGAAACCAAGAAACAGTAGCTACATCGGTAACAAACTTTGATATCCATGATATATCTAGAAGTTGCAAAACATATGATGTAAAGGGATATCATATAATAACTCCAGTAGATGCTCAGGTAGAGTTAACTAGTAGAGTAATCGGATACTGGAAAGACGGATTTGGTAGAAACTTCAATAAAGACAGAGAAGAAGCATTTTCTAGTACTTATGTTACTGAAAGTATTGAAAAAGCTATGGAAGAGATTGAAAAGGCTGAAGGTAAAAAACCGGTAGTTATCACAACCTCTGCAAGAGTATATGATAATTCAATTTCATATGAAGATATGAGTGAAAAGATCTATAATGATGACAATGTTTACTTATTATTATTTGGTACAGGACATGGTTTAGTAGATGAGATCATGGATAGCTGTACTCATATCTTAGACCCAATAAGAGGTAAGACAAAGTATAATCATCTGTCAGTAAGATCAGCAGTAGCTATAATCTTAGATAGATTATTAGGAGAAAAGTAGAATTAAAAATCCCCCTATTAGAATAATAGGGGGATTTCTTTTATTCTTTAAAAGATTGTACCCACAGAGGGCATAATCAAAATTTTAGGTTTATCTGGATGCAACGTCACCTTGCTATTTATATTTGCTTAGTTTTTTCTCTTAACCAGTTTGTTTCATCTTCATTTAAATATGGAGACAGTTTAGCAAATGTAGCAGCATGGTAGGAGTTGATCCATTCTAATTCATCACTATTTAACAGGGCAGGATCGATAGAATTTATATCAATCGGGAAGAATGATATAGTCTCAAACTCATAAAAAGTCCCGTTTTCATTGGTAAAAGCTTCCTTTACTATAACTGTATTTTCAGTACGAATACCATGTCTGCCTTCTTTATATACACCAGGTTCAACAGTTAAATTCATACCTACTTCTAAAGGAAGATCGTGACTTTTTCTAACAGAAAAACCTTGCGGACCCTCGTGAATATTTAGGAAAAACCCAACCCCATGACCAGTTCCACACTTATAATCTATCCCTTCTAACCATAGGGGATATCTGGCTAACATATCTAATTTATAACCGGTAGTCCCCTTTAAGAATTTAGCCCTGCTGAGGTTAATTACACTTTTTAGTACCAGAGTAAAGTCTTTTTTCTGCTCAAGTGTGATATCTCCTAATGAAAATGTTCTGGTAATATCGGTAGTCCCATTGAGGTATTGTCCCCCTGAATCTACCAATAAAAACCCACAAGATTCCAGAGTGTATGTATTTTTTTCATTGGCTTTAAAATGCATAAGAGCTGCATGGTCTTTATGCCCTGCAATAGTATCAAAACTTATCCCTTTAAACCCGTCTATCTTTGATCTTTCATTTTTGATAATATCTTCTACATCTAATTCAGTGATAGGAGTTTTTTTGAAATTTTCTTCAATATGTTTAAACCCTTTTAGGAGAGCTATAGAATCATTTAAATAGCATTCCCTTGAATTTTGTATCTCTACCTCATTTTTAACAGCTTTTAAATGGGTAGTGATCTCTTTATTGTGGATAATTTTATTATTTTTAAGCAATGACTGGATAAAAATACTTGTTCTTTCCGGGCTGAGATAGATATTTTTATTCTCTAAATTAGATAAAATATCAGTGATCTCATCGTAGGATTTTAAAATTACATTGTTTTCTTTAAGGTATGATTTAGTTTTTTCATCTAATTTATCCTGATCTATAAATATAGTAGTCTTATCATCTTCAATAAGTGCATAGGCATAGAAAGTAGTATTGTTCAGTACATCGCTTCCTCTCAGGTTAAAAGTCCATGCAATGTCATCTAAAGAACTCAGAATATAGCTGTCAGCTCCATGGGAGTGATAGATTTCCCGAATAATATCAATCTTTTCCAATGTAGACTTACCAGCATAACAGAGGTCATGAACAAATATATTTTCCTTTGGAAAACTAGGCCTGTCATCCCAAATAGATTCCAATAGGTCATACTGGATTTTAAAGTTGTCATCCTCGAACCCTTTTTTTAATTCATTATAGGCAGAAACAGAGATTACTTTCCCGTCAAATCCAATAATACCATCTTCTTTGACAACACTTTTTAACCATTCAGGGTAGGTAGGTACTCCCTCTTGAGCCATTTTAAAAAGATCAAAGCCACTTCCTTCAAGTTCTTTTTCAGCCTGGATAAAGTATCGTCCGTCTGTCCAAAGACCAGCAGAATCAGAGGTAATAACAGCAGTTCCAGCACTCCCTGTAAAGTTACTGATCCATCTTCTGCCTTTAAAATATTCTGCTACATATTCACTCTGGTGTGCATCTGAACTGGGAATAATATAAGCGTCTATCCCATTTTTACTCATTTCATCTCTAAGTTTTAAAAGTTTATCATTTAACATTTGTACCTCCCTTAATTATTTTTAATATTTTATTCAATCCAAGTATACTCTATTTCCTAAAAGAAGCAAGTCAAATTCTAATAATAAATTAAAAAAACAAATTTTATTTTATGGAAATGAAATTTGATAAAATAAAGCTATAAAAAAGCAACGTGACGTGGCATCCTCGACTATAAAAAAAATGATCTTTTCTTTGAAAAGACCACTTTAATCTACTCTATTTAATATTATATATCTGAATCTCCTAAAATTTCAGTTTTTAGTTTTTTATCCACAGGAGTATCTCCTATCCATAGCTGGATCAGCCTTTTACTGAATAGATCTCCATGTATAGATTTGATCAGTTTGTTATTTTTATAAACTTCGACTCCTATATCTGGGATTATATTAAAGATGAATTTATCTCCCTTTTTAATCTCTTCGTCGAATGTAGATAAAAAAATATCTATCTCATCCTGGAGTTGTTCCATCTCTTCTTTGGTGGAAGAGTTTTTCAATTCAGACCGAAGGGCACTTTTTAATAACCTGCGATTGATCCAGCTAGAGACAATATAAAGGTGCATACTTTTAATGGTATTAGAGTTAATTATAGATACGGCATCATTTGCAGGAGATGTAACATATAAAGATCCCACATATATATCCATAAAAAATTTATTCCTGGTACCGGCACCGTTTAAAACAAGATCCTGGCCATGGACTTTAATTTTATTCTTTAGAACTACATCATTGATTGTCTGGGTGTATGAAAGGTTAGAAAAAATAAAAAAATATAAGATGATTTTCTTCATATAAAACTCCTTAAACTTTACTTGAAAGTCATGCCCATAACATGTGAATCATAATATTTACCGTCAGCAAAGAAATTTTTTCTGATTGTTCCTTCCAATTCAAAACCTAATTTTTTATATAAAGCAATAGCACTTTTATTATCTTCCCGGACTTCCAGATTAATTTTCTTGATTGCCTTGTTGTCTTTAACCCATTCAATGAGGTGAGAGAGCAGGTTGTATCCAATCCTGTTTCCCCAATAATCTTTTAAAACACTTATTCCAAATTCACCTGCATGTTTGGTTCTCTGACGATTTCCTCCTCTAAATTGGAGGTTTCCTATGATAATCTCATCCAGCTCAGCAACAATAGAATATTGGTTGTCATAATTTATAAAATTTTCGATAGATCTATCCTGATCTTCTAAATTGAGGTTTAATTCCGATCTAGAAGCCCTCATATAAGTGGTTTCATCTGCTAAAGTAGTTCTATAAGTTATAAAATTTTTAGCATCTTCAGGAGTTATCTCCCGAATCAGATAGTTTTTTTTATTTTTTAAATTGTATTTTTTCATATTAGTATTCCTCCAAATTAGTTTTGTGACATTAATTTTGATTCTTTATCCCGGGTAAATTGGTGGGTGTAAAGGGTGAAATAACTTCCTTTTTTATCCATTAAAAAATTATGATTACCCTCCTCTATAATCTCGCCATCCTTTATAACCAAGATTCTGTCAGCGTTAATAATGGTCGAGAGTCTATGGGCAATTATAAAGCTGGTTCTTCCGTGTAAAAGGATATCGGTAGCATCCTGAATCATCTTTTCACTCTCTGCATCTATAGAGGAGGTAGCCTCATCTAAGATAAATATACTGGGATTTTTTAGGATAGCCCTGGCAAAGGAGATCAGTTGTTTTTGTCCTGTAGAAAGGTTATTTCCTCCCTCTCCTACTTCTGTATCGTAACCATGTTTAAATTTATGAATAAAATCATGTGCCTTTACTAATTTGGCTGCGTCTACAATCTCTTCAAATGCAGCGTCCCTCTTCCCATAGGAAATATTATCTTTGATTGTACCGCTGAACAGATGGGGGGTCTGAAGAACATAACCTAGATTATGGTGGAGCCAGCTCTGGGATCTGTTCTTATAATCGATACCATCTATAAGAACACTTCCCTCTGTGGGTTCATAAAACCTGCATGCAAGATTTACAATTGTGGATTTTCCAGATCCTGTTTCACCTACCAGAGCTATGGTTTCACCAGAAGATATCCTGAGGTTAAAGTTTTTGAGGATAGGTTCCCCGTTATTATATTTGAAGTCAACATTTTTAAATTCAACATCACCTTCTATTTTTTCCCAGTTATGAATTTTTTTTTCACATATATCCCCGTATTTTTCAATTATTTCTTTAGAATCTTTAATTTCAAGATCTGAATGAATGAGCTCTAATACTCTTTCGAAGGAGGCATGAGCTGACTGCATCTCTGTAAAGACACGGGAAAATTGTTTTATAGGATCAAAGAACATGGTAGTATAGTTGATAAAAAGAACCAAGGTTCCTATACTGATAGCTCCATTTAAAATAAAATTCCTGCCGACTCCTAAGACCGCTATAAGTCCTACACTATTTAGTCCTATTATCATAGGAAGGTACAGTGCAGTAATAATAGCTGCTCCAACAGATGTTCTATTCATTCGGGAGCTTAAGTTTTCAAATTCATCGATATTTTTTTCTTCATTTACCAGGATCTTAGATGTTTTGGCTCCTAAAATACCCTCGTTGTATGCTCCGGTAATAAGGGAATTAATTTTTCGTACATCTCTCTGGCTTCTTAAAATTTTTCTTTGAAAATAGATACTTATGGCAACTAAAATTGGGAGTAAAAGGGTAAGGATCAGGGCCAGTTTATAGTTTAATTTAAACATCATGATCAAGATACCACTAAGAAATCCAATGCTCCAGATCATATCTACAAATCCCCAGGCTACAATTTCACCTATTTTCCTGATGTCAGAGGTCATTCTTGCCATGATCCATCCATCGGCATTGGTATCAAAATATGAAAATGACTGATATTGTAATTTTTCAAAGGCTTTTTCCCTGAGAGAGTAAACCAGTGCCATCTCGACTTTTCCCCCAAAGGAGATAAAAATGTAGATTAAAATTAATAAACTTATGGTAATTCCGATATATTTTATTAAAAATAAATCTATTCCCTGGGTGCTCTCCCGGAGGATAAAGTCATCTATGGCAATTTTTTGCATAACAGGAAGATAAGCTTCCAAGCCGGAAATAATAATTATACTGATAAAGATGACAGCGATCTTTCCCTTAAAGGGTTTAAGAAAGAGCAAGATATTTTTTATGATATTTATAGATGATTTTTTATTTATTGTTTCCACTATTAAACCCCTTCCTTCATTCCATCTTCCTGGATCTTTAAAATTCTTTTGTAGAGACCATCCCTACTTTTTAACTGATTATGAGTTCCATAACCGGTAATTTTTCCATCCTCCAAGATCATTATTTTATCGGAGTCCATGATCGAGGATATTCTGTGAGAAATTATTATTGTTGTTGAAGAATCATGCTTTTTCTTCAACTCCTGTCTGATTGACGCATCGGTTTCTATATCCACTGCACTGAGGGAGTCATCAAAGATCAATATCTTATGGTTATTAATGATCGTTCTGGCTATGGCTATCCTTTGTTTTTGACCTCCAGAGAGGGAAACTCCCTTTTCTCCTACCTGGGTGTTGTATCCCTCTTTAAAATTTAAAATTCCCTCATGGATAGATGCAGTTTTGGCAGCAGCAAAAATATCACAGTCATCTAAGATTCTTTTAGTGATGCCGATATTTTCTTTGACATTCTTTGCAAAAAGAAATGTTTCCTGCAGAACCAGTCCAACGTTTTTTCTGATCCATTTTTTATCTATCTCCTTTAATTCTATGCCATCAATCTTTATAGAGCCGCTATCATAGTCGTATAACCTTGTGATTAGGTGGATAAGAGAGGATTTTCCGCTTCCTGTAGGTCCTAGTATACCCAGGGTCTCCCCTATCTCCAAATTAAAGGAAATTCCATTTAATACCGGTTTATCCACATAGGAAAATTTAACATCTTCAAAAACTATCTTTCCATTTATTTCAGGTTTCTTTAAGTTTTTCTCTCCATTAAAATCACTTTCAATGTCTAAGATCTCCTCTATCCTCTCAAAGGAAACGGCAGCCTTACCAAAATCACTTAATACCCGTCCTAAATTTCTCACAGGAAATTCTAACTGCCATACATACATTCCAAAGGCAATTACAGTACCAATGGTAATGGTTCCAGCAACAGCCCATCTAATACCTAAAAATAGGACTAACCCCATCTGTATAAAGGAAAAAAATGATGAGACAGGCCAATAGTAGGCAAATAACTGGATGAGTTTATAGGTGACATCACTATAATGTTTATTGGAACGATGGAATTTTTTTATCTCTAAATCCTCACTGGCAAAAGCTTTGACTACCCGGACACCATGGATGTTCTCCTGGAGGATGGTCGATAATTTAGCTTCAGCTTCATCGGAAACTTTAAAATATTTTTTCACTACAATAAAAAAATATAAGGAGAATATAAACATCAATGGAACTATCGACAGTACAATGATGGAAAGTTTAAAATTTAAGTTGATCAGGGTGAAAAAAATAATTGTAATCATTAAAATTATATTTACTACTTCAACTAATTGTATAGCTAAAAATTTTCGAATCGTCTCAACGTCAGAAGTACACCTTTGGAGGAGATCTCCTGTTTCTATATCATTAAAATAGCTATATTTAACATTTTGAAGCTGGGTATACAGTTTGTCTTTGATGGTTTTTGCCATCCCTTCAGATGCCACACTGGATAATTTTCCTTTAAGATATAGACAGCACCCCTGAAAAACAGCAATAAAAATTATAAGAATGCACGCATTTAAAAGACTTTTGCCTATAAAAAAATCCATAGATTTCTCAAAAAAAGAGCCGGATAGATCGGAATTTTGTATGATGATATCTACTGTATATTTAATAATAAGGGGATTCAACAGGGAAAATAGAGTTGCTCCAAGAACAGTAAGGGTGGAAAGTAAATAAACTCTGCGGTATCCCTTTGTATAAGTATAGATTTTGTTTAAATAATTCATTGTAACCTCCTTGTCCATAAACAGAGTATACTATGTTTTTTTATCCCTTCAAAATTTAATGATTTGAATAGAAATTACCTCATTTTATAAAAGACCGATAATTGATAGATATAATATTTAAATTAAAGATAAAAGTAAGAAAAATTAATTTTGAATTTTTTAATTGTTATGTAATAATAAATATAATAAAAAAAACTAAAATATTTTAAGTAAGAATATCAGGAGGGGTAAGATGTCAGCAGATGTTATAGATTATGAAATTAAAGGTGAAGGAATCCAGTTAGTGGAAATAGAGTTAGACCCTAGAGAGGGAGTGAGAGCAGAGGCAGGAGCTATGACCTACATGGAAGATGGGATAGACATGCAGACAAAAAATAAAGGCGGCCTCTTTGGAGGTTTCAAGAGGATGATAACTGGAGAAAGTTTCTTCATCACAACATTTTTAAATGAAGGGAATCAAAAATCAAGAGTTGGATTTTCTGCACCATACCCGGGACAGATAATTCCTATAGATCTAAAAAAATTTAATGGTGAATTTTTATGTCAGAAAGATTCCTATCTGTGCTCGGCAAATGGGATAGATATAGATGTGGCTTTCACTAAAAAATTAGGAGCTGGATTCTTTGGAGGAGAAGGATTTATCCTTCAAAAATTAAGAGGAGATGGAATGGCTTTTATCCATGCAGGAGGAACCATAGTTGAAAAAAAATTAGCTCATGGGGAAACACTGAGAGTAGATACAGGGTGTGTTGTAGGATTTGAATCTAGTGTAGACTATGATATTAGATTTGTAGGGGGCTTTAAAAATGCTATGTTCGGTAAGGAAGGGCTGTTTTTGGCGACTTTACAGGGACCGGGAACTGTATATATACAGTCTATGCCAATATCAAAATTAGCTGAAAGATTAGGTGCAGCAGTAGGAAGTAACAGGGGACAGAGTAATAGTGGCGGAGACATGCTGGCAGGAGGAATAGCAGGAGGCATATTAGGAAGTATGTTTGGTGGAGACAATGATTAATACTCATAAAAAAAAAATTAAAGCTGTGATCGATATTGGAACTAATTCATGCAGGCTATTTATTGCCTGTATAGAAAATGGAAAAATTACAGATAAAATATTAAAATTAATGGAAATAACAAGGCTCGGACAAGATGTAGATAAAACAAGAATTTTAAGGCAGGATGCTATGGATAGGACCGTAGAAGCTCTAAAACTATACAGAAGAAAGATAGATGAATATGGTGCAGAGGAGATAAAAGTTACTGCAACTTCTGCTACCCGTGATTCCAAGAATAGAGAGGAATTTATCTCCCGGGTAAAGGCCGAAACAAATCTCGAGATCCATTGTATTACAGGAGAAGAAGAGGGAAGGTTGAGTTTTTCCGGAGCGGTATCTGAATTTGATGAAAAAATTATGGTGTTTGATATAGGCGGAGGAAGTACAGAATTTATCTTAGGGGATAAAAACAATATTGAATATATAGAGAGTTTCAATGTAGGTGCAGTAAGACTAGGAGAAAAATTCTTTAAGGGAAAAGAAGATCTTTTAAATGGTGAAGTTTGGGTGAAAGAAATTTTGAAAAAACTGTCTAAGTATAAAGATCAGTCATTCAGGCTGGTAGGGGTAGCCGGTACTGTTACTACTCATGTCAGTGTACTCCTGGAGATGGAGGAGTATGATACCGACAGGGTACATATGTATAAGCTGACTAAAAAAGATATCTTAAAAAATCTGGATAAATTTTCAAGACTGTCACTGGAGGAGAGGAAAAAAATAGTGGGGTTACACCCAAAGAGAGCTGAGGTAATTATTCCAGGAACCTATCTCCTGTTATGGATAATGGAGGTTCTGGAAAGGGATAAAATTATAGTTTCAGAGTCAGATATCTTAGAGGGAATGATGACCCATGAGTAATAGATATATTGTTTATGGTCGTGTACAGGGAGTAGGGTTCAGATATTTTGTTTATCAATTGTCTGAAAAGTTAAAATTTAATGGAAGTGTAAAAAATTTGTCTGATGGAAGTGTAGAAATAATCATAGATAGCAGCAGACAGGGAGAGATCCTAAATGAGATTAAAAAAGGTAACTTTTTTAGTCATGTGGAAAAAATCATAAAAACAGAGACGTTGGATCTCAGTTATGATGATTTTAAAATTTTATACTAGCAGATTGACAAAAAAAGGCTCCTAAATTAGGAGCCTTTTTTTATTGAAAAAATTATATTTTAGTTAGATTCACCCGATAAAATGATTTTTCTAAGTTCCTTAATCTTTTCTAAACTAGAATCTGTCAGTTTATAGATCTTTTGGATCTCTGAAATATCCTCATTGAGTAGGAGCAAAAATGTTAAGACAAAAGAACAGCTGGAATTAACCAGATAATTTATTTTTTTCAAGGTATTTTTATCTAACTTTTCCAGGATAAGATCGGTATTTTTATAGATTCTATTAACTAATTCTTCGATATAGATAATCCTATTTTTATTGAATTGAAGTGCAAATTTAATCAATTTTTTCTCTAAATGTTCCTCTTTTGCTACTTCAAAATTATTGAAATGAAAGACTCCTAATTTTTTGCAGATAGATCTAATAAACCTGTCGTTGTACTTCAGGTAAAAATTGATACTTGAAAGATCCAGACGAAGGCTGTATTCTTTTTCATTAAATCTGTCCTTATAAAAATTCTCAACTACCTGAACATCATGTTTAATAGAATCGAATTCATCATCGATACTCTCTAACATGGCACTTATTCTAAATAGTTTTCTTTGAACTTTATTTGGGATATTGGCAAGAGTTTTATATCTTAATTGGTGGTCTATTTGAGCCCAGATATGCTGTAGTGCCGTTCGTATCTGTACTTCAAATTTAAAATCTGTGCACCCATAAAGATTTTTTTGGCTGGGTTTACATTTACAGATATAGTGAAGAGACAGGTAGCCCATCTCGTTATATTTTAAACTTTGAAGTTTGTTTGTTGAGTTTTTATAATCAATCTTGAAATTTTCTTTGAGAAGTTTTAAAATTCCATCGAGGTCTTCCCTGTAGTATGTAATTATACGAATACCCAGGATATCGGTCATCTCTTCCAATGGGTTTTTATATTTATTTTTTTTCATCTCTAACTTTCTTTTAAAACTATCCAGACTTTTTACACGAGCTTCTGTCTTTACATAGAATATATTATTGTCTTTTAGAATTCTTTCAATTTTTTGCTGGAGGTGAAATATAAATATTTCGTATTCCTGCATATTATCTTGAAATTCTTCAACCCAGTGGGAAAGATCATCCATTCTGTCTCCTTTTGTTAACTTATAGATACGGTATCTATTATAAAAAAATTGAGTTACATCTTATTTATACACCATAATGTGAAAAATGGCAAGAAGGGTAGTTTTATGAGTAGCTCAAATGAAAGGTGTTTTCTATTTATATTGAAGAAAAATATATAGTATACTCTGGTGGTTTGGCAGAGTGTTTGCTATTAAATAGAAGAGGGAGACTGAAGGCAACTAAAAAAATTTAAAACTTGTGTAGAAAGATGAAAAAGGATAAAATAAAAAAGAACATAAACAAATTTTAAATTTTATATAGGGGGTAAAAATGAAAAAAATTGTTTTAATTACAGGAGCCAGTTCAGGAATAGGAAGAGCTGCAGCACTTAGATATGCAGAAAAATCCTATGATTTAATCTTGGTGGCAAGAAGGGTGGATAAATTAGAGGAACTTAAAGATGAGATACTTGGATTTAAAAATATTGATATTAAACTTCTGCAGATGGACATATCCAGTTCAGAAGATGTAGAAAAGAGTATCAATTCATTGGAAGATAAGTGGAGAAAAATAGATATATTAGTAAACTCAGCCGGCTTAGCATTGGGGATGGATAAGATCCATGAAAGTGAATACAGTTCATTTGATAATGTCATAGATGTAAATGTAAAGGGGTTATTATATATGTCTAAAAAAATAATTTCTCTCATGTTGGAAGCCAAAGTAAATGGACATGTGGTGAATTTAGGATCTACAGCAGGAAGAGGAGCATATCCAGGAGGGGGAGTTTATTGTGCCAGTAAAGCGGCGGTAAAAACATTATCCGATGCAATGAGGATAGATCTTATAGATACTCCTATCAGGGTAACAAATATAGAGCCGGGAATGGTGGAAACTCCATTTTCAAATGTCAGGTTTAGAGGAGATGACAAAAAAGCTGAAAATGTATATAAGGGGATAGAAGCCCTGACTTCAGAAGATGTAGCTGAAGTTATTGTATATACGACTTCATTACCGCAGAATATACAGGTGTGTGAGCTGATGCTGACTCCGAATAAGCAAGCTACGGGGCGAGATATTCACAAGCTCACACCCCAGTACGAAAATGAAAAATAACCAGTAAAAATTAATCACTAATATAATCTGATTTATGGTATAATTGAGTAACTTTAAAAGGAGGAATTATTATGACTAAAAATAAAAAAAGTTTATTAAGTGGCTTAGGATTTATAGTAGAATCATTCTCTTTGTCTTTTCATTCTGAACCTTTAAAGTATGGAGAATCTATTTTAAGGGATAAACAATTATTAAAAAATGATTGGACTAACGTTGGAAATAGTATTAGAGGAGGAATTGATGAAATCAAAAACTCAACAAAATGCTGTAAAGACTTCTAATGAATCAGGAGAAATGCAAGCGCGTCACGAAGCTTATGAAGGGCCGATACCACACCCAAATATTTTAAAAGGACTTAAAGGAATTGATGAAACATTTCCTGAAAGAGTTTTTATAATGGCAGAAAAAGAACAGGCTCACAGACATGAAATGGATACTAAACTAATGAAAAACCATTCTTTTATGTCAAAGACAGGATTGATTTTTGGGTTTTTAATTGCAATTTTATGTATAGGAGCAGGTTTGTACTTGGTAATTTCTGATAAATCTGTAAAGGGATTCACTTTGATTTTAACACCTATTGCAGGAATTATAGCTTCTTTTATGTTTAAAAATAAAACAGAGAATAAATAATAAATTAAAAGCAGGATGGGCTTCATCCTGCTTTTTTAGTTCTTATGTATTCAGCTAGGCAGCCGTTAAAGGCAAGATGCCAGGACTTTCTGTATGGCTCATACCAGAGCTCCCATTTGATTCCGTATCTATTCCTGAAGTTTTCCAGATCCTCTTTTTTCCCAAAGAGTTCTATATGAGTTTTATAAAGATCCACTGTGAAAAGTGAAATATCAACTACTATTCCTAGAGGGTCAAAGGCAAGATGCATATTTCTAGTAACACCATTATAATCAAAACCCCGGATTAAATATGCATATATTTGGGTTTCTAAATTGAATTTTTTCTTTATATCATTAATTTTAAAGCCGTTTATGAAAAGCTGATAATACATCTCTTTTTCAAGATATTTATCAATGATTTCTTTGTAATCTTGGCTAAATTCTTCTATTGTGTAGTTTAGTTTTCGTAAATTTATTTTGGAACTAATAGAAGTAGGAAGAATATTTTTCTCTTCTCTCCATAGTCTTCTACCTGTTGGATCTCCTAAAAATTCTTTTACCTCATCTTTACTATATTTTGCTTTAATTTTATCATATAAGATCATGGCTCCTCCTAAATAAGGTTAGTGATAACTACAGCTCTAAAATTATTAACATACTTAATTTCATAAATTATCAAATTTAAGATCTTCTTTATCTTTTTTCGGTCCTTTTCATTTTTAATTTTTTTCAGGTACTTTTTTAACAGAGTTTTGTTATCTATATTAATAGTATTAGGTTTGTACTCTTTTAATGACTTTATTTCTTCCTGGATCCCTTCCTTTGTCTTGGATAATTCTGAACTGGTGGAATCAAAAAGGGATTCTGAGACTTTGTTATCCAGGTATTTAGTTAACAAGTTTTTTTCCTTGGTTATAATTTTTTTTAGTTCATTTTCATAGAGGGTAATTCTTACTTTTGGATTATTTGGGTCGTCATCTTCTAAGGTCATCTTTTCCATCTCTTTTTCTAAAATATCGATTACCTGCTCTTCTAGCATAGCACCACTATGCCAGTGTACATGATTTTTACAATCATATGTTAGGTGACCCCGTTTATTCCTGCAAGGATAGGCTTTTTTTCCACATTGGCAGATTACATTATTGAATAGATAATGATCTTTATAACTCTTAGGTTTATTACTTTTCCTGATTTTGTTAATGGAATAGAATAATTCTTCAGAGATGATGGGTTCATGCAGTCCATCTATTAGTTTAGGGGGATTATATACTTTAGTTTTCCCATTGACAGATTCAGTGGCGATAACAATTTTACCGGTATATAATGGATTTTTTAATATTCTGCCAACTTTTTTTCTATCATTCATTCCAAATTTTCTAGCTATGGCTGCTATGGATTCACCTTTTGAATAGAGATTAAAGATCTCACGAACTAAGGGAGCATCCTCATTTATAAATAACTCAGGACCATTACTGGAGTATCCAAGGGGAGTTCTTCCTCCTCCCCATTTACCGGAATACCTGAGGGAGTCTTTTCTTATTTTTATCCTACGGCCGACGATCTTTCTTTCCCTTTCGTTTAGGAGAGCCATGATGTCTATACCAAAGTTTTTATCTATATCATCATCTGTAGCCAGGATCCCTTCCTGGAGGGAGTGAAGTTCTATATCGGCTTCTTTTAGACTTTGGAATAGAAGTCGATAGGTTATGAAATCCCTGGTAGCACGAGAAAGTTCCCATAGGATTAAGATATCAAATTCCTGGTTTTTTATATTATCCTGAAGCTCAAGAAACCCCTTCCGGTCGTTCCTGGCTCCGGACATCTGATCGACATATTCCTTTACAACTTCGATTCCTAGTTTAGCAGCATAATTTCTACATTCTATAAGCTGTGCTTCCCAGTCCTGGTCTTTGGTGGATTCTCTGACATAAATTATTCCTTTTTTATTCTTCATCATCTAATTCCCTTAAAAGTTCCATGACCCTTTTGGAGATCTCCCTCTTTTGTTTTTTAGTTAGTTTTTCATTTCCTAATAGCATATTTTATACCTCCTAATAAATTTTATTTATTCTGGATAACTATCTTTAAACTTTTTCTCTATTTTAATAAGTTCAGATCGAAGTACTAATAATATTGTAGCTGTAGTCCAGGCTATTGAACCTATGATGTAACCTAAATTAAGTTTTCCAAGATAATTAGCTAGGGCTATACTTAAAATTACAATGATATAAGCTGAAATATAAAACTTTGTTGATAACTTCATTTAATCCTCCTACATCTTAAATTTTATTGCTTCTCTCACTAAATACGATTCTCTTGCATATTTTTTTATGTTCTTTTCATCTGTATAGGTCTCTCCCATAAATTGAAGCTCTTTTATACTCTCAAGCATGATAGTGCTGAATTTTACCCAGTTTGAGATAGTTCCTTGAAATTCCATCTTTATCCCTCCTAAATTAAATACAATTTATATATTAGCTGCTATAATCCAGGTAGATCATTAGCACTCCTAATATTTTTTCTTTGGTCGGAAATTTTAATTTTGTGCTATAATTTACCTGCAGGAGTAGTTTTCATACCTCTATTTTTTTCTTTGGTCGGACAAATTTTAGATGTTGATTGCTCCTGCTTTTTTAATTCCTTTTTAGACTTCCAATTTTTTATTGCCCAAAAGAATGTTTTTTCTGTAATTCCCAGAGCATCGCAGTACATTTTGATTTCGTATCCCGGGAGATCTCTTCTAAGCTCTATAATACTTATTTTAAAGCGATCCTTCAGTTCATCAATTAAACCATTCGGTGTCATAATTGCATCCATCAATTCCCCCTATGAAGCTTGTTATATCTCCTGCAAAAAATGTTTTCTAACTCGGTATTTACTATATTTTCATCACTTTTATTCAGGTTATTATATTCTTCATACCCAAATGATTTAGCTATCTGGTTACATAGGTCATCAATTTCATCCTGTGTAGTGATTTTCAGCATATGGGCTACTTTATCAGCCTTAGGAACCTTTTTTATGTCTACCGGCTCAATCACCTTATGGTCTCCATCTTTGAGAATCGCTACTAAGGTTTTAGAATTTATAGCCTTGCTTTTAAGTTTCATAAATTCTATTACTTTTATTACCTCTTCAAGAGATCCCTTTGAATAATTTTTTATGTTTTTCAGAGTTTGGGAATTATAGTTTTTAAAATTATTTTTTACGAGAAGATCTTTTAGGTTTTGAAAAAAAGTATCTTCAGAAGTAGCAGTAGGATTTTCCTCTATTGCTACTACTGTTTCTTTATTCTTTGTTTCTAGGTTCTTAGTTTCTTTATTTAGCGGGATATAGCCGTCACTGGTTACGGATATATCGGTCACTAGTGACGGGATTTCCCTGTCATTAGTTACAGGATTTTCCGGTAACTGTAGAAAGTCAATAAGATTGGCAACTAAGATAGATTTTTTATCTTTACCGCTGTATTTAATCCCTAATTTTCGACTTAAAAGTCTGATATTATCACGACTGATTTTTAAGATATTTTCTCTAGTAAACTCTATGTCACCAACTTCTCTACCATAAGCTAAATCACTTACACTATCATCGCTTGATATTTCTTCTAAGATCACTTTGTGATTGATATAGTAATAGCTAGATATTGGCATTCCCTTTCTTACAATTTTAAATAATCCTTTCTTTACTCCTAATTTTTTTATAGTAGAGATTCTTTCAATATTAATCCCTGTATATAGTTTTATTGATGTATCATGACAATAGAATTCTTCTCCTTCATGGTATCTCTCTTGATCTATTAGATAAGCTACAAGAGAAGCTAATTCTATTCCATATTTAGCCATAAGTTTTTTATTAACCATTAATGTGGCTTCTTGAGATAGAGTATTTTGTAAAATATTTTTATAATTCATAGTTTGCCTCTCTTTTTTCCTAAATTTTCTTTGATAAGTTTTTTCTCGATATTAGAATTTTCTATCTTCAGTTTCTCCCGGCAGCTGACAGAATATTCCAGAAGCCACACTCTCACTTCATCATCTAGTGCTTCATACTGGACCTCTAAAGCATCTATTTGCTTTCTTTTTTCAAAATATGTTTCATTAAATTCATTGATCTTTTTATCCAAATCTTCCAGGGCTTTTTTCATAGACATAAGATCTTTTAGCTTTAGAATCTTGGATCTGGTTTTAGAAAAGGATTTCTGCATATCCTCATTCCATTTATTCAGATTAAAACTCTTAACTCTTCTTTCATCATCGAGATCGTCTATCACTCTTGCATGCCTCAGATGTTCTTCAAATGTTTCTACCCTTACCTGCATATTCATACTTCTTTCTAGCTCTAATGACAGAGCTGAGTCTGGTCTAGCCATGTGTTACCTCCTGGTTTTGATATAAATTTTTGATTTTTCTTATTTAAAAGTTATTCTTAGAGGGTTTATTTACTGTTTTTCCTTTTGAAGTTCCGATTCTTTTTAGAAAGACGATTGCATTTTTGGCAGAAGTAATAGCAATATTTAATTTCTTTGTTGGAATTTTCCCAAAATTTAGGGATTTCATTGATAATATGTATATTGCGATCTCGAAGTTCTTTTAGAATAAATTGCTCTTCTAACTCAAGTTTTGATCTTTGAGGTTTAAAGGTTTTTATAATTGCTAAACGGTATAAATAATCTAGACATACGATTACAGAAATTAATAATCCTAGTATTATTAAAGAATATATAATTAACTTTTCGTTCATTGTTATTTTCCTCCTAAATAGCTTAATACTTTAAGGGTAGATCTGCTTCTACTCTTTTTATTTTTTAAAATTTCTTGAATAAAACTTTCCTCCTCCCTCCTAAAATTACCTATTCTGATGTGCCTACTTATATGTTATAATTTGATCACCACAATAAAATTAATCACAAGGAGGCACAAAAATGAAAGCTGATATAACTGAAGTACAATATATGATGATGAATCACATTAATGGTAACGAGGCTTTATACATCCAAGTTGCACCGGAAAAGCATTCTACAGTTTCCAATTGTTTTGATAATGTAGCTACTAAATGTAAAAAAGATGGTGGGAAACCATTATATGGATGGATAATATGGGATAACCCTTTATATGTAGAAGCAGAGTTTCATTGCATTTGGTCATCTGATGATGGACAAAAATACAAAGATATTACTCCGCAAAAAGATAAAAAAGATAAATTTATACTTTTTTTACCTGATGAAACTGTCACTTATAATGGTATTACTTACCCAACTAAATATATTTCTAAATATAATGAACCAAAATTACTAAATTATATTTCTGCTTTAAGTGAATATCAAAATTTTTTACTTTCTATAAGAGAACCATATTCAAATAAAATTTCTATAAAAGGGGAACATTTAAAAAAATATAAAGAACTATCATTTAATTTAGATCAAGCTAAATCAGCTCTTTCATAGTCTCTTGAAGAAGTTCTTGAAATAGAACTTCTTCTTTTTTTAGTTCGCTTTTAATAAATTTTAAAGTAGATAAACTTGGGAATTCATCTTTTATTTTTTTATATAAAATCTCAATTTGTTCAGCTTTAATTATTAATTTTTTATGGTTATCCATTCCATCGTAAGTTATTGCTTGAATATTTTTCATTCTCCTCCTCCTCCCTTAAAATAATTTATACTGCTTCTCCCCGGTAGGAGTCACATCATAGGTCAGCTTCTTTATTTTCTTTATAAATTCATTCTTTTTTATCTTATCTTTATTCCTAAATACAGTTTTTATAACCTTGGCATTTGAAATTTCCATAGTTTCCTCCTATTATTAAATAAAAATTTGAAATTTGAGTGTAGAATTATTCTTAATTTCAAAATTTGAAATTAAAGCTTTAAAAAAATTTCAAGTTTATTTTCTTTTTCATGATAATACATTTTGACAGTATCCCCTTTTTTTATGTCTAATGCCTTAGTTAATCTAGAAGGGATTGTAATCCCAGCAGAATTTCCAGTCCTCCAAATTTTAAACAATCCTAGAAGCATAACCATAAATAATCACCTCCAATTTCTTTTAGTATAATTCCTAATTTTGAAATTGTCAATATTATTTTTTCAAATTTAGAAATTTGTATTTACATAAGTCAATAAAATAACTAAAATAAAGTAGTAGGAGCGTGATAAGAATGAGTGTAACTAAGGTGTCAGATAATAAATTAAAAGCCCTTGGAATATTTTTAAAAAAAACTAGAGAAAGAGTTAAATTAGGAACAAATCAATTAGCAGCTAAAATTGGAATAAGTCCAAGTTATATAACTAAATTAGAAAAAGGTCATATAGCAACAGTACATCCATATCTACTACGTCGTGTAGCTGAAGGTTTAAGAATAGACTATAAAGAATTATATAAAATAGTAGATTATTTAGACGAAGAAGAACCAATTGAAATGACCTCAAATGGAAGAAGAATTGAAACAATAAAAATTCCTATGTATGGAACTGCTAGTGCAGGACCAGGGTACTATAATCTTCTAGATGAATTAGATGAACAATTTCAAATTCCTATTGAGGATTATAAAGAAGGAAGATTTACAGTCAAAATAGAGGGTGATTCAATGACTGGTATCGGAGGGAAATCTATACCATGTGGATCAATTGCATTAGTAGATCCTATGATGTGTAGTAATATAGGAGAGTTATTGGGAAAGGTTTGTGTATTTACTTATAATGACTCTACTTATATCAAACAATTACAAATAGATGAGCAAGAGATAATACACCTAGTTTCATTTAATCCAAATATCTCAGATATTATTATCCTTAATGAAAATGAATTAAAGTGTGAAGGAAGAGTAATTAAAACTTATTTTGAGCAGAAGTGGTAAGGAGAAAATTATGAATAAAGTGTTTTGGATCTTTAGAATAATTTTGTGTTATTTTCTATATCAAAATATAGAGTTTTTCGGTTATTCAATTGAACTTATAATAACTATGATAATTATATATTTTATGCCTAATATGACTTTTAAACTAATAAGTTCAATGAATGAAGTCGAGAGATATACTAAAAAAAGGGGAAAATAAGTTAAAATTATTAATTAACCAAGAACTTGATGTGTATTCTATATTTCCATTTTTTGAAGACAAGGATGTTATTCTTGCTATTTCCATGGGGAAGTTATTAGAAAACGGAAATATACAGTGGTCTAGTGCTCTTAGATTTCCAATTTCAATCCCTTTTAATCAATTAAAATTAATTTTAGATGAATATGAAATAGATAATGCTTATCGAACTACTTGGGATTATTTTAAGATTGTAGAAGAAGAGGATGTAAAAAATGACTAAAAAAAAATTAGATTTTTTATCAGGAGAGTCGGTTATAAATTGTGGTAAATTATTAAATTTTGGATGTGATAATAGCCGATATTCGAAAGAAGTAAAGAATACAATAGGAGCAAAGGGTGTTTATATAATAATTTCAGATAAACAAAGATATATTTATCCTAAAAAAGACTCTAAAGTAATATATATAGGGAAAGCTGTTAATCTATTTAGTCGTATTGAACGACATAGAAAAAGACTTGAGTGGAACATCTCTAAAAACGATTCTGAATTAAAATATATTTGGGATAATGACAGATATTTATATATGAGAAATCATGGTGCAAATGTATATTATATTAAAGCTAAAACTAATAAACCTGCTATGAAACTTGAATCAGAAATTATGTTAGAATTTTACAGAAAGTACCAAGCTACTCCTATTGGAAATGGTGCTAGATCTTTAAAAGTTGTCGCCCAATAAACTAAAGTATCATAGAGAGAGTTGTAGGTATAACAAAAATACTAAGACTATGAGTGTAGGAGAGGCTAGAGGGTTAGGATTAGAAGCTTGTAAGGTTTGTGGGGAATAAAAAAGGAGTGATAATGGAAACAGTAATAATATTAGTATTTGGGGTATTAATAGGAAGTTTTTTGCCTTTTAACAATCAAAATAAAGAACATATTGAAGGAAAAGTACCGGGAAATAAAAAACAAATAATTATGATTGATGAACTAGTAAAACCAGAAGAAATATTAGATGAAAATGATGAACCAGTAAAACCAGAAGAAATATTAGATGGAAATGATGAACCGGTAAAACCAGAAGAAATATTAGATGAAAATGATGAACCAGTAAAACCAGAAGAAATATTAGATGGAAATGATGAACCGGTAAAACCAGAAGAAATATTAGATGAAAATGATGAACCAGTAAAACCAGAAGAAATATTAGATGAAAATGATGAACCAGTAAAACCAGAAGAAATATTAGATGAAAACAATGAACCAGCAAAACTAGAAGAAATATTAGAACAAAATGAAACTTTAATTGAGAATAAAGGGGGAGAAAATGTGCCAGCTGTAGAAAATTCTGCAATAAATAAAGCTCAAGAGTTACTAACAACTAAAGTTATTACCGTAGGAACAACGATTGCATTAGTAATAATATTCTTATTAATAGTAATAGGATTGTTAAACTATCGAAAAGAAGAAAAAAAGGTTCTTTGAAAAAAATAGAAGAATTTATTGAAGAGTTTGGAAATTTTTGGTGGAAGTATATAGCATGGATAGTGGGTGTTTCATTGACAGGACTTTTCTTACTTTCTTTTATATTAGATAAGGATGTTCAAGTTCAAAATATAAATAATTGGGTATCAATAATGGTAGGTATTACTGCATTTTTTGTTTCTGTTGGAGGAATTGCTTTAAGTTTTTATAACTTAGAAACTACGAGAGAAAGTGAAAAAGAAATAAAAGCTTTTATTGAAAAGTCATTAGAAAAAACAGAAAACAGTATAAAAGCAAGTGTCGAAAAGGAGAAAAAATATAGTATAGTAAAACAAGAAACTGGTAGCGAAATAATTGGTAACATACAAATAGATGAAAATTAAAATAAATTTTAGGAGGAAAAACAATGAAGATTGATAATTTTATTGTAAGAATACAACATGACGGTTTCTATAATGGAACTTCTTCTATTATTGTAAATGAAAATAAAGGACAAAAAAAAATAAAAATAAATACAGGTATAGATTTAATTTTAGATGATAATACTATAGAATGTAAAGTAGATGGGACTTTTGAAATACTTATTGGTGAATTAACTGATGGGGATGGAAATATTAAGTGGATCAATAAAAGTAATATTAATATACCTTTTTACTCTGAACGATTTATTAAAATAAATGGGAAAAAAAGGTGTTTAGCACAAATTGTATTAGATGACATTTTATTTAATTATAAGATGAACCAAAAATATGTGATTTATGGAAAACTTCAATTAAATGAGGAAAAAAGAGGCAGTTGGGATAATTTTAATACTGTATCTCACGACTCTTTTTATAACTCATTAAATTAATTATCTAATTCAAATTACGTAATTCATTAACTCATCTAGAGCTAAATAATATTTGGTGCTAGATATATTTATACTTTAAAAAATATAAAATATACTCCTTTAACATAAGACTAAAGAATCTAGACTCTGTAGTATATGTGACTAAAAGCAGTAAGAAGTACCATAGAAAAGGATGTAGGTATCTGAAAAGTGTAGGAGGGAGTTATCCTCTGAAAGAAGCTGAAGCTTTGGGGTATGAGGCTTGTAGTAAGTATTAAAAAATTGCAGTTAGTTCAGCACCAAGTGTTATGATTTATGATATTAGAAAAGAAAAGATAGTGGAAACTATCTTTTTTTATACAAAAAAATGAAAATAATACATTGGATTATAAAAATTAAGTTAAATTAATTGTAAAAAGGCTAAAAAAAAGTTAAAATAGAGCGGATTAGCGATAAAAAAAATTAATTGGAGGAACAAAATGTGTAGTGCTACTGATATAATAAAAGCAGAATTTAAAGAAGATGGTTTTTTTTCAGAATATTTACCATCTAACTTTAATCTTTCAAATAGTCGAATCAATATTTTTAATATTAAACCAAGTAATAAAACAGACTACATCGATCCTTATAAATATACCATGAGTAGGTTTTCTAAAGAAGAAAGTAGACGAAGAACGATACACTTACCTGAATTAGCTCCTTATGTATTAGTTTCTAACTATATTTGTGATGAAGATATTCTTTCTGAACTCATTGATTTTACAGAAACATATGGTGATAATTCATTTTCTAAACTTCTTTATTCGGACAAAACTATTTATCGTCATGATAAAGATTACAGTAATTTAATAACTACAACTGATGAATCAGATTTAACATATCTACCAAATATTGAAAAAAAAATTAATAAAGCAAAAGGAGCAAAAGGAGTATTACATCTAGATATTTCTAATTGTTATGGTAGTATTTATACACATTTACTCCCTTCTATTCTACTTGGTTATGAAAAATCTTTTTTATGTTTCAGAAATAACGGAAAACCTAATTTAAGTATAACGCCTCAAGAGGCAAATGATTATTGTAAGTATAAAGAATTAGACTCTAAAGTAGGATTACTTAATGGAAAACGTACTAATGGATTATTAACAGGAAGTTTAATTTCTTCTTTTCTAGTAGAATCATTTTTGACCCGTATAGATATAGAAATAGAAAGGTTAGGAATTAACTTCAGTAGATATGTTGATGACTATGAAATATATATATATGATGAAACAAATATAGATGCATTAACAGCACAACTTCGTGAAGTTTTAAGCAAATACCATCTTGATTTCAATAATGAAAAAGCAAAATTTCTAAAATTCCCATACTATGTAGTAGAAAATTTACAACAAATCTATTCAAAGTACACTAGGAGTAAAATGACTAATAGTGAACTTATGAAACTTTTTAATAAATACTTTGAATTAGAAAATTCTGGGATTAAAGGTGCAATTAGATTTCTAATCAAAAGTATCGATGATAAATTAGATTTAGATAATAAAGTTTTATATTCATCTTTTCTTTTAAATGTTTTAGTAAATGACAAAAGGTCTTTAACTAAAGTCTGTGAGTTGATAATAAGTGAAAATATAGAGGTAGATGAAAAATATTTTGAAATAATTATTAACTTATTACATCAAAATATTAAGAATAAAAATGATTTAGAAGTAATTTGGTTAATTTATCTTTTAAAAAGTTTAAGAAAAGTTACATTAGGCAAGGATCTTTTAAGCAAAATTATTGAAAGTGAAAATGAATTAGCTATAATAATGTTAATGGAAGAGTACGGTCAAGAAATTAATGATTATAATTTGAAAGAAGATATTATAAATTTAAATTGTTCTTGGATTTTATCAGCTCAATTATATCTTAAAGATTACATAACTAAGGAGGAATTTAGTTTGAAATCTGAAATTAAATTTAATCTTCCTTTTTATAGTCGGCTAAGAGCTAAAAAATTTACTTTTTATAAGCCAATTGGAACTCAATAATCATTTTGAATTATAATCTAGAAAAACACGAGATAAAGATTGATTATAGTGAAATATATAGATTCACAGATAAAGTTTTTTATAGGCAATTATATAGATTTAGTGATATAATATATACAAAGATTATTGTAGGAAATTATTTGAAATATTCGTAACTCTTTAGTATAGGTTTTTTTATTCCTTAAAAAAGGAGGTTACTATGTCAAATAAAAATAAGAAGGAGAAAAGTATGCCAAATAAATTTTTAAGAGGGTTAAAAATTTTGGGTTATGGTAAAGCAACAGTTGAAGCTAACGAAACGGCAGAAATTACTTCTGAGGAAGCTGAAAAAATAGCCGAAAATAACCAAAAAAAAATAGAAAATTTTAAAAAAAATTTTTCTAAAGTAAAAAAAGATAGTAAAAATTTAAATATAAAGTGGTGAAACTATGCAAATAATATTATCAAATGATTATACAGCTATAAAAGAAGGTCTACTTGCGATTGCTTCACCTAACTGGGCAACTAAAGTTTTAATAGGTTTAACTATTATATTTTGGTTGTTAGAAAGGCACTCTGAACGTTCATACAAAAATTCTATTAAAAAAGATGAAAGAGCTAGAAATACTTCAATTAATTACGAAATAGATCGAAGTATTTTAGATTGTATGTATGAATTGATAGATCCAGATCCAGATCCAGAGATTATAGTTAATGCAGTAGCTTTAAAAAAACAAATCGGCAATTATGTACATTTAATTAATAATCACTCTAGTATTTATAAAAATTTAAACATTCTAAATTTTTTACATAAGTTTAAAGTAGAATTAGAAAACCAAAATAATGACGCACTATTTGATTTGGCTTTTCTAATCGTTGATATTTTAGAGTCTAAGGAAAATTAAATCTAAAACTAAAAAATATGGGAGAACTCATAAATTAATGAGTTCTTTTTTTATTACTTTATCATTTTTTCAATTTAATGATTGATGATAAAAAACTTTTGTAACTACAATAAAATGGTGGTACAATAGATTATCAAAAATAAATAACGAAAGGAAATGATAATGAAAATAAAAAAAATTATATTGGCTCTGATTAGAGCAGGGTTTGAAAAGGATATTAAAGCGATAGAATCTCTGTCATTATCTTTACTGAGACTTAATAAAAAGGAAGATCCGTTATTAGCTGAAGAAATAGCGTCAATATTAGCTCAAAAAAAAGTTGGAGCTTCAAGTTATAGAAGCATAGGATTCAATTCAAGTCCAGTAGATGAAGGTAGTCAAACTGCACTAGTCCAAATAAGAGAACCTATTAGTATAATAAAACCTGTCTTCAATGAAAATATTGAAGAAGAATTTCAAAATTTTATTAAAGAGAGAAAAAAGATTTCTGAATTATTAAAGTATGGAATTAAACCTTCTAATAGTATCATCCTTTATGGAGAGCCCGGAGTAGGAAAAACATATTCAGCAAAATGGTTATCTTATAAACTAGACATGCCTTTAATAACGTTAGATCTTTCAGCAACTATATCTAGTTATTTAGGAAAAACAGGGCAAAATATTAAACAAGTTCTTGAATATGCGAAATCATTTAACTCGATTTTGTTTTTAGATGAATTTGATGCTATTGCTAAAAAAAGAGATGATCAAAGTGATATTGGTGAGCTTAAGAGAATAGTAAATATATTACTTAAGGAACTAGAAGAATGGCCGGCAGATAATATTGTTATAGCGGCTACTAATCACCCAGAAATATTAGATAAGGCTATCTGGAGAAGATTTGATAAACATCTTGAATTAAAAAATCTAGATAAAAAATTAACTGTAGATATAATCAAAAAAGAACTAGAATTGATTAAAAATATAAATAAAGAAGATTTAGAAATGATTTCTTATTTTGTTAAAAATCAAAGTCCCGCTAATATAGTTAAATTATGCGATTCTATAAAAAGACGATATATTTTGTCAGAAGAAAAAGATAACTTTAGAAAACACATTTATACGGAGCTTAAAAGAAATAATTATAACGGATTAAAAGATAAAGAAATTTGTCATTATTTAAAAAAAATAATACCTAATATTACAGTTAAAGAAATTGTTAAAATAACAGGAATTTCTCAAGCAACTATATACAGATATTTAAGAGAAGATTAAAAAATTAAGGGGGAGAAAAAATGAAAAAACTACCTATTTTATCAAAAGGTGAAAAATTAGTTGAACCTATAACTAAAAAATTTGCACCAAATAATGAGACTTTTAATTTAACTGTAGAAGAAGCTAAATTAGAAAGAACTCGAGAAATAGAAAAAATAATTTCTGAAATTGAATGTAATAGTGAAAAATATGATAAAGAAATAATTGTAAGTGTAAGAATGGGTAAGCATATAGCTAAGAGCTATAAACCTACTAGTTTTTTGCCAAAAACTTTAGGAAAGATAATTGGAGGAAGAAGGTATACTTCTGAAATAGAAGGAGTGTCAAAACTTTATTTTTTTAGAACAACTACCGAGAAATTAAATAACTTAAAAAAAACAGTTAACACTATAACAGTTCCTAGTCAAGCTTGGGAAAAAGACATAAAAAGAATAGAAAAAATAGACTTTTTAAGCAACAAAGAAAAAATAGATGGATTTGAGAAAAATTGGAAAATTGGAACAGTTGAAATTGTAATACATCCTACTGAAACAGCAAAAACAGACGTATTAAAGAAAATTAAAAGAATATTAGAAGGGAAAAAATATAAAATAAAAGAATATAAAAATGGACCAATCTTCATATCAACTCAAATAAATAAGACTTTATTAAATAAAATATTAGATTATAACTTTCTAAGAACCATTCATCCAATTGGAGATGTAGAAATCCCAACCTCTATTGAAGTAAAAGAAAAAAAGTCGATTTTAAGAAATTTTCCACTTTATAAACCGTCTGTTTTAGTAGGTGTATTTGACGGAGGAGTAAAAGAGGATAATCCTTTATTCAAGGGGTTAGTAAAAAATTATGATTGTGTTTCAACAATTGAAGACAGTGGTAGTCTTGAACATGGAACTGGAGTTTGTGGAGCAATTCTATATGGAAATTTAGACACTACTAATAAAAATATCATAGATGTTTCACCTAAAATAGGAGTAGAAAGCTTTAGAGTTTTTCCACCACTAGATATCAATGATAATGATTTGTATGAAGTAGTCGATACAATTGAAGAAACAGTAGAAAATAGAAAGGACATAAAAGTTTACAATCTTTCTTTAGGGCCCTGTGGCCCAATTTTACAAGATGATATAAGTAGGTTTACATATGCACTAGATACTCTATCTTATGAGAAAGATCTTATATTTTGTACAGCTGTAGGTAATGATGGAGAAGAAACTTTTAATAGAATTCAAAGTCCTTCAGACATGGTAAATGGTTTAGGAATTGGAGCATATAGCTATAATGATCAGGGAGTAAAAGTAAGAGCTCCTTATAGTTGTATTGGAGAAGGGAGAGAAGGCGCTAAGGTAAAACCTGATCTATTAGCTTTTGGTGGTTGTGAAAATAACCCTTTTGAATTAATTTCTACAGATGGAACAGACATAAATTTTAGTGTAGGAACAAGCTTTGCTGCACCTATAGTTGCAGGGAAAATAGGTCGAATGATGGCTGAATCTCAAGAAATATCTCCACAGTTAGCAAAGTCGTTACTAATTTTGAATTCTGATAACAATGGCAACATAAAACCTACTTTAGAAACTGGGTACGGCTTTTTAAATAAAACAGAAGATGATATTTTAAATTGTTCTAATAACAATGAAGTAATAATCGTTTATAATGGAGAAATATCTCCAGGTAGTCAAGCAAAATTAAAAATACCATATCCTGAAACAAATCATAAAGGAAAAGTAAAAATAACTTGGTCATTAAGTTTAGCAACCCCTGTAGATGGTTTAGATACTGATGGATACACTAAATGTTGTATCGTTGATACTTTTTATCCACATAGTGAAAAATTTAAATTTTCAAAAAATAAAAAAAATAGAATTGTAAATGTTAACAAAGATAGAGAAAAGGTTGAGGAATTAATATCACAAGGTTTTAAACAAAGTGCTCTTCCTGATACAGAATCAGGAAACCTTTATAAATGTGAAAGAGAATTGAGAAAACATATGAAGTGGGATACGACAGTTAAAAGGCACGTATCAAAACTTAACAAATCATTAAAAGATCCTTTTCTTGTATTACACGGAATGGAACGAGAAGCATCAGAAAGTGATAAAATTAAATACGCATTATCTGTAAAAGTTGAATTTATTAAATATGCAGGTAATCTATATAGTGAAATTAGAAATCAATATAAAATACTCTCACCTCTACAACTAAGAACACAACTTCAAACTCAAATAGAAGTTTAAAAATTATTTTTATTTTTTTGTAGTTCCCTATGTATAATAAAACTTAACCAAAGAATTTTATTTTATACTTAACAAAAATATATAAAATATGTTACCTTAAAATAAGACCGAAGAAAAAAGTTTAATTGAGGAGGGTATTTTATATGGATAAAAAAAACAAAGACAAGACCGAAAAAATGTGTGAAGTTATAAAAAAGCAAAAGATCAATAAATTCACCGGGAAAATGGAAATTAATTTTTTTAATGGTGTTCCTGAAACAATAAAAAAGACAAGTTGTGAAAAAGTTTAGTTGCGAACTGGATTAAAATAATGTATATTTAAATTGTAGTAAATAAAATTAAATAATTAAGTGGAAGGTTGAATTTCAAATTGAGCTAATCGATAAAAAGAAAGCAGATTTGTCAGCATAAAACCTTTGACCATGAACCAAACGTATAAAGCCGGGGTACATGATATAGACGATATAAGTCTATACATGTACTTCGGCTTTTTTTATTTTTATAGGGATAATATTCTATCAGATTTGGGAATATTTACAAATTAAGTCGGTGGGGACTTGATACCCAATAGGGGGTGCTTATGAACTGGAAAGATCAAAGAAAGCTAAGACAAACTCAAATGAAAGCCCTGGAAGATGAAAGAAAGGATCTTGCCAAAATAGGATGGCTGGCTATGAATAAAACAGAAAGAGAGCAGCTAAGAAAACTAATAAATTTTAATTGGGATAAAATGCCAGACTATGCCAAAGCTAAGATCTCAAAAGATGATTATATTAAATTTGAAACTCAGGAACAGTGTGCAAAATTTGCTGAGAAATTAAAAAAATAATTATACAGTTTATGTATTTTTAAAGATATTGCAATGAAGTGGACCTCCTAAAACAAATCACTGTTGCAATATCTCTATGAGTATATAAAAAGGCTCTTAAAATAGTCGTTTAAGAGCCAATTTATAAAATGGTTGTAATGAATTCTCTTGGGGAGAGAACGGCATTTGGTTAAATACAGTAATATCATCACATAAACATTTTACATTTGTTTAGTTCTTTAGTCAACTTAAGAATTGATAAAATTTTAAAAGGAGGGGATATGGTAGGGCTAGATAGAGCTTCTATATGGGTATTAGTAAATGCTCATATTGAGTTAATAGACATAGGGATACGAAAAAAATACCGTCATATCCTAGGCAGAAAAGTATTAGGAGATACACAAAATTACTCCATAGGAAAGGAAAACATAAATGAGATCAAGGTTATAAGTCATTTAAATAAGACTTCTACAATAAAAATAGATTTTTCTTATCCCAGGAGTAATGCAGCAACTAACCTGTATCCACTAACCTCAGAGGTAGAAAAGAAAATTGTAGATGATAAAATCTTAAATTTAGTAAAAGAGATATCCTTGGACAATGAGATAACTATCCATGATCTATTCTATGATTACTTTGAATTAGCTATCCAGGAATATATAAGTTCATTCTATAAGTTTAACAATCTAATTATGATATTTTATAGGGCCTTAGCCAGGGAATACGATACTAAAGACAGCCTGGTCTATTCAAACTACAGAACAACTATAGACAGGTTTTATTCTACAGGATTTCTATTTAAGATCATGGTTGGATGGCAGATCAGATTATATTCAAAAGCACATGAACATAATAAGAAAAACCTAGAGAAGCAAAAAGGTGCATTGATTAAGTTAGAACATAAGATAACCCAATCTATAATCAAGAAAGTATGCCAGACAAATAGCGTCTATGATCTCACAATAAGAGATATAGCAAATTCAGTTAAAAATCATATTGGAGAGAAACTATTTAAATTAATAGCAAATGAATTATCCCGGAACGATGAGATCTTAAAAAGGAGATTCTCTAATTTTGATTCCAGGGAACTATCTAACCTGGTCAGAGACTATGAGGAGTGGATCTATGATGAAAAGATATTAAATGCAATCATAACCCGGAACAGTAAGAGGTCTAAAGCACAGATAGAAAGATATCGAAGGACAGTTAAGATAGCATTGAGGGAAAGCCAAATAAGAAGTTCTCCATATAGAGATAATTTTAAAAATATAGAACGACTAGAGTTATTTATAAATAAATTACTCCTAATCGAATGTGAAGTTAAATGTAATTACAAGAAACATTTAACTTTTAATCAGCTTAAAAACCATCATAAACATGAGGGTTTTTTGATAGAAAAAAAAGTAACATATCAATAAAAACAATGCCTAGAGACGTTTGCCTCGCGTAATAATAAATAGAAAGCATCTAAGTCCTGAAAGAGTATTTAATATTAAAAAGATTTTAGCTAAAACAAGTAACGACATTTTACGAAAATGGAGGTGGGAGTATGAAGAAATTAAAAAGAGCCAATAAATGGCTCTAATTATTATTACAAGCTACCATTCCACCAAGTTACAACAGCAAGAATCGGCACTAGCATTAATATAACCTTTATTTATAGCCTTTAGTACTGCGGATTCTAAATTCTTATGGAGTCCTAAACTAAGATAAAACCTAAGTTTAGTACGAAGGGCTAACGGTAAATCAAGGTACCTTATCAGTTGTAGACATTTGTTAGTGTGAATCTTTTGGGTTTTCATATCGATGTAAAAAAGCATATTTGTTCCTCCTATGTATTGTTTGCTGAAAGTATAACATGAAAACCAAAGTAAAACTTAAGAAACTTATACCAATTTTAAGTATATAGTTGAGAATTAGGAGTAAATATATGGCCAGAAAGAAGATAGATAAACTAACTAAAGATCAATTAGCAGCACTGGAACTATATGTGCAGCTTACAGCTAATAAGTTTGGCAAGACTAAGAAGGCTAAATATCAAGAGATATCTAAGAGGATGAAGTTACCAGTAAATACAATCACTGCCTGGATTTATAGACATGAAGTTCATTACAGAGAATATATAGCAGAGATAGTAGAAGAAAAAAATGCAATTAAATGCACCTTTGATGGGTTGACAGAAAAACAGACCAAGTATGTCAAAGCCAGGCTGGAAGGAAATGGGACAGAGGAAGCTAAGAAGATAGCTGGCTATTCAGAAAAGACTAAGACCTATGATGTGGAACGATCTAGAAATCTAACTCAAACCATAGAAGAGCTGAGAAAAGATCTTATCACTGATACAAAGCTAGGAGCATATGCACAGATCAATGACCTAAGAGATATCAAGAGAAGAGCCAAGGAAGGTGTCACTGAGACAGAGTATGTGGAGGAGAATACACCAGATGGAAGGAAGACAAAGAAAGTTGTAAAGAATAAGAAGTCATTGGATACAGAGATCAGTGCCATAAGGGAGATCAACAATATACTTGGATATAGTTATGCAACAGAGAAGAAGCACAGCGGAACAACAGCTTCAGGCAAAGAAGTAGTTAGGATAGATGAGGAAGATTAAAAAAGGTACTGTGAGCGTTCTATAGAGAGCTTTGCGGGGATAATTTGCGAAAGTTTTTTCGTAACAAAATTTTTATTTGGGACTTCCAAAATTTTTAGGAGGATATATGGGGCAGACAATTTTAATCGGTGAAAAACAATTAGCTAAGCAGTTTTTAATCACTGAAAGGCAGGTAAGATCTCTATTTAAAAATTTCAAGTATGCTCCTGGAGAATATTTGTATAAAGAGTGTGTCAAAGAGTATATCAAGCAGATAAAAAGTAAAAATGGAGATCACAACCTTGAAGATCAGAAATTGAAAAAAGCAAAAAGAGAAACTCAGGAATTTAATCTAAAAATCTTGAAAGATGAATATTACCCAGATCATATAGTCAGAGGGGCCTTGGCTGATATGCTCATAAAATTTAAATCACAGTTACTGAGTACCAGTAGGAAAATAACTATTGAGTTAGAGCAAAATGAAAATCCAGATGTAAAAAAAATTGTAGAAAAACATGTACTAAAAGCCCTGGAAGAATTGGAAAAATATGATCCTCCAAGTAATAAAGGTGATAAGCGATGAATGAAAGAAAAAAAGTAAAAAAATTATTCAAAGAGTGCCTGGAGTTATTGAAGCCGCCAATTAATTTAAGTATCAGTGAATGGGCAGATGCAAATAGGATCTTATCTTCAGAAGGGTCTAAAGAGATAGGGGCCTGGGAAACTAAAAGAACTCCATACATGATAGAGATCTATGAAAGATTAGAATCTGGAGAAGTTAGAGAAGTAATCCTTAAGATGGCTTCACAACTGGCTAAATCAGAATTCATAAATAATATCTTCGGGAAATATGCACACCTGGCTCCCTGTCCAATGCTCTTGGTACAGCCCACAGATACCATGGCAATAGCATATTCAAAGGAGCGGATAGCTCCAATGATAAGAGATACCTACGTATTAAAAACCAGAATCAAGGATGCAAACTCAAAGAACTCAGGGAATACAGTTACACACAAGATGTTCCCGGGAGGATACCTTGCCTTTATAGGATCTAATTCACCAAGTAAATTAGCAGCCAGGCCGATCAAGATAATTTTCTTTGATGAGGTAGACAGATATCCCGAGTCTTCAGGGAGGGAAGGAGATGTAATATCTCTTGGACGAAAAAGATTAACTACCTATGGGGATGAGAGTAAGTGTATTATCACAGGAACCCCTACTGTTAAAAATAAAAGTGCCATAGAAAAAGAGTTTGCAAATGGATCACAGGCAGTATGGAAGCTCCCTTGTCCCCATTGCGGGGAATATCAGGTATTAGATTTTAAAACCCTGAAGTGGATAGATGATGACCATGAAACTGTAGAGATGGTTTGTAATGAATGTGGAGTGTTATCCCATGAGAAAGAATGGAAGAGAGGAAATCAGTCTAAAGGGAAATGGGTACATAAATTTCCTGAAAAGAAAAAGAAGTTAAGTTATCACTTAAACGCTTTAGCCAGTCCATGGAGAACATGGGAATCAATAGTTGAAGAATGGATAGAATCCCAGGGAGATATGGAAAAGATAAAGACATTTAAAAATACTGTCCTGGCAGAAACATGGGAAGAGCAGAATATTAAAACTATCGACTATATGACTTTATACAAGAGAAGGGAAAGCTATAAAGCGGAAGTTCCTGAAGGAGTTTTACTCTTAACAGCAGGAGTAGATATTCAGCATAACAGAATCGAAGTAGAAGTTAAAGGCTGGGGATTAGGCCGTGAAAGCTGGGGAATTATATACCAGGTATTTTATGGGAACCCATCAAAAGAAGAAGTCTGGAATGAACTGTATGAATTTTTAAAATCTGATTTCTATTTTGAATGTGGAACTCCCTTAAAGATCTTTGCAACTTGTATCGATACTGGGTACAACACACAAAATGTTTATGATTTTGTCTCTGATAAGGAGCACGAAAGGATCTTCGGTATTAAGGGGCAGGGTGGAATAGTTCCAATAAATAATGGATTTAGAAGAACTAAGCATAATGAAATTAATCTTTATTCCATAGGGGTCAATGCATTAAAAGATTCAACTATGAGTAAATTAAGGATCAAGAAAAAAGGAAAGGGATATTGTCACTATCCTAAAAACCCGACAAGAAACTATACTGAAAAATATTTTATGAGTTTAACAGCCGAGGTAAGAGATCCTAGCAGCAATAAATGGATAAAAATAAGAGATAGAAATGAAGCGTTAGATCTACACAACTACAATGAAGCAGCATTAGAAATATATAATTACGACATGAAAACTTTAGCAAAATTATCCAAAGAAGATTTAAGTTTATTATCTAAACTTGGATATCTAGAAAGGGAGGCAGAATGAGTGTTACAGGAATAACTTTGGAGATGTGCCAGGAAAAATTAAAGATGTATTTAAAAGCTGAAGAAAAAGTATTGTTAGGCCAGGCATATAACATAGATGGAAAAGAAGTCACAAGAGCAGACCTGGGGAGAATACAATCAGGAATTAAACTCTGGGAAGAAAGGTGCAGAAAATACGGTAATCCCGGTAATACAGGAATGACAATAGAGAATGTAATACCAGGGAGACATTAGGAGGAGCAGATGGAAATATCATTTAAGAAAATGGTTTCTGGAATGGGATCTATGAAGATAAGAGCAGAGACGTTTTTACATAAAAGTAAAGAAGTTTTTCAGTATCATAACCATGGGGCAGGAACACAAAATGCTATGGATTATGATGATGAGATAAATAGTGCTGATGTGGATATAGGAGAATCAAAAGAAACTCTTATGGCTAGATCTAGAGATGAATATATGGGTAATGCCATAGCAAATGGAGCTATCAAGAGAATTAGATCCAACGTTGTAGGTGTAGGGATAAAGCTAAAAGCATCTATAGACAACAATATTCTAAACCTGGAGCAAGAGAAAAAAGAAGAGATAGAAAAAAATATAGAGAATTTATGGAGAATGTGGGCGGAATCAACTGAATGTGATTGGGGAAGGCAATCTAAACTAAGTCATATTCAATCATTAGCTATCTTAACAGCATTAATAGATGGTGAATGTTTCGCAGCTTTATCATTTAAACTTAATCCAGGAGAGCTATTTGGATTAAAAGTAAGGTTATTAGATCCGGCTAGTTGTATTAATCCTTCAGATGTTGGAGATAAAGACATAAAAAACGGTGTAGAAAAGGATAAAAACGGGATAATAACAGCTTATCACTTTAAAAAGAATAAAACTGGTTCTGAAACTACTAAGATCCAGGTCCATGGGAATAAAACTGGAAGGAAAAATTTGTTGGTCCTTATGGAAAAAGAGAGGATAGGTCAGAGAAGAGGAGTTCCATTAATAGCACCAGTCCTTGAGATTCTCCATCAAATGAGAAAGTTTACCCATGCAGAACTTATGGCAGCTACTGTTAATTCATATTTTGCAGCCTTTGTAGAAAATGAAACTGAAGAAACCAAACAGCAAAGTCCTTTTAGAATCATAAATGGTAAACATGCAACTTTAAAAAGCGGGATTATAAGTCAAATGGCTCCCGGGCAAAAGATTAAATTTCCTGATTCTAACAGGCCTAATTCAGGATTTACCAAGTTTATGGAAACTATGAGTACTCATATAGGCGCTTCTTTAGAGTTAGCACCAGAGCAGCTATTACTAAAGTTTTCTAATAACTATTCAGCTTCAAAGGGAGCTCTATTAGAATCATGGAAGATGTTAAAAGCTAAAAGACAATGGTTTACAGATGATTTTATGCAGCCTATCTATGAGGAGTTTTTAGACTATTGTGTAGCCATGGACTATATAGATCTTCCTGGATATGAAGATCCCTTTAAAAGAAAGGCATATCAGAAAACCCAGTGGTTTGGACAGGCTCAGGGGTCATTAGATCCTTTAAAAGAAGTTAAAGCTGCAGAACTTAGAATTAAAAACAATCTAAGTACAAGCGGACGAGAAAGTATGGAGATCAACGGCAGTGATATTGATGATAACATCGAGCAGAGAGGTCGAGAGGTAAAGAAGATGAAAAAATATGGATTAGTAAATAATGGAAAATCTAAAAAAGATAAAACAAAAGGAGGTGAAACAAATGAGCTTACTTAATGTACTAATGTTAGGAAATAAGAAAGCAGAGATGAGAATCTATGGTGTCATAGGGGAAGGTTGGATGGCTGATGTAACCTCAGAAGATGTTAATCGGGAGTTAGATCAACTAGAAGATATAAATGAGATAGATGTTAGGATCAACTCTCCTGGAGGCGGAGTATTTGCCGGAGCAGCTATATACAATAGTTTGAAAAGACATAAAGCTAAAAAAAATATATATGTAGATGGAATTTGTGCATCTATTGCTACTGTAGTAGCTATGGCAGGAGATACGATCAACATGGGAAGAACTGCCATGATGATGATCCATAATCCTTATTCACCATCAATTAGCGGAGGTGCCAAGGAACTTAGAAAGAAAGCAGATGATCTTGATAAATTAAAAGAACTTTCCATTGGCGCATATCTAACCAAAGTAAACCTCACACGGGAAGAGTTGATAGAAAAAATGGATTATGAAACTTGGATGACTGCTGATGAAGCTAAGGGCTTTGGATTTATTAGTCATATAGAAGATGATATTGAACCTCAAATGTATTTTGATAAAAATATCCTAATGTGTGGAAAGAATATATCTGTAGATGTTTCTAAATTTAAAAATCTAAATAGTTTTTTAGAAAAGAAACATATACCTAAGACTAAACCAGTAAACCAAAATAATTTAAATAAAAAAGGAGATGTGAAGATGGATTTAAACCAATTAATGCAACAATACCCAGATCTATATAAGCAAATAGTTCAGGTAGGAGTTAACCAGGAAAGAGAAAGGATTCAAAATTTAGAAACAATAGAACAAAGAGCAGGAAGATCATTAGAATGTATCCAGAAAGCCAAATTTGAAACTCCTTTAGAAGCGACTAACCAGGAATTAATGACTGATATCCTTCAGGAGATGGCAGCTCAGCCTAAAAATACTGAAACTCAATCTAAAGCTGAAAATAAGATGCAGATCTTACTAAATAAAATTGATGATGCAAAAGATGGGGGAGCCCAAGATCAAGTATTAGATGGAATGACTAAGCAAGAGATTGCTGATAAACAAGAAGCAGATGAAATTGATGAAATAGTAGCGTTAGCCAATGGAGAAGAATTAGGAGAGTGATTTTAAATGGTTAAAGAAGTAATAACACCTGAGAACCTGAAAGCCGGAGGAGTAGTTCCCTATCTGGTTGAGTCTATGGGATTTACCCCGGGAACTTATACCAGAGGAATGCTCTTAGAACTGGATCCTGCCACTTTGAAACTATCAAAGTGTACAGATGAGACTAAGTTCTTTGGAGTATTAAGTGAGGATGTAGTAGTAACAACAGCTGAAACAGCAATGGTTTATGTTAGCGGAATGTTCTATAAAAATGGAGTTATCAAAGAAGAGGCTACAGATATAGAAAAGATAAGAATACATGGTATTCCTAAAAATATCTATATGAGATAAAAATTTAAATAACAAAAGGAGTGATTAGTAATGGCAGGACCATATAGCGCAAGAAAGATAACAGCAACAATAGAGAGAATAAAAAGACCAGTTAATTTCCTGTGGAATATCATGATTGGTAAAGAAATAGAGGAGGTAGTCCAGGAGATAGAGATCCACTCAAAGGATAATGGAAGGGTAAGAGCAGCATTTGTAGGTCCTATGTCTAACGGAATTCTTATTGAAAGAGAAGGGTTTGCAGTTGAAAGATATAAGCCTCCCTTTATTACGTTAAAGATACCTGCAAGTGCTGAATCAGCATATCAACAGCAATTTGGCGAGGGTATCTATGTTACCGGAAAAAAAGATCTGAATAAGATCATAAAGAAACAGGTAGCAGATGATTTAAAAACTTTAAAGAGTATTACTCATAGAACTAAGATATGGGCGCTGTCTAAACTATTGATAAGCGGTATCTATCCCATGGGAGATGGTAAAGAAGGTATTAAATATGGAGATTTTGCTTTAAAAGTATTAACAGGATCAGATAAGTTCGATGCGGAAGATTCAGATATCTCTGGATGGTTAAGTCAGCAAAAATTAGAAGTTCAAAAAAATACAGGGAATGTTGTGGATACTGTGATAGTTACACCAGATGTAGCTAGATGTATTATTAATAACAAAGTTCTTATGGAAAAGATAAAGGTTCTGAATAGTACTCTGATTGATCTTAACCCAAAGGAGAAGGAACCGGGGGTTTCATATATTGGGTATATCCCAGAGATAGATACTAAGATCTATTCATATATGGACTGGGCAAAGGAGCATGGGAAAACAACTGAAGAACCAATCTTACCGGCTGGAACACTTTTATACTTTAAAGCTAAGAGCTTTAGAGTAAATTATGGAAGTTTTCCATTCAGAGAGAAGCTAACAGATAAATCTAAGATCTTTGTTGGTAAAGAAGCAGTAAAAACGGTTCCTTCATCTGAAGGAAATACAGACCTGTTAGAATTAAAATCTTCACCATTAATCATACCGGAAGATGCTCAAGGCTGGGTTGCAGCTAAAGTAATATAGGGAGGTAACAATGAAAAAATGTAAAGTTAAATTAACAGCAATTGAATATAAAGGGAAAAAGTATAAGCCAGGTGCGGTTATAGAGTTAGATGATAAAGATGCAGCAGATCTAATTAAAAATGATTTTGTAAGAGAGATAAAATCTCTTCCTCTAGAAAAGAAAACTCCTGAAGAACTAGCGGAAGAAAAAAGAAGAAAAGAATTAGTTGACTTAACTATTCCGGAATTAAAAGAAAAGGCAGCGGACATGGAACTTCAATTAGAGGTAACTAAAAAAGCTGAGATCATAGAAGCCATCATGGAAGCTGAAGATGAACTTTAAAGAGATGATGGATGAGGATCTAGACCTTCTATTTGACCCGGATGAAATAGGAGAAAAGGTTACCTTTGAAGGAAATGAGATTATAGCTGTAAAATCATCTGAAGAATTCAATAAAAAGTATGAAGGAAAGAATAATGATAGATACAGTGAAGCAGGTATCTATCATGGAGGGATTACTCTTTCAATGAAAAAGGAAGATTTCCCAAATGATGTTTATATAAACAGTACGGTAAATTTGAACGATGAATCATATGAAGTCATAGACATTGAAGACAAAGGAAATACCTTTAGGATATCTCTTATTACTAATTATAAATAATCAATTTCGTAACTCCCGAAATTAGTTTTATTTTTTAATTTCGAAAGTTACGAAATACAAGAGGTGAAACCTATGATTGAATTCGAGAGCGAAGCATTAGAGAAAATTATAGAAGAATTAGAAGGTATCACAGATGGTGTTGAAGAAGTGGTTTCTAAGGCATCAAATCAAACTGCTAAAAGAGCGAAAAGGTACATAGTAGATAGGATTATAGAAGATTTCTATATCAATAAAGATAAAGTTAATCCAGGGATCTCCATGAAGAAGGCTACTTTGCAGAAGACAACAGCTGAGTTAACAAATAATAGAAAGAAAGATCATTACGGCTTACAAAACTTTAGGGTAGATGTCCCGGATGATGGACCAATTAAAATTGGATTGAGAAGAAGCGGGGGATTGGTAGATCTAAAAAGAGCATTTCTTCGGTCTCCTAGGAATCAGCCAGGAAATATAATGGTATTCAGGCGTTTATTTACAGAATCTAAATTCAGAAAAGCTATTGAAAGGCAGTATGGATACAGTGTTGGCGGAATGATAGAACACAACCCGGAACTTATAGAAAAATTTATCAATGAAGACTTAGAGAATGAATTTGAAATTAAATTAAATGATTTCTTTGAAGAATAAAAAATTAGGAGGACAAAAATGATAGTTGATGGAAAAAAGTTTAGCGCAGTAGTAGTGATAGTAATTATGGCCATATTAATGACGTTTAAATCATGTCACAGAATATCTGCAGGTTATGTAGGTGTTGTTTACAGCCCTAATGGAGGAGTCCAAGAAAAGGTATTAACACAAGGATACAACTTTATCAATCCATTTAAAAATGTAACTGAATATACCATAGGAACAGAACAGGCATATTTATCTGCAGATGAAAGGGATGGATCTGAAGATAATGATTCGTTTATGGTCCCTACCTCAGATGGAAAGATGGTTAATGTAGATTTAGAGTATTCATATAGATATGATGAAAATAAGGTGGCTAAGATCTTTACAAGGTTTAAAGGTAAAAGCGGAGACATTATTCAAAACACATATACCAGAGTAAAGATAAAAGCATATGTATCTGAAGTAACTTCTAAATTTAGTGTCCTTGATATTTATGGTTCTAAGCGGGCAGAGTTAAATTTAGGGACCTACCAGCATATCAAAGATAAGTTTGCTAAAGATGGGATAATCATTGAATCTGTAAATTTCTCAAGAATAGGGTTAGATCCTGCTACAGCAACTGTTATACAGCAAAGAGTAAATACCCAACAAGAGTTAGAAAGACAAAAGATAGAGAAACAAAAAGCTCAAATTGAAGCTGAAAGAAATGCTATCCAGGAACAAGGAAAAGCTAAAGTTAAATTAATTCAAGCAACAGCTGAAGCAGAGAAAATATTAACTGTAGCTAAAGCCCAGGCTAAAGCTAACGATCTTAAGAAAAAATCTTTATCCAGTGAATTAATTAAATATGAACAAACCTTAAGGTGGGATGGGCAGCTGCCTAAAGTAACTTCTGGAGGTAATCCACTAATAGATATTAGAAACTAAGGAGGCGTTTATGTCTATAAGAAATTTAGAACAAGAAATTAAAAAGAGACTTGAAAATGCGATAAAAGGTATTCAGTTAATAGATGATGAAGGGAATCCTGTTATTCCTATAGTTGTTACCGGTATATTACCAATGGACACAGTGAGAGGGAAACCATATATACTAATCCAAACAACTAATGTCCAGGATGAACAAATGAGCGGTAATGTCGATGTTAGTATCCTATACGCAACTATTGGAGCTAGTAGAAAAGGCAGAAATGATCCAGAGATAGAAAAAGAAGCACTATCAACGGGACACTGGGATACCCTCTCAGTAATAGATAAGATCAGGGAAGATTTCTTTAAAGATACAAACTTTGAATTTGGAATTCTCAAAAGATCTATGAAACATGAAGTCTTTGGTGCAGTGAAAACACCATACTATCTTGGTGAGACTAAATGTTCATTTGAAATAGCAGTAACGCAGCCACAAGATGACTATTTGTAGGGAGGAATGATGGCAGTAAAAAAAGTAACCAAAAAGAAAAAAATAGAAGAACCAAAAGAGATAAAAAAAGAAAGTATATTTTATGTGGGACCAGGAGTTCAAAGAGGTATTTTAGATAAGGGGACTGTATTTATAGGAGATCTTCCTGAAGAAGTAGAAAAATTAAAAGTAAAATATCCATCTATAGTTCCTATGTTTGTTACAGAAGATGAATATGTAACAGCTTTTAATGAAATAAATCAACCAGGAACTGTAATAAATATCCTTTTTAATAAGGCAGTAGAGGAGGTAATGAACTAATGGGAACTATAAATCATGGAGTAAAAACAAGTGAAACTTCTACCTCTATGGCTAGTGTAATAGAAAGTGGTAATTGTGCAGTAATTATAGGAACTGCACCAGTAAATTTAGCAAAGTCACCTAAGATAAATACCCCGGTTCTCTGCTATTCAGAAAAAGAAGCAATAGAAGCCTTTGGGTATTCAGATGATTGGGCCAACTATACTCTTTGTGAAGCTATAGATGTGTTCTTCAGGCTATTCAAAGTAGGACCGGTAGTTTTTATAAATGTCTTAGACCCTGCTACTCACAAAGAAGCAGTGGCAGATACAGCTATTACATTTACTAAGAAAAAAGGAACCATCACAGATAAAGGGATCCTATTACCTAGTTTAGCTTTAAAGCAATCTGATGATACTGTGGTTCCTAAAGATAAATATACAGCGGTATTTAACGAGGATGGCTCTGTGAGCATCATAATTACAGATACTGCTTTAGCAGGGACACTTAACACAGGAAAGGTCAGCTATGACAAATTAAAACCAAGTTTAGTAACTGAAACAGATATTATCGGTGGGATTGATACAACTACTCTTGTTACTAAAGGGATATCTTTAATAAATCAAATATTCCCTAAATATAATAAAGTCCCTAATATCGGATTAGCCCCTGGATGGACAGATAAGAGTAAGGTAATGACATCCCTGGTATCAGCTATGAAAAGTATCAATGAGGTCTTTACCGGCATAGCATTAGCCGACATAGATTCAACTACTATAGATAAGTACAACAAGGTCACAGCATGGAAAAACGATAATAGTTATATTCATGAAAACTTGTATAACTTCTGGCCAATGGGATTAATAGATAAAACTCTTTATCATATTTCTACTTTAGCAGCCGCTTCTATGTATGCAGTAGATACTAAAAATGGAGATATTCCTTATGAATCACCATCAAATAAACCTCTTAATATCACAGGGATCTGTCTGAAGAATAAAACCGAAGTAGATCTTCTATTAACCCAGGCTGATTACTTAAATGATAATGGAATAGCAACTTCTATTAATTTTAATGCAGGTTGGAGACTATGGGGAAATAGAACTGGGTGTTACCCGGCTAATAGAGATATCAAAGATAATACAATCTCTTGTAAGAGAATGTTTATTTGGGATAACAATAATTTTACTCTGACTTATTGGTTAGATGTAGATAAGCCGGCAAATAATAAGCTCATGGATAAGATAGTAGACAGCTATAACGATTACTACAATGGATTGGTAACTACAGGAGCTATTTTAGGCGGAAGGATAGAGTTTAATAAGCAAGATAATCCTACTACTAAGTTAATGGATGGAAAGTATAACTTTAAAAGATATATGACACCAGTTGGAGTAGCAGAAAAGATAGAATCAGCTCTAGAGTATGATACAGAATACTTAAAGAAACTATTTGGAGGTGGTAAGTAATGAATGGATTTCCAATATCCCTACAGGGATTTAGTATGTATATGAATGCATTAAGAGAAGTGGGAGTTGTAGATTTAGAGCTCCCTAATATCCAATTTATGACCGATACAGTTACAGGTTCTGGAATAGCAGGAGAGTTAGAAGTTCCTATTGCCGGGTTAACTAAATCTATGGGGATGAAAATAAAGAAAAGAGCAGTTAACAGCCAATTTACAACACTTCTTGCCCCCATTACTCATCAGCTTGCTTTTAGAGGTAATCTTCAAATGGCTGATCCAGGAAGCCCAATAGGAAGGATGAGAAATAGAAAAATTAGAATTATGGCTAAGGTGACTCCTAAGAATAAAAACTTAGGGAAAGCAGAGACAGCTAAAGCTATGGATACAGAGAGTGAATTTGAAGTAATTAGTTTAAGAGTATTTATAGATGAGGTAGAAACACTTCATATAGATAAACTTAACAATAAATTTGTAGTAGATGGGATCAATTATCTTGATAATGACGATTTTCTATAAAAGACCGATAATTAAATAATATAAATTAAAAAAAACAAAAATAATTAAAACCATTAAGGAGGTCAAATGGAAAATGTAATAACTGAAAATAAAGAAGTAGAAGCAAAACAAGAAATAAAAGAAGTCAAAGGAAAAACAAACTTAGAGATAAAAAATGAGATTGTAATTATTACTCTGGGAACTTCTATTAATTTTAATGATGAAATAATAAAGAAGCTTGAATTAAATTTCAATGGTCTTACTGGAGTTGATATCTGTGAAGCTGAAAGTGATGCATTAGGAAGATTTTATACTCCATTACCAGATACAAATTATTCAACGGCATATCAAGGAGCTATTGCAGCGAAAGCTTCAGGATTACCATTTGAAGCAATTTTAGAATTAAAATCTAAAGACTTTAAAATAGTAACAGAATGTACCAAGGGTTTCTTGCTAGGGTAGATCTCAACTCCAAAGAAAAGATTAAGAACTTAAGAGAATCTATCCTAATGGCAGGTAAACTAACAAAGAGTGGAGCTGATTTTTTCTATAGGATGAGATTAGAAGAATTGGTTAATTGGTTGGAGGCGATCCCTAATGAGCAATAGAAATTTTGTAATAGAAATAGGAGGGAAGGTTGCCTCCTCATTAAAAACTAGTTTTACTAAAAGTTCACAAGAAGTAAAAAAGTTAAGCAACCATATGAAAAAGTTAAAAAAAATAAATTTTAACGAAAACTCAAAAGGGATTAGAAATCTCAGTGAAGAACAAAAAAAGCTTAACAAACACATGAAAAATTTTAGAGCTAATAATATCACAGAAGTACGATATGAAATAGGAAGGTATCAAAAAGAATTATCTAAAATTAATAACAAGAAATTATCTGAATCAGCTGAGGAAGTAGAAAAATTAAGTATAGAGATGAAAAAACTTAAAACTACCAGCCGTGAGATCTCAAAGTTAGAAACCAAAAGTAAAAAGCTGGAAACTCAATTCATTCAAGGGAGAAAAACTTACTCAGAGCAGCAAAGGTCTTTACTTGAGGCAGCAGAAAAAACTAAAAGATTGAAGACAGTAATAGAAAAAACATCTAACCCTACCAAGAAAATGATTAATGAGTTTAAAAAGGCTAAATTAGCTGAAGATAAACTAAGGGATAGTACAGAGAAAGAACGAAAATCATTGACTGATATGATGCGTGAAATGAAGTCAGTTAAACAGGAAACAAATAAATATGGCAGAAGCCAAGAAGAGCTTTCTAAGCAAATAAGCCAGGTCTCCAAAAGACAAAATACTTTGGCTAGAAGTAATGAGATGACCAAAAGATATAAGGAACAGATTCGATTATCAAAAGAGATGAAAAAAGCCTTATACCAGGAAAACCAAGAAAGATTTAAAAAGTTTAGAGCCTCCAATAAGGAAAAAGGAAGAAATTCTCTTTATAGAGGTGTCGGCCAGGCAGTAGCTCTTGGTGTAGGAGTTAAGTTTGCAATAGATGATGAATCTGCCTTTGCAGATGTAAAGAAAACTACCGGATTGCAAGGTGAAGCAGCTCTTAAATTTAAAAGAGATATTCTTAGTGCAACAAAGGAACTACCTTTATTTAATAATCAAATTTATGAGATAGCAGCTGCAGCAGGTCAAGCCGGTATAAAGATGGATGAACTGACAAAGTTTACTAAAGATACAGCCATGGTATCTGTAGCCTTTGATATGGAGACAGGTCAGGCAGGAGATATGCTGGCTACCTGGAGACAATCATTTAAGATGACCCAGGGTGAAGTAATAAATCTTGCTGATAAGATGAACTATCTGGGAGCTCAGATAAAAGCTTCTCCTGCACAGATTGCAGAGCTGACAACAAGAGTTGGAAGTTTAGGTAAGATAGCTAATTTTTCTGAAGCTGAAACAGCAGCTTTAGGGGGAACTTTAGTAGCATTAGGAGTTTCTGATACTGGAAGAGCAGCCACAGGATTACAAAAGGTATTTAGTACTCTAAGTGCAGGGGCTTCAGCTAGCGGGGAGAAACTTAAAGCTTTACAAAAGCTAGGTTTAGATCCAGTAGATCTAAGTGTAGAACTACAAGATGATGCTACCGGAACGATGTTTAAAGTATTTCAACAGATAAAACAATTAGATAAATCAGAACAGCTGGCAGTAACCAAGCAGCTATTCGGTGAAGAGGCTCTGTCTACAGTTCCCCTCTTAACAGACAATTTAAAATTTTTAGGAGAGAATCTAAAACTAGTTAAAGACAAAGCCGGGTATTCCGGCAGTTCCATGTCGGAACTAAAAAATAAGATGGATACAACTGCCAGTTCAATGAAAGTAGCTATAAGATCTAGTAGACAACTAGTTATGTCATTTACAAGTTTAATGTTACCGGCTATTAAATCTACTACAGCCGGGATAACTTCCCTAACTGATGGTATCAATTCTTTTACAGATGAACACCCCCAAATGTCTAAAGCAGTAGCCTATGGTATTACAGGATTAGTAGGATTAAGATTAGCTTCAGGTGGAGCCAGGTTAGGGTTAGAACAGGTATTTAAAATGAAAGATGACTATAAGGCTTTTATGTCTGCAGGTAAAAAAATTAAAGAATGGAAACAATGGGGTCCTATACTTAATAAACATAAGACTAAATTTAAATCCTTATTTACTGGAATTAAAACCCATGGTGGTACTGCTTTGAACTTCCTAACAACTAACAGTAAAAGATATTTTGAAGCATTAAAAGCAGGTGCTTCTATAGCAGGGAGCTCATTAAAAACTTTAGGAAGCGGGATGTTATCTTTAGGGAAGTCAGGAATGGCACTTTTATTCTCCCCATGGGGATTAGCCTTTGTAGCATTAGCAGGAGGAGTATATTTAATATACAAAAACTGGGATAAAGTAAAGGCTGGATTGAATAAAGTAAAAATTAAAACTGTAGAGTTATGGAATAAATTCAAAGAAAGTCCAATAAGTAAGATCTTTGAATATTCTCCTTTAGGAATGTGGATTAAAGGTATAAAAAAACTTTATGGTTATTGGAAAAAAATTAAAGGGGAAAAATCAAATGAGATGCCTCCTCTTAAGCAAGTTAAATCATCAAACTCTTCTTTATCTGGTAACTGGAAAGGTCCTGCCTATGCAAAAGGCGGAGTAGTAAGTAATCCTCATTTAGCATTAGTAGGGGACGGGAAAACTCCTGAATCAATTATTCCTCATGATGGCAGTAAGCAATCTAAAAATCTATGGTATAACGCAGGAAATAAGTTAGGTATGTTTGCAGGGAAAGGAATTCCTGCCTTAGCTTCTACCGTTAAAGAAAAAATACTAAAGACAAGTATAGAGAATAAATTTGAACTTAATATTGAGAACAAACCTACAATCATAGGGAACATGGAAAACATAGGCGAATTATTAAAAAGCTCAAATGAAGATCTAGCGAAATTAGTAAAAAAAATGGTGAAAGAAGCAATAGCAGAAGGAATTAAATTTGAAAGGAGGACAGCTTTTGACTAGAGAAGTGGATATATACAAAACTATCCAGGGAGATACTTGGGACAATATTAGTTTCAAAGTATATGGAGAAGATAAATTCTCTAAATCATTAATAAGATCTAATCCCAGATATATGAATATAGCTATCTTCAGTGGTGGGATAGAACTGATATGTCCAGATATTCCTAATACTAAAAACTTATCCCTTCCACCTTGGAGGCAGCCATGATATCCAGGAGAACATATTTAACTATAACCTATGAAGGAAAAGACATCACAGGAGATATCTCTTCATATATCAAAGGATTCTCATACACAGATAACCTGGATAAAGGGGATAGTGTGACTCTTAATCTCTCAGGTGATAGATGGATTAAGGAATGGGCTATCTTAAAGGGAGATAAACTAAAAGTTGAGATAGGAGTAATTAACTGGAGAAATGAAGGAGATAATAGGAGTTTAAAATGTGGGACATTTACCATAGATGACCTTTCTTTTTCTGGAACTCCAGATACCATGAGTATCTCAGCAACTTCTATAGATATAACTAAAGATCTTAAAGGAGTAAAAAAAGATAATACTTGGGAGAATGTATCCCTAAGAGAAATAGCACAGGAAATATCAAAGAATTATTCCATGGATCTATTCTATGACTGTCCTGAAGAGTTTACCTTTGATAAGGTAAATCAATTAAAAGAATCAGATGCTAGTTTACTAGCCAGGCTCTCAAAAGAACAGGGGATGGCCTTAAAGATAACTATGGATAAAATTATCCTTTTTGATGAAAAAACATATGAAGATAAAGAAACGGTTATTACTTTTAATAAATCAGATCTGGAGAGATATGATCTTCAATGTGATGACCTAGAGGTCTATGACGGATGTGAACTCACATTCTATGACCCAATTTTAGGAGAGCTCTTAAAGGGTAAATATGAAGCCCCTACAAGTTCTTTCTATAAAGTAAAAACAGGTAAGATTCTCTATAAGAATATAGATACAAAAGTTACAGGGACAACAAAGGAAGAGAAAGAAAAGTTTTTAAATGAACGAGCAAAAAAGATACTTAGGAACATGAATAAAAATGAAACAAAAATGAAAATATCTCATATGGGAGATCCGGAATACTTAGCAGGTCTTACAGCTAAAAATTTAGGATTTGGAAGGTATGATGGGGTGTATCTAATAACTTCAGTTACTCATGATATTACCAGAGAATATATCTGCAGTTTAGAAATGAGAAGGAGGTTGGACTTTTAATGGAGTTTAGGTTTTTAAGGACTGGAAAGGTATCATCTATAAGTTATAGGGATACTACAGCAAGGGTAGAGTTTGATGATACTCCTGGAGAAATATCTAAACCTTTACAAGTTTTAACAGATCACACTAACAAAGAAAGAAGTTACTCAATGCCCAGTCTTAAAGAAGATGTAGTTTGTATATTCTTACCAGGCTCAAATGAAGCAGCAGGCTTTATTTTAGGGAGTTATTCAACTGAAAAGAATTTACCTAAAGATTCCGGGAAGATGAAATATATTATCTTTCCAGATGGAACTAAGATTAAATATAACTTCGAAAGCCACCTATTAGAAGTTGATTGTGTAGGAGATATAGATATAAAGGGAGCTAATAACGTAAATATATCTTCTAAAAATATAGTGATGACTACAGACAAACTAACTATTAATTCAAAAGCTACTTCTATTGCAGGAACTTCATTAAATATAGATGCAATAACAACTGCCAAGAATGTCACAGCTGAAGAAGTAGGAGTAACAAAACTTACTACTCCTAAAGGAGATGTAGACCTCCATAAACATAAAGATGCAGAAAATAGACCAACTACAGTACCAGAATAGTATTTTTACATAGCAAAAGCCCTGATAAAGTCAATCAAGGCTTTTACTAGAAGGAGGTGCTTTCGCACCGAACAAAAAATTATCTTATTCATCTGGATTCTTCACTATAAATAAACAAAAATCAAATTTATTTTTGTTAAATGTTTTAGCAATTAAAAGTCTTGACTATGAGGTGTCAGGACTTAAAGGAAAGTTGAAACTATGAGTTCATTTAGAGTATTTCTCATAAATTTCAAAAAGTCAAATTCGCAATTAATATTTCGTTACTTACGAAATCGAGGCGATAACAATATAAAAAATAGAGTAAGGACTTTGACAATTTAATATCTGAGGAAATTTATATAGGATTAAAATAAATCCCTTTACTAAAGAATAAGAAGCATAGTATTCTATAAATGTAGCAAGGGAGGTGATACTTGATGTGGATATCAATTCTTGTAGCTTTAATAGCAGTCTCACCACAAATTTCGAAAGAAATTCGTGCATGGATCGACTGGTTTGAAGCTAGGAAGTGATCACTAAAGGATAGAAGTTGCAGCTTCTATCCCTTGCTTAAATTTTAAAATGAGGAGGTTTGATTTTATGAATATAAAATTAACAATTATTTTAGTTTTAGCATTATACCTAATTATCGGAGTTATTAGTCCTACTATAAGAAATTATTTTAAATTTAAAAAAGGTAAAGAATTAGAAAAAAATATAGGCGGATTTATTATTAAAAAATTATGTAAAAAATAAAAGAGAGAAAGGTTGCAGCCTTTCTCTCTTTCTGTAGCAAGTTGTTGATACTCAATTCTCAATGTAATTATAATCCTAAAACTAGGAAAAGTCAATAAAATCCTATAACAAATTCAATATATAAGTTACCTCAGATATTAAATGTCTGAGGTTTTTTTATTTAAAAATGAGGTGACAACAATGATAGGAAGATTAGGAGATATTCCCTTTGAAGTCTCCTTTGATGGGAAGAATAAGAAAATATTAAACTTTACCAACTTAAAGTTAAGTGGTGGTGCTAATTATGAGAAACATAACCGGAAAGGACAAAAACCTGCTCTGGAATTTATAGATCTAAAAACAGATGTTCTTACTTTTAAAATGACTCTTAGGAGTGACTTTGGAGTAGATCCACAGGAACTTTTAAAGAAATTAGATCTATATAAAAATACTGGTGAAACACTAGATTTTAGTCTGGGGAATAAGCCTATAGGAGCCGGCCAGTATGTCATCACTTCCTATGATGCAGGATATGAGTATATAACCAATGGCGGGAAGGTTAGAAAAATAGACGTTTCCCTTACATTGGAAGAGTATATAGAGATGATATCTAAAAATACAGATATAGTTATTAAACCTAAAAAGGCTACCAAGAAAAAAAGTGTTCCTCAAGGGTTTAACCAGGGAATGATAGACAGAGGTGAGGGATAGATGATCTATAAATTAGAGCCGCAAAATAAGGTTAATTTAAAAGCTGCCGGAATAGATAGGATCCTTCAAAATGGAAGAAATATCCTTTCTGTAGTCATAGGAGAAGTTATCCTAGCCAGGGGTATTGGAATAGATGGAGATATAGTGGATTCGCCACTGAATAGGAGTGCTGCCTTGATGAATATACAAACACAGTTTAAGAAATATGAACCTAGATTAAAGATACATAAGATTGAATATATAACAGATCATCAAAGGGGAACTTTAAAGCCCATCATGGAGGTGAGTATTATTGAATGATTTAAATATACATAATGAAAGTTCAGAAGAGATCCTCGGAAGGATGGTTAAAAAATATGAAGAATTAAGTGGTGTTTCACTAGGGTTAGCAGATGAAAGAAGATGGCTACTGCAGACAGTTGCTTATTCTTTATTTATCAGAAATGAGACCACCAATGAAGGACTTAAAATGAATTTACTCAGGTATACAAAGGGAGACTATGCCACTGAGATGGGAGCCTTTACAGACACAGAAAGGTTAGGTGCTAAAAAAGCAAGCGTGCTCTTAAAATTTGAGATAGAAGAAGCAAAGGAGCATCTTTTAGGAGTTAATCCAGTAAGAGTTACACCGGGGAATAATATGTATTTCTTAACACCATATTTTGAATTTAAACCGGGAGAAACTATTAAAGAAGTTATTGCTATTTGTACTGAAGAGGGGATAGTCGGGAACGGATATCTCCCGGGAGAAATTAATAAAATAGTTGATCCTTTCCCGTTTTTTAAATCGGTAATAAATATGGAAATCTCCCAGGGAGGAGCTGAGATAGAATCAGATGAAAGTTTAAAAGAAAGGATCCGAACTGCTCCAAGTAAATTTTCAACTGCAGGTCCAGGAGATGGGTATATCTATTGGGCCAAGACTGCTAATCAGGAAATCATCGATGTAAATGTAGAGATGACTACACCAGGAACAGTCAGGATAACACCTCTAATGAAGGGAGGAGAACTTCCTACTGATAGTGTTCTCCAAGATGTATTTGATACTTGCAATGCAGATAAGAGGAGACCTTTAACTGATAATTTAGTAGTAAATAAACCTACCCAAATAGATTATGATATAGATTTTACCTACTATATTTCTAGTCGAAATGTAGGATTAGTAAATGAGATCCAGGAACAGGTTAATAAGGCAGTTAGTGAATATGTTACCTGGCAAAAAGGAGCTCTAAAAAGAGATATAACTCCTACTGAGTTAGTATATTTAGTAAGAAGCGCAGGAGCTAAAAGAGTTACCATTGTATCTCCAACTTTTAAAATTGTTAACTCATTTGAAGTGGCCAAGGAAATAAATTTAAATATCAGATATGGAGGAGTAGAAGATGATTAGAATAGATGATATTTCAATTCTGAGACTTCTTCCTAATTTTCTTCAGGGAGATAAAGAGATAAAGCTTTTAATCCAGGTTATCCAGGAAGAATTAGATCTGATTAACACCAGGGAAAAGAGTCTTTTTCTCTATGGTGATTTTAAGGTATTGGATGAGCCTATCCTAGATGAACTAGCTTATCAATGGAGAGTTGAAGGTTATGAACAGACACTATCTAAAGACATTAAACCTAGTTTAGTTGAAACTGCATATATTGTCAGAAAAACCAAGGGAACCAGGTATGCAGTAGAGAAAACAATTAAAGATATCCATGGTGATTTTGAACTACTGGAATGGTATCAATATGGTGGAGATCCATACCATTTTAAAGTTGTAGGAGATACTGCACCAACAGGTGAAAAGTTAGAAGAGTTATATAAATCAATTAATAGAACAAAAAATGAGAGAAGTTCTTTAGATGGGATAATAGTCAGCAGTCAGTGGGAAGGAATAAATTACTATTCTGCACTATATCATTCATCTATTTTTGAGGAGATCCCATTAGATCCCAATACAGCTTCGAATTTTGAAGAATATTTAGGAGGAATAGATGGCTAAATATACAGGAACAATACTTACAAATAAAGGTAAAGAACTATTAGCCCGAGCTATATTAGGTGAGGTTATCACTATAACCAAGGCAGAAATAGGAAAAGGGATTATTCCTGAAGAAACAAATAAAGAAGATTTAACCTCCCTTGTAGAAACTTTTAAAACTTTAAGTATTACAAGTACAACAGTTTTAGAAGCAGGTAATTACAGGGTAAGGGTAGCCTTTAATAATAAGGGGATAACTGAAGACACTTATTTGAGAGAAATAGGGATCTTTGCCAGGGGTGAAGACGGTATAGAGGTGCTATATTCCTATTGTGATACAGCTGCTCCGGATCTTATTCCAAGGGAATCCAGCGGAGCATTAGAGAGAGTAGAAGATATTATCACCTATATATCAAATGCTTCAACTATCAATGCAGTTATAGACCAGAGTAACGTCTATGCAACTATAAAAGATCTTGTAGATGGACTTGCAACTAAGGAAGATAAGTTTACTAAAAACGATGGATTCAATAAAAATAAGAGCGATGCAGTAAACTCAGATGATTCAAATACATTGGCTACCAGTAAAGCAGTCAAAGTAGCTTATGATAAAGCCGTAGAATGTAAATATGATGTAGGAGATTACTGGATAACGGAATCTACCTCTAATCCTGCAACTAAGTGGACAGGGACCACATGGACAAAATTGGAAGGCCGGGTGCTGTTGGGTACTTCTAATGGTTATGCTTTAGGAACAGAAGGGGGAAGATCAACAGTCGCACTGACACTGGCTAATATGGCAGCCCATACCCACGGGTTTTACGGGACTACCAATACTACCGGGAATCATTATCATAAAGGTGGAAATCACAGGCACAGAGTAGATAACCATGCCCATACACAGCCAGCACATACACATGGGATAAATGTAGATTATTACGGAAGTTCTAGAAGAACTACTACAAGTAGACATAATGGGGCAACAAGGGCTGGGTTCACTACCTACATGTGTAGTAGTGCTGGAGGAAATAATACTGGGGCTTCAGCTCCATATACAAATTATCAAAATCCCAATACTTCTACAACAGGTAACCATAGCCATACAATTTTTGGGACTACAGGAAGCAGTGGAAGTGGATCAGCATTTAATATCATGAACCCATATAGAGTAGTTAATATTTGGAGGAGGACAGCATAATGAAAAATTACATATATCTTGATAGAGAAAAGGCAAAAGAGGGTGTCTCTTTAGTGTATGAAGTTTCAGAAACAAAAATTGAAAACTACGAGGAATATTTTGAAGGGAATGCAGTGGAATTTTACGGGGAAGATCTCCCTCATTTCATTACTTATTTAGAAGAAACAGATTCTATAAGGGAAGCTACTGAAGAAGAAAAACTAAAAAGAGGAGATAGGGTCCTTAATGACGGAGAAGTTCTTATGAATGGAAAGATAGTTTCATATGACAGCTACTCCCAAAAGATTGTAGATGATCAAATAGTTGAAAAAACCAGGCAAGACTATATTACTGAAGGGGAGATTACTCTGGAAAGTGAGAAGGAAAAAGCCAGGACTCAAAGGGAAAAAGAATATGCTGCCTATCATAAACTTGCTAATAATATATTTATGGGGATAGAGGAGGCATTAACTGAAGATGATAGTGCTAATATAAAAGTATGGCATAAAGCCTGGAAAGATGTCCCTGGCAATTATACTAATATAAATATCCCTATAGAAGGAATGTACCCTAAGAGATCAGATCGAATTAATTACTACTACAATTAGGAGGTATTATGTTACCAGACACAACTATAGCTGCCAATTGGATTATAGGTGGCTTACTAGCAATTAACTTAGCTAAACCTCTTTGGGAAAGAACTTTTAAAAGAGTTGATAAAGGAAGTGATCGAATAGATCGTATTGAAAGAGAAGTAGAAGAGATTAAAATAAAACTAGCTGAAAAAGTAAGCAGAGAAGAATTTAATAAACTGATGATGAAGCTATCTGAGATCGAAGGATATCTAAAAGCTAAAAAGGAGGGGTAAGAATAATGAATAAAATATCGAGTAGAAGCATAAAAAATATTCAAGGGATAGATTCCAGGTTGTCTCTAATAGTTGGGATGGTATTAGCCAGAGGGAAGGTAGACCTGACTATTACGTGTGGTTTAAGGAGCTTAGAGGACCAGCAAAAAGCATTTAAGAATGGATTCAGTAAATTAGATGGAGTCAACAAGAAATCTAAACATCAAACAGGGAAAGCTATAGATTTTATCCCGTACCCGTTTAATGGATGGAATGACATAGAAAGCTTTAAAAAAGTCGGTGATGAATTAAAACTTTGTGCTGACTATCTGGGTATAAAAAATAGTTATGGTGGTGACTGGAAGAATTTTAAAGATTATCCGCATTTCCAGTTGGATTAGGAGGCAATATGAATAAGATTATAAATTTTTTTAAAGATAAAGGACTCCCGGCACTAGCACAGGCAGTCATGGGGAACCCTGTAGGAGCATTAACAACTCTTACAGGACTTACCGGGTCATCTAACGAAACAGGAATTTTAAAAACCTTACAGGGAGATCCCCAACTGGTTTTGAAATTAAAAGAAAAGGAAAATGAATATGTAAAATTTATCTTAGATGATAAGAAAAATGCCAGAGAGATGAACTTTAAAATAAATAACTCCGATAATTCATCCTGGCTCCAAAAGAATATAAGTGCCCTGATTGCCCTTGTATGGGTATCGTTTTGTATTTACCTATACTGGATAAGCCTAAAGGGAGAAGTAGGCAGTGACAAACAGATGAATAGCATGGTAGTCGGGTCTATAACCAATATCACCATGCTGATAATAGGTTTCTATTTCGGGAGTTCCGAAATCAATAAAAAGTAGGATTTTTAGGAGGGCTGATTCGATAAAAGAGTTTATTTTGGAGATATAAAGAATAGAGTAGAAGGAGGATATTAATTATAACTTCTCTTCTTTATTAAAAATTAATTAAAATTAATTAGGGGTTTAGCTGTTTTTTAATTATAATGTCTTGAAGAAATTTTTTTAATAAGGAGAATGAAGAAATGATTAGAAATTCAAAAAAAGTATTAATAGCAATGTCTTTACTTTTAGCATCTATAAGTTTAACAGGATGTTCTGTAATGATGGCTGCAAGTGGAAAAAAAGAACCAAATCTAACAGTCGTTAGAAAAAATAGTGAAAGATTTCAAATAGAAGCTGAACTAGGGCTTCCTACAACTATTAACGATTTAGAGGATGGAAATGTTGAATGTCTTTATAAATACTATGTAGGAGCTGAACCAAGTGTTGGTCGTGCCGCTATTTGGTTAGCTGCAGATGTATTTTTCTTTTTTATACCAGAATTGATCACAACACCTTATGAAGCTGCCAAAGGTGAAAAGAAATATATTAAAGTTATTTATGATAAAAATGACAAATTTATCAAAGCTATAATGAGTTAAACTAATAGTTAAAGTGATATATATAAGATTAAAAGGGATATTAATTAAATATCCCTTTTTTTATTTTTTTTAATTTATATTGAAAGAATTAGAGCATAGTAGCATAAATAATAAAGAAATAATAAATGAGAGAGGGAGATTGAATGGACGAAAAAAAATCACAATTATTTTTTAAACTTGATAACACAGTATTTAACCCGTAATTATTCTTTTCTAGATAATTATAAAATAACCTATTACTTAGACAATAAAAAAGTTGGAACTATTTCAGCATTAGAGTACATTGAAAATTAAATAGTGTGCAAACCTCTTTTTAATAGTGTGTATCTATTTATCTTTAAAATTTATTATTAGTATATTGCTCATTCAAAAAAACTGCTTTATATGATATATTTAAAATAAAAAGGAGAAAATAATGAAACAAATCATTTATGGTACAACAAATGATGCCAAGGTAAAAGAGATGAAAGAGGCGTTAAATGGTATGGATATTGAAATCATTGGGTTAAACGATATTAAAAAAAAAATACCTAAAGTAATTGAAGATGGAAAAACTCCATTAGAAAACGCCAAGAAAAAAGCTGAAGCATATTTTCAAGAATTTAAAATTCCAGTTTTTTCTTGTGATTCAGGACTCTATTTCGAAGGAGTAAAGGATATAGATCAACCTGGAGTTTATATAAGAAGGGTTAAAGGAAGAGAACTTTCTGACGATGAAATGATAGAATATTATTCAAAAATTGCGAAAAAGAATGGTGGCGAAATTATTAGTCGCTATGAAAATGCTATCTATCTAAAAATAGATGAAAATATTAGCTTTGAATATCAAGGACCGGAGATATCTCTTAATAAATTTATAATATCAGAAAAACCTTGTGACAAAAAAATAAAAGGTTTTCCGCTAGATTCATTATCTAAAAATATTATGACTAACAAATACTATCTTGAAGAGAAAAAAACAGATGAGCAAGAAAATCGTATGAATGAAGGAATTAGAAATTTTTTTAAAGAAAGTTTTAAGCACACTATTTAAAAATAGTGTGCTTTTTATTTATAGAAACAAATAAGAATTTGTTTTATGCTTAAGGATAGCACCAATTAAAATATTTAATAGTTACTGTAAGTAATAAAAGTAAATATAATTTCGGTTATACAGCATATATTTTGTTGGAATTACTAGGGTTGAAAAGTATTGAAATATTTTAACTACCTCGGACAAGCTATAGCTCAATAAAACGAGATATAACACAAACAAAAAATAAAAAAATACTAAATAAATATACAGTAAATTACATGTTAAAATAACTAAAAAAAGTCTACCTTAATTGGTAGACTTTTTGGTTTCTTTTTCAAGGATTTAGATTTAATAATCTAATTAATAGAAACAAATTCTTATTTGTTTAGATAACTAACAATTAAAATGTTTCTAAAATTTAAATAAATATAAGTTTAAGTTTAAAGGATTTTCAAAAAATAATTTGTAATTAATTATTGAAACCTATAAAAAGTGAGGTGATCAAATGAAAAAGTTATTTTCATGTTTAATAATATTGATGTCTATAATAGCATGCACCAATTCCCCAGCAGTCAAAAAAACTAACGATATTCAATCATTTAAGATTGGAGAAGTAGAAATTCTTATTCCTTCACCTACAACAGGAATGAAAGAAATCGGTTATGATCACAGAGAACGTATGGAAGTATTTATGCAGTTAATAGAAATTCGTCTTGTAGCTGCATATATGACCCATGAGGACTTATTGAACCTCGGAAAGAGAAAAAGTTTTATAATGTCTGAACACGCTCAAGTAATGGTGTCGCGTCGTGAAGAGTTCGCAAATATTAGTGAAAGTGATTTCAAAGCAATTACAGACGCTATGAATGAGCAATTATTTGAAAATAAATTAGATTCACTTATAGATGAAACTGAAGATGAACTCAACCGTCGAATGGATTTGCTTGATTTAGATGAAATCACATTCAAATTAGAGCAACCGATCCACTTAGGCCAATTCTTTTCTAAAAAAGATGCATATGGAAATGGTACAATAATGACTGGTGCAGTAAATGGTTATGTAAAGCAAGAAGTTGTAGGAGGTGCCTTAGTTCGGGTAAAGAATAAGATAATATATATTTATTTTTCTAATGAATATAAAAACACAGATAGTATCAAAGAGGTTCGTATAATCCTAGAAAAATGGGCTGATAATATTTTGAAAGTAAATGAAGTAAATTAGGCTTCACTTCATTTCTTATAATAGGTAATAAAAGTTAAATTAATAGGATGAAACTAAGGGATAACATCTATTTAGAGTTATCTCTTTTTATTTAGTGTTATTTGTTGATTTACTTCCTTTCCCTATTTAAAAAATTGACTTTTTTAAAATTTGAAGTGAAACTTAAATGAAGAGTTAAAAAGGGGAGATGAGAATAATGAAAAAAATATTATTAGTATTAATAATCAGTATAAGTTTAATGAGTTATGGAAAATCAATTAATAGAGAGGAGTTACAAAACAGAAACGGAGTATATTATAAAATAAATAAAGAATCTCCATACACAGGAAAAGTTATTGATTATTATGAAAATGGAAAAATTCAAATTATAGGAAATTATAAAGATGGGAAATTAAATGGAAACAGGATTATCTATTATAGAAGTGGAAAAATCCGAGTTATAGGAAATTTTAAAGATGGTAAACAAGATGGGAAATGGATTATTTATTATGCAAATGGTCAAATCGAAGCTAAAGAAAATTATATAGATGGATTTAAAAATGGGAAATGGATTTACTACTATGAAAATGGTCAAATCAAAAGTAAAGGAAATTATATAGATGGTAAACAAAATAAGGTATGGGTTTACTACTATGAAAATGGTCAAATTAAAAGAAAAGAAAATTTTAAAGATGGTAAATTAAATGGGGAGTTGATTTACTATTACGAAAATGGTCAAATTGAAAGGAAAGAAAATTTTAAAGACGGGGAACTAAATGGGGAAGGCATCCTATATTATGAAACTGGGAAAATCAAATTTAAAACAAATATTATAGATGGTAAACAAAATGGGGGAGCTATTCAGTATTATGAAAATGGTCAAATCGAAAGTAAAGATAATTATATAGATGGGGAACAAAATGGGGAATGGATTGACTATTATGAAAATGGTCAAATCAAAGGGACAGGAAATTATAAAGATGGAGAACTAAGTGGGGAAAGGATTGGCTATTATGAAAATGGTCAAATCAAAAAGAAAGTAAATTATATAGATGGGAAACTAAATGGGGAAGGGGTTTACTACTATAAAAATGGTCAAATCGAAAGTAAAGGAAATTTTAAAGAGGGGAAATCAAACGGGGAATGGATTGACTATTTCGAGAATGGGGAAATCAAATTTATAAAAAGTTATAAAGATGGAAAACCAAATGGGGAATGGATTTATTATTATAAAGGTGGTAAAATCCGAGATAAATTTACTTTTTAAAGATGGAACTACACACTAATTTATTTAGATAGGATATTTTATCAACTTCTCGAACGAGTATTACACTTTAATTTTTTCGTAACTTTCATTTATAATACCAGTAAAATCAACCTTAGAATGGCACTAAAATTTAGTGTCTTTTTATTTAGTATTATTTATTATTTTGTCTTCGATTTTCTTTGGATTTTGTCCGCTATTATGTGATTGTTTTAATAGAAACAATCATTAAATATAAAAACAAATTCTTATTTATTCTTATATTTCCCCAAATGAAAAGAGTGACTTTTAATGTCACTCTTTTACAGACTGTATTTTATTTTGTTCAATTTTAAAAGTAAGGGAAACTGTTTTATATTAAAAGATATAAAATATATTCAGCCCAAATTTAAATTGTTCTTGATTTTCAGATAAGATGTAGTCTTCAGTTAGATAAAAACCTAATCCATTTAAATTTTTTAAGCCTTGTTTGAATGAAAAATCAATGTGATAAATACTATTTTCATATTTTTCTATGGTATATTTTTCAGAGTTAATTGTTTTTAATGTAGCATCAAAATTTTTATAGGGGTCTGCTATTTCTATATAGTTCATAACTTCAGCTCCTATATTTAATTGGGTAGCATACGTTATGTCGAAGATTTTTTCAATACTAAAACCAATTCCAGGTTCTATAGACAAAGAATTTATTTTATCTATTTCTATACCATAATCTCCTCCTTCGTTTATTCCTTCTTGATACAACCTTATAAAATTTATTTCTATTTTAGGAGATATGTACGATTTACCAAATTTAAATTTTTTATAAATAGAATTGTTTAATCCTAAAAAAAGATTAGTCATATTAGACTCATTTATAAAATCTCCCAAAGGGCTACTATTATATCTATAAAGATCGGTATCCGATCCACCAACAGATAACAATGATGAATAAATCACTGAATCAGCATCGTAAACAACATATAATCCACCTTGATAATAAAAATCATCTCTAGACCCTTTATCATTCTCCATATCTGTAGTTGAATCTATAAAACTATGCATGGTTCCTATTTTTAAATTAGAATAAATCTTGGTTTCTGCTCCTATTGAAACAATGAGGCTTTCTGTTTTGTATCCATAAAGATTATCGGTATTCTTAAATTTAACGTTATTAAATTTATAGTTACCCATCATTTTTATATCTCCAGTAAGTGAATATTTATCTATTGTTGATATAGAGTTTATTATTGAAGTGTTAACCTCAGTTATTGTTTCCAATGTTTGTTTAGTTATTACAGGATAGGTATTTATTCCAAAAGTTTCATCTATTGCTAAATTTAATTTTTCTTTTGAATCAAAAATCTTGATATCATTATAGAATTTATTTTTTAATGGATTATTGTCATTAAAATATCCAGTTTCCAATAATTCACCCAGTTCGTTATTTTCAATAACTCCCCCATTAAATTTATTCCTAGTTAAGATAAAATGAAATTCGTTCGTAGATGGATCACTACCTATTTCAGCATTATATATAGGCGATTCAGATATAACAGTACCATTAAACTTTAAAGCAGTAAATATTTTATGAGTTTGTATACTGTCAGAATAATTGTCCTCTCCAAAATCTCCCCATACATATAATTTTCCTATTACATCATCATACGGCTTATTATCAGGAGAGGTAATGATTCCGCCTTTAGCATTTATAAATTTCCCGCTGCCATTAAAGGTATCAAAATCTAAAGTATCAGCTGATATAAAACTCCCAAATATCATGAAAATACTAAGAAAAATTAATGTTTGTCTATTTTTTATCATAGATTAATCCTCCTTAAAACTAAAAGGGCGGTTAAGCTCTTTGTTGATTAGTTATTTCTGAATACTACATTATCTTTATTATCTCTTCCACACATTTTAAAGGTAAGACACTAAAACAGGGAATACGATAAAAAACTTGTTCAAGTGTTACTTAAGTCTGCTTTAAAATTTTAAACAATTCAAGTTTAAAAAATTTATTTAATAACTTCCATTGAAGAAATCTTATTTTTTTTTTAGAAATTTTAGAAAAAAATATGAGTTTTCCATCTAATATATTCATTTAATAAATGAAGCTTAAAGATAAATAGCAACATTTTTTTTGAACGGTTTGCCGGTAAAAAAAACAAAAACAAAAAAAAACGATGAATACTATAGTAGGAAGTGTTTTTTGAATAATTGGTTACAATAAAATTTTTTATCACTTTAATTTTTTAAGGAAGGGGAGGGGGAGAATTATGAAAGTTGATGAATTAAAAAAATATATTAAACGGGTTTGTAAAGGAAAAATTTCAATCACCTATGGTATGATAATAGCTTTGATACTGGGTGTAGTTATGTACGAGAGAGTAGATGCAGAAACCATAATCAATAATGATACTATTGATTATACAATGAGTGTAACTGGAGTCGGAAATACGGCAATAAATAATGGAACTATCACCTACGATGGGAATACTGGAATGTATGCAGGGCCAGGATCGAAATTAATAAATACAGAGAATGGAACCGTCATGAATAATGGATGGTATGGAATGTATGCATATAATAGTACGGCTACTAACTATGGTACTGTTATGAATAACGATCCTTATGGAATATACGCAATAAATCATAGTACGGCCAATAACTATGGTACTGTCATGAATACTGGTTCGGTTGGAATGAAAGCATATCTTTATAGTACGGTTACTAACTACGGAACTGTGAAGAATAATGGATATAATGGAATGCACGCAGATGATCATAGTACGGCTACTAACTATGGTACTGTTATGAATACTGGTTCGGTTGGAATGAATGCATACCTTTATAGTACAGCTACTAACTATGGTACTATTAAAAATACTGGTTCGATTGGAATGGTCGCACAATCCTATGGTACGGCTAACAACTACGGAACTGTAAAGAATAGTGGTCCTTATGGAATGAATGTAGTAGGATCTGGTAGTACCGCTAACAACTATGGTATTGTTAAGAATGATGGTTCTTATGGAATGCATCCAAGTTGGGGTGCTACAGCTATTAACTATGGAACTATTAAGAATGGTGGAAATAATGGAATGTATGCATATAATAGTACGGCTACTAACTATGGTACTGTTATGAATACTGGTTATAATGGAATCATCGCAGTGTATAATAGCACGGCTACTAACTATGGTACTGTCAAGAATGAAAAGAATATTGGAATACACGCAAACAATAATAGTACAGTTAATAACTATGGTACTGTCATGAATATAGGTTCTAGAGGAATGTCCGCAGCAAATCATAGTACGGCCAATAACTATGGTACTATCAAGAATACTGGGGATTTTGGAATGTTCGCAGCTTTTTATGGTACGGCTACTAATGAAGGAAGAATAAAAAACTTTGGAAACTATAGAATGTCTGCTATAGGAGTAAGAGCAAAAGCAATAAATAGGGGGGAATTGAACACCGGATTTGACGGTTATACTGTTATGAAAGGATCTTTAGGTGGCACTATCACCAATTATGGAACAATAGATGTAGACCATGACTACGGAATAGCTATGTATGTAGATGGTGGGTCTACTGCAATTAATCAAAAAACTGGTATTATTAATTTAAATAAGAACGTCGGTATTGGAATGTATGCTACTGGGGCAGGGTCTACAATAGTAAATCTTGGTAAAATTAATTTGTCAGGATCTGAGAGAACTGCAGGAGTTAATGAAATAGGAAGAGATGTTAAACATAATGTAGGTATGAAAATAAAAAATGGATCCACAATGCTCAATAAAGGTCAAATCGTATTTGGTAAGAAATAATTAATAAAGGATTTTTTACTTCTCAATATCAATAAATAATGGTTATTTAAAAACAAATCCTTGTTTGCTAAAAGAACTCTATTTTTAGGGTTCTTTTTTATTGTTTTATTACAACAGATAATCATTTGTTTCATTATTATATTAGGGAAACCACTAAGTACTAACCAAGATCGATATAAGCAAGTTAAAGAAATTCATGGTATAATATCAAAAAAATTAACTATATTTATACAACTATCAATTAGAAGTCAAAAATGGTATTAACTAGGATACTTGAACCCTTAAAAGACAAAAGGTTTCTTTATAATTATACAGTTATATGAATAGACAGAAATTAGTTCCACAAGTACAAGCTACGGAGACATATATTCATAGATCGACAAAATAGGATGAAAATGAAAAATAGGCAGATAAATAAAGAGGTAGGATGATTTTCATCCTACCTCTTTTGATCTTAAAACTGCACTAGAAGCACTTATGAGAGGTCCCAGGTATCCATGTGCTCTATCTTTTTCTTAAAGTCTTTCCGCCTAGCAAGGCGAATCAGGCTTTTGATCCGATTATTCATAAAGGGATGTGTACTGAACACCTCCATGCTGAGAGGGTCTGAATCCCCATCCAGCTGAGCCAAAAATTCCTCTATATCAACGGGATCGTCCAAACCCCACGCTAGTTTTAGCAAGGAAGAGGTCAGGGGAATTAGATCCCCTTTGCTGGCTATAAGAGCTACTGAATCGGCAGAATATTCACATGAGCGGCTCCACTTATAGAAGAAGAGGCGGCCCAGTCCAAACTGAGTACTCATTAGACTTATGATCCGCACGTGCCCGAATAAGATGTGTCCCATTTCATGCCCAATTACCGCCTTTATCTCGGTTTCCGAGAGCTTTTCCACCAAGCTGGATGTAAGAACCACGGTATAGGGTCCGTCGTAACCAAAGGTATAAGCATTCATTACCGGGTTTTGATTTATAAAGAGATCTATTTTCACAGGGGGAAGAAGCTTCTTAACTTCTTCAAGTGCCTCATAGAGATCTGGACGCTGATGGGGACCGATCTGAACAGCATTGGCAAGTATCTCCTTCCGCTTCAGGTTTGATGTTATATATCCCACTCCAAAGATGAGTAGAAGAAGGACTCCTGCTAAGTATCCCCCCAAAAGGAGTATGACTACAGCGAAGATAAATCCCAGAGCGAGATCACGATTTTCGGTTTTACAGCGATATTCTTCCAAGTTAATGGATCTGGCAGAGGAAAAAAGACCGGTGAGTGCCAGTTTATGTTTCCGGACCACAGTTTCTGGGCACATTTCAACAAAGAGTATGGTGGTAACTGCCAGGAGGAGCAGGTCATCTAAAAGTCCCAGAAGAGGCAGGAAGTCATCAGGTGGAAATGGTAAAAAAACATAGGCAAGTGGAATGAAGACTAAAAATACCTTTAGCCACTTATTTACTCTGCGGTCCTGTACTAGTCTCCAGGTAAGCCGGAAATGATTTAATATCTTGACAATCATAGTTCTCCTCCCTTTTTGTGCAGGAAATTAATTTAGTTATATTTTTTTCACTATTATTTTTATACAATTTTAATAGTTTATATTAATTACTATTTTACCCATTATTAAAAAAATTATGTTACTACTAAATTAGAAAATTTTTAATTTTTCCTTTTTTTCTGAAAAAAATCATTTGCTTTTTTTGATCTTATATATTCGGCTAAACAGCCATTAAAGGCAAGGTGCCAGGACTTTCTGTATGGTTCATACCAAAGATCCCATTTGATACTGTATCTATTCCTGAAGTTTTCCAGATCCTCTTTTTTTCCAAAGAGTTCTATGTGGGTTTTATACAGATCTACTATAAAAGGAGAAGTATCAACTACAATCCCCAAAGAATCAAAGGCAAGGTGCATATTTCTAGTAACGCCATTATAATCAAAATCCCGGATTAAATATGCGTATATTTGGGTTTTTAAATTAAACTTTTTCTTTATGTCATTGATTTTGAATCCACTTATAAAAAGCTGGGAATACATCTCTTTTTCAAGATATTTATCGGTGATTTTTTTATAATCTTGAGTAAAGTCTTTAATTGTATAGTTTAGTTCTTGTAAATTCCTTCTTGAACTAATATAGGTTATATTATATTCTTAAAAAATTAAATCGTTGATATTATTAGTGTTTATCCAGTTTGGTGTTTTGAGAGTATTTGCGGATAGTCTGAGAACTAATAAAACAGTATAGACTACAAACAAAAAATGAAAAGACACTAAATGTAAATGTCAATCAAGAATTGACCCATGTGGCAGTTAATTTTTGACCCACCTAAGGGTAATTAAAAAGTGACCCACCCTGCCTATTTCGCAGAGACCCTGTAAGAGTCACCATTCATGTTTAAAATATGTCCTCTAAATGTTACGCGATCTATTAAAGCTGTTGTTAACATTGTATCAGGGAAGAATTCTTCCCACTCTGAAAATGCTAAATTAGTAGAAATTATAATACTTCCCCTCTCACTTCTTTCTGAAATCACTTGAAATAGGAGTTCTGATTGATGTTTGTTAAAGGAGAGGTAGGAAAGCTCATCTATTATGAGTAGATCTAATCTTGCTAATTGCCTTAAGAATCTCCCTAAATTACTATTTTCTTGCGCTTCAACTAATTTATTTGATAAGTTAGCAGCTGTAGTAAAGTACACCTTATGTCCACAGTTGCAAGCTTTAAGTCCTAGAGCTATAGAAAGATGTGTCTTTCCAGTTCCTGGGTTCCCTATCATTATTATATTTTTTTTTTTTTTTGATAAACTCACAGCTGGAGAGTTCGCCTACTACTGAAGGTTTTAAATAGCTAAGACGTTTAACTTCAAACTCTTCTAGCGTTTTTTCAAAGGGAAATTTAGCTCCGCGCTTTAACCTGAAAAGTTTATTGTCTTGTCTAGTTAATACTTCCTTTTCTAATAGTGTAAGCAGAAATTCTTCATATCCTTGTTTTGAATTTATTGCTTGGCGCTGAACCTCATGATAGTCTTTGAAGCTAGATAGTTTTAAAGCTTTGGAAAAAAGTTTAATTTTTTCACTAATTACACTCATTAGATCACCTCTTGGGAAATTAAGTTATCATATTTACCTAAATTATTTCTTTGAACTTCTATTTGGTCGTTGATTTTAGGAAGACCGACTTCTTCTCTTAGATATTCTAAAAAGAGTTTTGAATCTCCTTTAGAGTGATACATTTCAAAAATTGCTTTAGGAATATTTTGTATAACTGGATCAGCATTAAATACAGCTCGCGGTTTTCTTTCTAAAGCTTTAAGATAGTGAATTAATTGATAACTATGCTTATTTTTTTTAAATATCCTCTGGTGAATTGCAACAACTTTACCTTTATGAAGAAATTGTATTTCTGAATGACCAGTTTTTAAAATCACCTCAGTTCCTACTAATTCACAGGGTAATGAATATTTATTAGTTTCAAAAGTTACAGTTGAAAACTTAGTGACTCTTTTATAGTCTCTTTTAGAAATATCTAGTGAATGGCTAGGAAGCTCTAAAAGGTTATTAGCTTCAATCTGGAATTTTTGTTTAACACTTAAGCTTTCACCGCCAACTTTATGATTTTCTAAGTAGTTATCACAAGCCTTTTTTATTTTGATATTTAACTCATTCAAACTTTTAACTCTAGGGATAGGAACCATAGTATTTCTTCTGATAAGTCCTACTAAATTTTCAACCAAACCTTTTTCATTTCCACTTCTAACATTGCAAAATTTAGGTTTAAAAGCATAATGAGCAACGAGAGTTTCATACCCTTTAGTTATTTTAGTTACATGTTTTCCATAGCCTTCTGATACAGCAACTCTGGCATTATCAAAGAGAACTTCTCTAGGAACACCACCAAAATATTCAAAAGCAGAGATGATCCCATCTAAAAAGCATTCTTCTCTTTCTGCGAAGTAGGCCTTAGTAAAGATATGAGCGCTATATGCTAACCGAGCACAAAAATATTTTATTTCCTGCTTTTCATCATTGAGAAAGATATGCGCTGAACCAAAATCAATTTGCATAGCTTCCGCAGGATTAAAGGTAAGTGGTAGAAAAACCTCTTTTGTTTTACCTTTTAATTCTCTAAATGCAACCTTAACAGAAGAATATGAACCAAGAAACCCAGCCTCTTCTTTGAGTCTAACCCAAACCCTATTAGCAGTGTGCCTCTGTTTTGAATGAGTATGCTCGTTATCTTCAAGAATACAAGCTTGAATAAAGTCTAAGACTTCTCTAGTCATAACTTGTTTTCTTCTAGAAGAAAACTTTTTTCTCCAGGAATTGTATCTCCATTAATATACTTTCTAACAGTGTTTCTAGAAATATGAAGATCTCTAGAAATTTTTCTAATAGAAACCCCTTCAACTAGATGAAGTCGTCTAATTTTTTTATATGTATCCATATGAATTGCCACCTCAAACCTCCTGTACATCTCTTTAAAAAGATTGTACAGAGTAATATTAGGGTGGGTCAATAATTAGCTGCCTTTTTTATCTCAAAAGGGTCAATTTTATATTACCCTTTACACACTAAATAAATGTACAATAAATTACATGTTGAAATAACTAAAAAAAGTCTACCTTAATTGGTAGACTTTTTTGGTTATTCCTTTTCAAGGATTTAGATTTAATAATTTAATTAATAGAAACAAATCCTTATTTGTTTTATTTCAATTTTTAACCTCTTTCTTTCTCTCTAAATAATCTATCTCTAATATCAAACATTTCAAAATTAATCATTCTTAATAATTCTTTGTCATGAGTTACTAAGACAACGGCACCGTGATATTCATTTAACATATTTGCAATTGTAGACCTAGAGTAACTATCCATATAAGTAGAAGGTTCATCTATTACAAGTAAATGAGTTTCAGCTAAGATGTTAGTAAATATTTCTAATCTCTTTTTCTCTCCACCACTTAACATATATAATTTTTTACTTCTAAATTCTTCTTCGTAATTGAAAAGAGAGTCAATAGCTCCTTCAATAAAGTCTTGGTTTAGACCAGTTTTATCCTGAATATATTCTGTAATCTTCATATTTTCATCTTCTAAGATAGTTTCTTGCTCTATATAAGAGAATTTTGCCTTAGGGTTTATATCAATAGTTCCTGTAGTAGGGACTTCTTCTCCTAAAATCATCTTTAATAAAGTTGATTTTCCAGCTCCATTTTCTCCTACGATACATATTTTACTGTTCTTTAATATATCAAAGTTAACATCTTTATATAATGTTTTTTCAGGGAACTCCTTAGAAACATTATTAACTGAAGCTATTATATCTCCAATATCTTTATTAATTGTAAGATATTCTTCAGGGCTAGAATTATAAGTATATTCAGATTCTTTAGAATGTACATTTTTCCCTTTTTCTAATCTTTCTAATTCTCTTTCCATCCTTCTTAAGATTACAGCATGAGAACGATTATTTCCGACTCCTTGTACTAATATTTCTTTTTTCTTAATTCTTTCACGGGTTTTTTCTATTTCAAATTCTTTTTCTCTATTTTCTTTTTTTTCTTCCTTTAGTTGTATCTTTTTGTCCTTTTGGTAAGTTCTATAATCCCCTTCATATGTAGTTACTTTGAAATTATCTACATCAAAGAATTTATTAGAAAATAACCTAATAAAATCAATACTATGAGAAACTACTAAAAATGCTTTAGAACTTTTAGAAATAAAGTTAGCTAACCAAGCAGTTTTCTTTTTATCAAAATATGATAATGGTTCATCTAAGATTACAAGGTTAGATTCTTTGAATAAAGCTATTGCAAGTCTTACATATTGCTTTTCTCCACCACTTAAATCTTTAAATTCTCTATCTAACTTACTCCCTAATTCAAATACATCTATAAATTCAGATTGTAAATGAATATAGTCATATGCTCCTAAACTTTCAAAAAGATCTGAAGCTTTTTGAAATTCTTCCATTACTTTTTCATCATTGTCTGCTTCACCAGTAAACTGAGTCGAAACTTCTTCTAAGTGAACTTGAGCTTTTATTATGTGCTCAAATGGTGAGTCTAATAACTCTTTTACTGATTTATCTAAACTTGTTTCTCCAAATTGATCAAAGTAAGCAATTTGTGCTTCCTCTTCAATTACTATATCTCCATAAGTTGGATATTCATCTTCATTTATTAATTTTAATAAAGTTGATTTTCCACTTCCATTATTACCAACAATAGCAATCTTCTCTCCCTTGTTGATCTCTAAATTAACATTTTCATATAACTTTTGAGTTAAATGTGATTTTGCTACATCTTTAAATTCAATAATATTCATATATCTTCTCCTGTTTTAACGATTCGCTATAAATAACCTAAATACTATTATAACGCATATTTGATAAAATCCAAAATTAAACTATAAAAATATTATGTTGTTTTGTTAGAGTGGAGTTATAAATCCAGATAAATGGCAATATTCTGAATTTTATTTTTATGAAAACAAACCGAAAAATTATAGAGATAGAATCTATGGAATCCTTCATATTTCTACTAAGAAAGTCACCAAAATTAAATGTTTTTATAAACCAACAATCCAAGCAAATATAATTTCAATTATGAAAGCACCATAATGATCCTTTTGTAACTTTTAAAATAGATATCAATAAAATAAAGCTTAGAAAGACAGTATAAACTTATTGTCTTTTTATTTAGTGTTTTTTATTACTTTGTTCTCGATTTTTTTAAAATTTTGTCCATGATTATTTTGTTATTTGAAACTCAAGAAACTATAGGTATAATAATAAAAATGTGAATTTATAAAAATCAAGTATCAAATGATAGATTGGAGGAATAGATGGAAACCACAAAAAAATATCGAAGGAGTAGATGTAAATAATAATATTTATCAAAATATTTCTGAGTTACTCCAACAAGCTAGAAAAAATGTAAATAGTGCAATGGTTTACACTTATTTTATGTTTTTTCTTTATTAATATCACTCCAGTTTAACTTTGCAATCATTATTACATAAGAATGGTTTAAAAAAGAATGAAAAGCTATCTCAATAAAAAAAAGACTTTACATTTAAATAAAATTTATGTTATTATCTAAAAAAATTCAAATGAGGGAGATTGTTATGAAAAATATAGAATTCAGACAATTAAATATGATGATGATGCTTTGGAAGGGTTTGTAACTTAAATTATTTAATTTAAGGGCAGACTCATTTTGTATTAATTTACTGAGTCTGCCAAACATCTTTCAAGTAATTACGAAAGCCTGTGGTAGACGCCACAGGCTTTTTTTATTTTATAAAAATATTATATTGAATCAATAGGGAGTTGAGATTATGACAAAAATTATTACTGCTGCTTTACCGTATATTAATAACGTTCCACACTTAGGGCATATTGCTGGCTCACATTTACCAGCAGACATTTATAACCGATTTTGTAAAATTAAAGGAGAAGAGACTTTGTTTATTGGAGGATCAGATGTTCATGGGACACCTTCTTTAATACTTTCTAGGGAAATTGGTATTTCTCCAGAAGTTCTAACAGATAACCTACATAAAGTTCATAAAAAATTATATGATTATTTTAATATCTCATATGATAACTATTCAAAAACATCATCAAGTATACATAAAAAAAATGCACAAAACTTTTTTACAAAGCTTGATGATAATGGTTACATTCAAGAAAAAACTTCTATTATGAAGTATTGTGAACATGACAAACTTTTCCTACCAGATCGTCTTATTGAAGGAACTTGTCCTAATTGTGGTTATGAAAATTCGAATGGTGATCAATGTGAAAAATGTGGTTCATTGACTGAATCTTCTTTACTTTTAGATTCAAAATGTAAACTTTGTGGAAATAAACCTATAGAAAAAGAAGATACTCATTTATATTTTTCATTAGATAAAGTTTCAAATGAAATATCTAATTGGATAAAAACAAAAGTAGATGTTTTTAATAATATCACATATAGTGAAGCTCAAAATTGGTTAAATAAAGATCTACACCCTAGAAGTATCACACGAAATATGACATGGGGAATTCCTGTTCCTAAAAAAATATATGAAGACAAAGTATTTTATGTGTGGTTTGAAGCCCCTATTGCGTATATAAGTTTCATTAAAGAAATTAATCATGAAAATCTTTGGGAAAATAAAAATACTAAAATTTATCATTTTTTAGGAAAAGATAATATTCCATTCCATACTATTTTTTGGCCAGGGCTTTTAATGGGAAATGGGAAATATAATACTCCTAATAATGTAATTGGATATAATTATTTAACATATGAAAATGAAAAATTCTCTAAAAGTAAAGGAATAGGTATATTTTGTATAAATTTTTTAAATTGTGATATTAATATAGATTCACTTAGAGCATATTTAACTCATATATTGCCAGAAAAAAAAAGACTCTAATTTTAGTTTATTAGATTATAAAAATTTTCATAATAGCGAATTAATAGGTAAAATTTTTAATTTTTTTAATAGGAGTTTGAATATGGTTTGGAAAAATTTCGATGGACAGATTAAAATTGATCTTTCTACTGAGTTGGAAATTATTTCAAAAATCGATGAAAAATGTAGTATAATAATGAAAAACTACGAAACTTTCTCTTTTAGATCGGCTTTATCAAAAGTAATAGAATTAGCATCTATTGGAAATATTTATTTCGATAATGAAAAACCTTGGGAATTAGCTAAAAATAATGATTTAGAAAAATTAAAAGAAATTTTAGGGGTTTCTATGTATATTTGTGAAAAATTAATTATTTTTTTAAATCCAATTTTACCAACTCTAAGTAAAGAACTATGGGAAAAGCAATTACAAAAAAAAGAAAAAATTCACTATAATAAAGAAACTTCAACTAGTCTCGATCTATTAATAAAGAAACCTTATCCAATATTAAGTAGAATTGATGATGATCAACTTCAAAATTATGTAGAAGTTTTGACAAAAGAATTTTCTTTAGAAAACTTAATTAATGAAGAAAGAAATATTAACTAGTTTTTATTTGAGAAAAAAAGATCCTAAAAAATTAGGATCTTTTTTAATTACTTTTGAGGACACAGGCTGAAACGTACGCCCCCAAATATTTAGTTTTATTTAGTTGATTTATTCATAAACTTCTTCCAACTTCTATTTTGTAATTGTTTATGCTGTATTAACTTATTAACTTTTTTTAATCAATTTTGTTTGTGATTTTTTTATTTTTTTTAACATTGACATACCGAGGGTTTTGAAGGTAAACTTAGTTAAATTAATATTAGGGGGATAATATAATGCATTTAATAAAAAAAGAAGTTGTAGTAATGGAAGATTTTTTCTATAACTATACTAACGGGGTTATGAATAGAGCATTTTTAGATCAAGATGATAAAATGTTTTTATGCTGGGCTAACGAACATGGTACTTTAAAAAAATTCGAGTTACCGATGATTCGTGATGAAATTCAAACAAGATTAGATTCAATAGAAAAAAGTTCGACAAGTTTTAGATCCATTCTGAGTTATAGCAATAATGAGGAGATAGAAAAATTAACATCATCAATAAATACTCTAAATGAGATTGAAAAACTTTTAAAAAGCTAAAAAAGTATAATTGAAACAAATAAAGTAAAAATTACTGATTTTTGATTAAAATAAAATTTTCGATACTTAATTTATATTTTTACTTTTTAAAGCTTGTAATATATAATCCCTGTGGAGGAGTTATGTTGATAAATAGATAATGAAAAGTGTTTTAATAAGGCTAAATATAGAAATAATGGAGTGGAATAAAATGAACTTACTAAAATAAATCACTGTTGCAAGACTAAATGAACGCATAAAGAAGACTCTTAAAAATTATTTTTTAAGAGTCTTCTTTATACAATGGTTGTAATGAATTCTCTTGGGGATAGAGTAGTGTATGACACTATAGTACTCGTTACATGTATAACTTGTCTCATGTAACTAACAGAAACAGAAAACCGTGAATAATTTTGAGAAAATAGTAAAAGCCAATTAATAATTTAATCGGCTTTCAAAATATTATATTGACAAAATAGCAACAATTTTAACTTGCTATTATAAAATAATTACCCAGAGTTTAAAAATTAAAACATTATCCTCTTTTTTATTTGAGAAATCCCGTTTTTCATAAGAAACCTCTCTCCTTCTTTTTTTTATGACGTGCGTCTTATTCTCAGCTTCTGCTAACAAATGTTCTACACTTTTTTTATTACAGTATGAAGATTCTGAAATCCCAAAACTTATGGATGTATTGTAATTTTGGAATGAATTTTTATTATATATCCTTATCTTTTCTAATAACCTCCTCATAACTTGCCTTGCACCTGCTATATCACATTCAGGAAGAATTGTTAGAAACTCATCTTTGTCCATCCTAGAGATAATATCTGATTCTCTTATACTTGATCTCAGCATTTCAGATATATCTCTCATGAGTTCATTTCCCTTAATATAACCAAATTTGTCAATTACAGGTTTTAGCCCATTGAGATCTATGAGGCATACCGCTAAGTTATTTTCATGTCTCTTTGAGAGATTTAAATAATTTTTGAGCATCTCTAATCCCATTCTTCTATTATAGGTAATGGTCGTATCATCCATAGATGCACAGTGTTTAAGTTCATTTGTTTTTTCTTTTATTTTTTCCTCTAAACACCTGATTCTTTTTTGAGATAAGTATGTAATTATAGATCCAAATAAAACAGCATAAAATACAGGCAAAATAAAATGATTCAAATCAAATTTCATTATATTCATTTTTAAATTTATCATCGTCATAAGAGATATAAAAATTATCATCAAAATAATATTTATAAATAAAGCCTTCCACGTCTTAAACGTCATATCTAATCCCTCCATATATAAACTCAGTTAATTTTCATATTTTAAAATATTGAAAATAGATTTATTTATTTTTACTAGAACGAGTAAATAGTTCCTTGATTTTTTTTACAAATTGTCAACTTCAATAAAATAATTTAGATTTAAAATTAAAAAGAGTTGTTTAAAAAGTTTTATTCTTATCTTATATAAGAGATCATACCCTTGTTTTCTAATTTGTTAAATCCTATTTTTTGATAAAAACTATTGCTTATTTTATCACTTATATCTGTTATTAATAGTATAGATCTTATATTTGGATGTCTATCCAGCAAATTATTGATAAGTTTTTCTCCGACACCGTCTCTTCTCCATTCTTTAGTCACTATTAAATCCTGAACATATAAAATATGTTCAAAATCAGTTAAATACCTTAAAAATCCTATTAATTTAGTACCACTAAATGCTCCTATAATTTCACTGTTCTTGAGAGCATTCCTGAGTTTTTCATCATCGTTGAGATATAATATCCAGCCTTCATCTCTGTATATTTTTTTAATATCAGTCAAAAAATTTTCCTTGATTTTTTTTATAGTCATTAGATCACTCCTTCTTCACCTTATTTATATGTCCCCTATATTCTACTCTATTTTTCTTTTTAACAAAATAAAAAAGCCAACTAAATAATCTAGTTGGCTTTTAAAATACTATATTAACAAAATGTCTATAATTAAACATTTTATTTCATTCTGATTGAGTCTATCTAGCTAAAACTAAAGATACACTTATCATAGTTGAAAATACTGTGGAAACTTTCAACATATAAACTATTTTTCCCATTTTTTTCTCCTTTTTTTTTACCGCGGTTATAGATCTCGTCATCTACAGTTTTCCGGTACTAATTTTATTTCACTTCTAACTTCTTAGGACCATTCAAAAATATGAGTGATAAAGTATAATATCATATAAGTTAAAATAAGTCAAAGAATTTTTTGTAAATCAGTTCGGATTTTGTTCTTTATTAAAAAGAGTGTTTATAAACAACACTTCCAGTCTGCCGAGATAACTATGTATTTTTTCAATATTAAGGTGTTATATCAATATTTTTAGGAAGTTCTCATCAAATTGAATAAATGGCATAAAAAAATAGAATTTGTGGTGATACAGAACACCATAAGAAAGGAGGTTTTACTAACCAGGAAATCATAGAGTTTAATGACATAATCTAAATATTGAAAATTTTTTATAATTTCTACATGGATAGAAGGTAGTATTCCCTTATTATTTTTTAGTAAACTATAAAATTTATTTAGAGACTATGATATAATAGTAAGGTGATAGAAAAAACAGAATAAAAGAGAGTAAAACTTTATTATGTGTAACACAAACAATAAATAGAAATATTGTTTAATGGAAAAGGTAGGGAGGAAATATGCCTAGAAATATAGTAAAAATACGACCCAAAAAGAACCTTTTTGAGTCTGTAGGAGTAAAAAATATAGAGCTAAAAGAAATAATTGTCTATGAAAAACTAAAAAAAATAGAGTTATTATGTGTGGTAAAAAATCCTCATAACTTAGATGAGCTGGATCTTATTCAAAAAGAGATCAATAAAAAATTTGGAGACAAATTAGAGCTGGACTTAGGAGTTGAGTTTGAAGCTGCTAATCTAACTAAGATGGATATAAAATTGGTTGTCGAAAGGATCATCAAGGAGTTGAAAACTACCAGTGCTCCGTCCAGATCCTTTTTACACCTATACAGGATCTATATCCATGACCAGCATATAGATATAGAGTTAAAAGATCAGGTCTCTCTAGATAATCTTATAAAAGCTGAAGTGGATATTAAGCTGAATACCAGGTTGGGAAAGTATGGGATAAATAATCTCGATATCCGACTTCTTGTAGGAGATTTTACTAAAGAGGTCAGAGATATGGACGATGAAATTATTAGGATCACCAAGGAACAGATTGAAAGATCTAATAAGGAAATCCAGCTAAGAAATCCAGCTAAACAAGAGGTAGAACAGCCTAAAAGAACTGAGCCCAGAGATATGGAAAAGGTTAAAATTATTGAAAGCAGCGAAGGAAAGAAAATTCTCTTTGGGCGGGGAATGATCAAGGGGTCAACCAATGATTTCTTAGAATTTAATGAGATCTATCCTGGAGAAGTTTGTACTCTAGAAGGAGAGGTCTTCAAGGTTGAGCAAATTGAGATAAAAAACAAATGGAGAATTGTAAAATTTGGAATGACCAATCATAAAGATTCAATCTCCATTAAGATATTTACAAAGATAGAAAATAAAGTCGATATTAAAGCCGGGATGTGGGTCAAGGTCAAGGGAAAAAAGGAAAACGACCAGTATACCAATAATGAAGATATCCTTGCTGCAACCAATGTAAATGCCATTGACTCTAAAACTGTTGTGAGAAAAGATGATGCCGAGATAAAGAGAATAGAACTCCATGCTCATACCAAGATGAGTGATATGGCAGGGCTCATCGATGCAAAGGACCTGATAAAACATGCCCATTCTTGGGGGCATAAGGCTATAGCTATCACAGATTTTGGTGTAACTCATTCATACCCATTTGCTTTTAATGCAGCTAAAAGAATGGAAGACTTTAAGGTAATCATGGGCTGTGAAGCTTATGTAGTAGATGATGCTGTCAAGATGGTAAAAAACGCAAAAGACAATGTCATAGAAGATGAAACATATATAGTCTTTGATATAGAAACTACCGGATTTGACCCTCACAATGATGAGGTGACAGAGATAGGAGCAGTAAAATTAAAGGGAACTAAAGTTATAGACAGGTTTTCTACCTTTGTTAACCCCAACAAACCTATCCCTGAAAATATAGTTAAACTTACTGGAATTACCGATGAAATGGTTGCAGATGCTCCTCAAATTGAGGAAGTTTTACCTAAGTTTTTAGAGTTTTCCAAAGACGCTACCATGGTAGCTCATAATGCAAAATTTGATATTGGTTTTATTCAGACAAAATTAAAAGCCAGACTGGATCAAAATTACGATCCGGCTGTAATAGATACGTTACTTTGGGGTAGGAATATCCTCAAAGAGCTTAAAAGACATAATTTGAAAGCTATGGCAAAACATCTAGGTGTTGAACTAGATAATCACCATAGAGCTGTAGACGATGCGGAAGCTACTGCACACATATTTGTAAAGATGATGAATATGGTTCTGACAAAGGGAGCCTATAAATTAAGTGAGATAGACAACGTCTATGAAACTGATGTAAAGCTTATGGATACATTCAACACTATGATCTTGGTTAAAAATCAGAAAGGATTGAGAAATCTATATGAATTAGTTTCAAGAGCTCATATTGACTTTTATGGTCAGAAAAAACCTAGGATACCAAAGTCACTCCTTACTGAATTACGTGAAGGATTGATTTTAGCCAGCAGTGGTAGCGGTACCTTTAGAAATGAAGGAGAACTGACAAAAGCTTATCTTCGTGGTACAGCTAAATCTGAGATTGAAGAATTAGCTAAATATTATGACTATTTTGAGATCCATCCAAGAGGTACATATACAGAGTTAGTAGAGAAAAAAGAGGTAGAATCATATAACAGTATCATTGAGATGAATAAATACTTTGTCGAATTAGCTGAAAAGCAAGGTAAGATTGTAGTAGCTACAGGAGATGTTCAGTATCTAAATCCAGATGAACATCTTACTCGTAGTGTACTCCGATATGGTAGTGGAATGGCATTTAATTCATGGCAATATGATAATCAGCTCTATTTCAGGACTACCAATGAGATGATTGAGGAATTTTCATACTTAGGAGAAAAAATAGCAAATGATGTGGTTATAGATAATACCCATAAGATCAATGAGATGATTGAGAAGGTCCAGCCTATTCCAGATGGTTTTTATCCTCCTAAGATGGATAATGCAGAGGAAGAAGTGAGGGATATGACCTATAATAAGGCTTATAAAATATATGGTAATCCACTGCCAGTTCATATTGAAAAAAGAATAGACAGAGAATTAAAAGCTATCATCGGAAATGGCTTTGCAGTATTATACCTGTCAGCTCAAAAATTAGTAAAGGAATCTCTGGACAATGGATACCTGGTAGGATCAAGGGGATCAGTAGGATCATCCCTAGTAGCATTTATGATGGATATCACCGAAGTAAACGCTCTTTATCCTCACTATGTATGTCCAGAATGTCAATATTCAGAATTTATGGATAAGGAAGGGAGTGGGGTAGACCTGCCTCCTAAAAAATGTCCTGAATGCAGCTCAGAGCTTACTCGTGATGGTCATTCTATACCATTTGAAGTATTTATGGGATTTAACGGAGATAAGGTCCCGGATATAGACCTTAATTTCTCCGGAGAGTATCAGGGAGCTGTCCATAAGTACTGTGAGGTTTTATTTGGAAAAGAAAACGTATTTAAAGCCGGAACTATCTCTACTTTGGCAGAAAGAAATGCCTATGGTTATGTGAGAAAATTTTCAGAAGAAAATAGCCAGCCCATGAGAGGGGCCGAGATGGAAAGATTAGCTAAAAAATGTGAAGGGGTCAAAAAGACCACAGGACAGCATCCTGGTGGAATGATCATCGTTCCTGAGGGGAAATCTATCTATGATTTCACCCCTGTGCAAAGGCCTGCAAATGATCAAAAATCTACTTCCATAACTACCCATTATGATTACCATGTAATGGATGAACAGCTGGTTAAACTAGATATATTAGGGCATGATGATCCCACAACAATTAAATTATTACAGGATTTAACAGGAGTTAATGTTTATGATATACCATTAACTGATCCGGAAACTCTTAAGCTTTTTTCTACTACTGAATCATTAGGAGTAACTCCTGATGAAATTGGTTCGATAGTTGGGACCTATGGGGTACCAGAATTCGGAACTGGATTTGTAAGGCAGATGTTGGTTGACACTAAGCCAACAACTTTTTCAGAACTTTGTCGTATATCAGGACTGTCCCATGGAACAGATGTTTGGCTGAACAATGCCCAAGATTTTGTTCGTCAGGGAGAAGCGACCTTATCAGAGATTATTTCAGTAAGAGACGATATTATGAACTTCCTTATTGATTCAGGGATCGAAAAAGGATTGGCCTTTAAGATTATGGAATTTGTCAGAAAGGGAAGACCCAGTAAAGAACCCGATACTTGGGAGGAATATTCAAATGTCATGAAGGGGAGAAAAGTTCCTTCTTGGTATATAGAGTCATGTAAGAGGATAAAGTATATGTTCCCTAAAGGACATGCAGTAGCCTATGTTATGATGTCTGTAAGAATTGCATATTTCAAAGTTCACTATCCTCAAGCCTTTTATACTGCATACTTAAGTAGAAAAGCTGATGATTTTGATTCTGACTTTATGCTTACTTTAGATGGGGTAAAAAGTAAGATAAAAGAACTAAATAATGAACCCCGAATGGACGTAAGACAGAAGGGGCAGATGGCACTGTCTGAGATTATTCTAGAGATGAATGCTCGTAAAATAGAATTTTTAGGAGTAGATGTCTATAAATCTGATGGTTTCAAATTTAAGATCGAAGATGGGAAGATAAGATTGCCTCTTCTTGCTGTAAATGGATTAGGTGCAGCAGTGGTTGAAAATATGCTGAATGAACGTACTGGGAGAACTTTTTCATCCTATGAAGATCTTAAGAGGAGAACCAAAGCTTCAGCTACAATAATTGAGAAATTAAAAGAATTGGGAGCAATAGAAGGGCTTAGTGATACAGATCAAAGAAGTTTATTCTAAAAAATAATGTTATAAAATATCTAATCAGTTAAAAATCAACTTTTATAGGTACTAAAAAAAGAGTGAATATTCACTCTTTTTTTAGTATTTTATTTAAGGGTTACTTTCATAAGTGGAGCTCCTACTTCTACTTTTTCTCCAGGCTTCACTAATAATTCTATATGATCTACATTATCGTCACTTACAATTATTGGTGTGATTATAGACTTGGCATTTTCTTTCAGATAATCTAAGTCATAGCTCACTAATTTGTCTCCGACTTCCACCATCTTTTTAGGAGATAGTTCCACAACTCTTTCAAATCCTTTTCCTTCCAAAAGAGATGTTCCTACACCGAAATGGATAACAATATAGACACCTTTTTTAGGTTCGAAAATTAAAAGGTGATTAGTCTTAAATATCTCCACCTTGGAAGATATTGGAGCATAGATCTCTCCAGGCTCAGGAACGATAGCACACCCGTCTCCGATAATATTACTTGTAAAAACATTATCCGGCACTTCATTTAGATCTAAAACTTCACCTTTAAGAGGTGAATATATTAATATTTCTTTATTTTTTTTAAACATATTTTTCAAACTCATCATAACAATATTCCTCCTATAAATTTACTATGCACCTTTTATTACGCTATACATATAACCTATGTATACTACGACCAATATAATTCCCGTTAATCTACCTATTTTTTTATTTAATATAGCAAAGGCTCCTACCAGGATTGTAGCCATTCCTACATTCATAGCATCTGTAATCATAGCTGGGTCTACCACGATTGGTTTTATAGCCATAGATGCACCTAGAGTAAATAAGATATTAAAGGTATTAGACCCAACTATATTTCCAATTACAATTCCCTGCTGACCCTTTCTAGCTGCCATGATACATACTACAAATTCAGGAAGTGATGTTCCTACTCCTACAATGGTAAGACCGACTAAATGTTTGCTCATTCCAAAGGTAGTAGCAATCTCAGATGCGTATTCGATAACCATATCTCCGCCTTTTACTACAGCAATAAGACCGACTACGATCATTGCGATATCCTTAGAAAGATGTTTCACAGATGGTTTTTTTTCGTTTTTACCACGTAGAAATTTATTTAACTTAAAAGTCCCTTCTGCAATCTCATAGATCATCATCTTTTTCTCTTTATATTTCTGGTCTATCAATGATTTTCCTATAGTCTCCTTAACAAAATAAGCAAATATCAATATTAATATTATACCATCAATTCTACTAAGATTTTGATCAAATCCTAAAAGTGTTCCATCAAAGGCTAAAAACGGCAGTAGAGTTGCAGCAACTATAGCCAATGGAAAGTCAAATGTGGCTAACTTATCGTCTATTATCATAGGTTTGAATATAGCAATTGCTCCTACTATGAATAAAATATTAAATACATTTGATCCTACTATATTTCCAACTGCCATCTCATTGGAATTATTAACAATAGCAGCCATATTAACTGCAAACTCAGGGAGTGATGTTCCAAACCCTACAATAACTATCCCAATAATTAATTCTGGTATTTTAAACGCTTTGGCGACAACTGAAGATCCCTCTATAAAAACATCTGCTCCCTTGATTAAGATAGCAAAAGATACTATCAATAAAATGTAAACCATAATACACAACCTCCTAAAATTTTATAATTTTTTTAATTTTTGTTACTCTTTTTTTCGGCAAATCTCATTATACTCCTTTTTTTTTTTAAGTCAAGAAAAAAAACGATTTTCAAACATGTTCTTTTTCAGTTTTTTTAATTTTTTTTTAATTATTTATTAATAAAAATTAATTTTTTTAGTGATATCAAGGGTTTGAGGAACACATAAAAATTTTATATAGAGTATATAAATAGAGTATATAAAAATTTTTTTTTTCAGATCTGGATTCTTTCCTCTTTTAAAAAATTATTGTTAAAGTAACTAAAAATATGGTATAATATTTTCGGTCTATTGTACAATATTGGTCTCTAATCTTGTTATTTACTTACCAAATTAACCTCATTAGTTAAGAAGTATCTTGACGTTTCTTGTGATGTATGATATCATTGCGAGGTAAAATATTATTTTAAATATTAAATTTTTAAATTCTTAGGAGGAATTAATTTGGCACATACTAAATCAGGTAGAAAAAGAATAAGAACGGCAGAAAGAAACAGAGTGAGAAATCAAGCTGTAAAATCTAGAACTAAAACTATGGTAAAGAAATTATTAACAGCTATCGAAGCTAAAGATGCAGAAGCAGCGAAAGCAGCATTATCTGTAACTTACAAAGAGTTAGATAAAGCAGTTACTAAAGGTGTTTTCAAGAAGAACACTGTATCAAGAAAGAAAGCTAGATTAGCTGCTGCAGTTAACGCTTTATAATTACCTGTAATAACAGAGACTAAAAAGGAGTTGAATTTTCAACTCCTTTTTTATTATCTTTTAACTCAGTTTAATTTACTTTTTTTATTTTTTTATAATGTTTTTCCGGATAATCAAAACTATACCAAATAAGGTATAGAGTTATAGGTGTCCCAAGAATAAAGTTTATATAATACAAAGTATCAAATGACCAGCTCATTAACCCAAATCCTTTTATAACAACTTTCAAGATAAAGAAGACAAACCATATGATCGTAACTCTTCTAAATGCCGGTTTAAGAATATAAAAATCCTCCTCTCTTTCACACAGGTCTTTAGCCAAATAAGAAACAATATCTTTTTTTATTACCAGTGATCCTCCGAATACAAGTGTGTACAACAAATTAGAGATCAATGGGTATACATAGTATACTTTAGGATTTTTAAAAACAAAGCTTATTATTGTCTGACTGACTAAAGAAAATATACCTAAATAACTAAAAGGTTTTAGCTTCCTAAGTTTAATATATTCTTGAATGTATATTGTTAACCCAATGCCAAAACTACTTAAAACTGCCCATGAAAATGAAATGTGCTTATATATCACCATAAATATTATTGCAGGGATTATCTCTCGTAAGATCTCTCTATGTTTAGTATTCACGATTTTCTCTTCTAGATTTTAAACTTTTCTGATAATTTTTATATGTTAAGTAATTTATGATCAGAATTATTAAATAAATTATAACTATTTTTTTCATTGTATAGGTTAAGATAGCTGTTTCTCTAATATTAAAAAGTACTGCTACTAAAGCTCCAATTAATGGGATCTCTATAGATGCCCTCATAACTACCCTGATTAAATAATTTTTATATTTTTTTAATGGTATATAATCATAGGCTCGCTGAACTATCATAACTATAATAAATGTCTTTAAGATATCTATTCCAATTTGATTATTCCCTAGCATCATAAAAATCACATAAAAAAAACAGACTTCTTTAAGAATTGAATAACAATCCCTTAAAAATTCCTTTGTCAGATTAAATTTTGTTTCCATATTTATCCTCCTTAAAACATCTTATCAAAATTTTTTCTATATCCCCTGGTTACTTCTAATGAACTTTCATCATCAAGTTCCAATAAAAGTTTTCTATTCATAAGGGGTATTACCCTCTCTATTCTATTGAAATTTACAATTTGTGATTTATTTATTCTGATAAACCTTCTTGCATAGAGCTCCCTTTCATAATATTCAAGTGTTTCGTATGTATAACCTTCACCTTTATCTGTATAAAAATATGTTTTTTTATCCACTTTTTCAATTAAAATCACTTCAGGATATTCTACGAGTACCCTACCCCTCTCACTTTTAAGATAGAAATTTTCAATTTTCATACTTTTTTCTAGTATATCTATCAATGGAATAAGGTGTTCTTCCTCTTTAAAGATTATACCTATATTTTCATTAGAAGAAATTCCATCTTTTATCACTTTAATTTTTTCCAGACCCAGCTTTTTTAATATTTCTTTTAATTTAGATACCATAAATTCACCTCCTCAGCGCCTATGATGATTTTACCTTTATTTTTTATTTATCACAACTTTCCTGCCCTATGTTACATCTTTTTAAGGATAACTTACATAAATTTATAAAAAAGCAACGTGACGATACATCCAGACAAGCACAATTCAGATTTTTATAATCTTTTATTTATTTCATTAATTTGTCTCAAGATTTTTAAATTATAGAATAATCTCCGAAAGTGTTGGTAATATTCCTTGCATGTATAATTTGTTAGATAAAAAAAGCATAAAACCCTAAAGTTTTATGCTCTACTTAATATTTAGATTAATTGGATCCAACGTCACGTTGGTTTTCAGCTTCTTCCCTCTCTATTTTCGAATACACACACCCGCAATAATCTTGACGATAAAGATTATGATCACGGGATAACTCTATGGATCTTTTATATCCATTCTTTTTCTTGAAATCAGCTCTTAAGAATTTAATTCCTAATTTTTCTTCTAATTCTATTCCGATTTGATTTATTTTTTGCCCATTTTTTAATGGGCTGATAGAAAGTGCAGTGGTAAAGTAGTCATAGTTTAACTCCTTTGCTATTTTTGCTGTCTGGGTAAGCCTCAGGTCGAAACATTCAAAACAACGTTCTCCGCCCTCTCTTACATCCTCTAAGCCCTTTATCTTATCGTAAAATTCCTTGGTATCATATGACCCACCTAAAAATTCTATCTTATTCTTAGCCGTTTTATTGATAGCTTTTATAAATTCCTGCTGCTCAACATATCTTTTTTGATATTCATCATCAAAGGTTATATTCGGATTATAGTAGTATACTGTAATCTTAAAATAATCTGCTAGATACTCCAATACATATGAGCCACATGGTGCACAACATGAATGGAGTAATAATGTCGGGATAAAATCTAATTTTTCTACCTCTTTTATCTTTTTTTCCAAGATTACTTGATAATTTATTTTTGGTTTATTCATAATTTGTCTCCTGTTTAATTTTTCCAATTTTGACTTTGTTATCCTCGTCTTCTGCGAAAAGTAACAAATAAAGAATAGAAGAACTCTATATCTCTAAGATAAAAGTCTCTAACATTATTTCGAGTTCACCATTACCGGATTTGAATTTAGCTTCTATATCTAAAACTTTGTTTAAATATTTTTGAAGGATGACGCTGTCAAACCTCTCTATAAGAGGAAGCTTTAAAAATATAACATAGGGATGACTAAATCCCCTTTTATTCTTAAATAAGCTTTTATTCTTCTCAAATACGACTTTAAAGGTATTATAGTTTCTAGTTGATTTTATAGTCCCTTCCTCAAAAAGAACCCTTAATTTCAACAGGTTTAATAGTTCTCCTGTCAATATATTTAAAAAGAAGATATGTTCTTTTGATTTCTTCAGATGTGAGATTGTGTTTTCCTTATTTCCCTGTAAAACCTCTTTAACCATATCAAAAGTATTATATTCTTTGGATACAGTCAAAATATTTACAACTTTTTCAAAGGTAAAAGTATCTCCCTCTAAAAAATTATTTATTTTTTGCATCTCCTGACGAAGAACAGACAGATCTCCTCCTACCATATCTTTAAATTTTAGTGCTGTAGGTTTGTCTATGTTGAGGGTATTCATTATATAGTTAAGTGTGGTATTTCCATCTTTGTCCGACACTTCCATTAATTTGAAGTTCCCCTCTACTTCCTTTCTTGCCTTTTTAGGGAAAGGTTTTACTTCCTTACCGAATTCGTTCAAGGAGGAGTTATATATAATAATTATATCTTTATTTAATATATTAAAATTATTCATAGCCTTAAAGAAATTCCAGATTTTATCAATTTTTTCTGCTCTTTTAAGAATTAATAGTTCCTTCCCACCAAACATAGAGTTTATGGAGATGGACTGGAAAAACAGTTCCTCCTCCTTTAGGCCGGCATCAAAGGTTCTTTGTAAAATATTAGGTGTTTCCACTGTTAGTTTACTTAGCAGATCTTTATAAACCAACTCTGTCGTTGAATCACCTATAATTAAATAGTTCATCTAACCTCCCCTTTAAAAACTTCATCCCAAATGTACTGTGGTTCCATTCCAAGATAAATATCAAACTTTCCATATTTATTTATTGAATTTACTATATTTTTATACATATCTATACGTATTTTTTTGAAGTATCTTTCTTTCCCGTCGATTCCAACAATAAATTCATTGAAAAACAGATCTGTATTTCTTTCTGCTAATACTTTTTGACGTAATCCTTTTTTATATCTGATAGTTCCAATTCCTATATCTCTTATCTTAGTCAGATCAAGGACAGAAAATATCTCTTGGACCATATTTTTATAAGCTGAGTTACTGTCTTCAATGTCTATCATAGGATCTAGTCTAAGTCCGATAGAATAGCCATGTTTCTGGAGTTTTTTAGCAGCTGAGATACGCTCCTTTAGAGATGATGCTCCTAATTCATATCTGTCTATTACTTCTTGGGGACTAAATGTAAATGATATAAGTATATTTTTGTGAGGAGTCATTTCTAATAAGTTTTTTATATTGTGACTCTTTGTTCTCAGTTCCAAGATCAATTCCGGCCTGTCTTTAAAATATTCTATAAGATCAGAAGTAACGTTGGTAAGGTTGTCATGAACCAAAGTATCATTAACAATCCCGGCACTTATCATAGTTCCGCTTTTATTAAATTTATCTAATTCAGCAAACATATCTTCTAAATTGACATAGAAAATAAAGGCACTGTGGTTAAAATAATCTCTCAGGTAGCAGTATAGGCAGTTAAAGGGACAGTTATTTTCATAGGATAGGTAAAACTCCTCCTTTATCTTAGATAAGTTATCATCTAAATAATAGTTTTTTAAAAAATGTCCTTTTTTAGTGGTGAAAAGCATATACTGCTTTTCCTCTTCATTGGTTAATTTCATATCACGAATCATCTCAACAAATGTTTTTTCATCTTCTATAATTTTATATTTTTTTATCTTTTTTAAGATCTCTATTCCTTTTTTATGGTTTTTTATATCTTCTGTTATATATATTTTACTCATTGCTTTCTCCTGTTTTAAATTTTTTCTGTATTATCACCTAAAGTATACTTAGTTAAAAATGTTATGAAACACTAATTATTATACTATTTTAATCAGTTTTCTTCAATGATATGATATAATAAACTTTAGATAAATGTTGATAGTTAAAAGAATAAAGTTGAATCGAAATTACGCAGATTGAAAAGTAAATTAATAATAATTTACGATATTCAGAGTAGAAAGGTTTAAATTTATAAAATATAGCAGGAGGATGAATAAATATGAAAAAAAGGATACAAGAAGTTATAGTCGTAGAAGGTAAAGATGATATTTCTGCAGTAAAGAAAGCTGTGGATGCTGAGATGATAGAGGTCAATGGATTTGCTGTGAGAAGAAAATCTACCTTGGAAAAGATAAAGAATGCCTGTGAAAGAACAGGGGTAATCGTCTTAACAGACCCTGATTTTGCAGGGGAACAAATTCGAAAAACTATTGAAAATTATGTTCCCGGTGTTAAACATGCTTATATCTCTAGGGAAGAAGGTAGAAAAGGTGATAATATCGGAATTGAGAATGCTGATCCTGAATCTATCCTAAAAGCCTTAGAAGGAGCAAAATTTAAAGTGGTTTCAGAAAGAAAAGAGTTTACAGTTATCGATATGATTGAAAATAATTTATCTGTAGGATCAAATTCTAAAGTGAATAGGCAAAATTTAGGAGGTCTATTAAAGATAGGTTATGCTAATAGCAAACAATTTTTAAGTAAATTAAATAATTTTGGGATAACCCGAGATGAATTTGAGAATGCCGTAAAAAAATTAAACGATAAAAATTAGATTATTAAAAAAAATAACAAATAATTTTATTGTTATTTGAAAAAAAAATAATATATACTAAAGATATTTTTTTCACTTTTTTAAACTTAAATTCTAATAAAAATGCCCTAATAAATGATATAATTTTTTGCTTAAATATTTTTTTCACCCCACATTTGTTTATTGAATGTGTTTATTTCGAATAAATTGCGTTTTTTTAAAATAAAATGGTTGATTTCGAGAGAGGTTTATAGTATAAATAATTAGATCAAAAAATAATAAATTTAAAGGGGGATAAAATAATGAGAATAGGAATACCTGGAGAGATCAAACCACAAGAACATAGAATTGCACTAGTACCAGAGGGAGCAGCAGAATTTATTAACAGAGGACATAACGTTTATATGACAGCTGGAGCGGCAAATGGAATTGGATTAACTGACGAAGATTATAAAGCTGTAGGAGTAGAGATCCTTTCGACTTTAGAAGAAGTATATGAAGTTTCAGATATGATCGTGGGAGTTAAAGAACCTCAACCTAGAGAACTTGCTCTTATTAAACCTGGACAAATTCATTATAGATACCTTCATTTGGCACCTGACTACGATCAAACAGTAGGATTAATGGAAGCTGGAGCTACTGGAATCGCATTTGAAACTGTAGAGATGCAAAATAGAAGTTTACCATTATTAGCACCAATGTCTGAAGTAGCTGGAAGAGAATCAGTTATTTTTGGAGCTAACATATTAGCGAAACATATGGGTGGAAAAGGAATCTTATTAGGTGGTGTTACAGGGACTGCCAGAGCAAAAGTTGTAGTAGTAGGAGCTGGAATTGCTGGACAAGCTGCACTAAAGATGGCAGTTGGATTAGAATCTGATGTAACTATATTAGATGTAGATATCGCTAAATTAAAGTATTTAGATGATATTTATGGAAATAAGATCAAAACTCTTTATTCAAACGCAGGAAACTTAGCAGCAACTATTAAAGAGGCTGACTTAGTAATTTCTACAGTATTAATTCCAGGAGCTAAGTGTCCTCACTTAATCACTATGGATATGATCCACTCAATGGAAGCAGGATCAGTAATTGTTGATATCTCAATCGACCAAGGTGGATCAACTCCAATCTCTAGACCTACATATCATGAAGACCCTACTTTCTTAACTGATAACGGTGTAGTAATGTATTGTTGTGCTAATATGCCTGGAGCTATGCCTAAGACATCTTCGTATGCTCTTGCAAATGTTACACTTAAATATGGATTAGCAATAGCTGATTTAGGAGTAGAGGGAGCTATCAAGAGATTCCCTGAATTAAAGCCTGGTATAAATGTTTATGAGGGTAAATTAGTTTATAAGCATGTTTCAACTGCTTTCCCTGATTTAAAATTTGATGAATTAGATACAGTAATGTATGCAGGAAAATAAATTAAAAAAATAGTATTTTAAAGCTCAAGGATAACCTTGAGCTTTTTTTGTCTGTGGAGTTGTAAAACTATCTCCAACTTTTTACAAAATTTTATATTTTTTTAGAGAATAAAAGTATTAAAACAAATTATTTTTTTAGGTTAATAAAAAATAATATTAATTGTTAAAGATATTTTTTTCACTATTTGAAAAAACAAAAATAAGGAAAAGAGTGCTGATTAATGAAACAATACAAATGTAAAGATATTTTTTTCACTTAAAACTAATTGTATTTATGTTTGTTAACCGAAACAAATGCGTTTTTTTAAAATAAAACGGTTGATTTTGAGAAAAGTATATAGTATAAATGATTAGATCAAAAAATAATAAGTTTAAAGGGGGACAACACAATGAGAATAGGAATACCTGGAGAGATCAAACCACAAGAACATAGAATTGCACTAGTACCAGAGGGAGCAGCAGAATTTATTAACAGAGGACATAACGTTTATATGACAGCTGGAGCGGCAAATGGAATTGGATTAACTGACGAAGATTATAAAGCTGTAGGAGTAGAGATCCTTTCGACTTTAGAGGAAGTATATGAAGTTTCAGATATGATTGTGGGAGTTAAAGAACCTCAACCTAGAGAACTTGCTCTTATTAAACCCGGACAAATTCATTATAGATACCTTCATTTGGCACCTGACTACGATCAAACAGTAGGATTGATGAAAGCTGGAGCTACTGGAATTGCATTTGAAACTGTAGAGATGCCAAATAGAAGCTTACCATTATTAGCACCAATGTCTGAAGTAGCTGGAAGAGAAGGAGTTATTTTTGGAGCTAACATCCTAGCAAAACATATGGGTGGAAAAGGAATCTTATTAGGTGGTGTTACAGGAACTGCCAGAGCAAAAGTTGTGATTGTAGGAGCTGGAATATCTGGACAAGCTGCACTAAAAATGGCAGTTGGATTGGAAGCTGATGTAACTATATTAGATGTAGATATCGCTAAATTAAAGTATTTAGATGATATTTATGGAAATAAGATCAAAACTCTCTATTCAAACTCAGGAAACTTAGCAGCAACTATTAAAGAAGCTGACTTAGTTATCTCTACAGTATTAATTCCTGGAGCTAAGTGTCCTCACTTAATCACTATGGATATGATCCACTCAATGGAAGCAGGATCAGTAATTGTTGACATCTCAATCGACCAAGGTGGGTCAACACCAGTCTCTAAACCAACATATCATGAAGCTCCTACTTTCTTAACTGATAACGGTGTAGTAATGTATTGTTGTGCTAATATGCCTGGAGCTATGCCTAAGACATCTTCGTATGCTCTTGCAAATGTTACACTTAAATATGGATTAGCAATAGCTGACTTAGGAGTAGAGGGAGCTATCAAGAGATTCCCTGAATTAAAGCCTGGTATAAATGTTTACGAGGGTAAATTAGTTTATAAGCATGTTTCAACTGCTTTCCCTGATTTGAAATTTGATGAATTAGACACAGTGATGAAATAGACATAGTAATGTATATTGGAAAATAAATTAAAAAATAGTATTTTAAAAGCTCAAGGTTATCCTTGAGCTTTGTTGTTGTTGCCAAACACCTAGAATTATTTTTTGGTAGAAGTTTAGTTTTACATTTAATTTGACAATCTAGAATTTGATTAAATTTTGAAAGTATAAACGAAGAATAACTTTTCCTACATCAATTTACCGTGTTTTTCATAGCTGGAAATTTTTTCAACTTTATTGTCCTCTCCTAAAAGAACTACCTTGGGTTTATGCTCCTCTGCCTCTGATTCGTCCATATAGCAATAGGCCATTATAATTACCCTGTCCCCTGTCTGTACCATCCTGGCTGCAGCTCCATTGAGGCAGACGATTCCCCTCTCTGTCCCGGCGATTACGTAAGTTTCAAATCTAGCCCCATTGTCTATATCAACTATATGCACCAGCTCATATTCCCTTATCCCTGCTGCTTTCATAAGCTCTACATCCAAAGTTATGCTTCCTACATAATGAAGTTCTGCCTGTGTTACTGTGGCCCTGTGTATCTTTCCTTTAAGCATCTGTAGTTTCATCTTTTCCCCCTAGAATTATATTGTCTATCAGTCTGGATTTTCCTATAAATACTGCAGTGGCTGCCACTGCTTTATCCTCTATTTTTGTTATTTTTTGAAGTGTATCAGCGTGGACTATCTCAAAATAATCCACGACAGCTCCCCCTACCCCCTCTATCCTTTCTACAGCCCATCTTCGGATCTTTTCTACCTCAGCCTCCCCTTGAATAACTCTGTCTTTTACAGCTTTCAAAGTTTGATTTATTATAAGGGCTTTACTTTTTTCATCTTCAGATAATCTTGCATTTCTAGAACTCATAGCCAGCCCGCCTTTTTCTCTTACAGTTGTACATCCTATAATTTCAAGGGGGATATTCAAGTCAGCCACCATTCTTTTTACAACCATCAATTGCTGATAATCTTTTTTTCCAAAATAAACCATCTGAGGAGCCAGGATAAGAAAAAACTTTGTAAGAACTGTGCAGACTCCTCTAAAGTGTCCGGGCCTTGTAGCTCCACAAAGTTCAGTATCTAAATTTTCTATCTCTACAAAGGAATTAAATCCCCGGGGATAGACCTCCTGCACCGTGGGACTAAAGATGAGATCTCCTCCTGATCTTGTCACAAGATCCATATCTCCAGAAAGGTCAGAGGGATAGGAATCTAAGTCATTACAGTTATCAAACTGCATGGGATTTACAAAAACACTCACAACTACCTTGTCATTTTCACTGGCTGCCCTCTCAATGAGACTTCCATGACCTCTGTGAAGGTATCCCATGGTAGGAACAAAACCTACACTTTCACCTGCATCCTTCCATTCTTTGATTTTTTTTTGAATCTCTTCAATTTCCCTTATAACTTCCATAGCACTCCTCCTAATAAAGTTTTTCTAAAACCTCTTCCTTCATGGTGAAGGTATGTTCCGCAGCAGGAAACTCTCCATCCCTTATCTGGTCTACATATTTTTTTATTCCACCTTTTATCACCGACCCTGCATCTGCAAAAGTTTTAACAAATTTAGGTTTAAAATTCTCATCCATATTGAGCATATCCTGATATACCAAGATCTGTCCGTCACAACCTGCTCCTGAACCAATTCCTATGGTAGGTATAGATATACTTTTGCTCACAAGATCAGCCAGTTTTTCAGGGATACATTCAAGGACTATTGCAAATACACCTGCCTCTTCTAAAAGTTTGGCATCTTCTATTATTTTTTTTGCCGCTTCCTCACTCTTTCCCTGTACCTTAAATCCTCCCATGATATTCAGGGATTGTGGTGTCAGTCCCAGATGGCCCATTACTGGTATTTGAGCCTTTATAAGACCCTTTACCTTATCTAAAATTTCCCTGCCGCCTTCCACTTTAACAGCATGGGCTTGTGTTTGTTTTATTATCCTTCCTGCATTATCTATGGCTTCTGCCAGAGTGTTATGATAGGACATAAATGGCATATCTACTGTTACCAGAGTATTTTTTACTCCTCTGACCACTGCTCTTCCATGATGGATCATATCTTCTACTGTCACTGCCAGAGTGGAATCGTATCCTAGAGTTACCATTCCCAGAGAATCTCCTACCAGTATTCCATTGATCTCTGTTCCGTCTATAATTTTTGCCATGGTATAATCATATGCTGTCAGCATGGAGAGTTTCTGCCCCTTTTTTTTAGAATTAATAAATGTTACTACTGTATTTTTCATCTTTCCTCCTCCAATATACCTTCTATTTCTTTATTTTCACCAATAATTTTCAAAAGTTCCCTGGATCCTGCAAGATAGAGATCTCGTTCCCACCTTTCTTGAGAGTTTAAATGCCCCCTCAAAGTATTTAAATCGCCCCTTTGGAGGGGACCTGTAATTGAATCTTTTATCCCCTTTTCTCCTATATTTTCAACAGTTTTTTCAACCAGGGGAAGGAGGATATCTTTAGCTTCTTTTTCTGAAAATCCACATCTTTGAAGATTATCTATTCCCCTATGAATCATTGGAACTATCAGGTTAGATGCGTAGACCCCTGCAAGGTGATATCTCATTTTAAATTTTTTCTCCACACTAAAACATCTATTTTTTAATCCCTCGACTAATTTTTTTGCCTGTGAAGAGTCTCCCTCTAAAACGAGAGACATCTCCTCCATTCTGCTCATTGCTGTATCTATACCAGAAAAAGTCATCATAGGATGAAGAGAAGCAGCCTCTGCTCCTAATTCCTCTGCGTTGCAAAATATTTCTGAGGAGACAGCACCACTGGTATGGATTACACACCGACCCCCTATATTTTCCTTGGATAGCTTATTCCAAACATGGATAATCTCATCGTCGGGAACAGTTATTAAAATTATATCTGATCGTGCTACTATCTCTGTATAACTCTCAAGAGATCTCCATCCCAGTTTAGATAGATCTATGATGTTTTCTTTTCTGTATCTGTTTAAGTATCCTGAGATAGAAAAATTTCGAGATCTTAAATATCTTCCCAGAGATATTCCTACCCTGCCTGCTCCTATAATACCAATTCTCATCCTGCCTCCATTATATAACTAGTTAGTATGATTATCTGCTCGAATATTACTACTTATAAATAAAACTGTCAAATTAAATTATTTTAACTATATCATTTTTTATTCTTTTAAATAGCACATGTGTTTGTTTTACAAGTGTTCAGGGGAAGAAAAGTAGAATTTAAACTTCATTTTTCTCTGAGGAATTTATTTTAATCTATAAAAAAATAAGACTAATTAGTAATAAAAGTTAGAGGTTTTATAACTTTATTATTACAGTCTTAAATTATATATATATTAATTTTATAGAGGAATTTTACAAAAAAGGTTTTTTTAAAGGAGATAGAGTTTTTTAGTTAAAAAAAGAAGAAGTAAATCTAACAGATATAGAAGGTTATTAATAAATCAAGGAAATGCAAGATCGGAAAAAATTCTCTAGAGTTCTTCTAGGGGAGTTTTCTAACCTTGCATTTAATTTGATAATCTGGGTGTTTAAACACAGATTGTTATTCTTTTTATCTCTTTTTTTATCTTAATAATATAGTAAAAAGTGAATAATCCTGCCAATAAATCTGCTACTGCATGGGTTGCAATTATGCCGTTTAGTCCAAATTTATAATTTAAAATATATACCAATGGGATAAAGAAAAAACCATTTCTACAACTGGCTAATATAAAACTTTCCCGGCCTTTTCCCAAAGACTGATAGAGGGTGGTCACAATAGTCGTAATCCCAAAGGTGAAAAAGAAGATATTTAAAGAATAAAGGTTTAATTGTCCTAATTTAATCACTTCAGGGTCAAATGAAAATATTTTTATAATATTTTCAGAAAATATTATATATATAAGGTTTAAAACTATACTATATATAGTAACCCATATAAGAGATACTTTAAGAGCTTCTATTATTCGGGAATAATTTTTCCGGCCATAGCTATAAGCTACTAATGGCTGGAACCCTTGGGCAAACCCAAAGAGTGTAAACATAATAATAGAGACCACACGCATAGCAATTCCTCCAGCAGCGATAGCAGTATCTCCATAGATTTCCAATGCATTATTATACACTGCCATAGATACACTGACTAAAATTTGTCTGGAAAATGACGGCAGTCCAACAATTAAAATACTGTAAAAAATAGACTTTTTAAATAAAAAGTGTTTAAAAGATATCTTTAAAAGGCTGGATTTTGAAAAATAATATTTAAATAAAAATAAAGTCGAGATAAACTGTGAAATAACAGTGGCTACAGCAGCCCCCTCTATTCCAAAATTTAAAACAAAAATAAAGATCGGGTCTAAGATAATATTTAAAATGGCTCCTAATCCTATGGCACACATACTATATTTACTATTTCCTTCTGCCCTGATTGTATTATTTAAAACCATGTTGATGACGGTAAAAAAAGTTCCTAAAATGATGATCATCGTATATGTTTTAGCATAGGGTAAAATTGTAGAAGTTGCTCCTATACTTTTTAATATCCATTCTAAATATACCACACCAAAAATAGTTGCAGCTATTGAAAAAATCACTCCTAAAACTATCGATATATTAAATGTAGTATTGGCACTTTTTTTATCCTGGGCTCCTAAAAATCTAGATATCATATTTCCTCCGCCAACACCAATCATCTGTCCTATGGCTGCTATCAGCATAAATAAAGGATAGGAAACTGCGATAGCTCCTATTGCACGAGTGTCGTTTAGCATCCCGACAAATAATGTATCAACTACGTTATATATAGCAGATATCAAAATCCCCACTACAGCAGGCAGCGATAATTTCAATAATGCTTTTGGTATTTTTTCCTCTTTTAGTATCCATTCTTTGTTCATAATAAATCTCCTTAAAATTTTAATCTATATAAAAAACATTTAAATTTTTCATAGCAGTATATCCTCTGAGATAAATTTGTTACGAAATTTTAGATGCTAAAAAAGTATATAGATAAATTCCAAAGAAAACTGTAGAATATTCTACAGTTTTTTGAAATTGTGGGGTATACTGTCAGTAAGAGAGGTGAATCATGGAAAAAATAATTAAAATAATAGAAAAAACTCCTCTAAAAGATTTTATTCCTCAAAAATACTTAGATAGATTAAAAATATTAAATTTGTCCTCTGGAGAATATTTTCATTATTCAGAAAAAAAATTAAACTCTATTTTTTTTATTGTTGAAGGAATAATACAGATAAAGCAAAGCACACAGGATGGAGTTGATTTAAATTATAGCTTACTAGATGACTTTAATGTCATTGGTGAAAAAAAGTTACTCTTTGGAGAGGAGGGGGAGGTAGATTTTTATACTATAAAAGATAAAACAAAAATTATAGAAGTCCCGATGGATGTTGGAATAGAATTAATAAAAAATGATGAATTTAAAATTTTTCTTTTAAAACTTCATTGTGAAAAACTTCATAGATTTGTATGGGATATCTCTATCTTACACTTTAAAGGTGTAAATAAATTTTTAGCACACAGTATATTAACCTATTCCAAAGAAGAAAAGTTTAGGTTTAAAAGTATGTCCTTTCTCAGTGAGATACTCAGTATTGATAGAAAAAGTTTGTACAGTGCTGTAAAAAAATTGGAGGAAGAAAAATTAATAGTGAGAGAGAATAAAATTCTAAAAATTTTAGATAGGGAAAAACTAAAAGAATATGTTAAATTTTAAAAGATACAGCTGGAGGAAATAAATGAAATTAAAAAAGAAAAAAATAATAATTGATTGTGACCCGGGAATAGACGACAGTTTGGCTATATTATTAGCTATAAATTCCGAGGAAGTAGATCTAATAGGGATAACCGTAGTCGGTGGAAATGTAGATGCTATGAAATGTGCAATCAATGCAATTAAGGTATTAGAGGTCGGTGGAAGGCTGGATATCCCGGTATATCTGGGAGAATCCAAACCTCTAGTCAGAGAATTAGAAACAGCAGAAGAAACCCATGGAGAGGGAGGGTTAGGGAAAGTGGTGGTTCAAAAGAGTGAAGATCAAAAATTAATAAAAAGCGGGGCAATAGATTTTTTACTGGCTAACTCAAGCGATTGCCACCTTATTACTATTGGACCTATGATAAATCTTGCCCGTGCAATACAAAAAGATAAGGAAGCTTTCAATAAATTCTTATCCATAACTTCCATGGGAGGAGCTTATAAAAGTCATGGGAATTGTTCCCAGGTAGCTGAATTTAATTATTGGGTAGATCCCCATGCAGTGCAGTTGGTGTATGATAATTATGATAAACCTATTACCATGGTTGGCTTAGATGTGACGAGAAGTTGTGTTCTGACCCCTGATTATCGTCAGTTGCTAAAATTTATAGACACTCCTGTATCAAATTTCATCTATGATATCACAGAATTTTATGTAGATTTCCACTGGGAACAGGAGAGAACTCTGGGCTGTGTAATAAATGATCCTTTGGCTATGGCATACTTTATAGACAACACTTTAGCAGATGGATTCTACAGTAATTTAGAGATGGTGGTACAGGGAAATGCCATAGGCCAGTCTATGATCGATGTACAAGGATTTTATAAAAGAGAAGATAATGTTTTAGTTCTAACAGAGGTCGATAATATAAGGTTTATGAATATGTTTTTTAAAAGGTTATTTAAAGGTTATGAAAAAGATATAGATCTAGTAATAAAATAAAAATATACCAAACAAAAGGACGTTAAAGATGGCTATAATTAAAGGAAAAAGAAGTCGTGTTAGTATATTTATTACAAGGGGTGATATGATATGCCAGAGCAAACATTTTTAATGATTAAGCCAGATGGTGTTAAAAGAAGATTGGTAGGAGATATATTGATTAGATTAGAAAAAAAAGGGTTAAAGATAGTCGCAATGAAGATGTTACAAATAACAAGGGAATTGGCAGAATTACATTATCGTGAGCACAGAGGAAAGGAATTCTATGAAGAATTGATAAATTTTATTACCTCTGGTCCCGTTGTAGCAATTGTTTTAGAAGGAGAAGGAATTGTGGGCCTTATCCGCAACTTTGCAGGAAAAACTAATCCAAAAGAAGCTAGGTGTGGTACAATAAGAGGTGATTACGCTTTTGACATAACTCAAAATGTTATCCATACTTCGGATTCTATACCAAGTGCCCAAAGGGAGATAATTAATTTCTTTGGGAAGTCAGAAATTCTAAGCAGTAGAGAAGGGTAGAAAATGTTTTTTTAATCTTCTAAATTTGAGATAAATGTATATTTATGATAAAATTATTTAAAATAATAGGGGTGATTTATTATGAAACAAGTACGTGATGTAATGAATACAGATTTAATAACAATAGAGGCTAACTTAACCTTTGATAACATCTTAAAAATAATGACAGAAAAAGGTGCAGGGAAGCTTCCAGTAATCGATAACGGACAATTGGTAGGGGTAGTTACAAGGGATGATATTTTGGTAAGACAGGAAACAGCACCGCTTCCTCCGGTGATTGCATTTTGGGATCTGCTTATAACCCTCCCAGAAAATAAAGAATTTAAGAAAAAATTAAAAAAATTATCAGGATACATTGCAAAGGACATAATGTCTACAGATTATTTAGTGGTAAAACAATCTGATGATCTGGCTAATGTCATAACTCAAATAGTAGAACAAAAATATAACTATGCTCTTGTGGTAGAAAATGATTCCATAGAGGGTATTATAACGAAAACTGATTTAATTAAAAAATGTTTTAATTAAGAAAAAAAGGATGGTGTAAAAAAAACGTTGGAAATTTATAGTCAACTTATTTTATTGGTGGTATTAATTATTTTATCGGGAATATTTTCAGCTTCTGAAACTGCTCTTACTGCATTTAAAAGTACTGATCTGGAAGAAATTGAAAATACTAACCCTAGAACAGCAAAATTATTGAAAAAATGGTTAACTAAACCTAATGAGATATTAACAGCAATACTATTAGGGAATAATATTGTAAATATTTTAGCTTCATCTATAGCAACTATAGTTACCTTGCAAATAATGGGGGCTAAATCTGGAAATGCAATAGCTGTAGCTACTGTATCTATGACAATCGTAGTACTTATATTTGGAGAGATAACTCCTAAAATAGTTGCCAAAACATATTCAAGAAAGATATCAGGAATTGTTATAGGACCAATTTATTTTCTGAGTATTATAGCATTGCCTATCATAAAATTATTGATGTTTGTTACTAAGATCATCAGTGGTATGATGGGGGTAAATATCAAACATGAAAATCTTATGATAACAGAGGAAGAGATAAAGTCCTATATTAATGTAGGAGAAGCTGAAGGAGTGATTGAAGAGGAAGAGAGGGAGATGATCCACTCAATTATAGAGTTTGGTGATACCACTGCAAAAGAGGTTATGACTCCGAGAACTTCGATCTTTATGCTAGATGCGGAATCTACAATAGATGAAGTTTGGGATGAGATCATAGACAGCGGTTACTCTAGAATACCTGTATATGGAGAAGATTTAGATGAAATATTAGGAATTCTTTATGTCAAAGACCTTATGACATTAGCTAAGGAAGGAACTACGAATATCCCTTTAAAAAATATATTGAGGGAAGCTTATTTTGTTCCTGATACTAAATCTATAGTGGAGATCTTAGATGAGTTTAGAAATAAACAAGTCCATATGGCTGTTGTCCTAGATGAATATGGAGGAACAGTAGGGTTAGCAACTATTGAAGACCTCATTGAGGAGATAATTGGCGAGATAAAAGATGAATACGACCTTCATGAAGAGGATGAAATTGAAAAAATAAGTGAATCAAAATATAGAGTTGATGCACGAATAAATATTGAAGATTTAAATAAGGAACTGGAGCTGAATATCCCTGAATCGGAAGACTATGAAAGTCTAGGAGGGTATGTTTTAGACATCTTAGGCCGGGTAGCGGAGGTTGAAGATATTGTTGAGTTAGAGGGTCTTAGGATGAAAGTTTTAGAGATCGATAAGATGAGAGTAGTTAAAATTCTTATAGAGATAAGTGAGGAAGAGGAATGAAAAAAATAAAAAGTCTTTTTGCAACAGGATTGATAACTGTTTTACCGGTATTAATAACAATCAATATAATGTCGTGGATATTTAAATTTTTAAACAATTATTTAAGTCAGAATATTTTTGTGAAAGAGATGACCTCATACCTATTAAAATATGAGTTTTATTCTAAATTTACAACACAGGTTTTGGTTTATTTAATTGCGATGCTAATAATTATATTGACTATTATTATTGCAGGTCTTGCCATGAGAAATGTAATTGGAAAAAAAATAGCCAAAAAAATAGATCTGCTATTCTCTAATATTCCATTGGTAAAACCTATCTATACTACTATTTTGCAGATTAGACATCTTATGTTTACATCCAATACAAAAGCTTATCAAAAAGTAGTTATGATAGAGTATCCAAGGAAGGGAATTTACAGTTTGGGATTTTTAACTAACAGAGAGAACAAACTTTTTGAAGATATATTAGGAGGGAAAAAATTACTTAATATATTTATACCTACCTCTCCTAATCCTACTTCCGGGATGTTTATAATGGTAGAAGCAGATAATGTCAAAGAATTGGATATCAAGATTGAAGACGCTGTCAAACTAATAATTTCTGGTGGAGCAATAGTTCCAAAGGTCAATAAAATTTAGAAAATTAGGAGTATTATATGAAAAAAATATTGTTAATTGTAAGTTTAGTTATGCTAGTAGGATGTACTTCAGCAGATCAAAAGAAGAAGAAAGAACACCACTTAATAAAGGGAATGAACTATAGTAAGGGTGGTAACTATACTAAAGCCATTGATGAGTATAAAGATTTTTATGAGATCGATAAAAAAGATCCTATTCTCCTGAGAGAGATGGGATTAGCCTATGCTCAATTAGGTGATTATGAGGCAGCTGAAAAATATTATTTAGAAGCTCTAAAATTAGATCCCAAGGATCAGGTAACATTATCTAATACAGCTATTTTATCCTATAAGATGGGAAAATTAGAAAGAAGCCAGTACTATCTATCACAAATTTCATCTGACAGCATAGATTTTAAAATATATCTGTTAAAGGGATATCTTGCATACGATGAAAATAAATATGAAGATGCATATCTTAACTTTACTAAAGTTTTAAATTTGATAGCTATCGAAGATTATACTTTTGTAGGTAAATATGTAGAGATTTTACAAAAAACAAATAGAACCAATGAGATCTACCCCTTTATCTATAGGGTATATGAAGTTAAAAAGAATGACCCAGATGCAGTCATTACATATTCCAGATTTTTAATCGATGTTTTTAATGATTATGATGGCGCTTTTAAAGCTTTGAAAACATATATCGCAAGGGAAAAAAATAACCGTGTAATATTAGAACTTGCTAAACGAAGTTTTGAAGTAGGAAAAATAAATGACACTGAGTTATATCTAAAGCTGTTAACAGATGCTTATAAATATGATTTAGATGTTTTAAACTTGAAAAAAGAGATAGCGGCCCACAACAATAAACCTAAAGATGTTGAAAAATATCAAAAAATAATTGAAAAGGTGAGTGATCTAGACAGTGAAGAGTATCAGAATTAGAGTTTGTGGAATTTTAGAAAAAGACGATGAGTTACTTTTAGTTAAACATATAAAAAATAAAAATGAATACTACCTCCTTCCTGGAGGCGGAGTAGATCACGGAGAGGACTTTAAAACTGCTCTTAAAAGAGAATTTATGGAAGAATGTAACCTGGATGTAGAGGTAGAAGATATGGTCTTTATATCTGAGGGGATAGCTCCTAACGGCGGACGTCATATTATAAATGTTTATTTTAAAGTTTCCTATATTAGCGGAGATCTGCAGGTCGGGCTAGACGGCAGTAACTTAATTGGTGTAGAATATATTAAGAAATTAGAGTTAGAAAATGTTATACTATATCCAAATACAAAAAAAGAGTTAAAAGAATATTTTGAATCTGAAAACAAAGGGATAAAGTATCTAGGGAACAGATGGGAATAGTAATTATTAAATAAGTAACACAATATTCTATGTTTACGCTAGTAAACTATTGGTGTATTGGTGATGCCCTTTAGGGGTAAAAAAAATAAATATAAAATTGTATGGATAATGCTTTACGCTTACTTAACAATTAAGGGAGAAAGAAAAATGAATTTAAAGAACTATATAGCACTTGTAGAAGATTATCCAAAAGAAGGGATAAAGTTTAGAGATATAACACCTTTACTGGCAAATGGAGAGGCTTTTAAAAAAGCAACAGATGAGATAGTGGAGTATGCCAAAGAAAAAGAGATTGACCTGGTAGTAGGTCCTGAAGCCAGAGGATTTATCTTTGGATGTCCAGTATCTTACGCTTTAGAAGTAGGATTTGCTCCAGTAAGAAAACCTGGAAAACTTCCCAGGAAAACAGTGGAATATGAATATGATTTAGAATATGGGACTAATACTTTATGTATGCACCATGATTCTATAAAACCTGGTCAAAGAGTTCTTATAGTTGATGATCTATTAGCTACAGGAGGAACAGTTGAGGCCACTATAAAGATAATCGAGGATTTAGGCGGAATTGTTGCTGGTATGGCATTTCTTATTGAATTAGAGGATCTAAATGGTAGAGAAAATTTAGCAGGATATGATATTATGACTTTAATGAAGTACTAAAGTATTAATAAGAAAGCGACACTTGGTGTCGCTTTCTTATTAGTACTTAAATTAAGTATATTTATTTAAAAAATTTTTAAGGAAGGAATTTTATGGAATATAAATCAAATATTGCTGAAGAGCTTAAAAAAAATAATTTAAAAATAGATGAAGAGATGATCTTTTCTGCCTATGAATTTGCAAGGGAATCCCATGTGGGTCAGTACCGTAAATCAGGGGAGGAGTATATAGTTCATCCTGTAGAAGTCTCTAAGATACTCATTAATATGAAGATGGATACTGAAACAATTACAGCTGGTTTTCTGCATGACATTGTAGAAGATACTATGACCACTATACAGGATATTCAGTATAATTTTGGACCTGAAGTAGCCAGACTGGTGGACGGGGTAACTAAACTTACAAATCTGCCTGTAGGCAGCAATAAACAGCCTGAAAATATCAGAAAGATGATTGTGGCCATGGCTAGTGATGTAAGGGTTGTTATCATTAAATTAGCTGACAGACTGCATAATATGCGTACACTGAAATTTATGCCTGCCTATAAACAGGAGAGAATTGCAAGGGAAACATTGGAGATCTTTGCTCCCTTAGCCCATAGAATTGGAATGGCAAAGATAAAGTGGGAATTAGAAGATCTCTGCCTATATTATCTGGAACCTGAAATTTATAGAAAATTAGTCAAAATGGTCAACAATAAGAGGGTTGAAAGGGAAGAATATACAAGTGCTGTTTTAAGAAATATGAAAAAAATTATCCATGAAAGCAATATAGACGGGATAGTTTCCGGACGGGCTAAACATTTTTATAGTATCTATAAAAAAATGTATGAAAAGGGAAAGAGTTTTGATGAACTCTATGATCTCACAGCTGTTAGGGTATTAGTGGATACAGAGGGGGAGTGTTACAATATATTAGGACTTCTCCACAGTCATTGGAAACCTGTTCCAGGCCGATTTAAAGATTATATAGCAGTTCCTAAATCAAACGGTTATCAATCTATCCATACTACCTTGGTAGGACCCTTAGGGAAGTTTATCGAGGTGCAGATAAGAACTAAAGATATGCATGCCATTGCAGAGGATGGAATAGCGGCTCACTGGAACTATAAGGAAAAAAGAAATAACTCCAAGGCAGATAATGTCTATTCGTGGCTCCGTAAGATATTGGAGTGGCAAAATGAAGCCGATACTTCGGAAGAATTTATTCAGACTGTCACAGGGGATATACTCAACGAAACAGTATTTGTTTTTTCTCCTAAAGGAGATGTTATCGAACTGTCTAAAGGGTCTACTCCCTTGGACTTTGCATTTCATATCCATACAGAGGTAGGCTATAAGTGTATAGGGGCTAAAGCCAACGACAAGATTGTCCCAATCGATTATAAGCTGCAAAACGGAGACAGGATCGATATTATAACTTCAAATATATCAAAGGGTCCCGGGAGAGACTGGTTAAATATAGTTGCAACCCAGAGTGCTAAAAGTAAGATTAGAAGATGGATAAAGGAAAAAAACTTTGATGAGAATCTAAAGATAGGAAAAGAGCTGTTTGAAAAGGAATTGCTTAAGGTGGGATCTTCTGTAAAACAGATCGAGAACAGTCCTGAAATAAAGGAATATTTAAATAAAAACTCTATCAATAATTTCAATGAATTGCTTATTAAAATAGCTTCTAAAGGTTTAAATGTAACCCTTCTTGCAGAAAGATTGGTAAAAAAAGATGAAAAAATAGAGCTTGAAACCATAGAAGATTATCAAAATGAAACTCCTAAAAGAAAAAGTCGGAAAAAAAATGATTATGGTGTTATAATAGATGGTCTTGATAATACTATTATTCGATTTGCAAAATGCTGTACCCCCCTTCCGGGAGACGAGATTGGTGGGTATATAACTACCTATGGAGATATCGGTATTCATAGATTGGACTGCAAAAACTATATAAATTTAATTGCCCGTGATCACAATAGAGAGATAGGTGTTAGATGGGATGATGAAATTATAGGCAGAAAGATCAATAAATACAGGTTTAAATTTACCATAGTCACTACAGACAGAGCAAATATTCTCTTGGAAATTGTAAAAATTATAGCTGATCATAAGATAGACCTAGAAGGAGTAAACTCCGGTCATATAAAAAACGGGGCTGAAAGACTTTCGGTTATCGAGATAACTATAGATATCAATGAGAAGAGGGACTATGAAAAATTAATTAACCATATTGTAAATCTAAAAGATGTAATAGAAATCAGAAGAAATCAAAACAATTAAGAACCCTTTTCTATGAAAAATCAGATAGAAGAGGTAAAAAGGAGTATAAGATGAAAAAATTACCAGTAAATTATGAATTATCCCATAGAGATGGAAAGGCAAGAGCGGGAGTTATAACCACTCCCCATGGAGATATAAAAACTCCAGTATTTATGCCGGTTGGAACACAGGCAACTGTAAAAACAATGAATCCCGAGGAAGTTAGAGAGTTAGGTGCAGATATTATCTTAGGAAATACCTATCACCTATTTCTTAGACCAGGTGACGATGTAGTCGCTAAATTTGGAGGGTTACATAAATTTATGAACTGGTCTCACCCTATATTAACAGATAGTGGTGGTTTCCAGGTATTTAGTCTGGGAGCTATAAGAAAGATAAAGGAGGAAGGAGTATACTTTAGATCTCATATTGATGGGTCTAAAAGATTTATCTCTCCTGAAAAATCTATAGATATTCAAAATAATTTAGGATCAGATATAGTTATGTTATTTGACGAATGTCCTCCTGGCCAGTCTTCTAGAGAGTACTTAATCCCTTCCATTGAAAGAACTACCAGATGGGCTAAAAGATGTGTAACAGCTCATAAAAGACCTGATGACCAAGGTTTATTCGCTATAGTTCAGGGTGGAATATATGAAGACCTGAGAGATAAGAGTATGAATGAATTGATGGAGATGGATGAAAGTTTTTCTGGATATGCTATAGGTGGATTGGCAGTAGGAGAGCCTCGTGAAGATATGTATAGAATATTAGACTATATAACTCCTAAACTTCCTGAGCATAAGCCTAGATACCTAATGGGTGTAGGAGAGCCTCTTGATATGTTAGAAGCTGTAGAACACGGTGTAGACATGATGGACTGTGTACAACCATCTAGAATTGGTAGACATGGGACTACATTTACAAAATATGGAAGACTAGTTATAAAAAATGCTAAATATTCCCTTGATCCTAGACCATTAGATGAGGACTGTGACTGTTATGTATGTAAAAACTATACTAGAGGATATATCAGACATCTATTCAAAGCTAATGAGATGTTAGGACAGAAATTAGCTACTTATCATAACCTTTATTTCTTAATAAAGATGATGAATGGTGCAAGAGATGCTATCATGGATAAAAGGTTTATTGCCTTTAAAGAGGAGTTTATAAGTAATTATACTCAAGGTAAGGACAGTGAGTGGATAATACCACAAAGAATAGAAGATTAAAGAATCATGAGTAAACTAAACTTTACTAGAGAAAAGCAGAGATTATAAACTATAATCTCTATAAGAAGAAAAAGATTATACAAAAAAGATGCTTTCTGTATTCTACAGGAGGCATCTTTTTATTGTTGGATACTATTTTGAGGTTGTTTCTTTTGGATATTATTTACATATAAGTTACTAAGGGGGAAATTGATTTAATTTAAGGATTGTAGTATGATTATTTTCAAGAGAACTTTTAAATATGGGAAAAAATTTATCAAGGGATGGGAAGAAAATGAAAGTGTGGTTAAAACAATTACAATTAGAAGAATCAATTGAGGTTTTTAACTTACTTCAAAAAACCGTTGTAGAAGGTAGTGGAGGAGTTCAGTTATGTATACTAAATTAGTAATTTTTGATATGGGAAACACACTTCTACATTTTCATAAAGGAATTTTTTCTGATGATGAAAAAGATTTAATAGGTTTGATGCTTTTGAGATCTTACCTAGAAAATAAAAATCAAATAAAAATATCTATTTCTCAATTAAAAATAGAATTTTTAGATAAATGGTATGATGACTTTTATCTAAGAAAAGAAAAATTAATCGAACTTGATTTTAATAAATATTTAAAAGACGTTATAGAATTAAATGGATTTAATGACACTGAGATTAATTATTTTGAATGCATGGAAGTATTTTATAGTCAATATATTGAAGATGCAGTTTCCGGTAAGGGCTCCTTAGATCTTTTAAAATATTTAAAGAGAGAAGGTTATACTATAAAAGTGATTTCAAACTGTATTTTACAAGATGATATTTATAAAGATGTCTTTAAGAAACATAATCTGGATGAGTTTATAGATGAATATATATTCAGTTATAGTAGAAAAATTAGAAAGCCAAATCTACTTCTTTTTAAAGAAGCTATCCGTGATTATAGAGGTCACATTAAAGATATAATTATGGTAGGAGATAGTTTAGAAGCGGACATTAATCCCGCACAAATACTTGGGTTTAAAGGAATTTGGTTAACTAATGGGAAAAAAAATACGACTGATATAATACCTTGGGCAACTATAGATAAATTTTCAGAAATTTATAAATTGATTAATAAAAATGATATAATTAAACCTAAAGTCTCTTAAAAACAAAACTTTAGCGTTAAAACTTCAAAAAGTAAGTTAAGAAAGGATGATAATATGAAAAAAGATATTATTTTAATTGGACCAGTAGGTGCTGGGAAATCAACAATAGGAAAATTATTGTCGGAAAAATTGGATATTCCACAAGCCAGTTTGGATGACATAAGATGGAAAATATATAAAGGATCTGGATATGATTTTGAACTAGCATATGAAATTATGAAAAGGGAAGGTTTTCTAGGGATTTATAGATACTGGAAGCCTTTTGAAGCGGGTTCTAGAACTTTACTCTGGTCATATACATGACTTTGGTGCAGGACAATCAGTATATGAGGACGAAAAACTATTTAAAGAAGTGAGAAACGTTTTAGAACCTTATCCAAATGTGATTTTATTACTGCCTTCAGAAGATAAAGAAAGATGCTTACAAGTATTATTTGAAAGAACTCAGTTTGAACATAATAGCTTATTTATTAATAATCTATCAAATAAGAAATTAGTTAAAGCTATTGTATATACAGATGGGAAAAATCCAAAAGAAATTGCTGAAGAAATAATAAGAAGAATAAAATTTTAGTAAAAAAAAGCAGGGATAATCCCTGCTTTTTAATTTCCTTATGCTTCAAAACTCACTTCTAAATCTTTGGAGTTCAAAGTGGAAAATTGTTTCTGAAATTCTTTTGGATTGGTAATAAATATAGGATAATGAACTATGAGAGTTGTGTTGTTATAGATTGTAAAATCATCTATGATAAACCCTTCCACATCTCCTACTTTAACCCTTATCTTAGTAAGTTTAGTCAGAAACACATTCAAAGCCCCCAGATCTAAATCTAGGAGTTCTTCCAGTGCACTCTCTGAAAAAATTGCCTGATTTATAGGTTTAGCATAGCTTCTTGTGGTATCACTGAGGAAGGAGACAAACTTTATAACTAAGGGCATATAGAGGCTGCTTATATCGGATTCTAATTTTTCCATAATTTTTTGGGTGATAGGAGAAAGTAGTTTTTTTAGGTGTTCAGCTTCCCTTTTCTCAAACTCTAAATCATCTACAGCTTCATATATATTTGCAATTCTCTCTTCATCATTTGGTTCTTTGGCCAAAATTGCACTGACTCCTTCCACTGAAATTCCCTGCTGTTTAAGTTCATCAATTATACTTTTTTCTTTTTCAACCATCCCCCTGTAAACTATTTCGGACATTTCGTTAAAGATATCATAAACACCGTTATAAAAAGCTGTCATCTGCTCATGTTCCAGAGTTTCTTCCCCACCTTTAGAATCTTCCAATTGACTGAGGATACTTCCAATTCCCACAATCAGTTCATCCTCTAAATATCTGGAAAGGAGACGAACATCCCTTAATTTCATATTAATTTCCAATTTAATATTTTTATTTTCAATATCGCTCTGATTATAAATAACTTTATTCATAGTTCCCACCCCATTTTAAAATTCTAGTAATTTTAATTGTCTTAACTATTTATTGGCAAAAATAAAAAGTTTCCTTTATTCATGATCTCCTAACCTGTAAAAAATAATATTTTCATATTTATTGTATCTATGGTAAAATTAACCTTAGTGATAATAAAAAATCAGAGGAAAATCAGGAGGATTTTATGAATAATAACGATGTACTACGTAGATTTAGATACGCTTTGGATATGAGTGATAAAGAGGTGATCCTTGCATTTAAAGAGTCAGGACATATAGTGGATAAAGAGGGAGTTCTTAACCTTTTAAAAAAAGACGAGGAAGAAGGTTTTGTAAAGTGTAACAATAAATTACTGGGAATGTTCTTTGATGGTGTAATAGTGCAAAGAAGAGGGAGACAAGAAGTAAAACCTGGGCAAACTCCAAGAAAGCCAGAGGTAATGACCTCTAATAATATCAACAACCAAATTCTTAGAAAGATAAAGATAGCTTTAAACTTAAAAACTGAAGATATGGTAGCAGTATGGGAGTTAGCAGACATCTATATTTCAAACTCAGATGTAACTGCATTATTTAGAAAAAAAGGGCAGAAAAACTATAAGGAATGTTTAGATAAATTCTTAAGAACTTTCTTAAAAGGTCTAGCGGTAAAATATAGAAAGTAGGAGTGATAAGATGGAAATTTTTAATCTGAAAAAATCAAAGTCAACAAAAAATAGGATAAAAAAAGATCTGACTGCTGAAGAGAAACAAATATGGAACTATATAAAGGACAGAAAATTATATAATCTAAAATTTAAAAAACAAACTGAGATAGGGAAGTATACTGCTAACTTTTACTGTCCGGAAATAGAGTTTATTATAGAGATTGATAATGATAAACACACCATCAAATATGAAAAAACAAGGGAAGAATATTTCCAGTCTATAGGAATAACCAGCCTTCGATTTACAAGCAGTGAGATAAAGAGTGATTTAAATGAAATACTAAAAAAAATAGAGGCAGCTGTAGGCAACCTTAAAAATTAAAGATATCAAAAGAAAAACTGAACTCCTAAATGAGGTTCAGTTTTTTTATAATTTTTCTTCATATATGAGTTGACATTCATATAACTTTAAGGTAATATATGAGTAGATATTCATACATCATATATTTAAAAGGAGAATACTATGAAAAGAGAAGTTATATACAATGTAAAAAATCTACATTGCGGTGGCTGTGCTGCTAAGATCGAAAATGCAGTCAATTCACTGTCGTATGTAGAAAATGCCAGCTTAAATTTTATGAAAAAAACTTTACTTATTGAATTAAAGGAGATAAAAGAAAATCTTTTGGATGAGTTAAATAAATTAGCAGATAATTTAGAACCTGGAACAATAATCGAAGAAACTTTGGCTAAGAAAAATACAAAAGTTACCTATAACGTAGAACATCTTCACTGTGGCGGATGTGCATCTAAGGTAGAAGATGCCATAAATGAACTTCCTCAAGTCTTGGAGGCTACATTAAACTTCATGAAAAAAACTCTAGTGGTTGAATTTGCTGGAGAAAGAGATGAATTCTTAGAAGAAATCAGAGTTTTAGCCGATAAGATCGAGCCGGGAACAACCATTCTTGAGATAGAAGAAGATATCACTGAGGAGTATGTAGAACCTGAAAAAATTGTTAGGTCAAAGCAAGGGAGGTCTTATAAGGAAGAGATAGGAGTAGCTATTGCATTATTTTTATTTTTTCTAGGGACTTTTGGGATAGAAAATACTAAACTTAAAATAGGTGTACTTATCCTTGCTTATATAGTTTCTGGTGGGAATGTAGTTTTAAAATCATTTAAAAATATAGCTCGTGGAAATGTATTTGATGAAAATTTCTTGATGACTATTGCAACCTTTGGTGCATTTTTCATTGGGGAATACTCTGAAGCAGTTGCTGTTATGATTTTTTATCAGGTAGGAGAATATTTCCAGGGTAGAGCAGTAAATAATTCAAGAAAATCTATTGAAGGTTTGATGGATATAAGGCCAGACTTTGCAAATATAAAAATCGGTAATGAACTAAAAAAAGTCAAACCTGAAAGTGTAAAAGTCGGGACAATAATTGTCGTTAAACCAGGTGAAAAGATACCGCTAGACGGAGTTGTTATAAAAGGTAACGCTGCTCTAGACACCTCTGCATTAACCGGTGAATCTCTTCCTCTAGATGTTAAATCTGGAGATACAGTTCTAAGTGGAAGTATCAATAGGAATGGGGTAATAGAAGTTAAAGTAGATAAAGATTTTTATCATTCTACTGTAAATAAAATATTGGAATTAGTAGAGAATGCAAGTAATAAGAAAGCTGATACTGAAAAATTTATAACTAAATTTGCCAAATATTATACTCCGGCAGTGGTAGTTGTGGCTACTCTGACAGCTGTAATCCCACCGCTATTTGTAGGAGATTTCAATACATGGTTGTATAGAGCATTGATATTTTTAGTTATATCGTGTCCATGTGCATTGGTAGTATCGATACCACTTGGATTCTTCAGTGGGATAGGAGCAGCATCTAAAAAAGGTATCTTGATCAAAGGTGGAAATCATCTGGAAGCACTATATAAAGTTGGAGCTGTGGTATTTGATAAAACTGGAACTATCACAAAAGGGAATTTCAAAGTAACCGAAGTATTTACAGATAAGATGTCAGAGGATGAACTTATATATATATCAGCTCATGGAGAGGCGTATTCAAACCATCCAATAGCTAAAAGTATAGTGGAATCATATGGCAAAGAGATTCATATAGAAAAGGTAAAAGATTATAAGGAAATTGAAGGGCAGGGAGTAAGTTTAGTTTTAGAGAGTAAAAAAATATTATTAGGAAACTATAAACTGATGGAAAGTAATAATATAAAATGTCCTAAGGTAGATAAAATAGGAACTATCGTTTATGTAGCTGTTGAAAATGAATTTGAGGGTTACCTTGTAATTTCTGATGAATTGAAGGCTGACTCAGAAAAAGCAATATCATCTATAAAAAAAATGGGAATAAAAACGTATATGTTAACTGGAGACAACAAATCTGTGGCGGCTAATATTGGCGATAAAGTAGGAATAGATAAGGTCTATGGAGGCCTACTACCTGATCAAAAGGTAAATATTTTTGAAGAAATTCAGAGTGAAGTCGATGGAAATGTAATCTTTGTAGGAGATGGGATAAATGATGCTCCTGTATTAGCCCGTGCTGACGTTGGAATGGCTATGGGAGGAATAGGTAGTGATGCTGCAATTGAAGCTGCTGATGTAGTTATAATGACTGATGAACTCACAAAGATAGTTGATGGAATAGGTGTTGCAAAAGTCACTAGAAAAATAGTTACACAAAATATTATATTAGTCTTAGTTATAAAGCTGGTAGTTATGGGATTAGGAGTCATGGGAGAAGCTACCATGTGGGAAGCTATCTTTGCTGATGTAGGAGTGGCTATCCTGACTATATTTAACTCTATTAGAATATTAAAAAAATAATCAGATAATTATATCTAAAAAATAAAAGTCTAGGAATTATAACTAATTTCTAGACTTTTAGTGTATAATGGGGAAAATAAAATTGTAGGAGTTGATAGTATTGATTTTGACAAAAGCAAGAATTTTAAGCCATGGTATAGATGAAGGAATATATTTTATCCGAATAGCAGATGGTAAGATTGAAACTATAAGTAAGGAAATGATCGTTCCATTAGAAGGGGAAGAAGTAATAGATGTAGAGGGGAACTATCTGACACCTGGCCTAGTAGACTGCCATACACATTTAGGATTAAAAACAGATTCGGCTGGTGTTTTTTATGCTGATCACAATGAGAGGAGTAACCTTATAACCCCGGAAGTAAGAGCAATAGATGCAATAAATCCTCAGGATGTAACATTTGTAGAGGCGAGATCAGCCGGTATAACAGCTTGTGGAAGCGGACCTGGATCAGCTAACTTGATAGCTGGCCAATATGCCTGTATAAAAACCTTTGGAGATACAATAGACGATATATTAGTTAATCCATATATTGCAATGAAAGCTGCTTTAGGAGAGAATCCAAAGAGAGTCCACAACATGACTAGGATGGGTCTTATAAGTAGATTAAGAGAATTTTTGAGACTTTCTAAAGAGTACAATTTAGATAAAGAGGCTAAATATGACCATCAATTAGAAGCGATGAAACCCGTAATGAATAAAGAAATACCCTTGAAAATTCATGTTCACAGGGCTGATGATATTGTCTCTGCCATAAGGGTTATGGAGGAATTTGACCTGTTATATACACTGGATCATGTGACCTGTGGGGCAGATATACTGGATTATATTCATACTAAAAAAAGAAACCTGATAGTAGGGCCTAGTTTAGGAGCTAGAGGGAAGATGGAGTTAAAGGGAAAAGGATTTGAAAATTTAGTTAAATTAGCTAAGAATCAGGATATATCCATAATAACAGATGCTCCTGTAATACCACTGCAATATCTGCCAATTTGTGTAGGGTTAGCTATTTCTAAGGGGCTGACCTTTAAAAAGGGGTTAGAAGCTGTAACTATAAACCCGGCTCGTATGATGGGAGTAGAAAAAAGAATTGGTTCCATAGAAGAGGGGAAAGATGCAGACCTGGTTGTATGGAAAGAAAAACCTTTTATAACTATTCAAGATCCAATTTTAGTTATGATAGATGGTAAAATTATTAGTTAATAAAAAAGCAACGTGATGTTGCATTTAGAGAGGTATAATTCCCTAGATAATAAAAAGTGGGTTTCTCTAAGAGAAACCCACTTTTATTTTTTTTTGTACTTTGTTAAAATATTTGATCTAATTTATCGGAGTAAAATAAAATAGCATCTTTATAACTTTTAATCTTAGTATCATTTGAAGTTTCACTTATAATTTTTAGGAGTATCTCCATAGATTTTTTATGATTACCCAGGTTATAAAGGGTCATAGAATAGAAGACTTGAAAGTCTTTATTATCTGAAAATTCATTCATGGCCCTTTTAAAAATTTCTTCTGATTTCTTATACTCTCCTATGGAACGATAGGTACTTCCGAGACCTAGATAAGCACCTTCTAGATTTTCACTGGAAAGTCCATTTTCGATAGCTTTAAGGTAATAAGGAATAGCATCTTGCTCCTGCTCTAGTGTATCATAGCACCATGCACATTGATAGTTAGCTATAGGATCTGTGGGATCTTCTTTCAGATAGTTTTTTATAATTTCCAAAGCTTTTAATTTTTCACCATTTTTTCTCAATTCAACTACTTTTTTTAATATAGATACCTTCATCTAACTACCTCCTAAAAACTTATATTTTATACCACTTTATAGAGTTCATCACTTTCTGGTTCAGATATATCTGATCTTTGACTTTTAGAGTCATATATATATTTTTCCTCGATATTTTTTGTGAAATACCCAATTTCAAAAGTAGGGATATCATCTGATATTAATTTATCCAATAGTAGATCCTTATTTTGAGGAGATACAACTATAAGCATTGACCCGCTGGAAATTAATTTCAATGGATCGATCTTATAATGAGCGCAGATCTTGTCGGTAACTTCAGAAACATTTAATTGGTCACGATAGATAGTAACTCCCAGTTTTGAAAGTTCTGCAACCTCCCAGACGGCCCCTAATATCCCACCTTCAGTAACGTCATGCATCCCTTTACAAAGTTCTGAAGACAACAGACCTTCTTTGACTACACTGGTCAGGTTCATCATAGATTTTCCAGAGTTGATTTCACTGTGAGATAAGATGCTTTTTAGTTCCTCTTCCTTTTCATAGGTTATGATCGCCGTCCCCTCTATACCTGTACCTTTAGTGAGCAATACTATATCTCCCTCTAAAATTTCTTTTTTATCTTCATAGTGATCTTTAGTCCCAAACCCCAGACCTGTTACAGATATAATGATCTTATTTACAGCATCGGTAATCTCTGTATGTCCTCCTAAGATATCAATATTTAATACGGTACATTCAGATTCCATATCCACCATGATATTCTGCAGGTCTTCCACACTGGTAGATGGAGGAGCCAATATGGTAACCATGATACCCATAGGTTCAACACCTGTAGTGGCAAGATCATTACAGGTTATATTTACAGCTAATTTTCCTATCTCAGAAACTGCACCGGTGATGGGGTCACTGCTTACATAACAGACTTTTTCTCCTAGATCTATGGCAGCACAGTCATCTCCTATTCCCGGTGAATTTAAAAATTCCTTTCTTTTCTTCTTTATATTGTTAAATATTACTTCTTTTAATTGTGAAGCAGTAAGTTTTCCTATTTTCATTAATCTTCATCCTCTCAAAATTTAAGTTTATTTGTTATAAAATATTATAGCATAAATTTTATCTATGAGGATTTAATTTTAAAGCCCCATTGAGTTAGAGTTAAATAAAGGTTTTAATTCTTGATAAAACCTATAAAATATAGTACTATATTAGGTAAATAAAAATTTGAAAATAGAGGTGGAAAGATGAAAATAATTGCTCCTGCAGGGGATATAGAGAGAATGAAGGCAGCCATAAAAGGTGGTGCAGACGAGGTTTATCTAGGACTGAAAGGTTTTGGAGCCAGAAGATCGGCTATCAATTTTACAATCAATGAATTAAAAGATGCTATCGATTATGCACATTTAAGAGGAGTAAGAGTATTACTGACATTAAATACAATTATGAAAGACAGTGAGTTAGATTCTTTATATATGAACCTATCTACACTTTATGAACATGGATTAGATGCTGTAATTGTACAGGATTTAGGTGTTTTTAGATATTTAAAGGAGAATTTTAAAGAGTTGGAGATCCATGGTAGTACTCAGATGACTGTAGCTAACCATGTTGAAGCTAACTACCTTTATAATTTAGGATTTAAAAGGGTAGTTTTATCACGTGAACTTAGTTTTGAAGAGATTAAAACTATCAGAAAAAAGACAAAGATTGAGTTAGAGATATTTGTATCTGGAGCTCTATGTATATCTTATTCTGGAAATTGCTATATCAGTAGTTTTATAGGAAGTAGAAGTGGTAACAGAGGAATGTGTGCTCAAGTCTGTAGAAAAAAATATACAACTAGTAAAAAAGAAAGTGGATATCTTCTGAGTCCAAAAGACCAGATGTTGGATAAAGCTGAGATTGAAAAATTAAAAGCTGCAGGAATAAATGCAATTAAAATAGAGGGAAGAATGAAATCTCCTAACTATGTCTATGAGATGGTAGGAAAATATAGTGATATTTTAGAAGACAAGAATGAGAATCATCATCCTGAAAAGATATTCAATAGAGGTTACTCAAAGGGATATTTTTACAAAAATGACAGTGATAAATTAATGAATAGTAAATATGCTTCTAATTATGGATACAGTATCGGTGATGTCAGAGGAAGGATATTAAAATTAAATACCACTGTTATCTTAGGAGACGGGATAGCTTATTTGGATAAAGATATGAATATCTTAAAGGGAGAGTACCTAAACCAGATCATTATCATGGGTAAAAAGGTAAAAGAAGCTAAAAGGTTAGATCTTATCAGTATATATCCACCAAAGGGAACTAAATTTATCTATAAAACATTTGATAAAGCGTTAAATGACAGTATTGAATCTACACTAAAAACTGCAAAGGGTAGAATGCCTATCGGTGGAAAGTTTTTTGCCCAGGTAGGAGAACCTATTAGATTTGATATCTATGCAAATGGAGTAACTCTATCTATCGTAGGTGATATACTGGAAGAAGCTAAAAAAAGGCCTTTAGACAATGAAACTATATTTGAAAAATTAGGAGAGATGGGTAATTCTACATTAAAACTATCCACTCTTGATATTGAATATGATGGAAAAGCCTTTGTTTCATTAAAAACTTTAAAGGATATAAAGAGACAAGCTATCGAAAAATTTGAAAGTGAGTATTTAGCAACTACTAGGAGAACTTTAGACACCTATGAAGTTGTTGGATTTACACCTACAATAAGAGAGAATGACTATAAAACTACAGTTGCTGTATCTGTTGTAAACAAGGAGCAATTTAAAGTAGCCAAGGAATTTGGAATTAAAAAGATCTATTATAGAGGACCTGAAGTAGCTAAAGAATCCAACTTAGATAGGATCGATACAAAATCTAGATTAGCCTCTAACCTATACCAGTTAATTCAAAATGAAAATGATACGGTATCTGTAGATTACAACTTTAATATAGCTAACAGCAGATCTATAGAAGAATTTTCAAAGATGAAAAATGTAGGAGTTATCTATCTGTCACCTGAGTTTGATTTAGATTATTTAAGTACACTAGAATTAAGTAAGTGCGGGATGATGGTATACGGTCACCTTACAGGGATGTATATAGAAAATCTTAATGTAGAAGCAGATAGTTTAATCAATGAAAAAGAAGATAACTTTAAGCTTTATACCAATAAATTAGGTAATACACAGGTTTTCTTAGAAAAACCTATGAATGTAATCTCCAGGATCGATAAATTAAAAGATTTAGGATTAGCTGAAGTAAGGTTAGACTTTGTCTTAGAGTCAGACTTTGAGATGAGAAAAGTATTAGAGAGTATTAAAACAGGGGTAGGAGAATATGTTCCTTATAACCTGCACAAAGGAGTATTTTAAAGTTATGAAGTGTAATATATGTGAAAATGAAGACCTCCACCTTATTGAGGTAGAAAATAAAGCCGGATTAAAAAAATACTATAGGTGTAAAGAGTGTGAATTTATTTTTATAGACAAGGCTCATATTTTAACCCCTAAAGATGAAGGTAAAAGGTATGAGGTCCATAACAATGAGATTTCAGATCCATCATACAGGGCTTATTTTAAAAAATTTATAAACTATATAGAAGATGATCTAGATAGAGAAAATACTATATTAGACTATGGTTCAGGGCCTCAGCCGGTATTGGCTGACGTGATGGAAGAGAGTGGATACAGGGTCGACATATATGATAAATTTTTCTACAATAAAAAAGGTTATCTGGATAAAGTGTATGATGTGGTTATCTCTACAGAGGTCTTTGAACACATATATAACCCTACAGAAACTTTAGAAACTTTACTGTCTATTTTGAAAAAAAATGGTAAATTAATCCTCATGACTGCTGTCTCTCCTCCTACTGATGAGGAGTTTAAAAAATGGTGGTATATTCAAGATCCTACCCATGTTGTATTTTATAATAAAAAAACTTTTGAGGTTATAAGCAGGAAACATAACTTAAATATCATAAAATATAATCATAAGAATATTATAATATTTCAAAGGAGGTAGCTATGGGGATTAAATTATTTTTACTTTATCTAGTTGTTGTAATTATTAATTTTTCTCAATTAGAGGATAGAGTAGTTAAGAAAAGTACTGAATTAAAAAAAGTCCAGGGAAAAAAAGATAAAAAAGAAGAAGAAAAAATAGCGGCAGAGCGAAATGTCAAAATTAGATTAGAAATTAAAAAAATGGTGAAAGGGACGTATAAGGAGATTGATTTACTTCATCTATCTGATGTTCAGCCAATTCCAGGGGAGAAGTTAGTTCCCAGAGTGGTTTATAGCATGGATAATGTATCTTTGAGGGGTTTAAATGTTCCTAATAAGAAGCAAAAATTCTTTGAAATTATGGTACCTACGGCAATGATTGTGGTAGAAGAGATCGAAGAGACCAGAGAGAGCTTAAAATTAATTATGGAAGGCAAGAGAGACAGAGATGAAGAATACCTTTCAAAGATGTATGCTAAGTACAGGGTTAAGGAAAAAGATATAGAAGTTTTATATCATAAATTAAAACCTGTTCCTATTTCAATCCTTCTTTCTCAAGCTATTTTAGAAAGTGGCTGGGGGACCTCTAGATTTTTTGAAAAAGCAAATAATATATTTGGTGTATGGTCGGTAGATCCTACTGAACCTAGGATAAAAGCTGGAGAAGCCAGGGTAAATAAACAGGTGTACTTAAGGAGCTATCCTACATTAAAAGAATCTATGGCTGATTATATGAAATTGTTGGCTAGGCATAAAGCCTATAGTGAATTCCGTGAAAAACTCCAGGTGACAGATGACTATAAGATTTTAGTTCCCAAACTAGACAAATACAGCGAGATGGAGGAGATCTATATCAGCAGACTTCTAGCTACTATTGAATATAATAAACTGTACCAATATGACAGGTATGAATTTGAATAGAGAGTGGTTCTTTGTCTTAGGGGTAATAATAATTTTTTTAACCCTGGACCTATGGACTAAGAAATGGGCTGAAAAGAATCTAAAGATCTCTAAACATCTGTTTGGCGGGAAGATACAATTGATATATGTGAGAAATTATGGGATAGCATTTAATAGATTGTCAGGTAAAAAAAAATTAATAATAATTATAAATTTATTTCTATTTACCTATTTAGGCTACCTCCTATACATCGATATAGACAATTATTTAGCTTATTCTCTGATATTAGCAGGCGGGTTAGGGAATTTTATAGGAAGATTACAGAGAGGGTATATAACTGATTTTATATACTTTAATCTCAAGGGATGGCCTGTATTTAATATTGCAGATTTTGAGGTGCTTTTAGGCATAGCTATAGTTATGATGAAGGAAGTATTAGGTTAATAAATACATAGAAAAGTTTAAGAAGGGATAAAAATGGAATTTAAATATTTAAATGGGTATTCAGAAAATATCCTGCAACAGGTAGAACAATTAATAAAAAAAGAGAAATTAGGAGTTTATATCAAAAATAAATATCCCAAAGCTCATAGAATAGATACAGATAAACAACTATATGAATATACTATGGAGATAAAAAATAATTTTTTAAGAAAAAGTCAGCCTCTGTCAAAGGTAGTTTATGATGGAAAGATAATATTAGAAAATCAAGCTTTGGGTCTCCATTCATATATTCCCAGGAAACAAGGGAAAAAAACAAAGGTAAAAAATGAAATAAAGATAGCTTCTAAGTTTAAAAAAATGCCGTTAGAGTTTTTAGAACATATAGTGGTCCATGAATTAGCTCATTTAAAGGAAAAAAATCATGATAAGGCTTTTTATAGATTGTGTCAATCTATGGAAGATAATTGTGGTGAGGTAGAATTAGACCTGAGAATTTATCTTACTTATGTAGATATATACAAGGAAGAACTTTATTAAAAAAAAGACAGCCTCTAGTTATAAATAACCAGAGGCTGTCTTTTTTTATTCTTGATTAACTATTTAAAATTTAAATGTTATGATGATGTTTCTTATAATCTGGATGATGTTTATATCCACCTTCCCAAAATTCTGCATTTTTTACTCCCATTTTTATAGAATCATATTGAGGATCTAAACCTTGAGATTTTTGTTCCTCATAGTCTTTAAGACTCTGGAGTGCCGGCTTTCTTAAAAGAATAATAGCAATAATATTTAACCAAGCCATAAGCCCTACTCCTACATCTCCTAGCCCCCAAGCCAATGATGCCGTTCTAACTGCACCATAGTAAATTGCACAGAGTAGTGCAAATCTCATTAAATTGACTACCAGCTTATGATGATGTCCTCCTTTAAATAAATAAACAATACAGGTCTCTGCATAGTAGTAATAAGCCATCAAAGTTGTAAAAGCAAACAGGAACAGTGCAATAGCAACAAATTTACTACCAAAACCTGGCATAAAAGAATCCACTGCCATCTGTGTATAGGCTGGACCATACTCAACACCTGGAATATTTTCAACAATGAAACCGCCTACTTTATCACGGACATTATATGCACCTGTCAAGAGGATCATAAATCCTGTTGCACTACAGACGAAAAGTGTATCGATATAAACTGAAAATGCTTGAACTAATCCCTGTTTAGCAGGATGAGAAACCTCAGCTGCACCGGCTGCCATAGGACCAGTACCCTGACCAGCTTCGTTAGAATAAATACCACGTTTTACACCCCATGAGATTGCCATTCCTAAAATTCCACCAAAAGCTGCATTTACTCCAAATGCACTCTTTATAATTAACATGAAAACAGCCGGAAGCTGTGCAATATTAATAACTATTATAATAAGTGCAACGAGGATATAAGCACCTGCCATGAATGGCACAAGAATTTCAGCTGCTTTACCCATACGATGGACTCCACCAAAGATAATGATACCTAAAAGAATCACAATTATAGCACCTGTTATGTATGGACTGAGACCAAAAGCAGTATTTACACTACTAGCTATACTGTTTGCCTGAACACCTGGTAATAAAAATCCCATTGCAATTACCGAAGAAACTGCAAATAATACAGCATACCATTTTATACCGAGACCTTTTTCTATGTAGTATGAAGGTCCACCACGATATTGATTGTCAATTTCAACCTTGTAGATTTGAGCTAATGCTGATTCTATAAAGGCAGAACCTGCACCTAAAAATGCGATTACCCACATCCAAAATAAAGCCCCTGGACCACCGAGAGCAATGGCTGTCGCAACACCAGCTATATTACCTGTTCCTACTCTTCCTGAAACAGCTAGTGCAAATGCTTGGAAAGAAGAAACACCCTGTTCAGACTCTTGACCACCAAAAAGTAGTCTTATCATCTCTTTCAGATGGCGTATCTGCATAAACCGTGTTGCAAATGAGAAGTAAAGTCCTGTTGCAAGAAGTAGATACACCAGTACAGGACTCCAGATTATTGAGTTGAGAAAATCAACAGCTTGACCCATAAATAACCTCCTTAAATAAAAAAAATAATACCTTGGCATTGTTTCAATTTAATTAGAATATATTTATACTACAATTCTATATTCTTTTTTTATGACGAAATTCCTTTTTTTTAGTATGATTTTTTTTATGACTCAGATTAAAGCCTATATTATCAAGGACTAACTAAAAAAGCAGGATGAATTATCCTGCTTTAAACATTATTATTTTTACTGGATATATAGTTTATTAACTTATTTTTTTTCAATAGAAAAATTAAGTATCTAAAATACCGGATATCTATTCCACAATTTTTTATGACTTTTAGAATAAAAATTTCGTAATTTAATTTTTTCTCTATTCCCATATTTTAATATAATATGCCTTATTAAAATATCAATATAAGTTTGTGTGTAATAGATATAATCAATTTTTTCGTTAGAGCTTAAAGGAGGATCGATATTAGGTATATTAATAAATAAAACTCCCTGGATGTTTTTCTTCAGGACCATTTTAAGACCTTTTTTATTTGAAGTCTCCATAGCTCTATAAATTTTATCATAAATATTTTCAGTTGAAACCATAATATACCTCCATTTAAGATTTTATTTCTATTTTAATAAAAACATTATATTACTCCGCTTATTCCCCTGGCATAACGAGCCGTTTTTTTCTTACATAATGGGCAAATCTTCTTATATGGAACTCCAAGAGAATCCACAGCTGTTTCAAATTTTTTTTTACATTTTAAGCATTTTACTATTTTAGTATTTTTATTATTCATACGTCCCCCTATTTGCTTCAAAATTACTATGTTTTTTAATAAATATTTTAAATTGTCATTATTATTATATAAATAAAAACTTAATATTTCCTTATACTACATTTGGGGTTATTTTCCTTTCATTTTTACAAATATAAAGGAAAATACTCAACTTACTGGTATACAGTTATGATAAAAATATAATTATAAAGGAGGTAACATATGAAACCTATACTATCAATTGAGTTTTGTACATCATGAGGATATTCAGAAAAGGCAGTGGATGCTATTGGAGCCTTGGTAGGGTTCTATAAAAATTATTTTTTAGAATTTAAACTTATCCCTTCATCTGGAGGTGTATTTGAAGTTAGATTTGAAGATAAACTTTTATTTTCTAAAAAAAAAGTGGGAAGATTTCCAGAGTTAGATGAGTTAATTGAACTTGTAAAAAATGAAATATAGAAATAATATCTTTAGAAAAATAAATTAATCATGAATAAAATTTTAAGAAAATTAAAGCTAAAAAACCAGAGATATCTATCTCTGGTTTTTTGTATTTAATAAAAACTATTGAAATTTCTCATCCTTCTATCCTTGATTTTTATTATAAATATATATAATATATATTTAATTTGATTTTAAGATTATTAAAATCAAAGTTTAAAGAGATTAAAAATAATTCTGAAAAAGGCAAAGCAGGAGAAATTCTGTGACGCAAAACTAAAGGGTCTAAGTCTATATTATTTAGATATGACAGCCAGTTGCCAAAACTTTTTTAGAGGTATGCTATTTGTGTGATACAAGGTAGCCTCTTTTTTATTTTGCCTAATTTAAATATTATTCTGTATGAGTTTTAAGATTAACTTAATAAATAGGAATTGTTAGATACTACTAAAAGCATTTGGAGGTTTATATGCATAAAATTTTATGGCCAATTTTTTTCTTTTTTTATATTTCATCCTTTGGGATGGATACATTAAAAATTGAATTGACTGAAGAGGAGAAGGAATGGATTAAGCTGAATCAACGTAAAAATATAACTATTTATATGGATGAAAACAGGGGAATATTGAATTATCATTCAAACGGACGAAGAAGGGGAGTTTTTCCTGAAATTATTAAATTTCTGGAAAAAATACAGGACTAAAATTCCAGGTGATTAATGAAGAAACTGAAAAATTTGAAAGATCTGTGGACTCAGGTTTCCCTGATATCGTGATGGGGGTAGAGGATTACAAAAGAAACAGTAAAGAATACGTTTATCTTGAAAAATCATTGAATTTAGATGGGGTTATGATAACCAGAGATGATTATCCGTCCATTGATTTTAAAACAGATAATTCCGATAAAACAATTGTCTGCATGGAAGATGATCAAATAAAAAATAAAATTTTAAAAAAGTATGGAGAATCAGTAAAATTGATTGTTAAACCAACCAGAAAGGAAGCTATGGATTCTCTTTTATCGGGAGAGGCAGATATTTATATCGAAGATTATCAGGATGGATTGAAGTATTTAATTGAAAATCCAGAAATGGAAGCAAAAATAAACTATCTTTCCAATGACCTTGAAACGGATTATTATATAGGGGGAAAATCAGAATATAAACAGTTATTAGTTATGATTCAAAAATTAATAAGCCGTGCTGATATAACAATGAAATTCTTTTATGAGGAATCTTTAGAATATACAAAAAATAAAATAAAGATTTCGGGGGAAATAAAAAAATATATGAAAGAGAAAAAAGTTGTAAAAGTTTTTGTACCAAAACCAAAAATGCTTCCTCAGCTTTATTATATAGATGAATTTGGAAATCAAAATGGGTTTTTGGTAAATTATTTTCATGAAATTAGAAAAAATATTGGGATTAAAAATAGTTTTAGAAGAGAGTGATTCATCTTCTGGGTTTGATATTAATCCCTTTGTATTGTCGGTAAATGGGAAAGAATTAAATGATGAAGAGTACCTTTCTACAGAACCGTATATGCAAGCTCAGTTATCAATTTTTAATAGAGAAGATAAAGGATACATCCCATACTTTGATGATTTGGAATTCTATAAGATAGCTGTGGTAGAAGGATCTCTTGTTGAAAAATATCTTTTAAGCAAAGGTTTAAAAGATAATCTGATAAAATTTGAAACAATTAAGGGAGCTATGACTGCTGAGACTGAAGGAGGTGCAGATATCTTAATCGGTAGGGTACAACACATTGATCAGTTCCTAAAAAAATATAATATGACAAATATAAAAGTAGCAGGAATCTTACCAGATAAGATAGATTTGAGATTTGGTGTTCCTAAAAAAGATGAAATACTATTTTTTATGATAAATGGTTTTAATAATGATTTTTCTTATGGGATAAAAATTAATAAAAAAGAATTTTTTACTAAAAATACAGAAATTGCAAAGGACTATAAATTTTCTATTATTATATTATTGGTTTCAATCCTTGGATTTTTAGGAATATACATTCATTTGAAAAGGTTTAAAGTAGTATATAATAAATTAAAAAATATAACGATCGGTCTTGTGGAAACTCTGGAAAGTGCAAATAGTTATAATGATGAAGATACCGGTGCACACATAAAACGATTAAACCAATATTCGGAGTTATTGGCTGAAGAGCTAAAATTACCAAATTCTTTTGTAAATGAAATAGGACTTTATGCCTCCCTTCATGATATAGGAAAAATAGGAATTTCAGATGCTATTTTGAAAAAACCGGGGAAACTGACTGAGGAAGAATTTGAGATCATGAAAACTCACATAGAAATCGGTTATAACCTTATAAAGGATTTGGATGTAAGTCCAGTGGCATCAAATATAGTTAGGTATCATCATGAAAAGTGGAATGGGAAAGGTTATGGAAAAGGATTGAAAGGAGAAGAAATTCCCGTAGAAGCCAGGATAGTGGCATTGTCAGATGTGTATGATGCCTTACGGCAGGAACGAGTTTATAAAAAAGCTTTTACCCATGAAAAATCTATGGAAATAATAATTTCCGAGAGCGGTAAACATTTTGATCCCAGAATAGTTGAAGTCTTTATAAAAAAACATGAACATTTTCGAGATATATTTGAAAAGAGTAAGGTAGATTTTTCCAATAAAAAAAATTCTTTAAAGTAAGTTTTATCCCTCTTTAGGGTAATTAAATTTATGATTTTCATTTAAAATTGACCTTAAAAGGGTGCTATAAATTTAGCACCCTTTTGTTTGGGGTTATTTCTTATTTTTCTATAAAAGGCTGTTTTATCATATATGAAAAGTGCTGATATTTCTCTTGGACATATCCAGGTATCCCATATTTAGGTGTAGATATATCTCTCTGGGGGAGAAATGTTCCAAAAATTCTATCCCATAAGATAAGAAAGGATGAGAAGTTGGAGTTTGACTCTTCCCATTTTAAAGAGTGATGGATCCTATGGAGATATGGTGTCACAATAATCTTTGAAAGAAAGATATCTAAGCTTCGGTTGATCCTTATATTACTGTGGTGGAAATAAACATTCACATTAAATATTATATCGTAAAGTAAAAGAGCTTCTACAGGTATCCCTATTAAAAGTATAAAGGGCAGTTTGAAGAGGTGACCCATGAGTACCTCAAAAAAATGAAACCTCAGGGCAGAAGAGACATTGAGGAGCCTGTCTGTATGGTGAATATTATGAAATCTCATGAGAAAGGAGACCCTGTGGAGGAGCCGATGCCACCAGTAATTTACACAGTCTAAAAATATGACTCCTAAGATAAGTTTAAATTTAGAATCTGAGGAGGTCATATTAATAATTCCTGCTTCCATATTTTCAAGGTATTTGGCCAGGGCATAAACTGTAAAGAGGGCAAAATATCTCCCAATAAACAAATTTATCACCCCAAGACCCATATTATTTATATCGTGTCTTCTTCCACCAATATCTTTACTTACCTGCGGTATTATTCTTTCCAATATAAATAATAGAAAAAAAAATCCTCCCATTAATATAAATCTTTCCATAGTTTCCTCTCCTCAAATGAATTAAATGTGTGTATAAAATTATCCTTTTAGATAAGGTCTGTCTTTTGTTCTAATTATTTTAAATTTAGGTTGCCAAAGATTTCATAGATATATTTTATTTTATACGATCTATTTCCTATCTTCCTCTTTTGTTGGATTTTTTAGAAGGGAAAATACTTGAAAAGATTTTCTATTAAGCTGCCTGAAATATATCAGCTGATCATGGTATCTGGAGTGCTTTCTCTTCTTATTTTTGGTGAGGATCAAAAATAAGTTAGATCGGCTAATTGAGGAGTGGAATAAAGTTGAAAATCAAATGGTTGTTTAAATAGATTATCATTGATTTTAGAATTTTCCATTAAAGAAGGTCTGAATTCTGTAAACTACAGAATTCAGACCTTCTTAATATATATATAATAGAGTTAAAAATTATATTAATTTTTTAGATATGTCGGATAGTTTATTTTATCAAATAACTTTTATATCTCTTTAATTTAACTTTCCTCTGACAAAAAGAACCGAATTAAGTCCCTCACTCATATCCATAAGTTTATTGTAGTATGGGATCTCCTGATTTTTTTCAGGAAGGCTGAGTCCTATTAAAACCAGACTTGCCTTAGATGAGTTTTCTTTTATTGTCCCATTGATATCTTTTTTAGAAACTATGATTTCTACTTCTGCATCAACTCTTAAAGTTACAAGCATCTCACTGAGAATATTTTTTCTAGAGATCACTTTATCCTCGGTATCGACGACACTTAAAAGCCTTATCTTTGCCCCTTTCCAATCGTCATTTAAGGAAATTAAGTGAGCCATATTTAGCATAAGGTTGCCGTTATTTTCCAGTCCTCTCCACCAAATATCAATAGATTTTTTCTGTTCGAAAAGACTGACATCTTCATTTTGGCAGAATACTAAGATGTTTTTATTCAAATAATTAACTTTTCTCATAAATTCTACAATGGGTTTAATATTTTCCTTATCCCTGGACATTCCCATAAGAATGGTATTTGGTTTTAGACGACCAATTCCACTGGATTGTACGGTTTCAAGGAAGGTATCTACCATATTTTCTCCTACAACTACTTCGGAAAAAGCTAAAATTTTATTTTCTTTCAGATAAGAATCTAATTTTTCTTTGGCTTCTTTGATCTTTTCCTGCATATCTTCCAAATGTCCAAAGATAAATCTTACAAGGGTAATTACTCCACGTCCTTTGGAAAAATGATTGGCTAAATAAATTAAATTACTTCTATTTTTTGGATTTCCTGAAAACACAATGATATCAGGTTTCCAGTTTTTTTCTTGTTTTTCATTGAATCTTAATCTTAAAAGACATGTTCTGATGATAGATATTAACACCCCGTCTCTAAGGTCTCCCCATGTTCGAGTAATATTTTTTTTACTGATATAGAGGTAGATCATAAATGTAAAGGCAAGACATATAACTGTAGCTGTAAAATTAATTAAAAACATAACTCCATAGGATCCCAAGGCACCGATTAAAGATATTATCCAGTGAGTTTTAAAGGTTGGTCTGAAACTTGGGTTACCAACTAATTTTTCCAGTGCCACTACCATATTTATAGCTCCATAGGTATTCAGAAAAAACATGGTGATAATAGGAGCCACAAAGTTTAAATTAACCATTATTATAAATATAAATGCTATGATAAAACTTATAAAAGTAGCTGTTCGGGGTTCGTTAGCTTTACCGCTTCCTCGGCCTAAAAATGAAGGTAAAACCGAATCTTTAGCCAGAGCCTGCATAGTCCTTGGTGCTGTGATCATACTTCCAAGAGCAGAAGAGAGGGTGGCAGCCCAGATTCCACCAATAATAAATATAGGAAAATTGACCTTACTCATGAGCACCAATTTATTGCTGATAAGCTCCTCTACCGGGATATTAAATCCAAACCAAAATATCTGTAGAGTGTAGATTAAAAATGTAACTCCAATAGCATAGAATGTACCTTTAGGGATATTTTCCCTAGGATTTGTAAGATCTCCAGACATACTAACCCCTGCTAATATCCCAGTTACTGCCGGGAAAAAAACAGCAAATGTCATCCAAAAATTACCACTTTCTACATATGTTCCAAGAGATGTAGGAGCATAGTTGTAACTGCCGGAAGTAACAATTGTACCCAATGAAAGGAGGATAAGACAGAAGATACCATATTGCATCTTGACAGCAAGATCTGCCCCAATACTAGAAATAATACCTATTATAACTGTCACACCTACAGAAAGTAAAAGGGTATTTACATCTGGGAATATAAGTTTAACGGACTCTATAAATCCTAAAATATAAAGGGCTACTGATATTACCTGAGATAAATATAGAGGGATCCCTATACTTCCGCCTATTTCTAAACCAAGACTTCTTGAGATCAGAAAATAAGCTCCTCCTCCCTTTACTTCCATATTTGTAGTGATACTGGCCATTGAAAAAGCAGTAGAGATAGTAATGACGTGAGCCAAAATAACAATACCTAAGGTTCCCAATATTCCTGCATTACCTACTATCCATCCAAATCTTAAATAAAAAATTACACCCATTATTGTAAGAAAGGTAGGGAGAAAAACTCCATTAAATGTACCAAATCTTTTTTCCATAGTTCCACCTCGTTATTTAATTTCTATTTTTTATTACTAAATTTAATTTTATAGCAAAAAATAATATTTTTACATAGTACACTATATTTACTCCTTACCAAACTATAATCCTATTAAGATAAAATAATTTAATCTTAAAATTAAAATAATTTAATCTTAAAGTGAGTATATTTAATTTTAAATATTATTTGATAGAGGAAAGGAAAATATATAATGTATATTTATATTGAGGTGATTAGATGAATTTAAAAAAGAATATATATATAGTAAATTTTTTTACGGCAATTATCCCCATATTAATAATTTCCATGGTTACATATTTTATTTTTTCAGAAAAATTAGAGGAACTGGAAGAGGAAAAATTTGAATTCATAAGCCAGACTATAGAAAAGCACTTAGATGAAAAAATATCAAATAGTCTAAAAATGCTTATTTATTTAGAAGGAGTTTATCAAAATAAAGATAATTACTTAACAGAAATACACAGCAGCAGCAGCGATAAAGAAAGAACTGAGCATATGCTTCATCATATGAGGGAATTATCTATCTTGGAAAATACAGTTAAATTTATAGCATACGGAACAGCTGAAAAACAAATGTTTTTTGATGGAAACGCAGGAGATCAAAATCTCCCCTCTGATTATGACCCTACTATAAGACCGTGGTATGTAGGAGCATTAAACTCTTCAGATTACTACCTGTCTGAAGTTTTTATACATGCAGGAACAAAGGAACCTATTGTTACAATATCTAAAAAAATAGAGAAAAATGGCAAAAAAACAGGGGTATTGACAGCTCTTTTGGATCTCTCTGTAATCTCCAAAACTATATCAGAGTATAGAATTGGAGAAAATGGAAGTTTTTTTATTGCAGATAAAAATAATAAGGTGCTTATAGGCTCAGATAAGGATAAAGAAAAATTTAAATATATAGATAATATGGACTTAGATAACCTCAAAAGTCATGAAATTAAAATAAATACTCCAGAGGGAATTATAATATACCATATCTATAAATTAAAAAAACTAGATGCAGTTTTAATAGGAGTAGTTTTTGAAAAAGATCTTAATGCATCTCTTTATAAACTTAGGGATATTGTATTTATGGTAATACTTATAGTTATAATTGTAATAACAGTTATACTATTTCTCTTGGGTAAAATTTTTGATAAGTCTTTGGACAGGTTATCCTATATAGTTAATAGTATCTCCAATGGGAATTATACCAAAAATATAGATAAATTAACGGATATGATAGGAGAAAAAAGTGAATTGAAGATTATTAAAGAAGCTATAAAAAATATGAACTATGAAATAGTTAAGAGAGAGGTAGAATTAAAATATATATCTGAAACAGACCCACTGACGGATATATGTAATAGAAGGGCTATTATAAGTTTTATAGAGATAGAAATTCAAAGGGCAAAAAACTTTGAATCAGAATATACTATTATTATGTTTGATTTAGATAAATTTAAGAGATTAAATGATAAATTCGGGCATCTATTTGGAGATGAAGTTTTAAGGGAGGTATGTAAGAAAGTATCAAATAATATAAAAGATACAGATAAATTTGGAAGGTACGGAGGAGAAGAATTTTTAATTATACTTCCTGGGACGGCTTTTTCTGAAGGAATTACAGTAGCTGAAAGGTTGAGAAAAAAAATAGAGGAGATGACGTGGAAAAACGATGTAGTTGTAACGGTTAGTATGGGGGTCATAAGAAATATGGAAGCGGATACTTTAGACCTATCCTTGGAAAGAGTAGATAACCTCCTCTACAAAGCAAAAAATAACGGTAGAAACAGAATAGAATACCAAAAAATATAAAGAAAAAAATTGACAAAAAAGAATTTATAACATACACTAAAAAAAGATCGCATACGATTTTTTTAGAAAAATATTTTAACTTATAAAAGGAAGTTTAAATAAAAAAATTTCGATTGTAGATATCGTACTTAAAATTTAGGAGATGATTTTATGGAAGAATTTTATTATTTTGAAAATGAAGTAGAAAAAGGTACATATATGTGTATATTATGCGGTTTGGAATTAAAGATGGAAAAAGGTGAAACCTTAGATCTATGTCCTATATGCTCTGGATCAAAATATCAAAAGATAGATTAATACACATAATAAAAGTAGTGGGTTGCTGTTTATAATCCACTACTTTTATTTTTGAAGTCTTAGATTATTATAAACCTAAAAAAATATTTGATGAGGAAAGGCAGAAAATTAATCTTTATTTGTATTTTATCTTAAAAACTTATGTTATCATATGAAATATATTTTATTAAATGGAGGTTGTTTATGCTTGTTGATATAACTCAAGAAACAAAAATAGGAAAAATATATAGAACTGGATCTCCGGCTCTTAGTGTAAAAGAAATTATTTGCAATAAAGGAACAAAATCAGAATATAAAACTATTGAATACAATATTGCTACTCATAATATGGGAACCCATATAGATGTCATGGGTGTAGGAGTAGAGATTCCAGTGGAGAGACTTATTGGAAAAGGGATTAAATATGATGTTTCTCATATAACCGACAGACCGGTTGAAATTGGAGATATTGATCTATCTCTTGTAGAAGGGGGAGAATTTATATTTTTTCAAACCAATTGGGATAGATATTTAATGGAAGATAAATATGCTGATCATCCTGAAATATCCATAGATCTTACAGAAAAATTAGCTGAATTAGATATCAATATGATTGGTATAGATGCTCTTGGTATTGGAAGAGGAAAAAATCATGGTACTATTGATAAATTGTTGGGAAAAGCAAAGAAATATGCTATTGAAAATTTATGCAACTTAGATAAGATCCCAGAAAAGGGGTTTAAAGTATATTGTCTGCCAACTAAGATAGAGGGATTAGATGCACTTCCTACAAGAATACTTGTAGAATTTTAAATTTTTGTGAATAGTAAGGATTTTGATTTTGAAATAATAAAAGTATCAAAAAAATAAAAAAGGAATAGGGCGACCTATTCCTTTTTCTATAAACTATAATAAAATATTATTTGCTCATCTCTTCAGATTTTTCCATACACTTTTTCATTCCGGAAATCACAGAGGACCTAAATCCTGTTTTTTCCAGTTCTGCTACAGCTTCAATAGTTGTTCCTCCAGGGGAGCATACCATATCTTTTAGGGCTCCAGGATGTATACCGGTTTCTAAGACCATCTTAGCGGATCCCATTACTGCCTGGGAGGCAAATTTATATGCTTTATTTCTCGGCATACCTGTTAAAACAGCAGCATCTGCCATGGCTTCTATAAACATAAAGACATAGGCAGGGGCAGAACCACTTATACCTATTACACTGTGGATAAGAGTTTCAGGAACCTGCTCCACCTCTCCAAATCCCTCTAAGATCTGCTTAGCTATGGAAGCTTCTTCAGGTGTTACATTTCTATTTGGACTCATAGAAGTCATCCCCATACCTACAAAGGCAGGTGTATTTGGCATTGTACGGATAACCTTAGCTTTATCTCCCAATCTCTCCTCAATTGCAGCAATGGTTACTCCTGCAGCGATAGATATGATCACCTTAGAATCATTTATGGCAGACTTTATCTCCTCCATAACCAAGGGGAAAATATCAGGCTTAACCGCTACTAAGATCATCTCACTAGAACTCACTAATTCAAGAGGAGTTGGAGAAGTATTTATTCCGTATTTCTTCTTTAAATCTCTTTGTCTGTCCTCGTTTTTTTCAAAGACATAGATATTTTCAGCATTGTCAAAAGAATCTATAATTCCTTTTAACATTGCTTCTCCCATATTTCCACAACCTATAAATCCAATTTTTTTATTCATGTAATAATCTCCTATGTAAAATTTTATTTTATTATTTATTATATTACATCTTGAAGTAATTACAAACTTTTTATAGGATAAATATATTTTATTTGTTTACTATATTTGCTTTATATTGATAGTGTGTTAGAATGTGAAGAGGGAAATCGAACAAAAGGAGTTACTATGAACAAAACTGTAGGGAATCGTATAAAAAAATTAAGAACTAAAAGAAAAATGACATTAAAAGAATTAAGTTTACTTTCAGATCTTTCGGTAGGATTTTTATCACAATTGGAGAGAGGAATGACCAGTGTTGCAATTGATGATCTGGAAAAATTATCGAAGATATTTGACGTTGATATAAGTTTCTTTTTTACTCATGCAACAAATGAAAAAAGTTATGTAATGAAATCTTATGAAAGAAGAGTTTCACCAATTGCCAGAGGTAACTCTATTCAATATTATCTTTCCAAAGTAATAGAGGATAAACAACTGCTTCCAAGGCTCATTGAGCTTTTACCGGGACAGAAAAGTTCTGCTTTAGAAAGAGAACATGAACATGAGGGAGAGGAGTTTATATATGTATTGGAAGGTATACTTACCCTTGTAGTAGACGGAGTAAAAACGGATCTATATCCAGAGTATACTGCACATTATTTAACATCATCTCCCCATAACTGGATAAATAATACCAATAAGACGGTTAAATTTATTACTGTGAATACTCCTAATTTTTTAATAGATACAGACGGAGAGTTATTTTATAAGAGTCCTGACAAAGAAATAGATGAATAAAAAAATTCTCATAGATATATCTATGAGAATTTTTTTTAATTATCCAGTTTAACTTTTACAGTAAAATTATCGATTAGATTTCCTACCGACAGGCTGCTGCTTGCTGAGTCAATAGAATCCAAAGAGAATCTGGTAACTGTTTGTCCTTCAGGAACTACGTACTCCTGAGTATAGGTTACCCATCCGCTATTTCCAGTTGTCATAGTTTCCTGGATATCTAGATTACTGTCAGGACCGCCTACACTTAATGAAGCAGTATCTGTTCCCGTTCTTCCCCTATGGCTGACAGACCACACTAAAGTAGTCCCAGGGATGGTAACAACATCCTGATATAAAGAAGCAACCTGGTTTGCATTTAATTCTAGAAAATAATCTCCATCCACAGCATTTACTCCTTGAAAGCCGTCTTTCCATACTTCTATTTTTTTATCTGTAGCAGTAGTCTGCCAATGTTCAATCTCGTCTTCATTAAAAAGACTCCACGTATTAACAGATCTAGGAAGTGTTTCAAAACTTGGATTATTTATATATTTTCCATCGTCATCAACTGCCATAGCTGCAGTATCTCCTACATCCTCTAAATTTTGAAGATCCTCTAAGGTTACAAAACCTTCTTCTTTCCAGATTTCATATACTTTGTCGTAGGTATATGCCCCGTTAGGAAGGTTGGCATAGATTTCACCCTTAGTTCGATTATAAAACCATCCTCCTGTATTATCTCTTATTCCAACAACTCTATCTGTATCACCATGAGAACCATTATTATCTGAAAATGCTTCAGTAGGATGAATGTCAAATTGATTCAGTAAATTCACATCGTTGGAACCCAGGTTAGGAAATTCATCGGTAAAGTTGCTGTCGATGGAGAGTTTTGACCTAATTAAACCTAACTTATGCTGTACCTTTGCGACCTTGCCTTTGGCCAGTTCTTTTCTGAGCTTTGGTACAAGGGTAGTAGCTAATAATCCTATTATTCCTATTACTATCAATAGTTCTATCATGGTAAAACCAAGATTTTTTTTATAGGGGTTTGAAGAATAGGTGTTATCCATAATCTTACCTCCGTTAAATATATTTACTTCTATATTACCATTTAAATTTGTATCCTTCTACATTAATTATTTTTCATTTATGTAAACAAATTTTCTTTTCTTCCATAAAGAGGGAATTTTTATGATATAATTTAGAGTAAAATAAAAAATGAGGTGAAGAATTAATTATGTATACATTTAAAGATTTAGGAATAAAGAGGGAATTTGTGGATTCTCTGAAAAAAAACGGAATCAAAACTCCTACTCCCATACAGGAGATGAGCATAGAGGCAATACTAGATAAAAAAGATATAATAGCAGAAGCACCTACAGGAACAGGAAAAACTTTAGCTTTCCTTCTGCCTATGATGAATCTGATGCAGTCTAATAATAGCGGTATCCAGGGGGTTATTATAAGTCCCACAAGGGAATTAGCTATACAAATATCGGAAGAAGCCCAAAAGATAAACTGTAATAAGATCAATATCCTAACTATCTATGGAGGAAAGGAATATTCTAAGCAGCTGAAAGAGGCAAAGGGTTCAGTAGACCTTATAGTTGCTACACCGGGAAGGTTGGTAGACTTTATCAACCAGGGATTGATAAAACTAAATACTTTAAAAACATTGGTCTTAGATGAAGTAGACCAAACACTTCTTATGGGATTTCAAAAAGAAGTGGAAATAATCTTGAATAAGAGTAATAAAAAAAGACAGACTTTGTGCTACTCAGCTACTCTTAGTAGTCAGGTAAAAAAAATAGCATATAGGATTACAAAAGACCCTCTAGTGGTAAATGTAGAGGATGAAAATAAAAATGACAAGATGAAAAAATATTTGGTAGAAACTACAGACAGATGGAAAATAGATGCTCTTGCGACTATTTTAAATAGAACTAATCCTTTTATGGCTATTATATTTTGTAGAACCAAAGCCAGAGTAGATAAGATAGAGGCTAAGTTGGAGGAGAGAGGTTACAATGTACAAAAATTACATAGTGACATACCTCAGATTAAAAGGGAAAAAATTATAAAGTCATTTAAAAAAGCTGAGATACAATATTTGGTAGCCACAGATGTTGCATCCCGTGGACTGGATATCACAGGAGTAACCCATATATTTAATGTAGATATACCGGAAAAAGCTGAAACATATATTCATCGTATAGGACGGACTGCCAGAGCAGGAGAAGAGGGAGAAACATATCTATTTGTAGATCCAAAAGACAGAAGAGTATTAGGAGAGATCGAATCACTCTTGGGAAAACCATTGGAGAGAGTGGAGTATGATGGAGCAAAAGATGTGGTGAATACAAATGATTCCCTTAAAAAGAAATATAATAAAAAAATAAAAACAAGAAGCGGGGAAAGAAAATAATTTTTTAACCTTTCTTTGATCTTCAAAAAATATTTATTTGGAAAATCTTGTTCAAAAAAAGTAGGATTTAAATTTTTTTTTCAGTATAAAAACTTTAGTGAGAAATTTATACAGGAGGAGGGGTTACTTTGAAGGAGAGTTTTACAATTAATCTAGGTAATTTGCTATTATCTCTATCGGAATCTATAGATATGGCAAATCAAAATTCACCGCAGCATCAATTGAGGACAGCTTTTATTGCGTTAGAATTAGCAAGATACCTTAATTTAGATGAAGTAACTATAGAAAATATATTTATAGCTTCTTTACTGCATGATATTGGGAAAAAAATTAATTCAGAGGAAAGTATAGACTATGAATTGCAGTGTATAAGGGGGGAATTATTTGTCCAGAGGGTACCCATATTAAAAGATGCTGCCAAGATTATAAGATATCATTATTTAGATTGGAAAGACTGGAAGGGAAATATCGATAAACCATTGACTATATCTTCACAGATTATCCTCCTTGCTAACTTTGTAGATATGATGATCAGCAGAGACAGGTATATCCTCCATCAGGTAGAAAATATATGGAAAGAACTGGCTAGATTAGAGGATGAAATATTAAACAGCAAAGTAGTAGGAGGATTTAAAGAGATCTCAACCAAGGAGGAGTTCTGGTTTGATCTGACATCTTATAGATTATATTCTATCCTTTTGCATGAAGGGCCTCTAAAGAAAAAAGAAGTTAACTTAAATGAACTTGCCAGTATGGGTGATCTTTTTAAAGATGTGATTGATTTTAAATCAAAATATACAGTAACTCATACTACAGGAGTATCAGCTTGTTCTGAGATGCTGGGGAATTTATTTGGTCTCACAGAGTTAGAGATCAAGGTGTTGAGGATAGCTGCTAATTTTCATGATTTAGGAAAGCTGATAGTTCCAAACAGTATCCTGGAAAAGAAAGGTGAACTCACCAAAGAAGAATTTGAAATTGTTAAAAGTCATCCCTACTATACCTATCAGATTTTAAATTCTATAGGGGGACTGCATCAGATAGTACAGTGGGCATCCTACCACCATGAAAAATTGGATGGAAGCGGGTATCCGTTTCATCGTGTAGCTAAAGATTTAGATACAGGAGCTAGAATTATCGCAGTCTCAGATATATTTATTTCCAGGATGGAGAGAAAATCATATAGAAATGAGATGGGAAAAGATAAAATATTTGAAATAATGAAAAAAATGGGGCGGAACAATTTTATAGATATGAAGTTTGTAGATCTATTATTTGATAATTATCAGATAATAGTAAACTATATACATATTAAACAGGAAAAAACTTTGGATTTTTATAGAAATTATATGGAACATACCTGGAAAGAAGACGATCTATATTAAATAAAACAAGCTGACTTTAAAGATGTTTCTTTAAAGTCAGCTTGTTTTTTAATTATCTAGGAAATTATATCAGCAAGGGTGTCATATAAATATTACCTGTCTGGATACAACATCATGTTACTTTAAAAATATCCATAGATTCCATATACCTGGATCATCAATTTTTTAAACTCTTCCAATTCCTCAAAGGTATTGATGACATTTAATCTGCTCCCTTTATCATCTAAAATATAAATAGTAATTTCTTTTTTTAAATTTTTTTCCATGGTGACTAACAGTCTGTCAAATTCTAAATAATTTTGATCGTGGAGTAATTTTTTTATATCATTAATTTTAAAATTCACCGAATGACTCCTTATCTTTTTATATAAGTTCTATGTATATTTTTAATGATCTCTATTCTATACTCTGCATAGTGAGAAGCAGCAGCGTGAGTAGAGATACCTTGCTCTTTAGAAATCTTGTAGATGTCTAATAATCTGTCATAAATTAATTCAGAGTCATGAAGTGCATTAACTCTGTTATATCCTTTGATTTCATAGTAAACGTTGATCAATCCAGCAGCGTTGATAACGTAATCTGGAGCGTAAACTATACCTTTCTCTCTTAAAACGTCAGCATGTGAGTCTTCTTTTAAAACATTGTTTGAAGATCCGGCAATAGCTTTACACTTAAATTGAGAGATAGTCTCGTCATTGATAACTCCTCCAAGTGCACAAGGAGCGAATAAATCAACATCTAATCCATAGATATCATCTGGAGCAACGAATTCAACTTCAGGATGTTCAGCTTTCATTCTAGCAATATGCTCTTCATTTACTTCAGTAAAGTAGATTTTTTTAGCTTTTTCTTCAGTATAAGTATCAGTTAAGAAATCATACCCTAATAAATATTTGATTAAGAAATAACCAGTTTGTCCTGCACCTTGTACAGCAAAAGTTTTGTCAGCTACAGAATCAGAACCGAAAGTTTCCTTTAAAGTAGCTTTTAATCCTGCGAATACTCCCCATGCAGTAACAGGTGAAGGGTTTCCACTCTTACCAGGTAATCCAACAACGTGGTCAGTTTCCATAGATAGGAATAACATATCTTTAGTAGAGGTATTAACATCTTCAGCAGTGATATATCGACCATTTAATGATTGAACAAATCTTCCTAATCCTCTAAAATAAGCTTCAGATTTAACTTTCTTAGGATCTCCAATAAGAACAGTTTTTCCTCCACCAAGATTTAAACCAGCACAAGCAGCCTTATATGTCATACCTCTGCTAAGTCTCAAGACATCTTCGGTAGCTTCGTCCTCAGTAGCGTAGTTCCATAATCTAGTTCCACCTAAGGCAGGTCCTAGAGTAGTATCGTGGATACCCGTAATTCCCTTTAGCTTAGTAGCTTTATCATGAAAGAATACCAATTGTTCATGTCCAAATTTTTCCATATAATCAAAAATTTTCATAAATACCTCCTGAAATTTAGCTGAGAATAAATTTATCTCTATTACTATAATATATCATCTTTTGAAATTTTCCAAAAAATAAAGAAAAAGGAAGCAAAACTTCCTTTTCTTTATCTAAAAACTTCTATCTTTTGATATAAGTTCTATTTATATTTTTCATAGTTTCCATTCTATGCTCAGCATATTGAGAAGCAGCAGCATGAGTAGAGATATTTTGCTCATTTGCAATCTTATAGATATCTAATAATCTGTCGTAGATTAATTCAGAATCATTAAGCGCATTAACTCTGTTATATCCTTTGATTTCATAGTAAACGTTGATCAATCCAGCAGCGTTGATAACGTAATCTGGAGCATAAACTATACCTTTCTCTCTTAAAACATCAGCATGTGAGTCTTCTTTTAAAACGTTGTTTGAAGATCCGGCAATAGCTTTACACTTAAATTGAGGGATAGTCTCATCGTTGATAACTCCTCCTAATGCACAAGGAGCGAATAAGTCAACATCTAACCCATAGATATCACTTGGAGCAACGAATTCAACTTCAGGATGCTCAGCTTTCATTCTAGCAATATGCTCTTCATTAATTTCTGTAAAGTATATTTTCTTTGCTTTTTCTTTAGTATAAGTATCAGTTAAGAAATCATATCCTAATAAGTATTTGATTAAGAAATAACCAGTTTGTCCTGCACCTTGTACAGCGAAAGTCTTGTCAGCTACTGAATCAGATCCAAAAGCTTCTTTTAAAGTAGCTTTTAATCCAGCGAATGTTCCCCAAGCAGTAACAGGTGAAGGGTTTCCACTCTTACCAGGTAATCCAACAACATGGTCAGTTTCCATAGATAAGAATAACATATCTTTAGTAGATGTATTAACATCTTCAGCAGTGATATATCTACCATTTAATGATTGAACAAATCTTCCTAATCCTCTGAAATAAGCTTCAGATTTAACTGTTTTAGGATCTCCAATAAGAACAGTTTTTCCCCCACCAAGATTTAAACCAGCACAAGCAGCCTTATATGTCATACCTCTACTAAGTCTTAGCACATCTTCAATAGCTTCTTCTTCAGTAGCGTAGTTCCATAATCTAGTTCCACCTAAGGCAGGTCCTAAAGTAGTATCGTGAATTCCAGTAATTCCTTTTAATCCAGTAGCTTTGTCGTGAAAGAACACCAATTGCTCATGTCCAAATTTCTCCATGTAGTCAAACTTTTTCATCGTTAATCCCCCTTTGAATATATTGTTTCATTTACAAACATTTGAGTTGTTTAATTGTCACTATTAAGTTTATAATCTATTTTTTTACAAAAATCAAGGCTTTTTTTCAAAAAAATAATGTTTTTTTTTGACAAGACACATATGTACTATATTATAATTACTTTATGCGTTATATAGTCCGATAATTAGTTTATATAAAATTTAAAATAAAAATAATAAAACCAAATAAAATACATAAAATCTTTAAATAAGCTCTAAATAAAAATAATTTATGATATAATAAATAGTGATATTATTATTTATATTTAGTTCAATTGAATCTATTTAATTTAAAAATAAAAAAATAATTAATATATTTCCACAGAATAAAACAAATAATTTAAAAATGGAAAAATATGAGGAGAAAATAAAATGAAAAAAGCAGTATTATTAGATGTAAGTGCAATTATGTACAGATCATATTATGCACATATGAACCTTAGAACAAGTTCAGAACCAACCGGTGCAACCTTTGGATTTTTAAATACACTCCTAGGAGTCCTAAAAGAATTTGAACCTGAATATATAATAGGGGCTTTTGATGTAAGCAGAAAATCTTTGGAGAGAACAAAAATTTATGATAAGTATAAATCTGATAGAAAACCAATGCCAGATGATCTGGCTTTGCAGATAAAAAGAATTGAGGAACTCTTAGATGTATTTAATATAAAAAAAGTAAAAATTGAAGGGCACGAAGCTGATGATGTTATGGGAACTTATGCAAAGGAACTCTCAAAAGAGGGAATAGAAACATATGTAGTCACTGGAGATAAAGACCTTTCTCAGGTTTTGGATGAAAATATAAACATTGCTCTTTTAGGAAAGGGAGATGGGAAAAGCAGATTTGGAATCCTTCGAACTCCTGAAGATGTAGTGGCACAATTAGGAGTCACACCAGAATTAATTCCTGATCTATTTGGTCTTATTGGAGATTCCAGTGACGGGATACCAGGTGTCAGAAAAGTAGGTCCTAAAAAAGCAGTTCCAATGTTAGATCTATATGGAGACTTAGAGGGAATATATGAAAATGTAGAAAAATTAAGCGACATCCCCGGGATAGGAAAAGGGTTAGTAAAAAATATTATTGAGGATAAGGAACTGGCATTTCTGAGCAGAGAACTGGCAGTTATAAAAACAGATATCGACCTGAATTTTAATTTGAAAGATATGGAATATAATAAAGACTTGAATAAGCTGGTAGAATTATGCAAGGAATTAAATTTTAAAAGCTACATCAAAAGATTTACTTTAGAATTGGAAAAAGAAGACAAGGATAAACCAACTTTGGATATTCAAAATGTGGAAAGTTTAGAAAAAGTTACAGAAGAGACAGGTTCTCAAAGACAAAGTGAACTAAAAAAAGCTTTGGAAGAGATCTTAAAAGTTATAGATACTGTATCTATAACAATGGAAGAATTTAAACTGATAGAGAAAAAAGTAGAAGAAAATTTTTCTGAAAAAAAGCAGAAAATGGAAGTTTTAGTGGAAAAAGAATTTGAAAGAAGCAATATTGTTGATTTAGACGGAATAAAGAAATTAAAAAAAGAGATAAAAAAATCTGACCAGGTGGCACTCTTTGCAAATGAAAGCGGGATAGTATTTATTACAGATAAGGGGAGCAGATATGTCTCTTTAAATCCAAGTGCTCTTATAACAGCAGAGATAACTTTAGATGCTTTAAAACCATTACTTCAACTGGATACACCATATATAGTCTATGGATATAAGAAATTACTAAAATCAGGGATAGATCCTAAAAATATAAAGTGTGACATCTTTATAGGAAACTATCTTTTGACCAATCATACAAAGGAAGAGTTTGAAAACCTGGTTCTAGACAGAGATGGTGAGGTTTTAAAAACACAAAGTGAGATTTTAAAAGAAAAATCTATTGAAAAGATGAGTTTAGAAGATATGCATGATTTTTTAGAGATCAGAGCTAAATTTCTATACAGATCAGGAGCTAAATTTTTAGAGGAATTGGAAGAGGAAAACTTAGCAAAGATATACAATATCGAGATGGAATTAGTTAAGGTATTATATAAGATGGAAGAAGAAGGGATCCTAATTGATTTGGAATACTTCAAGGAATACCAGCAAGAATTAGCTGTAAAATTAGATGAGATAATTCCTCAAATCAAAGCTGAAGTAAAAAAAGGTGTGGAACATAACATCAACATGATGGAATTGACTGAAAGTCAGATCAGGGAGAGCCTCTTACAATTAGGGAAACTTAACTATAAGAAAAAATCTGAATATACTGCCTACGAAGAGAAGGTAGAAAAAGCAGATCTGGAAGAACTATTGAATAATCAGCTGGTATTCAATATAGCTTCACCTAAACAATTGGGTATAGTTTTATTCCAACTGATGAAACTATCTAAGGTAAAGAAAGAATCTGTAGGGGTAGAGGTCTTAGAAGTACTTAGGGACAGAGATGGAGAAATTATTGCCAAAAATATCTTGGAATATAGAAAATTAGCTAAATTACAGAGTACCTATGTAGAGGCATTGCCTAAATTAGTAGATGAACATAGCAGGATACACACAACATTTAATCAGACAGGAACTGCAACGGGAAGATTGTCGTCGTCCAATCCAAATCTGCAAAATATCCCAGTGAAAACACCAGAGGGGATAAAGATCAGACAGGGATTTGTGGCAAAAGACGGATATAAACTCCTGGCTATTGATTATTCTCAAATAGAGCTTAGAGTTTTAGCAGAAATAAGTCAGGATGAAACTCTGATCCTTGCCTATGAGCAGGATAAGGATCTCCATGACCTTACAGCCAGAAAATTATTTTCTCTGACAGAGGATGAGGAAGTAAGTCGTGAAAAAAGATCTTTGGCAAAAATCGTTAATTTTAGTATAATCTATGGGAAAACAGCCTTTGGATTGTCCAGTGAGCTGAAAATAAGCCTCAGTGAAGCCAAAGAATATATTGCGAGATATTTTAACCAATATCCAGGGGTTAAGGCTCTGGAAACTAAGATAATAGAAGATGCTAAATGTGATGGATTTGTAAGAACCCTCTATGATAGAAAAAGGACGATAGACGGTATAAATTCTTCCAATAAAAACATTGTAAAACAGGCTGAAAGAATGGCAGTAAACTCTGTGATCCAGGGAACAGCAGCAGATATTTTAAAAATAGTAATGGTGGAATTAAATAAAAAGTTAGAGGGCAGGGAAGACATAAAGATGAACTTACAGGTTCATGATGAATTGATCTTTGAAGTAAAGGAAGAAAAGATAGAAGAATATGCAAAACTTATCAAAAATACAATGGAAACTACTGTAAAACTAGATCATGTGAAATTAAAGGCTAATGTAGCTATGGGTTATAATTGGAGTGAAGCTAAATAGATAGGAGTGGAGATGTCATATACATTTAGGATAAAAGATGAAATTTTTAGTAAAGAGATAGATAGTTACGATGAAAATCTAGCTGAGATTTATGGAATACTTTATTCGAAGAATGCATTCTACGAAAAAAAAATTGAGATAACTTTGGAAAACTACCCTCTTTCACAGAGGGTGGTTGAACTCTTTAAAAAATTAACAAATTTAAAGACTTTTATAAAATATTCTATCAGTAAAAAACTGGGGGAACATAAGGTATATGTAGTTACTATACCCTACCAGATGGGATATAATAAGTTTTTAGATTCTTTTAGGTTGATAGAGGAGCAGTTAGATCAAAGGGAGGATCTGTATAATGGTTTTCTCAGAGGGTTATTTTTGGCCTGCGGATATATAAAAGATCCGGAAAAAGAATATGCCATTGATTTTTTTATAGATTCTGAAGAAGTAGCGGACAAACTTTATTCCCTTTTAAAATTCAGGGATAAAAGGTGTTTTAAAACAACTAAAAGGAATAAATTCCTGATATACCTGAGAAATTCAGAGGATATTATGGATGTTTTAGTGGCAGTGGGGATCCTGAAAGAATTTTTTAAATATGAAGAAACAATAATGATGAAAGAGATAAAAAATAAGACCATTCGAGAGATAAACTGGGAAGTAGCTAATGAGACAAAGACACTAAATACTGGGAGAAAACACGTACTTATGATAGAGTATATAGATAAGGAGATAGGTCTTTCTTCACTAACCCCTGTATTGCAGGAGATAGCTATGCTGAGGTTACAAAATCCAGAATTTTCCCTTCATGAATTAGGAAATCTGATTAATTTGAGTAAATCTGGAGTTAGAAATAGGTTTAGACGGATAGAAAAGATCTATAATGATTTGAAAGAAGAAAATAAATAAGGAGTATAGTATGAAAATCATAGATGATATATTTCAATTAAAAGAGAAAAATCACGATCTATGTGTGGCGATTGGAGCATTTGATGGAATACACGAAGGTCATAAAAATGTAATTGAAGGGGCGATTAAGAGGGCAAAAAAAATAGGGGGGAAATCAGTGGTATTTACCTTTGATAAACATCCTAAAAGTTTTATGTCTCAAAAAACAGCTCCTAAACTGATAAATTCAAAGGAGGAGAAGGTCCACCTTTTGGAAAAGCTGGGAGTAGATTATGTTATATTTCAAAAATTTGATAAAAATTTCTCTGCCCTTACACCATTAGAATTTTTAAAACTACTAAAGATGTTTAGAACCCGTGAAATTTTTGTAGGATTTAATTTTAGATTTGGTGCAGGAGGAGCAGCTACTGTAGATGACATGATAGAGATGGGAAAAACCTGTGGAATCGAGGTAAATAAGACAAATCCTGTAACTTCAGGGAAAAAAGTCATAAGCAGTACTTTAATCAGGGAATTGATAACCTGTGGAGAGTTGGATACAGTAAAAAATCTATTGGGTTATAATTTATTTATAATAGGAAATGTAGTTCATGGGAAAAAGTACGGACATCAGCTGGGATTTCCCACAGCAAATTTAAAATTAATGGATAAGATCTATCCTCCATTTGGGATATATGGAGCTAAAGTTCAGATAGAGGGTTATGACAAGGTATATGACGGAGTAGTAAATATAGGAAGAAATCCCACACTAAAAGATGGGGAACTAAGTGTAGAAACTCATATATTGGATTTTTCAGACTATATATATGGGAAAAAGGTTGTTGTGGAGTTGATAAAAAACCTCCGATCTGAAAAAAAATTTAATTCCATAGATGAATTAAAAACAGCTATCGCCAACGATGTTTTGATATGGAAGGGCTATCTGCAAAATAACTAAACTAAAAATAACAATAAATATAAAATAAAAAAATTAAAGAAGGTAAAAATGAAATTAGAGATTAAATTAGAAAATTTTGAAGGTCCCCTGGATCTTCTCCTCCATCTTTTGGAAAAAAAAGAGATGAAGATAACAGAGGTAAAGATAAGTACCCTTATAGATGAATATCTTTCCCTCATAGAGGAAGCCAGAAGGGAAAGTGTCTCCATCAAGGTAGAATTTTTAGGAGTAGCCAGTGAATTATTGGAAATAAAAGCACTATCTATCTTAAATATGAGGGAGAAGGAGAAAAAAGAGGAAGCTCTTTCACAAAAACTTGCAGAATATAAATTATTTAAGGAATTGAGTGAAAAAATAAGGGAATTAGAAAATGAATATAATATTTCCTATACTAAATTCAGTAAAGGGAAAAATATAATAAAGGTTCCCAATACAGATTTTGATCTGTCCAATCTAAGCGGGAACCTGATATTTCAGATCTATTCTAAATATATAAAAAATACAGATGTATATGAGATCGATATCGAAGTTAAATACGATCTTAAAGAGGAAAAAAATAAATTATGGAAGAGCATACCTGTAGGAAGGGAAGTTTATTTAGAGGATATATTTTCCAAAGCTGTAGACAGACTTCACCTGGTATATCTATTTTTATCCCTCTTGGAATTATACAGAGATGATGACATCGAGATATTAGAACATGGAATAAAATTAAAAACTCCCTGTGAGGTGATCTAGGATGTTTAAAAGTGGTATTTTAATTATGATAATCACCTTAGCCAGCAGAGTTTTAGGGTTGGTTCGAACAGCACTTATTGCATATTATTTTGGAGCAACCAAGTATACCGATGCTTATTTTAGTGCCTTTAAGATAAGTAATTTTTTCAGACAATTATTGGGAGAGGGAGCTTTAGGAACAGTATTTATTCCAGTCTACAACGATAAGGAAAAAAAATACGGGGCTGAAAAATCTAAATCTCTGATATATTCAGTCTTAAACTTGTTATTTATATTTACAACTCTGATAACCATCCTCATGGTTATCTTTTCCGACAATATAATTAATTTTATTGTAACAGGATATCCTGAGGAAACGAAGATTATAGCTTCTAAACTTTTAAAAATAATGGCTGTTTATTTTGTATTTATAGGTTTAGCCGGGATGATCTCTGCTATATTAAATAATTTTAAAAAGTTTTTAATTCCTGCCAGTACCTCATTATTTTTTAACTTTGCCATAATAATGAGTATTATGGTTTATGGGAAACAATATGGTGTGACGGCAATGGCAGTAGGAGTAGTTGCAGGTGGACTGTTACAATTTTTAGTGGTCCTCCCTGCCTTTATAAAAATAGTTAAAAACTATGAATTTAAGATAGATTTTAAAGATGATGACCTAAAAAAGATCTTTATCCTGATGATACCTATGCTTCTTGGGATCTTTGCCAGACAGATAAATAGTATAGTGGATCAGTTTTTTGCATCTCATTTGGCCAGCGGAGGAGTATCAGCATTAGAAAATGCTACAAGGATATATAATCTGCCACTGGGAGTATTTGGTATTTCCATAGCTACAGTAATCTATCCTACCCTTTCTAAGGCTATTTCAAACAATGAAACTGAAGTAGTCAGTAAGAGTCTTCAGAGGGGATTAAATTTTTTACAATTTTTAATCATACCCAGTATGGGAGTCTTGATATTTTATGCAAGGGATATAATAAAACTGGTTTTAGGTCATGGAGAATTTACACAAAATTCCATAACTATTACCTCTGAAAGTTTGATATATTATTCAGTGGGATTATTTTTTTATACGGCAGTTCATCTAATGAGTCGGGCATTCTATGGGATGAAAGATACTAAAAGACCTGTAATATTTAGTATTGTATCTATAATAATAAATATAATTTTAAATGCAGTATTGATCAGACAATTCCAACACAGAGGACTGGCACTGGCTACAGCCATAGCATCTATGGTTAATTTTATGCTGTTATATATTACATTCAATAAAAAATATATAAAGTTAGACCTGACTTATATAGGAAAGTTTAAATTTAAAGTTGTTATGAGTACGCTCCTGGCATTAGGAGGAAGTTTTTATATAGATAACGTCTTTATAAAGTTGATAACTTTTTCCGGGATCTATTTGGCTCTCTGGGCATGGCCTCTGAAAAAAAATAAATTAGAGGTATTTTAACTTCGTTTTTTTATTAGTTTCTTCTAATAATTAGGAGAGACTAAATTTAGACAGGCAGTTAAGAAAAGAATAGAAAAGTATAATAGCTTCTCAAAATTCATGAGAAGCTGTTATTTTTTTTGAAAATTAAAGGTTTGGATCTGTAGAGTTGATAAACTAAAATAATTTCAGAAAAATTATAGAGATGGTATAAAAAAAGGAGAGGTTTGAGAAAAAATGAAGAAAAAAATTTATATAGGTTTATTTATAGGATGGATTATATTTATGTACCAGCTGCCATCAATAGTGAAAAATATAGCAGTAAATAAACTAGAAAAAACAATAGGAAGAAAAGTAAGCAGCGGAGATTTTAGATATAATTACCTTAGGAATATTCTTTCAATTGAAAATCTTAAGATATATGAGGATGACGGGGAAAATATTTTCGTGAAATTTGATTCTTTCAATGTAAATATAGATATATTTCCCTTGTTAAAAAGAAAATTTTATATAGAGGAGTTAACCCTTATAAATCCAAATTTCACATTGAAATATAGTGATGGGACAGCCAATTTTGACTCTATTTTAAAAAAAATAGGTTCAGACAATAAAAAAGTAGAAGATGTAAATGAAACTAATCACTATATAAAAAGTGTTGAATTAGAAAATATCACTATAGATAATTTCACTTTTTATTATAATAACCAGGTGGTCCAAGGTAAAAATAAATTTACTCTGGAAACACCGCAAATATTGTATGAAAAGAAAAATGTTATCTTAAACTCAATGGTAGATTTTTATGAAAATGGAAAAATAAATTTAAATTTAGAATATAAAAAGGATGGATCTTTATCAGGAGAAATAGAGACAAAAGAATTTTTATTAGATGACAAACTATATATATTAAAAGCTTTATATGGTTTGGAAAAATTAGAGGGGGAGATAGACAGTTACTTTAATTTTGATTGCAATTTTATTAAAAATGTATATAACTTAAAAGGTGAATTTAGTTTAAAGGAATTAAATGTAAGTTCTGCTGAGTTTGGAAAACTTTTTTCAATTGATTATATAGAAGGGAAAATAGAAAATTTTAAAATAAAAGAAAACCAATTTTTTTTAGAGGATATAAGAACAAATAAAGGGATAGTGAATACGGGGAATATTAAAAAGTATATATCATTTATCTCAAAAATTTCAAATAAAAAAGAAAATAAGAGTAGTGTAAAAAAAGAGGAGTTAGAATATCCTGTATTTAATATAAAAAAATTTCAAATATCAGATTATAAAATATATGATGAAAAAACAAACTTAGAGGTAGAAAATTTTAAAATAAATGATTTAGGGACATTAAAAGGAGATTCTAGTTTAGAATTTATAGGAAAATTTCAAAACTCTGAAGTCAATTTTATGGGAGAGATAAAAAAAGAAAAGGCTGTAAGAAAAGAAAAAGACATAGATTATATTGGGATTGGTGGAGATATAAATGTAGTCTCTTTAAATTTAAAAGATATTGATCCACTTTTACAAGAAAAATTATATTTAAATGGAAATTTAAATATTTCTTCAAAATTTAATTATTTAAAGGGTAATCTTCAGATGGAAAATCTGATCTCTTTAAAAAAACTGTCATTGAAAAAAGACAAGATGATTTTAAAACTAGAAAGTTTAAAATTTAATAACACTATCTCAAGGAATAGTAAAGATTATCATATTATAGGAAAGATGAAAGCTCAAGGGGGAGCTTTTAATATGGATGAGGTTAATTTTTGGTTAAAAAATGGAGATATAGAGATAGGGGAAATATCCAAAAATAAAATAAGATTAAATAAAATAAAATTAGAGAGGCCATGGATTAAAATAAAGAAGAAAGAAGAAAAAAATAATTTACAGAAAAAAATAACACAGGGGAAAAGTTCCAAAGATCATGAAAAAAATAATTTAAAAGAAGAGAAAAAAGAGAAAGTTAAACTACCTGGATTATTCATTGGAAATATAGGCGTGAGTAATGGCCGGTTAGATTATATTCATAAAAATATAAAGTATAATCTAAGAGATATTATAGTCAATATAGATAATTTTACTACAGAAAAAAATAAGGAATTTAACGGAAACATAAGGGCGGATCTAACAGGTAGTGGAAAGTTTAAGTTTAATTTTCTGTCTTCATTGGAAAAAAGCTGGGATTTCTCTCCTGTAAGTTTAAATATGGATGGACAGTTAGATATATTTAATTTGAATTTCCTAGATTTTAAGCAGGTTCTTTCTGAAAATTTACCCAATGAAATTGACAATGGAAAACTTAACTATAACTGTAATATCACTCTAAATAAAGGAAAAGTAGTAGGGGAGAATCTTATCTCTGTAGAAAAGATTAATATAGGGGAGAAAACAAAGGTAGATTCTATGATCCCTTTAAAATTAGGAGTTAATATACTTAAAGACAGAGAGGATAATTTGAAATTAGATCTTCCTATATCCGGTGACTTTAACAATCCCAAATTTAAAATATCCAGAGTTATCTTAGAGGGATTAAAAAACATCTTAATAAGAGCAGTAGCTTCTCCAGCAGACTTTATATTAAGCTCTTTCAATATAGGTCAGGATAAAGATCTGTTTATTGAGTATGAGTATTTAAATCCAAATTTTAAAACTAAAGATAATAATACATTGGAAAAAGTGGTTGAGATATTAGAAAAAAAAGAGGATATAAATATAATTTTTACCCTATTTACCGATAAAGAAACCGAAAAAAAATTATTAAATACAAAATTAAAGGAAGAGATGTTTTTTAAACGGGATACAAAAGATGAAATTTTAGAAGGAGAAATAAATAAAATAGTAACAGAAAGAAGTGAAGGAATTCAAAATTATTTTAAAGATAGAGAACTAGGACAAAGAGTAAAAGTTCAAATTTCAGACATTTCAAGAAATAAGGCTATGTCAAGTATCGAATTAATAATAAAGCATTAAAATAAATAAAATCTCCTCAAAATTTTGAGGAGATTTTATTTTATAAAAATTTAAATCTCTCTAGATCCTTGTTTCTCTTTTTATTGAAGGAAATAGAATTTTTAATTTTTTAAGATAATTATCGGTTGATGCAGCATTACATTGTTAGGATAAAAAATAATTTCATCTTCTGTAGTAATTATTTCTACATAGAATAATTTCATATCGTGGATAATACCTTCAATAGTATTCTCACCATTTCCTAGTCTCACTTTATCTCCAAGTTTTATGTTATAACTAAAAAAAAGAATGATCCCAGACGATATATTACTGAGGTTTGACCAGGAGGCAAAACAGGCTGTACCTATTATGGTAAAAGCTGTAGCGACAATTAAGAAGAACTCATGAAGTTCTACTCCCCAAACCAATAACAATATGGAAAAAATGGCTATTACTATAAAAAAAGTAATGAATCTTTTTGTTCTTTTTATTCTTTCATGGGAAAGTAAATTTTTTTTTCCGAAACTATCAATCCCTTTATAAAAAGTTTTTCTAACAAATAAAAATAGTATAATTAACAATATACTTAGTATAGGTTTTTCTAGGACTTTAAAAAATTCATTCATAACTTCTCCTCTCTTGAAAATAAAAATTTAAGTTAGCGATGTAAAAAAAATTATCAATTAATTCTTTTTTTATTCTTAAAAATAATATTTGTTAAAGAATATTTAGTAAATTTTTTGGATTTCTTTTTATATTCCAAATGGTATTTTTTAATCATCTCTGCTATACTTTTTCTTTCATCATCATTTAATGCTTTAAACATCTCTAAAAATTTCAATTTTTCACTGAATGTTTTTTCTCCTAACAATACATAGGCCATTGAATAAAGTACCCCTATTTTTCCCATGTTCTTTCCTTCAGTTTCTTGAATTAACTTATCAGATATAAAAATTATTTCTCTTTTTTTAGTTTGTAGTTCATGTTCTATAGTAGCCCAAGTATGTTGCAACAGGCTGCGAATTTGAATTTCAAACTTGACTCTTTTAAATTTTTTTTATTTTCCCTTTGGTGAAAATGAAACTACATAGTGTAGAGACATATAACCGAAAGATCTCGGATCCAACCCCTTTCTTTTATCGATAGTATTTTTCTCATCTACTACAAAAAATTCTTTTATCCTTTTCAATGGAGCTTTTTCCACGAATATCAATACTGTAAGAAATGGAGCTTTCGAAGGATTGTTGTTAGCTTTTATAGGGGTATTTATAAACACAGCTATTGTCGGGATTATAGTTTATTTTTTTACTGGATTCAGTATTTCATATTCACTTCTAATAGGTGCTATTGTGTCATCTACAGATGCATCGGCAGTGATGTCACTTCTCTCCTTTGGAGGGTTGAAATTAAAGAAAAAAGTTTCCTCCATTCTCTTGGTTGAATCAGGGACAAATGATCCCATGGCTAATGTAATTATAATTTTATTGATCATTCTGATTACTAGGCCTGATTTTAGTACACTTGAGGGAATAATGTTTTTATTCCTTCAAATAGTTGTTGGTGGACTAGTTGGATTTTTATCGGCTAGGGGAAGTATAGGATTGCTTAAAAGATTTTCTATTAAGCTGCCAGAAATACATCAGCTGATCCTGATATCTGGAGTATTTTTAACTTTTGGGATTACAAATATATTAAATGGTAATGGTTACCTTGCAATTTATATCTATGGATTGGTATTAGGAAATTCAGCAATACAGTTCAAAAAAAGTTCTAGACGTTTTTTTGCTAGTCTATCCTGGGGTGTTGAAATTGGTATATTTCTTATATTAGGACTTCTAGTATTCCCAAGTGAATTACTCAATGTTTGGAAAGTTGGAACTTTTATAGGGTTTGCACTTATATTAATTGCCAGACCACTTAGTGTAATTATTACTCTCTATAAAACAAAACTTTCCATGAAGGAAAAATTATTTATAAGCTGGGGAGGGTTAAAAGGAGCCGTTCCTATTGTTTTTGCAATTCTTCCTGTGCTTGCAAAGATAGAGGGCGCTGAAATTATCTTCCCCATAGTTTTTTATGTTGTTGCAATCTCAGTGGCTATACAGGGAACAACGCTACCATTTGTGGCTACATTATTTGGAATTAAAGACACGGAGAGTTCCAAATGGATTGAACCTGACTTAGAACAAATAGAATTTATGGAAGAAAAGATGATTAAATTAAAAGTAAAAAGTGGAAGTTCATTCCATAATAAAAGTGTGATGGATATGCAATTTCAAAAAGGAGTTCTTCTCCTTCTTATTGAAAGAAATAAACACCAAATTTTTCCTCAGGCAAATACAAAAATATTAGAATCTGATTCCCTCCTTATTTTTGGTGAGGATCAAAATAAACTAGATCAACTAATTGAAAATTGGAATAAGGTTGAAAATCAATTGGTCATTTAAGATAATTAATTAAAAATAATATATATAATATGTTTCTCTCTCTTTATTATATCTTGATCTTTATTGAGTATTTATCTCGATTTTATTTCTCCCCCTCCATACCGGCCTATGAGATCAGTTTTTCGTGAATTTGCAGTTAATATCTTTAAGGCTTCATCTCCGGCACTATGTCCCAATCTGCCATTGACTCTTTTAATCTAAATTTCTTTTCCCATTGCAATCTGTTTTGTTTGAAAACTATTTTCTTATCTGTCAATATTTCCATGGGTTGTGGTAGAGTTATATTCCGATTATATATAATAATTTTTTTTGTTAACTATTTAACTCATTATTTAAATGAATTGTTTAATTAAGTTAAGCAAAAAGGCCAAAAGTACTAGTTATTTGACTTGAATAAGTTAAATAACTGAGGGATTATTATAGGATAAAAAAAATCGTCATTACGACGATCTTAATATTGACTATTCTATTCAACTACAACCCTTGCATGGCTCTTTAATAGGGTCCCTGTAAGGACTGAAATAAAGAGTGTGGGCAGTAGCCAGGCGAACCCTTCAGAGGAAAATGGCAGGAGGCTGAAAGCTTCTGTAATATTATCTGATATTCCTGCTTTGGATATAACTTCTAGGACACTAAATGATAATCCGGTATATATACTTGCTTTGAATATATTATGATTGTCTATCTTTAATATATTTAACACTATAAGTATTATAGTAACTGGATAAAGGATTGTCAGTATAGGAACTGCTATATCTATTATAAATCCTAATCCTGTCGCTGCTAATACTGTTGATATTACGCAGGTTATTGTTGTGATCCCCCTGTATGATAGCTTTGTTCTCTCTGAGAAAAAATCAGCTACTATGGCAACCAGTGCTATTGAAGTTGTTAAACAAGCCACAGTTACACACATCCCTAAAGCTGCTATACCCAGAGATCCCATAGTTGTTTGTGCAAAATACATAATTAATTCAGATCTGCTGAGGGACAGACCGTTGCCATTGGCCATAGCACCAAGGTATAACAATCCTCCATAAACAAGAGCCATTCCCAGACCAGCTAGAATACCTGATTTAACTATCATAGTTCTCTGTTCTGTTTCTCTGGTATATCCATTAGCTTTGAGACCTTTTACTATTATTGCTCCTAATATTACAGAAGTTATAGCATCCATAGTCTGATATCCACCAAAGAATCCATAGGAAAATGAGTTCTGATCTATAATTTTATTCCCTGGAACTCCAAACCCCATGAAAGATCCTTTAAGAATTATAGCTGCAAGGATTGTCAAGATCACAGGTGTCAGGTATTTACCTATATTATTCATTAATTTTGAAGGCTTCATAACTAAAATATACACAACAACAAAATATATAGATGAGACTAATAGAGGATTTATATCTCCAAAATTAGGAACTATCCCCATCTCATAAGCTGTAGCCGCTGTTCTCGGTGCTCCAAGCATTGGTCCTATGGAAAGAATCAATAGTGTAAAATAGCCTGTGTTAAATCTATCGGAAACTTTGTTCCCAAACTTATTTATATCTGTAACCCTGCTAAAGGCGAGAAGTCCGCAGACAGGAAGGCATATTCCGGTAAGGAAAAACCCTGCTGCAGCTCCTAACCATTCTTTTCCAGTCATCAAACCAATCTCTGGGGGAAATATAAGATTCCCTGCTCCAAAGAACATAGCAAATATTGCTAATCCAAATACTAATACATCATTTTTATTTTTCATACATACTCCTTTAATACTTTTTATATTTAACAATATCGTGTTTGATATAACTTAACTTTGTTAAATTTTAATTAGTTTAGCATGTGGATTCACTAAATAAAAGGACTAATGTCTTTATTTTGATAACTTTTTCATTTTTATGATATTTTTGTACATAAAAATGAATTATCGGAGAAATTTCAACTATAAATTTATCTTTTAGGCCTCTTATAAAAATTAAAGGTATATTCATATCTATGAGATCCTTCTTTGGGGGGTTATTCTAGATAAAATATTATATTTTTCAAGTTCACACATGGCATTTTTTACAAAAGTAACTGAACAGCCAAGTTTTTTGGAGATTCCTGTAGGAGAGAAGTGAAAATTATATTCATGTATCGACAAGATATAGATAAACAATAACTTCCTCTTATAAGGTGATTTTTTACTGATACCATCTTTTCTGGGTAAATATAACTTCAGTTCTAACAGGAGCTATCTTGAGAAGGTTCCTATGTATCTTACTCTTTATTATATCCATTTCTTCTACTGTAACAACTTCTAATGGTTTTAATAGCGTCACTGTATGATAGTGTCTTCCGACTTTAAGAATCTTGAGATCTGGGGTTTAATATTCGTCCCTGTTTTAAGGATGTTTTATCAATTTTTAAAATATTCATATTAACAACTCCTTTTTTTAATATATCTGATTATAAAAGAGTTACGCAGGTCATAGTCAAGAAAAAATTATTTTAAAAAAATTTATGGTTAGATTGTTAAAAGGTATTAATTTGTTATTTATAATTTCTAACTGTATAATATAAACAGGACAATTAATCATAGTATTATTAGTAGGAACAGGGAGGTAAGATGAACTTAATAGAATTCATTAAAGAACAAAATCAACCACTAGAAGAGTTAGTGGATCTACTTCCTATTCCGATATTCTATAAAGATAGAAAGGGAGTATATCTAGGGTGCAATAAAGCATTTGAAGAGTTTATAAAACTTTCGAAGGAGGAGCTAGTAGGAAAGACAGTGCACGAACTGTTCCCCAAGAAAGAAGCTGACGTTTATTTTCAGAAAGATGAAGAACTATTTAATAGTTCAGAAATTCAAATTTATGATGGGAAGGTCGCATCCCATGAAAATAACTTATATAATGTTCGTTTTCATAAAGTCGCCTTTAAAAATGATAATGGGGAAGTCACCGGTCTTATTGGTGCAGTATTTGATATTACCAAAGAGGTAATGCAGGAAAAACATCTGGAGAAACTGGCTTCCTATGATGAACTTACAGGGATCTATAACAGACGTAAGGGGATGCTTGTCTTGGAAAACCGGATTAATCAGAGTAAATATGACAAACTGCCGTTTTCAGTTGTCATGATGGACATAGACCACTTTAAAAAAATAAACGATACCTACGGACATGGTTATGGAGATGAAATTCTGAAGGTTATTTCACAGATATTGAAAAAAAATTTAAGAGATCAGGATATAGTTTTTAGACATGGTGGAGATGAGTTCATCTATTTTCTTCCCAAACTTGGTAGAAAGAAAGCTTTTTTAGTATCAGAAAGGATACGGAGGAGTATACTGGAGAGGTTTGAAAACCATGAAAAAAAAATATGCAGAGATCTCAGTGCAAGTTTTGGGATAGCAGTATTTCCTAATGATGGTAATATTGTTGATAAGTTAGTCAATAAAGCAGATGATGCTATGTATAAAGTTAAAATAAGTGGACGTAATGGAGTGGGATTTGCAGATATAGTGTAAAAAATGAGGTGGGGAAATGGAGAAAGAAAAATTTACTATTCCGGCAGTAGGAGGGATAATAGAAGGTAATATAAATGGGGAAGATGTGATTTTGATGCAAAAAAGATTTAAGGATTCCAAAGATGGAAATGGCTTGTTGGAGATACCGGCAGGAAAAATAAGAGAATTCGAAGATGTTTTTACATGTTTAAGAAGGGAGGTCAGGGAAGAAACCGGTCTGGAAGTTGTAAAAATTGTAGGAGAAGAGACAGCAGTTGAAGTGGTAGAAGATGGATATTGTGTTTTAAACTATGAGCCCTTTAGTATCTCTCAAAATATAGATGGCAAATACCCTGTAATGGTGCAGATTTTTATATGTAAAGCTGAAGGAAAGCTTCTTAGATCTTCCAACGAGTCTCAAGAAATTCAATGGATTTCATTGAAGGTATTAAAAGAAAAGTTGGAAAGATCACAAAGAGATTTTTATCCCATGCATATCACCACATTAAAAAAATATCTTAAGATGAAGAATCTGTAGTTAAAAAATCTAATATTTTATTTTAAAGATGTTAGTCCCCCTGGGGATTTCTAGTTTTGATATGGCTATCCCTGCTAATAATATAATAATACCTATTATACTTACGGTTAATAGATATTCTTTCAAGAAAAAATGGCCGATAATGGCAGCTGCTGGAAGTTCTACCAGACTTATTATACTTGCTTTTGTAGGGGTAATAAATTTCAGTGACATAGAATAAATAGTATAAGAAAAAACTGTGGGAATCAATCCTAACAAAATTGAAAAAATAATAGTGTTGGGACTAAATGTTTTTAAAAGTAGTTTTGTATCCAGCATAGGAACTGTAAAAATAGATCCTATCAGAAAACTATACATAAGAATCCCTGTAAAATTAAATTCTTCGGAAATTCTTTTTCTTAATATTGGGAAAGATCCAAAAGCTAATGCTGATAACAGCCCTACAAGAAGCCCAGCTCCATTTGTTTGTAGCTTAGAAAAGTCTCCTCCTGTTACAACAAGGGATGCCCCATAAAGAGCTAAAAATAAAGCTAAACTTTTGAATAACGTTATCTTTTCAGAAAAAAAGAATCTGGATAATATTGCGGTAAAAAGTGGCCCTAAACATACCATCATTATACCTACTGTTGTAGAGGTCATAGAAATACATTTATACATAGCTAAACTCATGGTTCCCTGACTTATAACTCCAATTAAAACGGCATGTTTAAACTCTTTTTTTTCTATTCTCACTTTTTCTTTGTCCGTCATGAAATAAAAAATAAACATCATTAAAAATGCAAAGAACAACCTCAAAAAAGCTACTTCAAAGGGGCCTATACCTGTTTTCCCCAGATAATAGGATATAATTCCAATTGTTCCCCATCCAATACCAGCTAAAAATGCAAAACTATATCCCATTTTTTCCATATCTTCTCCTCCTTTTATTCCACCTGATAAATTTATTAAATTTGGATAATATATATATATTTCTTGTGAGCCAGTGCAGGAAATTAAATTATTCAAAAGTTAACTATTATTAAAACTATACTTCTAATAATAATTATTAGCAAGAAAAGATATAACTTTATATATATAATCAACTTCATAAGACGTAATATAAAAAAGAAGTCATTTTATAATGACTTCTCAATATTTTTACTATTTCAAAATTAAAATTTAATTTTCATCTTTAGTTTCAATAGAGTTTTCAGGATAACTTGTCCAGTCTGAATAACTTCCAATGTATACTTTTCCATTGGAGAAAAACTCACTGTAAACTGCATAATCTAAAGACGCATTTACCCCTGATCCACATGAAAATACTATGTTTTTAGAGTTCTTTAATCTTCTGAAAATTTCATTTAATTCCTCTACGGATCTTACTTTCCCACCTTTTAACAGTGATTTTGAATCTATAGAAAGAGCTGTAGGGATGTGTCCCGGCTTAGAATAAAAAGGTTCGTTTTGTCCTAAATATCTTTCATATGATCTGCACTCTACCAGGGAGATGTTTTTTTTCTCTATGGCCTCTTTTACTTCATCGATATCAGCATAGATATTCTTTAGGATCTCAAAATCATATTTGCTGTGAAGAGGTAGTGGAGTATTTTCTTTAGCAACTGTTCCCCCTTCTTTTAACCATTCTGGATATCCTCCATCTAATATTTTAACGTCCTCATGACCGATATATTTAAACATCCAAAAAGCTCTGGCTGCTGTAACCATCTCTTCGTCGTATACGACGATAGAGCTGTCCCTTGTTATTCCCAGTCTTTCTATTTTTTTGATGAATTCTTTTATCTCAGGAAGTGGTCTGGAGCCCCCATGTTCTTTTTTTTCTCCGGCTAAATCCCTGTCCAGATCTATGAAAAAAGAACCATCGATGTGTTCCTCATTATATTTTTTTTGTCCATACTCCGGATCATGCAGATCAAATCTGACATCTAGGATTACTACGTCTTTTAAATTTTCTTTTAATTGATTTACATTTATAAAGTTGTTCATTTTAAAGCCTCCTGCTAAATACTTATATATATTTTTTTAATAATTTTTATAAAAACTACCTAATAATATACCATAGATAGATAAAAAAGACCTGTTTTTCATATACATAATCTAATTAAAGAATATTTTCAAAACATTCCCTTAATTTTTCTGTGTCTAAGATCACTACATATTTTAGATTTTTACTTATAATTCCTTCTTCCTCCAATTTATTGCTGAGTTTATACAGCATAGTACTGCTTATATTCAGTATATTAGCAAAGTCGGTATATTTAAAGAAGAAAACTTTTTGGTCTATGGAGTTAATATAGAGCAGATAGGCAAAAGCAGCTTTAGTTCCGCCGCAAGTCAATATAACTGAGATAGTGTAAACGTAACGAAACACATTTAGATGTTCCTCTAATAAGAGAACATGAAATGCAGGATCTTTAGCAAGGGCAGCCTTAAGCTGTTCCACATCGATCTCTAAAATTTTTAGATTGTCAGCTGGGGAAAATAATTGAATATGGGGGATTAATTGATAATCTTCAAAGAGAAAAATTAATCCTAAAAAATTGTTTTTCTGATAAAAATAAGGGGAAAGGATCTCCCTTTCCTTGTATAAAATAGAAGCTAAAATTGTACCTTCAACTATAAAAAAAATCTTTTCACCGTCAATTTCATCATTAAAAATAATTCCTTTGGGACATTCTTTTGTGACATAATCAACTGAATTAGAGGTTAAAAAATCTTCAAGATCCTGTAATATCATAAAATCCTCTCCTTTATAAATTAATATAGTTTAGATTTTTTATTGTTTAGAAACATTGAGTTCTAATTATTAATAGTATACCACATCTATAAACTAGGTCTGTAGAGGATAATATTTATGGTATTGTCTGTATTGAATTTTTTAGAAAAGAATATATTAAATAATGGAGTAGAAGCTGACTTTCATGTATATCATGGCGAGACATATTAGAGATTATTTAGGAGCCACTTTTTTACCGAAATACTATGAACATTTCAGTCAATTAGACACCTTTCTTATAAATTATCTAAAAAAAAATAGATAAAAAAGGAGCTCTTCCAATTATGGAAAAGCTCTTTTTTTATTTTAATAACTCAGTATTCAGTTTATTTTATTTTTACTGCAACTCTGTTTCCTAAGATTCCTCCACCTACTAAAGCAGCGAAGAAAACCCATCCAGATAGTGAGAAGTTTGCAATTGGAGTATATAGTGCTCCTACATTACAACCATTTGCAAGTCTAGTTCCAAGTCCCATCAATATTCCACCCATAGCATATAGAGCCGCTTGTTTAGGTGTAATTTTAATTTCGCTTGTTGTTGTACTCTTAAACGTTCCAGCTAAAAGTAAGCAAATTACTGTTCCTACCATAATTCCAACGTTTTGAACATTGATTGGATGATCAAAAAATGGCATTGTATAGAATTTTACTGGGAAATTAGTAAAGTTAGATAATGATTCCGGTGATATTCCAAATATCATTAAGAATCTTCCGAACCACCATCCGTAAGGTGTAGAAGCTCCCCAACCGGCTTTAGTTACGCCCATTAATAATGTGAATATAACAGCTATTACCGATGCACCTACTTTCATAGACCATGGTGTAACAAATAATCTTGTATATGTTTCTTCACTTAATAATTTGAACTCTTTATTACTATCTTTATCTTGTGTAACAATTTTAACTTGCTCTATTTCACTGGGTACCCCTGTAAAAGTTCCAGATACTCTTCTAGATGATTCATATTTTTTAGATAAGTATACTACAATTCCACAAAGTAATGAAGTTAATAAAACCGCTCCTAAATATCCATCTAATCCATCCCATTTGAATAGATCCGGGAAATAAACTCCATTATATAATTTTGAACCTGTTTCAGATGTAAACCATGATTTTCTAATCCAGTCTGTTGGAATTCCAGCCTCTGTTACCCAAGTCGCAGCTCTTTGGAAAGGGAATCCTAAGAAAACACCCATACCAAAGAAGATAAGAGTAATGAATCCTCTTGAAAATCCTGTAACAACGTCTGTTAAAACTCCTGATGCACAACAAACTGAGAATGTCATACCAAATCCAAACATAATTCCACCAAGGATCAATCCAGAGTTAACCTGGTTTACCCAAAGATCGTATGAACTGGCGTCTGCATTATATAAAAATGCTGCCGACAAGATAGATGTACCTAAGAACATATAAGCTAATATTCTCATTAATTTTGTTGAACCTGTATTATAAGCTCTATTTACTGATCCTGCAAACCCCATAAATCCTCTAGTCAATGCATATCCAAATCCTGCTCCTGTTAATAATCTAAAAAATAACATTGAGCTGCTTAACATTGTTTTACCTATGATTAGTGTTAATATTAAAACTATCAATCCTATTAAATTTTGTCCTTTTTTCATTTTTCCCTCCTAATATCTCAATCTTACACACAACATACACTTAATACGTAGGAATTAAGTATGTTGTTGAGATAATAATATCATAGTTTACTGATGTTGTCAATAATGTGAAATCTGGAAAGATGAAAATTATGGATTCTCACATGAAATGAAAAGTATAAAAATAATTTTAATTGTCTTTATTCTATTGTTTACATGGAGTTTTTTAGAAAATAATATTCTTTACAAACTAGGTTTGTAGAAGGGTGTGTGATCTCTATGGTATTTTATTTATATAAATTAGGGGAGGCTACTATCTTAATAAAATAAATTAACCTAAAAAAAAATTAGGAGGAGAAAATATGAAAAAAATAATTTTAGTTGTATTTATGTTGGTTTCTGTACTGGGATTTTCAAAGGACAATTCATTAAATAATGAGGAAATGACGGTTGGATCAAGGAAGATCCCTCTGTCGGAAGATGTGAGTGACGAATTTAGAGCATATCTTGCTGCCAAACCTATAGTAGATATAGACTTGATAAAAAATATGAATTTTGAAACTGATGAAGAGTGGAATCAATGGATACAGCAGAGAGATAATGCCACAATTGCTGCTGTAAGGGAACTTGCTGAAAAGTTATCAGTTAACTATATAAGTGACACTATCAATGGAGTTAAAGTATTTAGAGTTTTCCCTTCAAAAATATCCAGAGAGCATAAATCCCACCTCTTTGTCCACAATCATGGAGGAGCATATATTTTAAATGGAGGAGAAGCTGCCCTCTTTGAAGCTATATTGATTGCGGATCGTCTAAAAATGCCGGTTATCTCTATAGACTATCGTATGCCTCCTAGTCATCCGGCACCTGCAGGGGTAGAGGATATTACTGCAGTCTGGAAGGAACTCTTAAAAGATAGAGATCCCATGGAGATGGCTATGGGAGGTACATCTGCAGGAGGAGCTATTACAGCTGGAGCTATTCATAAATTAAATGATTTAAGCCTTCCTCTGCCTGGAGCGCTTTTTATTGGAACGCCGGGAATCAATATGGAAAATACAGGAGACAGCCGTTTCATCAATGAAGGGATAGATACTAATTTATGGACTTGGGAAGGAATAGTAGAAAATGCACTTAATATGTATACGCAAAATATTGATTCGAGACATCCCTATGTATCTCCTATAGAAGGAGAACTAAATAATTTTCCACCGACATATCTTATCTCAGGAACAAGGGATCTTCTCTTGAGTGATACAGTGAGGATGCACCGTAAATTGAGGAGAGCAGGAGTAAAAGCAGATCTTCATATATATGAAGGACAGGCACATGCAGATTATATAGCTGCTACTTTTTCACCGGAATCCTATGAACATTTCAGAGAATTAGACAGCTTTCTTATAGAACATCTAAAAAAGTAAATTAAAAGAGAAGTAGCTTTTCCAATCATGGAAAAGCTCTTTTTTTGAGATACTAATATAATTTACTCTGCACTTAATTATTTTAAAGCTATTGACTTTTGGAGTAAAAAAACGTACTATATGATTATATAATCATATAGTGAGGAGGGAGAAATTTTGGAAATAATAGATATATTAAAATTGATTGCAGATAAAAACAGGATGAGAATATTAAATATATTATATAATAAAAATAAAACATGTGTCTGTATATTGGAGGAGATATTGGAGCTTAATCAGTCGAACCTTTCCAGACACCTCAATAAACTAAAAAAAGCGGGAATAATTGTAGGAGAAAAAAGAGTTCAATGGGTTGATTACAGGATCTCTGAAAAGTTTCTAGAAGAGAATTATTTTATAAAAGAAATATTGGAGGAAAGACTGGATAGTGGGATCTTTTTGGAAGATCTGGAGAAAACCAAAGGTTTAAAATGTTAGGATATTTTTTTTATTAGATATTATGATTTGATAATCATATACAGGCAGTTAATACCAATTGAAATTATATGAGGGGGAAAAGAAGTGAAAAAAGAAACGGGAATTAATTTTTTTGAAAAATACCTTACAGTCTGGGTAATCTTGTGTATGATAGGAGGGACATTAATTGGAAGATATATTCCTCAAATCCCTACAGCTCTGGGGAAATTAGAGTATGAAAATATATCTATGCCTATAGCAGTACTGATATGGCTTATTATCTATCCAATGATGCTGAAAATCGATTTTAAAAGTATAGTCGGTGCAACTAAAAACTTGAAAGGGCTGACAATAACAACCAGTATGAACTGGCTGATAAAACCCTTTACAATGTATGCTATAGCAGTGCTTTTTTTTAAGGGAATTTTTGGTGGCTTTATTCCTATAGAGCTTGCTGATGAATATATCACTGGGGCGGTTTTACTGGGAGCAGCCCCCTGTACAGCCATGGTATTTGTGTGGAGTAAACTTACCAAAGGTGATGCTGCGTATACTTTGGTCCAGGTAGCAGTAAATGATCTGATATTGCTGGTAGCATTTGTTCCCATTGTAGGTTTTTTATTGGGAGTTTCCAACGTTACTGTACCCTATGGAACTCTATTTTTATCGGTAATTTTATTTGTGGTAACCCCTCTAGTCGCAGCCTGGATAACAAGAAAATCCATAGTAGCTCATAGAGGGTTGGACTACCTGGAAAATACATTTATTAAAAAATTTGATAAGAGTACTATGACAGGATTATTGTTAACACTTGTTATTATATTTTCTTTCCAGGGGGATAAACTGTTAACCAATCCAATGGACATAATTCTTATAGCAGTGCCTCTGACTATCCAGACATTCCTGATATTTATAATAGCTTACCTGTGGGCTAAAAAATGGAATATGCCCCATGAGATTGCATCTCCAGGAGCCATGATTGGTGCCAGTAATTTCTTTGAGCTGGCAGTGGCAGTAGCTATATCACTATTTGGTATTAATTCAGGAGTAACTTTAGCAACTGTAGTAGGACTTTTAGTGGAAGTGCCTGTTATGTTAATTTTGGTAAAAATTTCAAATTCAACAAGAAAATACTTTCAAGTAAAAAAGGTAACTACGTAAGAAAATAGATGAGATATTAATTAAAAAATAATAAAATCCAAGGGAGAGTAAACAATGAAAATAGCATTTGTATGTAATGGAAATTCTTTTAAATCACTTATCGGAGAAAGGTTTGGAAACGAATTTAATGATGGGAGTTTTGAAATTTATTCAGCAGGAACCAAACCGGCTGAAAAGATAAATGAAGTCGGGGAAAAAATAATGAAATCCAAAGGGTACTCAATGGAGGGCTATTCTCCAAGCAGTATGGAAGAATTACCTGAAAAATTAGATGTTTTAGTAAAGATGGGGTGCGATATTGACTGTCCAATCCATCATGCAGATAAAGTTGTTAATTTTGGACTGGAAAATATAAAGGATCAGGAAAAATGTGTAGAGATGATAGAATTAAAAGTAAAACAATTATTAGAAGATCTATCATAAAAAAATTATCAATAAAGATATTTAAAAGGCTTCCAACTTGGAAGCCTTTTAAATATCTTTATTTTTTATTGCTGTGAAATATCAATCTTTAAATTATTAGAAAAAGAAATTCTAATTGCAAACTAGGTTTGTAGAAGACAACAGGATGACCGTGATACTATGTTTTATAGTAAAAAACGTTTATTGTATCTGTAGAAAAAATTTAATTATAATTCAATCTATGAAGGGATAGATTGAAGGGGAGAGAAATATGAAAAGAGTAATTTTAATTGTATTTATTCTGTTGTCTGCACTGAGTTTTTCAGAAAATAGTATATCAAATAAAGAAATGGAATCAAATTATAAGATATCTTTAGGATTTATGGGAGGTTATGGAAGCAGTCTTTACAAGGTAGATGAATCATACACACGGTATATTCCCATTCTTGGATTTGAAGGAGAAAATCTTTATATATTAGGTTCAGAGATCGGTTACAGACATAAGTTAAATTCTAAGTTTACCATTACAGGGTTTTCACAGCTTTTTGGAGGAGTGTCGCTGCAGGGTGTGGGAGGAGCAATTGGATCAACTCAATTGAAAAATTCCGATATGGAAGAAGGATATAAGGGAATAAGCAGCAGGAAGACCCAGACTGAGGTGGGAATTAAGTTGGGATATAACACAGGGTTTAAAAATACCATACTTTCAGGGGAAGTAAGGGGAGGACAGAGAGGATCAACAGCAAAAATTTCTGCTCTCAGAGCTGTTGTTGTAACAGAAAGACTTTCTATTATCCCCCAAATGAACTTCACTTTAGTCGATCATAATATGGTAAATTACTATTTTAGTGTAAGTGAAGATGAAGTTAATGATCCCAGGAATACAAAGTTGGATAAGGCCTATAACTCGGATCAACTTGCATATGCTTCTGGTATAGGAGTAACAGGTAATTATCAGTTTACTTCTGAATGGTCAGCATTTGCCCTGGCAGAGATACAGTATGTGGCAGATGAAATCGGGAATTCACCCATTGTAGATGAAAGAGCAAATTATTTTATGGGAGTAGGTTTAAGGTATAATTTTTAAAAAGAGAGAGAACTATTCTATTAAAATTAATAAAAATAAGAAAAAAATCTAAGGGAGACTGGTGTAAATTATACAGCGGTTTCTTTTTTTTGATAAAATTTAGTGGTATACTTAAGTAGAAGAAAATTATAAATTAATATTAGAAGAAGAGACAAAGGGAAAAAAGGGGGGATCAGTGAATATAAACAGTGATACAAATTTCAAGGTATATACACCGGATTATATAGCAAAAGAGATGGTAGACAAGAGTTTAGAAATATATTTTAATGGAGAGTACAGCAGATCCAAATTTGATAACCTCAGGTGTGCTGATCTTTCGTGTGGGACAGGGAATCTCCTAATGCCATTACTCAAGACTATCATTGAATTATCCAAGGTAAAATTAGGAGAGTATAGCTATAACAATTTATGGATTACAGGGTATGATATAGATGGGGAAGCCCTGATGATATGCAAAAATAATATTTTAAAGATATTGGAAAAATATAAAATTGCAGATAAAGATATAAATTTAATAGAGACCAACTCCCTCATGGAGGAGATCGATGAAACCTATGATATTGTTTTAGGAAATCCACCGTATTTTGGAGAGAAGAACAATAAAGAGATCTTTAAAGATATGAGGCAATATAAGTTCGGGAAAGAGAACTATGAGGGGAAGATGGACTACGCCTATTTTTTTATAGCCAAGGGGATAGATTCCATAAAAGATGGAGGAGTTCTGACCTACATAACCACAAATTATTGGTTTAAGGCTGATCATGCTAAAAAATTAAGGGAGAAGATAAAGAAATATACTACCTTTAAATATATAAATAATTATAACAAGTCTGTCTTTGAGGATGCTGTGGGACAGCACAACGTTGTTTTTACCTTGAAAAAAGAAAAAAAACTAGGCAGGTTAGAAGTGATAGATGACAGGGAAAAATATCTGATAGACAGTGATAAAATTTACAACTACAGAAATAAGATTATCTTGGCTAAAAACGAGGATTTAGAACGATTGGATAGGGTATATAACGGAAGAACTCATTTCTTAGGAGAACTATTAAATATCAATCAGGGGATAGTCAGCGGGCATGACAGGGCCTTTGTTTTTGATTCCTATGAAAAAAAATACGGAGAATATCTAAAACCATTCTATAAAAATAAGGATATAGACCAGTATTCCCATACTTCCAATAAATATTGGATCCTCTATCTGGATTATAAGGTAGCCTTAAATAAAAAATTGGCTAAACATATGAATCCTTATAAGGAACGGCTCAGTAGGAGGAGGGAAGTTTTAAAATCCATTATCAATTGGTGGGAACTCCAGTGGGCCAGAGATGAAAAAATATTTAATGTGCCTAAGATAATTGGGAGGCAGAGATCAAAGGTAAATAAATTTTCATACTCAGAAGGGGAGTTTTATGGAAGTGCAGATATATATTATCTCACTCCCAAGGAAAAGGATATAAATTTATTCTATATCCTGGGTTATCTCAACTCCAAGGTTTTCTATGACTGGTTTAAATATAATGGGAAGATGAAGGGTGATAACTTAGAACTCTATGCAACCCCTCTAAAGGAAACACCTGTATATTACTCTAAAGACAAGAGTGAGATAGCTTATATTGAGAAGCTGGTAAAAAAACAGATTGAACATTACGATGAGGAGACCCAGAAATTAATAGACAGATATTTTTCTGATCTGAAATATGGGAAATAAGATATAGGTTCTTGGTTGGAAATTTAAATGGAAGTTAAAAAATTATAGATGATTAATAGAATCGGGCTCTGAAGAGTCCTTTTTTATTTTTTACAAGGTTTATCTCATTAGATAGCGTATATTTAATAAAAATATATAAAATTTAATGAATCTAATAAATGTAAATTTTTCGAGGAGAAGGAGATGTTTGAATTAATTTTAAATAAGGTAATACCTGTAAATTTAATATTTTTTTTAGGATATCTTCTAAAGAAAACAGGGGCCTTAAAAGAGGAAGATGGAAGGGTGTTTTTAAAGGGAATGTTCTATGCTTTTATCCCGGCAATTTTATTTCAGTCGGTGAGGAAAGCAGAATTCAAAGCAGAATTTATACTCTATCCCCTGGTCATAATTATCTATCAGGTTTTCATGTTTATTTTGGGGAAATTAGTGACCAGCAGGATGAAAATGTCCAGCGATAAAAAAATAGTTATCAGGGGTTCCTTAATCATTATGAATTCAGGTTTTGTAGTGCCATTTTATATAGCTTTTTATGGGGTAGAAAATATGTGGAGGATGGGGCTCTATGATTTTGGGAATTCACTGATGGTTTTTGTTTTAGTTTATTCTATGTTTTTAAAATTAGAGCTAAAAGAAGCACTTAAATCATTGGGATCTCCCCCTATAGTTGCAATAGTTCTGGGAATAATAGCGGGTAAATTTGGAATTCCTGTCCCTGAATTTATCGACAGCACCTTAAATCAGATAGGAAATCTTGTGGGACCCTCCATCATGTTAGGACTTGGGCTGTATTTTACCCCTTCCTTAAAAAATATAAAGATCAGCCTCCTGGTAGTGGGACTAAAAATTGTTTTAGGAATCGGAATAGGATTACTTCTTATTCAGATTCTGCCCTTTGACAGTTTATCCAATAAGACGGTGTTGTACATGACTGCTTCCCCTGTAGGAGCGAATATCCTTACCTTTGCTGTTTTATCCAAGATGGATACCAGATTTCCTTCTGAGATAGTGTCGCTATCCATAGTTATAAATTTGTTTTTAATTCCATTATTATTTATCTTAGTTTAACACTGGTCTCTCTCTAGTAGACTTATATCGATGATATATTTAAAAATAAAACCCTCCCAGATTATTAGAGAGGCAAACTAATAATCCGGGAGGATAAATTTTAATGTTTTTAATAAAGGTTTTTATAGATGTTTATTATATCGGTTCTTTCTAAAGGAACATAGTTGTTGGCCAAAAGTCTTTGCTGCCCTGAAATTACTGCATCTGCAAATCCTTCTATCTCCTCTTCCTTCATTCCGTATTCTTTTAGTGGTTTTCTAGAAAGTAGTTTATCCAGAACATTTGATAATCCTGCATAAACGTCTTCTCCTGCCGGGATATTCATAATATCAGCCAATACTTTATTTACTTCTTCTATCTTACCGTTTGGATCCTTAGCTAAATATGTTTTAAATACTTCTGTGAAAAATTGATAGTTGGCTTCTCCATGGGGAACGTGATATACCCCTCCTAAAGGATAAGACAGTGCATGAACTGCTCCTACTCCTGCATTTCCAAATGCTATACCTGCATAGTTACTTCCTATCATAAAGTCCTCTATGATCTCTTTTCTATATTCTTCTCCATGTTTTAAAATTTCCATATATCCCTTTAGAATCATCTCAATTGCTTTTACACTGAATATCTCAGTATACATATTTGCTTTTGGAGACACATAGGCTTCTATAGCATGGATCAAAGCATCTATTGAACTTGTTACGAAGAATTTATATGGCAGGTTCATAAGTAATTCCGGGATCAACACTGCACTTTCAGGATAAAGCTCATCCACAGCTAACCCCATCTTAGTTTTTTTCGATTTTATTTCAGAGATAGAGATATTTGTTACCTCACTTCCTGTTCCACAAGTTGTAGGAACTATTACTAATTCTCTTACTTTTTTTATATCAACTGTTTTTTCAAAATAATTAAGGCAGTCATTGGTATCTTCTAATATCAATAATTTTGAGATATCTATGACAGATCCTCCACCTACTGCAATAACTCTTTTTATATCCTTTCCTCTGATAGCATCCATGATATAGTTTATAGTTTCGTCTGAGGGTTCTCCCATACCAAAGCACTCAAAGAATAAACTTTCAGCTTCTAAATTTAAATCCTGCATATAGTTATTGAAAAGGAAATCGTGGGTAAATAACAGGTCCCCCTTTCCTATTTTAAAGTCTGCAGCAAACTCTTTAAATGTATCAAATTTGTGTATCTCTGGTTGTATTTTTAAAAGTCTCATCTATTTCTCCTCCTATTCCCAGATTTGTTCATCTGATGGAATTATAACATCTTCTCTGATTAAACCTATTCTAGAAACATTGATTAGGTGTTTATAGTCTAAATTTTCTGAAATAATATTGTTTCCCCAAGTTCCGCAACCAAGTGTAGTTGTAGGAGCGAATCCGTTTAACATAGATCCTCCGGCAGTTGTTGAAGATGGAGCATTTACAACTAATCTACTTACTGTCAATAAATTACCAGCTAATTCAATGTTTTCTAAATTAAATGAATGAATTGCCGCTGTATGTCCCTTTCCTTCAAGGTCTAAGTTTGTCTGGGCAATATTAATTGCGTCTTCAATAGTATCATATTCAAAAGCTGAAAGTACAGGACACATTTTTTCCTTACAAAGAAGATCTTCTGCTCCTATTCCACTGGCTTTTAAAAGTATAACTTTTGCTTCTTTTGGAACTGCTACTCCTGCCATCTCTGCAACTCTAGCAACTGACTGACCTACAACATCTTTATTCATATGTCCACCTTCAAAAATTGTATCTCTGAATTTTTGAATATCAGCAGGATTATCTATATAGTGAGCCCCGTTTTTAACCATAGCATCGATAACTTCATTATATTCTGATTTTGGAGCAATTACTGTCTGTTCTCCAGAACAAATTATACCGTTATCAAATTTTCTACCAGCTATAATTTTAGATGCTGCATCATTATAGTCAACGCCTTTATCTATAATTACCTGAACATTTCCTGCTCCTACTCCAAATGAAGGTTTACCACTTGAATAAGCAGATTTAACCATTCCCATTCCTCCAGTTGCAAGAACTACATCTACCTTTTCCATCAATTCATTTGTATAAGCCAGAGATGGTTCAGCGATTACCTGGATAGCATCCTTTGGACATCTAATTCCATTTTCTACTAAGGCATTGTTAATTCTAGCCACTGTTTCAGCAGTACAAGCTTTAGATCTAGGATGTGGAGCTACGATAATTGCATTTCCCCCTTTCACAGCGAACATAGCGTTACACATAGGAGTTACTATTGGATTTGTTGTAGGAGTAACTGCTCCAACTATTCCAACAGGTTTAGCTACCATGATAAGATTTTTTTCTAAATCTCTTTCTATTATTCCTACACTTTTTTTATCTTTTAAATTGTGCCATATATTTTTAGATTTTCCCTTATTTTTTCCTACTTTGTCTTCATATACACCCATTCTAGTTTCATCTACAGCCATTCTAGCAAGTTCTTCAGCGTTATTATATACAGTTTTACCAATTGTTTTTACTATGGCATCTAACTCTTCCTGGCTGTATGTTGCTAATTCTCTTTGAGCTACCTTTGCTTTTTGAATCATGTTGTTGATGTAGTTTTTTGAATCCATTTTTGTTTCCTCCTCTAAAAATAAGTTACTTTTATATTTTTGAACAATTATAAAATAATTTAATAAGTAAAGATCGATAAAAACTTAAATCACATCTATTTTGAAATATAGTGTTATGCTACTTTTATTTTTTCATAGTTCCTGTTTCTAAAAACTTTGCATGCCATGAAAGAGCTTCCTCTAAAATATGAGGTGTGTGGCAGCTATGGCATACGTCGCATGCTCTTTTAAAATAGTCTCTCATCTGTTCTTTGAAATCCGGATGAACACAATTTTCAATAACTAGTTTTGCTTTCTCTTTTGGACTGAGTCCACGAAGATCAGCCACACCTTGTTCTGTTACTATTATCATTGTGTCATGTTCTGTATGGTCTACATGGGAAACCATAGGTACAATAGATGAAATTTTTCCGCCTTTTGCAATGGAACTTGTACTGAAAATTGTTAGATATGCATTTCTGGCAAAGTCACCAGATCCTCCGATCCCGTTCATTATTTTCGATCCCATTATATGAGTTGAGTTTACATTTCCGTAGATATCTACTTCGATAGCTGTATTCATTGCAATTACTCCTAATTTTCTGGCCATTTCAGGACTGTTTGAGATCTCTAATGGTCTCAAAATAATTTTATCTTTAAAGAAATCTATATTTTCTCTGAATGCTTTAAGGCCTCTAGGAGAAGGACTTATAGAACAGGCAGATGCTTTTTTAATCTTTCCACACTGCATCAATTCAAGCATTGCATCCTGGATAACCTCGGTATAGCAGACTAAATTTTCAAAGGTCGAATCACAGAGACCGGCAAGAACAGCATTTGCAACATTTCCTACACCAGATTGGAGGGGAAGCAGATTTTTAGTTAATCTTCCCAGGGAAACCTCTTTTTCTAAAAAATTAATAATATTTTTAGAGATAGCTCGATCCACATCAGAAATTGGTGCCAGATCTCTTACATGATCTTCCATATCTGAAAATACCACAGCTGCAATTTTATCTTTATCACACTCTATGAATGGTGTTCCAATCCTGTCGCCAGGATTTTTAATGGGGATATGAGTTCTCATCGGTGGATTTTGAAGCATGTATATATCTGACATCCCTTCTAATTCCACTGGCTGCTTTGAGCTTATTTCAACGATGATCTTATCTGCATTCTTTATAAATGACGGTGAGTTCCCCACTGCACTTGTAGGAATTATATTACCTTCCTCTGTTATAGCGATGGCTTCTACGATAGCTACATCAACTTTTTGTAAGACACCATAGTTGAGATACTGGGATGAGTGACTGAGGTGCATATCAAGATATTCTACTTTTCCACAGTTTATATCCTGTCTCAGCTGTTTATTGGTCTGGTAGGGAAGTCTTTTGGCAAGAATTCCTGCTTCAGCCCATGCTCCATCTACTTCCGGTCCCAGGGAGGCGCCGGAGTAGAGTGTTAATTTCATTTTTTCATGACTGGATTTTACCCTTTCTGCAAGAGCAAGAGGGACAACCTTAGGATAACCTGAAGGAGTAAATCCACTGGTACCGATAACCATTCCGTCTTTTATTAATTGAGCAGCTTCCATAGGATTCATAATTTTTTCTTTGAGTTGTTCATTTCTAATTCTAGATTGCATTTATTACACCCCTTTATTAAAAAATATTTTATCTAACTAATCTTTCGCAATATTGCATGCCTTTAAAAGTTAAATTTGAATCTAATCAAGGATTTCATTATCGCAAAATATCAGTTGCTTAACTGACTGTTACATGGGTAATTTATGTAAAATAATTGTGAATAAAACCATTCCAAATAGAGCAAATGGATATGTAGCAGCGTATCCTGCTGCAGGATCATCGGTACCAATAACATCTACAGCGACTCCAAGACCAGGAGTCGAAGTCATCCCACCACAGATTGCTCCTGAAAGCATGATCCAGTTAATTTTAAATACGTATTTCCCTACGAGGAAACCTGAAAACATAGATAAGATTCCCACTAAGATAGCAACTATACAAAGATAAAACCCGGCTCCTGTTATAGAATCGATAGCAGCAAATCCATATCTTAAACCAACTATAGAGAGGAAAAAAGTAAGAGCAATATCTCTGATTACACCAAGAATTTTTTTATCCATTCTAAAAGTCATAAATCCTAATTTTCCTATATGTCCTAAGAAGATAGAGGCAGCTAATATCCCTCCTGTAGATCCCAGACTAAAGTATCCTAAATAACCAAGATTTACCTTGATCATCCCGAGGGTATAACCCATAACACAGACAAATGCAAAGGCTACGAGATCAAATGTTACTGGTTCGATATGTTTAATATTTATCTGTTTTTCTGCTTCTTCCATCTCATCCTGGAATTGCTGATGTTCCTCTTCCAAATTTAGTCTGAATAATTTAGGGAACAGTTTCATTGCTAAGATAACTATAAGAACACCAAATGGATAACCTATAGCATGACCTATACCTACTCCAGATTCAGCATCAATAACAAATTCATCTGCCTGATCTGAAGATAAGGTAGGTGTATTTTCCGGTGTAAGAGTACCGTTAGAATTTAATATATTGAGCACGATCTCTTTATTGTGATGACTAAGTGTTGGATATTCCGCACTCCATTCCTTAGCGTGTTCCCTAGATGTTTCAATTGCAGCAGCTAATCCGGGAGAACTGGTAAGAGCTCCTGTATAAACTCCTGAAACTTCATAGGGGTTTGCTTTATTGCTCAAAATAGTGAGTGTATAAGTTGTTCCGGCTCCTATAAATACAATGAGAAGTCCTAGTACAACAAACTTTGTACCATATGTTTTAAGTATTATGGCTATTTTATCTGCAGCCAGAAGTCCTACTGCACCTACAAAAAGAATTAAAAATAAACTAAAGAATTTTTTATCTATAACACTGACCTTGAGCATAGAATTAAATGTAGAGGTGTAAGGTCCTTGTGCATTTATTGAATCATTGGCCATTTTTACGACCAGCCATCCTATTACCAATCCAGAGAACAAGGCTCCAGAGGTTCCAATTTTTAATAGTTTTCCTAAGAGTAACCCTAAAAAAATTGTTATAAACATAAGAATGAAAGGATTAGTTAACCAATGAATACTTTTAAATACAAACATACACATCCTCCTAAAAAGTTATTTTTTTCACTTTGATCCTTTAATTTTTACTGAGGCAGATTACCTCAGCAAAAATTAAAATTTACAGTGATATCTTTCCTCCCAGTTTTTAATGAGATCTTCCCTAAAATCAGGATGAGCGATACCTATCAATGCCCGGCCTCTTTCTTTGATGGTTTTCCCTTTAAGCCTGGCAACACCATATTCAGTTACTATATAATCTACATCATTTCTAGATGTAGTCACTACAGCACCTTCATCTAAGACAGATACTATACGGGACACTTTTCCTTTGGCAGCAGTAGAAGGGATAGCAATAATTGATTTACCGCCCCTGCTCATAGTGGCTCCTCTGACAAAGTCCACCTGTCCGCCTACCCCGCTTATTTGTTTATATCCTATAGATTCTGAACAAACCTGACCAGTCAGGTCAAGCTGTACACATGAATTAATAGAGACCATATTATCGTTTCTGGCTATTATTACCGGATCATTTACATAATCCACCGGGTAAAATTCAACCAAAGGATTATTATCTACATAATCATAGAGTGCCTTGGTTCCCATTACAAAGGTAACAACCATCTTTCCTTTATGAAAATTTTTAGCTTTATTGTTTATAACACCAGATTTTACTAGTTCTAAGACACCATCGGAGATCATCTCAGAGTGAATTCCTAAATCTTTTTTATCCTTTAAAAACAGCAGAGCTGCATCAGGAATAGCACCGATTCCAAGCTGAAGGGTAGAACCATCTTCAACAAGAGATGCACAGTTTTTTCCAATGGCTTTTTCAATCTCTCCTATTCTAGGAGGGTTGAGTTCGATAAGAGGTTCAGAATGTTCTACAATATAATTTATGTCTGAGATATGGATGAAGGAATCACCCATGGTTCTTGGCATATGTTTATTTATCTGAGCTATGACAACCTTTGAATTCTCTGCAGCTGATTTGATATAATCAATAGATATTCCCATACTGCAGTTTCCATGTTCATCTGGAAGACTTGTTTGTATCAGAGCAGCATCTACTGGGAGATGACCATCTCTAAATAACTTGGGAACTTCATGAAAATAACATGTAGTAAAATCAGCTCTTCCATCCTGAACTGCTTTTCTGGTGCTGGCTCCTGCAAATAATGCATTATGAACAAAGTGTTTTTTCATATCATCGTTAACATACTGGGCTTTTCCCATGGCAACCATATGAACTATCTCTAAATCTTCAAATTTTTCCTTGTTTTTAACTAAAGCATCTATCAAAATTTTTGGCTCAGCACATGCATGGGCTACTACTACTCTATTTTTAGAATTTATATTTAAAATTGCTTCATCTGGAGATACTAGTTTTTCTTTATACAGCTCTTTCCAGTTCATCTCTTTCACTCCCTTTAGTGTGTATATAATTTTTTAAATATTTTTTTTAGCTAAAAGTTTTTTAGCCAACTCTATAAGGTCCTCTGAAACACCGGTTTCTAGAACAACATCTTTTATTCCAATATCTTCTAAAAGAACTATTTTTTTCACAAAATCCGATGTAGTAGAACTAGCGTGGTAACATCCTACACAGTTTCCTAGTAATTTTATTTTTAAAATTTCATCCTGAACTGAAATAACTTCAATGTCACCTCCATGTTCTTTTATAGATGGTCTTATTTTATCTGATATAATTTTTTCTACTCTCTGCAACATTTTAATCACCTTATTTTGAAGAGAGGCCAAAGCCTCTCTTCTATTATTTTTTAGAAAATCACAAATTTTTTAATAAATAAAAGTTTATAATAACCTAGATTATGCTTATCTGGATGCAACGTCACGTTGCTTATTTTTTTATCCCTGTAAGATCTTTAACCAATTGTTTTTTACCTTCAATATTTCCCTGTCTGGAGATCATAATTCTTTGAGCCTGAGGAGATCCTGCCCCATGCATCGATTCAGTTCTATACCCTACAGCAGAAGCTCCTAAAGTAAGGTTTTCAATGAATCTAAGTACTTTTTGACGATTTTCTACAGGAACTTTACTGTTTCCAGCAAAGTATTTATTGCAGTATTCACCGATTACAGGATGTTTAAAGTCTATATCTGTAGGCATAGTTACCATTAATCCACCTGCGATATCTTCAGCTAATCTAGCTATCTCATATGGGAATCTAGTTACATTTTGTTTACAGACATTGGCTAAAAGAAGATCTATCTGGTAATTTCCTGCCTTGGTAGCAACACCTTCAGTAGAGCAGGCAAGACCGCAGGCATATAGTGTTTCATTAAGATGTGTCATCTCAATAAGTTTATCCTTTACATGGGAAGCTCTGGTAACACCGTTATATTCTGCTGCAAGTGCTGCAGCTCCAATAAGAGCATCTCCTACACCGACCTTACATCCTCCATAACTCTGTCTGTGGTAACCGGCAAATCTTTCTACAAGAAGTCCGGCAAATTCATATTCCCCATTTAGGTATATTCTTTCATTTGGAATGAAAACATCATTGAATACAACCAATGCTTCCTGTCCACCGAATTTAGGGTTTCCTACGTCTACATGTCCACCCTCTAATTTTCTGCTGTCACATGACTGTCTACCGTAGATCATCAATATTCCCGGGGCATCTGACGGGATAGAGAAAGAAACTGCATAATCTTTGTCATTCTCACCCATAGCAATAGTAGGCATGATCAGATGTTCATGGGAGTTTACTGCACCAGTCTGATGAGCTTTAGCTCCTCTTACTACAATTCCGTCTTCTCTTTGTTCTACTACACGAAGGTAAAGATCCAGGTCTGCCTGTTGGTGAGGTGCTAATCCCCTGTCTCCCTTAGGATCTGTCATAGCTCCATCTACTGTAAGGTCGTTGTCTTGGACAAATTTCATATATTTTTTAAATCTTTCATGATAAGTAGTTCCATATTTTTCATCTATTTCAAAAGTTGTACTGAAGATAGAGTTAAAAGCATCCATTCCCACACATCTTTGGAAACATGAAGCTGTCTTTTGTCCCAACAGTCTCTGCATCTTAACTTTGTTTTTAAGATCTTCAGTGTTTTGATGAAGATGGCAGAAACGATTGACTCTTTCTCCTGTAATATTTGAGACAGCAGTCATAACGTTTTCATGCTCCTCTTCATGTGCCAAATCATAAGTAGCTGCAACTGAATTGATAGAAGGTCTGATCATGGGATGATTTGTGAAATCCTCAACCAACTCTCCCATCAAATAAACTTTTGTTTTCATTTTCTTTAAACTTTGAATATACTCTTCGCCTGTCATTAATGCCATTTTAAAACCCCTCCTAATAAAATTAGTACTATTATAAAAAAATTAATGTGTTATTTTTTAAGCGTTTTGTAAGTTTAATTAATTACTTTTTTGTGAAGTTTTTATCTTTTCTTAATAATGTTTACTATATAAAAATAGAAAAATCAATGTTTTTTATAAAAAAATTAAAATTTTTTTAATATCCAAGAAGATATACCTACAGGGGCATACCAAAATACTATTAATTTATAATATATACATAAAATTTTGAGATAAAATTTATAGATCAAACAAAAACTTATAAAAACTTAAATTGTGCTTGTTTGGATGCAACGTCACGTTGCTTTTTTATTTTTCCCTTCCGTGGTTATAAGTTGGAAGAATCATTGGTGAAAATTCCCTGCTCTCTACCCCATTGTTTTTTAGGTCTTTATGATATTTTTTTACGTGATCAAATGTTAAATCTTTGATTTTTATATCTTTAAAATTTTCCCCAGCATGAATCCCTGCTCTCCGGCCGAAAACAATTATATCCAACAATGAATTTCCCATAAGTCTGTTGGTTCCATGGATACCTCCGGCACATTCACCGGCTACATATAGGTTTTTTATTTTTGTCTGACCATTTTTATCTATCAATAGTCCGCCATTTTGATAGTGGAGGGTTGGATATACTAAAATAGGTTTTTTTCTCATATCCAAACCAAATTTAAGGTACATTCTCATCATTGCAGGAAGTTTTTTCTCAATTGTACCTTCCCCGTGAATCATCTCAATAAGAGGAGTATCCAGCCATACACCATACCCACCACTAGGAGTAGGAATACCATTTCCTTTTATATTGCACTCTTTAATAATTGCAGAAGCTTCAACATCTCTTGTTTCCAAATGATATACAAACTGTTCCCCGTGGATATTTAGAGGAGTAGCACCTAAACTACGAACTTTTTCTGTAACCAATGCTCCAAAAATTTGAGAGGGATAGGCTACACCGGTAGGGTGGTATTGAATAGTGTCTGCAAAAGCAAGTTCTGCTCCTACCCTGTAACCCATAACAAGTCCGTCAGCAGTGGCACCATAATGGTTGGATGTAGGGAACCCTTGGTAGTGAAGTCTTCCAGCTCCTCCTGTTGCCATTATTACAGTTTTTGCCCTAACTACAAAATTTCGTTTAGTCTCAAGGTCACAGATAATTGCTCCTGCAGCTTTACCATCGGTATCAAGGAGGAGTTCAATAACTGGAGAAAATTCCAAGACCTCTATCTCTTTATTTCTGACTTCATCTCTCATGACACGCATTATTTCAGCACCACTGTAATCTGCTGCAGAATGCATTCTTTTTCTCGAAGTACCTCCACCGTGATTAGTAATCATAGTTCCGTCATTTTCCTTATCAAACATCACACCTAGATCATCTAACCACTTGATTGCAGAGGGAGCATCCTTTACCAGAGTGCTTGCAAGTTCGGGAACATTGGTATAATGTCCCCCTCCCATGACATCTAAATAGTGTTTTGCAGGAGAATCATTAGGTTTATCTGCCGCCTGAATTCCTCCCTCAGCCATCATTGTATTAGCATCACCAAAACGCAATTTAGTGGCAATCAATACTTTAGCTCCTCTGTTATGAGCTTCCAGTGCAGCAGCGGCTCCTGCTCCCCCACCTCCTATGATTAGGATATCAGTATCATAATCTATTTTATCCAGATTTATTTGAAAATTTTCAAGTTTACTTTTACCCTCTAAGAGAACCCCTAATTCATTGGGAACCCTGTTTCCTTTATTGACTCCGTGCTTCAAATACATAAACCCTTTATCGCTATAATCAGGATGATTTTCATTTAAAACATCTATTTTACCCTCTGGAGACATCCTCGGAAAATTTATTCCAATTCTTTGGGAACGTGTCTCTTCTACTTTTTTAGATAATTCCCTCATCTCTGCTGTGTACATTAAATACCTCCCCATGAATATTAGTTTTATCCTTTACAATTTTATTTATCTTTAAAGACCTGTAATATCAAAAAATAAAAATTATTTACTGATATCTCTGGAATTATATAATTCTTTTAATTCTTCGACATTTTTATCCATAACTTCTTTCAGTGATTTATCGTGTTTTCCCGCTGCGATCTCTGCTACTCTATCCTTTAAATGCTCTGTTTTAGGAACAATATATTTACCTGTAAGACGCCGTGCCAAAAGAGCTACATTATAATGAGTTATCCCAGCAGGACATCTGGATGCACATATTCCACATGATACACAGTCAAAAGATCCGTGTGCACATTTTTCAAATTCCCCTCTCTGGGCATGGGCAATATATTGCATAACATTTAAATCTTGAGGGCAGCCATTTGTGCATGAATTACAGCCTATACACTTATAAATTTCAGGATAAAATTGTGCCATGGTATCCATGGTAGGTTTAAATTTATCTATATCGTACAGTGGTTTTTCCCCCGGAAAAAACGGAAGCTGTGTAAAATACATTCCATCTTCGACCTTTGTCTGGCATGCAAGGGCTATTTTTAACTCCTTATCTCCCTTGACTCTGTAGATAGTAGAACATGCACCGCAGAACCCAGATCTGCATCCGCACCCTTTAGTTAATTGGTATCCTGCATATTCCATAGAATCCATGATTGTTAAAGTAGAAGGTACAGTGTATTTTTTACCAAATATATATACATCGATCATTTTTTTTTCAGACATCTATGTCCCCCTTGCTATTTATTATTTTATAGTAATATTAAATTAATATTCATTTGGAAGTTCCGTGATTTCGTCACATCTAAATACAGGACCATCTTTACACACGTACTTATCACCTATATTACAACGTCCGCATTTTCCAATTCCGCACTTCATCTTCAATTCCAAAGTAGTATAAACCTGTTCCTTTTTAAATCCCATCTCCTCCAATGCCTGAAGGGTATACTTTATCATGATAGGCGGTCCACAGACTAAGGCGATCTTATTGTTGTCAAAGTTTAAAGTTTTTACGAAGTTAGGAACAAAACCTACATGCCCATTCCAATTTTTAGATACGTTATCTACTGTAAGGTGTACAGCAGTTTCTTTTTCTTTTGGCCAGACATCAAAGATATCATTTGAATGCACTAAATCTCCAGGTGTTCGGGCACCATAAACAATATCTACCACACCGAAATCTTCCCTATTATCCATCACATAATTAATTACAGAACGCAATGGAGCTAGCCCTATTCCTCCTCCTATAAAGAGTAAATCTTTATTTTTTAGATCTTCTACTGGGAAATTATTTCCATAGGGACCCCTTACACCGACTTCAGAACCTGGCTCAAGCTCATGCAAATAATCTGTAACAGTTCCGCATTTTTTGATACTGCATTCTATATACTCCTCCTGTGTAGGAGAGGATGTTATTGAAAAAATAGCCTCTCCTATTGGGGGTATAGAGATCATAGCACATTGCCCGGGGAGAAATTCAAAGGGTTTTTTCCCAAAACTATCAACTATTTTAAAAGTAGTAACATCATGTGTGTCTACTCTGACCTCCTTTATAACAGCTATTTGAGGTATCAATGGATCTTGATCATGACAACTACAACTCATTATTTTCACCGCCTAATTTTTTTATTATTTTTACAATGTCTATATGTACCGGGCATCTGTCAACACATCTCCCGCAACCTACACATGAATAATCCCCCTTATGATTTTTAGGGTAATAAACAAGTTTATGCATAAATCTCTGTCTTAGTCTCTGCATCTGGGTGGTTCTGGGATTTCCATGGGCCATAAGTGTAAAATCCGATGACATACATGAGTCCCAGCAGCGAAATTTTTCTCCGTGATTATTTCCCTTGTAATCTTGAAGGTCATAACAGTGACATGTAGGACAGAGATATGAGCAGGTTCCACAGGCAAGACACCTTTCACTGAATTCATTCCATATCTCTTCCTTGTCAAATATCTCCTGCTGAGTTCCCTTTATCTTGGAAAGATCTATGTTATTAAATGGAAGATCTTCTAATTTTTCCTGGATATTACTTTTTTCTTTTTCTAAATTTTGAATATCTTTTTCATCTATATCTGTAAAAAGTTCTTTTGTACTGTCCATCAATTTTTGACCTTTTTCACTCTGAGGTTTCCATATATAGGAATCTCCTACATCCCATGCAGCTACGTCTGCACCTAAAGGCGCAGATGAAGCATCTATTCCAAAAGAACTGCAAAAGCAAGTGTCTTCAGGATTGGTGCAAGCAAGAGAGATGATGGTTCCTCTATCCCTGTGTTCTCTATAATAAGTATCTACAGGTTCTCTTAAAAATATATTATCTAAAAGTTTAAAACTCTTTACATCACAGGGTCTCACACCAAAAATAACGTATTCATCTCCTATAGCTTTTACAGCTTTAAGACTTAATTTATTATTTTGATTTTTAAATTTCAAATAAGTTTCTGTCTGAGGAAAAACAAGGTGTTTAGATGAAGTAGTTGTCCTTACTTTGTCTAAATTAACCTTCTCCCCATCCTTCCAAAGTGAAAAATTAAGTGTTTTATTTTTTTCAATAGGAAGAAATAAATCAAAATCAGTACTGATTTTTTGCCATAATTCAGGCAGTTTAGTCTTTAAAATCTTTTTCATTATTTTCCTCCTTTTTTTGAAAATGTATCTGTATCTTCCAGTTTAAATGTAACAAGTGGTGCCGGAGTTGTAGAATCCATACCGGCATTAAACTCACCATAGACCTCATTTATATCTTTTATTATTTTTCGATTTAGCAGATCAAGGGGAATCCCGGCAGGACAGACTCTTGCACATTCACCACAATCTACACAACGACCTGCCACATGATAAGCTCTAACGAGATGGAAAAAAGTATCTTCCCCCTCTGTCTTGGCTTTTCCAGAGACCTCTGCATCTTCATTATCAAATACACATTTCACACAACTGCATGCAGGACAGATATCACGGCATGCATTACATCTGATACACCTTTGGAATTCTCCCTTCCAAAAATTGTAACGTTGGTCAGGGGACATGGCTTCAATCTCTTCAATTCTCTTAAATCTATCCCCACTATGTTTACTATTTTCTACTTCATCACTTAAAAGCTGGTCATAAACCACTGGATTTGGAGAGATACATGTTATGCATTTATCATATTTTATTTCCTCTCCTGAAACATCTATATTCTTATTTTTACTGATTAAAGTAAAATTATTTTCATGTTTTTTTATCTCTCTGACTCTTTCATTTAACATTATTTTTTTTACTTTCTCAGGATCGACCATCCCTTCACAGGGGATCCCATAGAGGACTACATCGTCCCTGTTTATCCTGTTATCTTTTAGGAGCTGGTTAAAAGACGTTGAATCACATCCCTTAATAAAAATCCCAATCTTATCATGTTTTGTAAGTTCCTTTATAAGAAATTTACTGAGATTGTTTATACAGAATAAATCCCATATCAAAGTATCGGTGTCTTCTGGTTTAGTGATAAATACCGGATATGAATCGGACCATAGGTCCCCTTTTTTCCAGCCTAAAATTTTGTCTACCTCTTTATCTATAAGAGCCTGTTTTGCAACAGCCCTGATTTTTTTAGTTATATTTTCCATCTGGCATCCCTCAACTTTTTATTTGGTCCAAGCTTATAAACATCTTCCAATATATCGTTCATCACAGTTGCAAACTTATTTCCCTCTGCTGCCGAGATCCAATCGACTTTAAAACGTTCTTTTTCTACTCCTATATATTCAGTTAAATTTGTTATGAGTGAAAATCGACGTCTTGTATGATAATTTCCTGTAGAATAATGGCAGTCCCCTGGATGACACCCGGCTATTACTACACCATCAGCACCATTTTGAAATGCCCGAAGTACAAAATTTATATTTACTCTGCAAGAGCATGGGACACGTATGATTTTTATGTTAGCAGGATATTTTAACCTGCTTGTCCCAGCCAGATCAGCCCCTGCATAACTGCACCAGTTACAGCAGAATGCAACTATTAATGGTTTAAACTCCTCATTTTTATTGACTACATTGGTATTGGTATCTAATGACATATTGCATCCACCTCCGCTAAGATCTGTTTATTTGTAAAACCTTTGAGGTCTATTGCACCTGGCCGGCAGGTAACGGTACACCCTCCACAGCCGTGACAGAGAGCTTCATTTACATCAGCTACTACTTTTTTAATTTTTTTCCCATGATCATCGATCTCTATATTTTTATAAGAGATGGCATCGTATGGACACATCTCTGTACATGCAAGGCACCCGCTGCATAGAGATTCATCTACTGCAGAGACACAGGGATTATTAACAAGTTTTGATTTGTTTAAAAGACCAATAACTTTTGCAGCAGCAGCACTTGACTGGGCTACAGTTTCAGGAATATCTTTGGGTCCCTGACAGGCTCCAGCCAGATATATCCCTGCTGATGCTGTTTCTACAGGACGAAGTTTCGGATGAGCTTCTGTAAAAAAGTTATTAATATCGGTACTGATATTAAGTTTTCTTTTTAGGTCTATAGCATCACTTTTAGCCTTTGTAGCAGCAGCCAATACAACCATATCTGCATCTATCACAAGAGTTTCACCACTCATGGTGTCCACTCCATGAACCATAAGTTTTTTTCCTTCTGGGAAAATTTTTCCAACCATTCCTTTAATATACTGGACTCCGTATTTTTCTACTGCTCTCCTTTGAAATTCATCAAAATTCTTTCCGGGAGTACGTACATCGATATAAAATACATATGCCTCTATATCAGGATATTTTTCCTTTATCAACATGGAATGTTTAGCGGTATACATACAACAAATTTTTGAACAATATGATTTACCTCTTTCAGTTTTATCTCTGGAACCGACACACTGTATAAACACTACTTTTTTTGGCTTTTCTCCATCAGATGGACGTAAAAACTTTCCGTTTGTCGGTCCGGCAGCATTGGTGATCCTTTCAAATTCAAGAGATGTAATTACATCTGGATGATCGTATTGGTATTCTCCAAATTTATTTAAATCAATGATATCGTAACCGCTGGCAACTACTATAGCACCATATTCTTCAGTTATTATTTCGTCTTTATCATCAAATTTAATAGCATTTGACGGACATAATTTTTCACACAAACCGCATTTTCCTGTTTTTAATTTAATACACTCATCTGTATCGATTACTGGTACATTGGGAACAGCCTGGGCAAATGGGATATAGACTGCACCTCTATTTTTAAGCCCTTCTTCAAATTCACTTTTAGCTTTTTTAGAAGGACATTTTTCAGTACATATTCGACACCCGGTGCACTTGTCCATATCAACATAACGAGCTTTTTTCTTTATCTGGACATTGAAATTACCCACATAACCACTAATTTTTTCAACTTCACTATAGGTGTGAAGAGTTATATTTGGATGTTTTGCAGCATCTACCATTTTTGGTGTCAAGATACATGCTGAACAATCCAGTGTAGGAAATGTTTTATCCAATTGTGCCATCTTTCCACCGATACTAGGTGTTTTCTCTACAATGTCTACCTTATATCCAGCATCTGCAATATCCAAAGCAGACTGTATACCAGCTATTCCACCACCAATTATCAGAGCTTTTTTTACTACATCTATCTCTCCTGGAACCAGCTCGCTGTTCAAAGTAACCTTAGCTACTGCTGCTCTCGTGAGAGCTATAGCTTTTTCGGTTCCAGCTTCCTTATCCTTATGAACCCAGGAGCACTGTTCCCTTATATTGGCAATTTCAACTAAATATGGATTTATCCCAGCTTCCTCTGCAGCTCTACGAAATGTATTTTCATGCATCCTAGGAGAACATGCTGCAACTACAACCCGGTCTAAGTTGTGTTTATCTATAACTTCCTTCATCATATTTTGCCCAATCTCAGAACACATATACTGATAATCTGCAGCATATGCAACTCCTGGCATTTTTTTTGCTTCTTCTACAACCTGTTTTACATCGACAGTAGCGGCTATATTAGAACCGCACCAGCATACAAAAACTCCAATTTTTCGCAACTTTATACCTCCTTGCAAGATAATAACCTATATTTATTTACTGTATTTACGAAGCGCACTTACAACAGCCTGTTGTGGCATTTTTTGGTCTGTCATTAACTGACCTATATTTTGAACTTTTAATCTGTCATTTCCTTTTTGTCTCAAGTTGATAAGGCGTATAGCCTCCATTAGTTTAGCCAGGTCAACTCCCCTGGGGCAACGAGCTGCACAGGTAAAGCACGATGCACAGCTCCAGATTGTTTTACTCTGAATAACCTTATCAAACTGGCCTAATTGAAGGTGCCTTAATATTTGATGAGGAAGTATATCCATCTCTGTAATTGCCGGACAGCCTGCTGTACATTTTCCACACTGCATGCAGTCATTGATCATCTCATTGCTTATTTTTTTTATTTGTAAGATATCTTTTTCATATTTATCGGGAATAATTTTTGTTCTAGTCATTTTTCCGCCTCCTAATAAAAAATAATTATTTCACATTTAAAGCTTCGGCTAAAAGTTCTGTAAAATAAACAACAGATATATTATTGGCCTTAGCTTCGTGACTGTTCTCTAGATTATATTTACATAGAGGACATGCAGTTACGATCTCTTGAATTTTATTTGTGACAGCAGATTTTATAATGTTATTTGTCATCTCTTCTGTTATAGATTTATTTTCGGTCACCAGATATCCTCCGCAGCACTCTGTCCTGTAGGGATATTTTATAGCTTTACCTCCTAATGCATCTATAAAATTTTCAATAATAACAGGATTTTCTGAATCATCAAATTTCATATCTTTCTCTGGTCTGAGAAGGAGACATCCATAATAAGCTCCTATTTTACGGTCATTGAGAGATACTTTTACTTTTTCAGATAATTTTTCAAATCCATAATCATCCCTTATCATCTCTAAAAAATGAATGACCTCTCCATCTCCATTGTAATTATTTTCAAGCTGGAGATAATTGTTGACCTTGTCCCTGACTTCAATTTTATCCTTCATATCTTTATTGACCCTTTTAATAACATGATGACAGGCAGAACAAAGAGTCACCAGTTTTTCACCTTTTTCCTGTGCTGCTGCAAGACTTCTAACGGAAGATAGTTTTGTAACTATCTCATCTTCTCCCATTGGATATACTGCGCCGCAGCACTGCCAATCTTTTTGTTCTATCAATTCAATCCCCAATTCATTGGCTGAATCCAGAGCAAATTTTTCAAGTTCCTGTGCTTTTGTTTTTAAGGTACATCCCGGATAATAGCTATACTTCATTTATTTAATCTGTACCTTAAGATATTAAAAGTACAGACCTTCACCCCCTTTTTTATTTTAATTATTATATTGTTATTTTTTTAACAAAGTTGGTTGTAAAAAAAATTGATAATAACATCAATTTTTGATTTTAGAAAAAGGTTATATCAACATATAAGGATTCTAAAATATAAGAATAAATTGTAAAAAAATACTATAAAAACAAATCTAATAATATATATAGCTCAGAAAAAACTAAAAATCAACTAAAAAAAATAAATAAAATAAAATAACTAAAATTAGTTACTTTATGCCTATTTTATGAGTTATTTAATTTTATAAGGAAATAAATCACGCCCCATGAAATATTCTGGGGCGTTAATTATTATTTTCTTGTTAAATTATTTTCAATAGCAATTTTTTTAACAGTTTCTGCTACTACTGATGCAACCCTATCATCAAATGGACTAGGAATGATATAATCTGCTCTTAATTCATCTTCCTTTAATACATTGGCGATACCATATGCAGCTGCTATCTTCATCTCATCATTAATTACTGTAGCTCCTGCTTCTAAAGCTCCTTTGAATAATCCCGGGAACGCCAATACATTATTTACTTGATTTGGATAATCTGATCTACCTGTTCCTACTACTGCCGCTCCTGCTTCTAAAGCATCTTCAGGCATGATCTCAGGTGTAGGATTTGCCATAGCTAAAATAATAGGATCTGTATTCATAGATCTGACCATATCTTTAGTAACCATATTAGGTCCAGATACTCCTACAAATATATCCGTTCCTTTAACTAATCCCGCTACTGAGTCCTCCTCTAAGTTTTCTGGAGTATCTATGATATTTTGATCCAATAATTCCTTTACTAAAAATCTATATTTGTCATATTTATCCTGCATTATAACGCCTTTTGAGTTATAAGCATATAGTGATTTAACTCCTAATTTCTTAAGCATTCTAGCAATAGAAGATCCTGCTGAACCAGTTCCGATCATAGACACTCTCAAGTCAGATATATTTTTACCTAACAATTTAGCAGAATTTATTATTGCAGCTGTAGTGACTATTGCAGTACCGTGTTGATCATCATGGAATACAGGAATATCTAACTCTTCGATTAATCTTCTCTCTATTTCAACACATTTAGGAGCAGCTATATCCTCTAGGTTTATTCCTCCAAAACTAGGTGCTAATAACTTACAAGTTTTGATAATTTCTTCGGTATCCGTAGTATCTAAGCAGATAGGGAATGCATCTACCCCACCAAATTCTTTGAATAAGATAGCTTTCCCTTCCATTACAGGTAATGCGGCTTCAGGACCAATATCTCCTAATCCTAATACTGCGGTACCATCTGTGATTACTGCAACCATATTTCCTTTGGCTGTATACTTATAAACATCACTTTTGTTTTCTGCGATTTTTTTACAAGGTTCTGCTACACCTGGTGAATATGCCAAACTTAAATCTTCTTTAGTAGCCACTGATACCTTTGAAATAACTTCAATCTTACCTTTGTGTTGATCGTGTAGTTTTAATGATTCTTCGTATACTCTCATACTAATATTCCTCCTGTTTATTTTTTCCTCATAGTGAGGGTTTTGCAAAATTTTATTTGTTTTCACAGTTATATTCTTTTTGACCTATCTCATATAGATCATTTCCATATAGATCATTTATAACAATAGCAGGAAAATCTACCACTTCCATCTTCCTAATCGTTTCAGATCCCAAATTATCATATGCAATAACTTCAGATTTTTTAATAGATTGAGCTATAAGAGCTGCTGCACCACCCACTGCTGCAAAATATATAGTTTTATGATTTACAATAGAATTTCTTACTTCTTGATTTCTAGCTCCTTTACCTATCATTCCTTTCAATCCAGCTTCAATTAATTTTGGTGCATATGGATCCATTCTATAGGAAGTTGTAGGACCTGCACTTCCTATGGCTTTTCCTGGTTTAGCAGGAGTTGGTCCTACATAATAGATTATTTGTCCCTTTGGGTCAAAGGGAAGATCTTTCCCCTCTTCTAATAATTTGATTAATCTAGCGTGAGCAGCATCTCTTGCTGTATATATGATCCCCGAGATCTTTACAGTATCTCCTGCTTTTAATTTTTCTATATCACTGTCTCTCAATGGTGTTGTTAACTTCATTTTATAACCTCCATAATAAATTCTAATTTTTTATTGGATCTACGTCATATTACTTTTTATACGTTATCTGTGACTAAAGTTTTTTTTCATCAATCTACACTAAATTAATCTGAGTTGCTGCTTGTAGAAAAGACTTAAGAAGATTTAACTCCTTCTTTTTATGGTTTCGCGAGGTTACGACTATTAGAAAATTCTAAAGAGTCCCTCTTTTATACAGGTTCAAGAAAAAACATTTTTCCCTCCTTTTCAAGGAGCGAGATACTTTTTCTCTGTAGCTAGAAATAAGTATCCAAAAAGAGCCAGAAGATTTATAATTGTCTTAATAAGTAAATCACGATTGTCATTGTAGAAACAGTACTGCTGAAGTGGAACGACTATAAACTTCGCTTTAAACCAAAAAAATATCCCTGGGAATCTCTGTGTTGATAGATTTTTTTAACTTTGAAAGTGATATTACTTTGTACTTTCATGTATACTAGAGCGTTCAACAAATTAAGTTCCGCAGTGTAACGAGGACTGTAGCTTTTCTTTCCTCTGTTTCTTTTACTCACTAAAAGAAATAGAGCCAGTTAAGAGTGGAACCCTTAGAATTTATTAGTGTAGTTCTTTATCTCATTTTCTCAAAATTCTATATTTATGAAATAAACTAATAGTTCTATGACCCTTGTTGTTACTCTGTGATGAAGAATTAATATTTTATAGGATTACTTCTTTATGTCTAGCAGCATGACAGTTTATATTGATGGCAACTGGCAGTGATGCAATATGGCAGGGATAAGCTTCTATTTTTACTGAAAGTGCAGTATTTCTACCACCTAACCCCATGGGTCCTACTCCAGTTTTATTTACTAACTCTAATAACTCATCTTCTAATTTAGCGTTTATAGGATTTGAGCTGCTGTCATTGACATCTCTCATAAGGGATTCTTTAGCTAATAGTGCAGCCTTTTCAAAAGATCCCCCTATTCCTACTCCTACAATAATTGGAGGACATGGATTTCCACCGGCACTCTTAATTGTCTCCACAACAAATTGTTTGATACCTTCGATACCGTCAGCTGGTTTTAACATCTTGATAGCGCTCATATTTTCGCTTCCTCCGCCTTTAGGGGCAAGTACGATTTTCACCTTATCGCTTCCAGGTACCAGTTTAGTATGAATTATTCCAGGAGTGTTATCCTTTGTATTTACTCTGTCTAAAGGATCTTTAACAACAGATTTTCTCAATAATCCTTTTTCATAGCCCCTTCTAATTCCTTCATTGATAGCCTCGTATATATCTCCATCTATATAAACTTCGGTACCTATTTCTAAAAATACTACTACTATTCCAGTATCTTGACACATAGGAACTCTATTTTCTTTAGCTAGTTCATGATTTTCAACTATTTGGTCTAATATATTTTTTCCTACAGGTGAAATTTCTGTTTTAGCCATTTTTTTTAAATTATCCAGAACATCAGAACCCAAATAGAAATTGGCATCCATACACATTTTTTCTACAGCATCTGTTACCTTAGTTAAATCCAAGCTTTTCATCTAATCACTCCTTAAGTTATTAATATTGTATTGCTTTTTTACTATTACAGTCTAAATAAATGCTATTTAAACTTCCAATATATTTTATGTTAATTTTTTAACAAAGTTAGCTGTAAAAAAAATTGATAGTAATATCAATTTTAGAGTAAGGTTATATTGAAATATAATAATTCAAAAATATAAGAATAAATTGTAAAAAAATACTATAAAAACAAATCTAATAAGATATATAACTCAAAATTTACTAAAAATCAAATAAAAAATTGAAAATAAATAAATTATTTAGTAAGTGTATAAAAAAACAACCCAAAGGTACTTCTGTGATATTATTAATTTGTTTTATAGTGAATAAAAGAAAATAATACTGGAAGATTTTTAGAAGTTGCCATAAGTTTTTTAATTTAGGACTTAGAAACAACATAATAAACAGAATTTTTATTTAAATAATATTAGTTATACAGGTGAAATAGTATATAATGCTATAGAGGTGGGAAATGTATTTAGATGAAAAGAAAATATTAATACAAATATACAGGTGGTTTTCATTTTATGAAAAAAATTCAACTTTGGAGTCTCAATTAAAGATACTCAGCAGGAATATATCTATTGATTCAGGGTTAGAAAAAGTTTTTGGTATAGATGATTATTTGAAAAAGGTAGATCTGATTCCTGAAAATTGGGAAAGTGTATATAATATTTTAGATTACGAGATTGAAAGCAGAAAAAATGGAAGTTATATAGTTGATATATTAGTAGAATATGATAACTTAGGAGTGAAAGATGATTTAAGAACAACTTTTAAATATATTTTTAGTCTAAATTATGAAAAAAAAGGAAAAGACAAGATGTTCATGCCTTTAATTCAAAGTGTAAGGGTTTCTACACTGGGAATTCACGATCATATTTTAGAAAAATGTAAAAACAAGATCTTGGCATCACTGAATTATTTTTATCTTTTAATGGATAAAAATGATAAGGAAGTAGAATGTTTTAAAGAAATATTAAGTAAAAGTTTTAATCTTGATTTTCAGGGAAAAAATATTGATTTATTTAAAAATCTAAAAAAATACTGTATATCCAATAGTAAGGAATATAAAAGCTTAGACCATAGGATAGAAGATATTGAGGTTTTAGAAATAAACAAATTCCAGTATAAAGTTCAATTAATAATAAGTTTGAAAAAAATAGACAGAAGAGATAACCTTTCGGAAAAAGAATTTTATACAGACATAGAATTAGAAGATTGGGGTTCAGATTTATTGAAGATTGTATCACTTAAAAATAAAGATTGAGGAGGGAATAAATGTTTGAAAAAATAAAAACATCAGAAATAGGAAATGTCTTTGATTTAATTGGAAAAGACTGGATGTTAATAACAGCAGGAGACGACAAAAAGGCCAATACAATGACAGCAGCTTGGGGAACATTAGGTGTAATGTGGAATAGGAATATAGCCATGATTGCAGTAAGACCTGAAAGATATACCTATGAATTTATTGAAAAAAATGAATATTTTACCCTGTCTTTTTTTGATGAGAAGTACAAAAAGGATTTAATTTGTTTAGGTACTAAATCTGGGAGGGATGAGGATAAGATAAAAAATAGTAATTTAAATCTAGTAAAAGGAGAAAATCTGCCTTATTTTCAAGAAGCTAAATTAATAATAAAATGCAAAAAAATATTCAGAAATGAAATAAAAAAAGAAAACTTTTTGGATAATAATATAAATTCCTGGTATGATGGTCCCAATGATATTGGTGGAAAACATATCTTCTATATGGCGGAAGTGATAGAGGTTTTAAAATCTAAGTAGATAAAAAGTAACGGGACATTGCATCTAAACAAGCTTTGGCAATCCCTCTTGCGGGCATAATTTCTTAGATAATAAAAAAGAGAGCAATAGTTTTTATTATTGCTCTCATATATAAAATTTTATAAACTTTCGTTAAACTTTCTTATTTCAGCTTTAATCTCTTCAGCAGTGGCCATAGCCATTACTCTTTCAACTAATGCTTCACATTCTTTTTTATCTAAGTGGATAATATTTCTTTTAATACCTAATACAGAGATAGCAGACATTGAAAATGCATCTAATCCCATACCAAATAAGATAGGAGTAGCTAATTCGTCTCCTGCAAATTCTCCACACATAGAGATAGATATTCCACCTGCATGAGCCCCTTCAATAGATAATTTGATAGCTGCTAACACACCAGGATTGAAAGAATCATAAAGGTTAGAAATTTTTTCATTTCCTCTATCTACAGCTAGTGTATATTGAGTCAGATCATTTGTACCGATTGAGAAGAAATCTACTTCTTCGGCAAAATATTTTGCTCTAAATGCTACAGATGGAGTTTCAACCATTATACCTAATTGAATATTTTCATCAAAATTGATACCTTCATTTTTTAACTCTGCTTTACACTCTTCTAATATAGCTTTTGATTTTCTAACTTCATCCAATGAAATTATCATAGGAAGCATGATCTTGATATATCCAAATCCAGAGGCTCTAAGTAAGGCTCTATATTGTGTTTTTAAAATCTGAGGTCTGTCTAAACAAACTCTAATTGCTCTCCATCCTAGGAATGGATTTTCCTCTTCAGGTAATTCCATATAAGATAGTGCTTTATCTCCACCAATATCCATTGTTCTGATAGTTACAGGAAGACCGTTCATTCTTTCTGCAACTTCTTTATATGCTTCAAATTGTTCCTCTTCAGTAGGGAACTTATCAGAGTTCATGAATAGAAATTCAGTTCTGTAAAGACCGATTCCGTCAGCTCCATTTCTAAGAACACCTTCAATATCAGAAGGCCCACCGATATTAGCCCATGCTCCTACAGTGATACCGTCTTTAGATGTTGCTTTTTTATCTTTTAATTCCTTTAATTCTTCTTTTTCAATATTGAATTTTTCCTTTGCTTTTATAGCTTCTACAATTTCATCATTGGTAGGATTAACAATAACTTTACCAGTCAGTGCATCTACAATGATTGTTTCTCCCTCTTTAACATCATCTAAGATAGTCTTTGTACCTACAACAGCAGGAAGTTCTAAAGATCTAGCCATGATAGATGAATGAGCAGTTTTACCACCTATTTGTGTAACGAATGCTACAACATTTTTAAGGTCTATTTGAGCTGTATCTGATGGAGTTAGATCGTTTGCTACGATAACAGTATCAGCAGGAAGGTTTCCTAAATCTATAATTGGAGTTCCTGTGATATTATATAACCATCTTTTAGCTATATCTCTAAGGTCTGCTACTCTTTCTCTTAAGTATGGATCGTCTAAATTAGATAACATATCGCAATATACTTCTATCCCTTGAGTCAGAGCATACTCTGCAGAAATTTGTTCATCTTCGATTAATTCAACTACTTCTTCAAATAGATCTTCATCTTCTAAAAGAGTGATATGACCATCAAAAATAGTCGCTTTATCTTCACCTAATTTTTTAGCAGTCATCTTTCTTATTTCAAATAATTGCTCTCTAGATTCGTCTCTACCATCTAATAATCTTTTTTCTTCATTCTTTGTATCCATTACTTTCTCTTTATTGATAACCAATTCTGTTTCTTTATATAAAAATGCTTTTCCAACAACAATTCCTGGAGAAGCATCTATACCTTCTATTAACTTTCTCATTTGAGAACCTCCGTAATTAAAAAATTTTTAAAAAAAAGATAGAAGGTCAAACCTTCTATCTTAAGTGATTAGTCTCTTAAGTTTGCTAAAAGATCTGTTAATTTCTCAACAGCAGTATCAGCGTCTGATCCTTCTGTATGAACAGTTACGTTAGTTCCCTTTTTTATCCCTAAAGATAATAATTTTAATAGTGATGTTCCTTTAACTTTTTTTCCAGATTCATTTTCAACTTCAATTTTTGATTCAAAAGTTTTAGCTACAGTTACGAACTCGTTCCCTGGTCTTGTATGTAAGCCTGTGTCATTTGTTATTTCTACTGTTTTTGATGCCATTTTTTTTAATCCTCCTAATAATTTGAATAAATGTTTCTACAAATTTAGAATATCATAATTCAAAAAAAAGTGCAAATAATTTCGTTAAAACATGTCCATAAAACCCACATTATCCGTAAATGGAACTTAAGGTCTTAAAGTTGACAACCACTCTAAATCTACATCTTCATCATAATCGATTCCATCTGCTTCAAAACCATTTAAATTCATGAAATATTTCTTATATAATTTAAAGTCACATAACTCTTTAAAGTTTTCTTCTGTAATATCCTTGTATATATTTACACTTTTCTCTTGGATATCATCACTTAGTTCCCAAGAGTCCGGTCTCATTCTACCTTTTGCATCAAAATTAGGCGAATCTCCATAGATCATGTCAGCAAGAAGCCTATGAGTGTGTTCCATACACGGCTCCTCCTGTCCCTGTTCTGCCATAACTTTGAACAGTACAGAAGCATAGATAGAAAAACACGGAATAAATGCACTGGCCTTTGTGGTGATAGCTCTATTGACAGAAGTATACACTTCACCGCCCAGCTTCTCACTAACCAAAGTATTTAACTTTATAGCACTATCTTCTAAATGTTCCTTTGCTCTACCAATAGTTCCATCTCTATATACTGCACGGGTTATATCTCCGCCGATATATGAATAAGCAACACTTTTAAAACCGTCATTACAAACACCTTCATCCACTAAAGCATTAACCCAGTGACTCCAGTCTTCTCCACCCATAACTTTTACAGTATTTGCGATCTCTTCCTCTGTTGCTGAGTCAACACTTAAATACTCGATCTCTTCTTTTTGAATATTTAATGTATATCCACCAAACTCTTCATTTATAGGTTTGATACAAGATCTATGAACAACTCCAGTGTCGGGGTCTTGTCTTACTCCAGAAGCGACACTATATATTAGAAGGTCTATCTTCCCTCCAAATTCATCCTTTATATATTCAATAACTTCTTTTCTCATGTCATGGGAAAAAGCATCCCCAATAAAGTTTTTAGCAACTAAGCCTTCTTTTTCTGCGGCTTCTTTAAACCATATATTGTTATACCAACCAGCACTTCCAACTTTTTTTTCTGATCCTTCTTTTTCAAATGAAACACCAATGGTATCAGATTTACTTCCACCAAATGCTAATGAAATTCTAGTAGATAATCCATATCCTGAAGACGCTCCTAAAATTAGTACTTTTTTCGCACCTTCATACTGCTTACTATTTTTTGCTACCTTAATTTGATCTTCAACTATTTTTTTACATCCCATGGGATGGCAGTTTAGAGCTAAACTTCCTCTTACTCTTGGTTTAATTATCATGTTTATTAAACACCTCCGTCTGATTAGTTTATCATAATATTTACTATATTTACAAGGTAATTTATAATATCCACCTTATTAAATTACTGTTGTAATTTAATAATTCTTGTTAATTTTGTAACTAAAGCCCTATAAATATTTACTTTTTTCTAAAATGGTTACTTTTGTTGAGTTTAGAGAAGGTTAACCGCTGCCTTCCCGCCTTTGGCGGACAGACGTATTAGCGTGAAGAACGTATCATAGGTATAGGATAAATTTAAAAGTATTTATAATTTTGATTTTTAAAAGCTATATACTTTTATAGGAATATATAGTTATAATTAGTAAGGTATAATATAGGTATACACACAAATAACTATAAATCCTACCATATAGCATAGATGAAAAAATTGGAATGAGGAGTTGGTAAAAATGAAATTAACTATAAAAAAATTTATACAGGGTATAAGGAAACAGATCAGTCAGAGTAATAAATTGATCTTTAAAATACTAAAGTTGATCTTATTTACATTTGAAAATTATAAAAAAAGCAGATCAGACCTATGGTCATCTGCACTGACATTTTATTCCCTCCTTACTATTGTTCCTGTAATAGCCATAGCCTTTGTCGTTACCAGGGGCTTTGGAGTGGAAAAATTAATAAAAGATGAATTATATAAAACCTTTTTCTTACAGGATGAAATTTTGGATCAAATATTGATTTTTTCCCAGAGGACTTTGGAAAATACCAAGGGAGAATTGATAGCAGGTACAGGAATTTTATTTTTGATCTGGTCGGTCATAAAGATATTTTCTGCAGTGGAAAAATCATTTAATGAAATATGGAAGGTACAGGAATCCAGGAGTTTTGTAAGAAAACTCACCGATTATATGTCACTAATATTTTTATTCCCATTGATTGTAGTCCTATCTAACGGACTCTCAGCAATCCTACAGATTTTTATATTAAAGATATATCCAGGATTGATAGAGGTCTTAAATTTTATTCCACAGGTCCTTATTATAATATTTTTTACCCTCATATATTTAATTATTCCAAATACAAAGGTAAAATTGTCCACAGCATTTATAGCAGGGGTATTTTCAGGAGTTGTCTTTCAGATAACGCAATCTATCTTTATCCACCTCCAGGTCAGCTTATTAAACTACAATGCTATCTATGGAAGTTTTTCCCTTATACCTATATTTATAATGTGGCAGAAAATAGTGTGGTTTATCATCTTATTGGGGGCTCATCTCTCCTTTATCATACAAAATTCCTATAAATATTCTTACACTATAAATGAGATAAATTTAAATTTTTCCTCCAAAAGAGATATATCTATTATATGTATATACTACCTTGTAAAAAACTATGAGGAAAATAAACCGCCCATGAGTACCAATGAACTATCCCACAAACTGGGGATAGCCATAGGAGTGACCCAGGACATCCTCAATATGCTGGCAAAATCAAACTTTATAGTGGAGATAGTCACATCCAGCGATGAAAGAAAATATAAACTCTCTAAAAATATAGATATTCTCTCTATTGGATATATTATCTCCGAGATTACAGAGATAGGATATAGTCAGAAGGTAGGAGATGAATCCAAAGATATCTTGGAAAAAATAGAAAGCGCTATAGAAAATTTTCAATATGACCTACTATTAAAGGATATAGGCCCAAATAGTTAAAAATATGTATTTTAAATAAATATTCTGAGCATTCCTTGTTATTTTATAAAAACAAACTAAAAAACCACACTCTTGGTACTATTGACCTGAGTGTGGTTTTTTCCCTATGTTATATAAAGTTTATTTTAGGGAGTCCAGTGTTATTTTATTCGTTTCTCAAAGCATCGATAGGATTTAACATAGAGGCCTGCCTGGCCGGGTAAACCCCGAAAATAAGTCCGATTAAAGTTGAAATGATCACTGAAATTAATACAATTGCAGGGGAAACAATAGGTGAGATATTTATAAAATATCCTATGATATTAGATATTATATAACCTGTGACAATTCCCAGCCCACCGCCTACTAGTGATAGGATGATAGACTCTGTCAAAAATTGAAATAGGATATCTCTGCTTTGAGCTCCAATAGCTTTCCTGATCCCTATCTCCTTTATCCTTTCGGTCACACTGACAAGCATTATATTCATAACTCCGATTCCTCCTACAAAAAGAGAGATCCCGGCAACAAACAGGATAAATATATTTAGTGTTTCTAAAATACTTTTTAATTCACTTCCCCTGGGAACTTTTTCCTCATAGTCATAGATATTAGAATGATTTCTAGATTCTAACTGCTGAATTACCCTTATAAGGATATCTTTTCCCATAAGGGGGTCTTCTGGCATAACTATAAGGGTTTCGTAATCTTTTGTACCCTTTATCCTTTCCATCTGAGCCAGGGGGATCCTGGTAAAGGTCGGCATCATCCTGGATAAACCAATTTCATTCATGGCAGAATCCGGATGCTGAAACACTCCTACAATGACAAATTCTTTTACTTTCTTTAAAGATCGAAATTCCAGACTTATCTTCTTCCCTAAGGGTGATTCTGAATTAAATAGTTTTTTTGCCGTAAGATGATCGATTACAATAACAGGGGAACCTTCTTCATATTCAATACTTAAAATAGGTCTTCCATCTATATAGTTTACCCTGTCTACTTTTTCAAAATCAGGAGTAGTAGAATAAACAAGAGCCATCCTTTTGATATCCGGTCCAGTCTTATTTTTAATTGAGATCCTTTCACGTATACTAGGTGTTATGGCCTCTATCCCGTCTATATTATATTTAATATCTTTAATGTCTTCCATGTCTAGTGAGTAGATATTTTTATATTCATCGGCATCGGTATCTACATTTATTTCATAGACACCAAACCCGCTATTAGCTAAATTTCCGGTGATTTTTTTCTCTCCTCCCTTACCAATGGCAGACATTGCTATTACTGAAGATATTCCAATAATTATTCCTAGCATAGTTAGAAGGGATCTCATCTTATTACCTATTAAAGACTGAATTGAACTTTTAAATATCTCTATAAAATTCATGATCTATTACCTCGTTTTTTATTAATTTCCCATCATGGAATCGAATAATCCTTTTACAGTTTGCTCCTACATTATCCTCATGGGTAACCATAACTATAGTAGCTCCTTCACGATTTAGTTTTTTAAAGATCTCTATGATCTCTGCTTCAGATACAGAATCTAAATTTCCGGTAGGTTCATCTGCCATAATAATCTCAGGATTTACAACTAAGGCCCTTGCAATGGCAACTCTCTGACGCTGTCCCCCTGATAACTCATTAGGTTTATGGTTAGCCCTGTTTTCCAAACCGACACTTTTTAAAGCCTCTAAAGCTCTTTTCTTTCTAATCTTTGCGTGGATTCCGCTGTAAACCAGTGGGAGAGCTACATTTTCCCAGGATTTTAATTTAGGCAGTAAGTTAAAAGACTGAAATACAAATCCTATTTTTTTATTTCTAACTTGTGCTAGTTGATTATCGTTTAAATTAGATGTATCGATCCCATCTAATTTATAGGTTCCAGATGTAGGAGTGTCCAGGCAGCCTAAGATATTCATCATGGTAGATTTCCCACTGCCACTATGTCCCATGATAGCTACAAATTCACCATTTTTTATGGTGTAGGAAACATCATCTAATGCTTTTAATGTAAGATCTCCGGTTCGGTATATTTTATCTAACCTGGTTATCTCAATGACAGTCTCCCTATCACTGTAATTTATAAGACTATTCATTAACTTTCACCCTGGCCTTTATTTTTGCCCCTGCCGCTTCTTGTTTTAACCTCCTGACCGTTTTCCAAAGCAGTATAAGGATTTTTTAGAATTGAAATATCATCCTCTAAATTATCTACTGCAACCATACTGCTGTTACTGTCCTTTATACTGATATAGTTTTTCCTTATTTTCTTTTCAGCATTTAAAATAAATACATAGTAACCCTTTTCATCCTCTAAAACAGAAACTCTCGGAATTGAAACAACCCCATCTATGGAACTTACAACTATATCTACCGAGGAATTGAATCCTGGCCTAAGTTCCTCTGGTAAATTTTCTATAGTGATCTCCACCTCTACATAAGCCTCAGTATCACTTGTAGTGGAACTGTTGTTGTTATTGGAAGAATTTGATGCTGTAGCAGAGGAAAGAGTCGATATCTTACTGACAACTCCATGAAATTCCTCCTGATAGGCATCTGGCCTGATTTTTACATCTTGCCCAAGGGATATACCGTGGATACTGTACTCCGGTACATTGGCAACTACAATAAGATCTGAAAGATCGGCTACCTCGAAGAGTTCTACTTCGGTGTTTACTCTGTAATTGGCCTCTGCAATCATAGATATGATTGTTCCGTCAAAGGGACTTTTAATTTCATCTAACATCTTAGACAGTTCCTCTTGGAGGCCCTCTATATCTAGTTTAGATTTTTTTATATCAAACTCTAGATCCTCTATTTCCACCTGGGAAGATCCTCCTACCTCAAACATAGAAACAGCATTTTTCAGATTTCTCTCTAATTTTTTTAGATTTATTTGCTCTTTTTTCAAATTTCTGATAACAGTATTTTTGTCCTCTGGGTCAAATGTCATGATAATCTCACCTTTTTTTACATAATCACCGGCACTATAAAAAACTTCATCTACCTTGAGGGGCCTATCAGCATATACGAGCTTTGTATCCCTTGCCTGTACTACTCCATCAGCTTCTACTATCTTTTTGAATGTAGATTTTTTTACGCTGAATACCTGGTATTTCGGGGAGACATCTTTATTTTGATTATTTTTATAATAGACTCCTCCTCCTATCAATACCACAGCTATCAGCCCTGCAATAATTTTTTTCATCTTACCTCCTATACTGTATCTCATATATAAATGCAGTCAATTCATTCTCTTTCTTTTCCAATTCTATGGAGTTTATAATATAATCTTCGTACTTTTCTATATAGTTTATATAGGTTTCATTTCCCTGTTCGTAGTTTAACTTATACATCTTATATGTCATCTCGTCCACTTCTTTTTGGAGCTTTAGATTAGTAACCTCTTTTAGGAGGGAGTTATACCGATTAAAATATTCGTTTTTTAAATTCTCCAGACTTTTTTCGAGCTTTTTCTTCTCCATTTCCAGACGTTCTTTTTCCACCTCATAGGTAGCTGTGGTATTGTCATATTCAAATAAAGTTTTATCTATACTAAGTCTTACCAGCCATCCGTCATTTTTTACATCATAAAAAGTTCCTGCATTGAGGTCGGGCCAACTGGTGCTATAAGCCGAATATTTTTTATCTTCTTCGACCTTATCTATGGATAATTCTACATTCTCCAATGATCTGTCACCAATATTATTGATGTCACTGGTATATAATTTTTCTAATCTAGAATATTTAATGTCAGAATAAATTTTGAGATTAAATACTGTTTCAAAAGTTTTTTCTATTTGAATCAGATCAAGGTTTAGCTGTTCTATATCATTATTTAAGTTTTTTAAACGCATCTTTGAATATTTATAGTCCAACCTGGAAGATTGCCCTGTATTAAATCCTCTTTCCAGTTTAACAGCATCTGCTTCTAGACTTGGCAGCAGTCCTTTCTTTAATTTCAATTCCAGCCTTGTATCCATAAGGGTTTTATAGGTATCAATAAGTGATAGAATCTCTCCTTCCATCCGCTGATCTTCAAAGTTTAATCTCATCACTTCATCGATGGTAAACAGGTTTCTATTATATTTCCTGTCTCCATAAAAAATATCCTTTAAGTTTTTTTCTAAACCGACCAACTGTTTGTTTTCCCCATTGTACTCCTCATCATACTCACCTTCATATTTAAAAAAATCATATGAAGCAGATACTAGTCCACTAGATCTTTCCCCATTGGTATCATCTGTGAATTTTCCGCTTCCCTTCAGATCGATACCGTCTCTGTCTATCCGTTCTATCTTTTTATTATCTATGGACAGTTGTTTTTGTTCTAAAGTACGATATTTTGCAGAATAACCATTTTGTTCCAGCTGTAAGACAAGGTCATCCAAGGTCATAGAATAGGATTGAGAGTATGTAAGTAATGCCGCTACAAGTAAACCTAGTTTTTTCAAGTTATTTCCCTCCTTTTATAAAAAAAGCAACGTGACGTTGCATCCGGACAAGCACAATTAAGGTTTTTTATAATCTTTTATTTCTCCATAAATTTTGTGATCTCCTGGATAAAAAAAAGCTACCTACTAATTTTAGCAGATAGCTCTATTTTTAGTTATTAAAATATACAATAGTTTTGTGAAAATCCTGTGAAAAATCTATACAGCGGTTTAACTTATTTCTTCAGCGAATATATTATCTACAATCTTTAATCCATCTATGGCAGCACTGGTTATCCCACCGGCATATCCTGCTCCTTCACCTATTGGGTATAATCCCTTTGTACTGATGGATTCCCCTGCCTCGTTCCTGGTAATCTTCACAGGAGCAGAAGTTCTTGTTTCAGGCCCTATTAAAAGTGCTTCATTGGATACAAAGTTAGGCATCTTTTTCCATTGGTGGAAAGCTAACTTCATGTTTTTCTTTATTATATCCGGAAAAAATTCATTTAAATTTTCAGATTTCATCCTCATAGGATAACTGCTTTTAGGCAGAGAAGTAGATTTTTTATCTTTTATAAAGTCTACAACTCTCTGTGCTACTCCTCCATAATTCCCCACAGAGTTATATGCATCTCTCTCTAATTTTTCCTGATATTCCATTCCGCTGAACAGGTGATCACCAAATTCATTGGCTTTAATCCCTACTGCAATAGCAGAGTTACTGAACTCTCCATCTCTTTTAGAATAGCTCATTCCATTGACTAAACTTGTATTTTTTTCAGAGGCAGCATTTACTATAACTCCTCCTGGGCACATACAGAATGAGAATACCCCTCTGCTCTCTGCCTTGTTGTTATATGTCATACTGTATGTAGCAGCTTCCAGATTTTCATGATTAGCAAATTTACCATACTGCATCTTATCTATAGCTGCTCTTGGATGTTCTATCCTTGTTCCCATGGCAAATGGTTTATTTTCCATGAATACACCATTTTTATAGAGCATCCTATAGGTATCCCTGGCACTGTGACCTATGGCTAAAACTAGATGTTCTATATCTACCCTATCCTTTTTATTATGAGATACTGTATCTACACCGATTACTTTATTGTCCTTTATAAGGATATTTTCAACTAAAGTGTCGAAATAAAATGTTCCACCCATTTGTATTATTTTAGATCTCAGATTTTTTGTTACGACTTTTAAAATATCGGTACCTATATGAGGTTTGTAGTCCCACATAATTTCTTTCTGTGCTCCTAATCCAATTAGAGTTTCAAATACATGGGTAATGTATTCACTCTTTACACGGGTATTTAGTTTCCCGTCAGAATAAGTACCTGCTCCTCCTTCACCAAACTGGATATTAGAGTTTATATCCAGATCGTCATTTGTGTAGAAGTTATCGATAGATCTGTCTCTCTCATCTACTTTTTTCCCACGTTCAAATATAATGGGCTTATACCCATGTTCACATAATCGAAGGGCTGCAAATAATCCAGCCGGTCCGCTGCCTATTATCCCTATACGTCCTTCTAAATTTTTAGATCTTCTGGGGTTTACCTGCAGGGCCTTTGGTTTAGTTAGCCATTTATGTCCCTCTAAATTGATATCTTTCTTAAAAGTTAACTCCAAATTGTATAAAAATTTGATCTGAGTTTTTTTTCTAGAATCAATGGATCTCTTTATATATTCTATATGGATAACGTTGGATAGATCTATCCCTTTTTTTATAAGTTCATTTTTTATAGCATGATCCTGATTTTTTTCTATTGGAATCATTATGTTATTAATAACAGCTTTCATCTCTCACCTCGTTAGTTAATTTGTTAATTTTACATATTATTATATCACACTTAAAATAGAATCAATATCTAAAAAATTGTGCTTTATTTTATATTAAGTATATAAGGGAAGAAAAAAAGCCCATAACTTTCGTCGGGCCTTTTGGATTTATTACTCCTATAACATTTAGAATTTGTATCATAGTATTAAAAAATATAATTTGAATAAATTAACTTATTTTTTCCTGTTAATAATTAAATCTGAAATTACCATCTTACAATTAAGACTTGCATGAATAATTTCTTCGGCAACATCTTCAGCTTTCATAAATGTTGAAAAATCGTATCCTGAATCAATATTATTCCAGAATGGAGTGTCCATCCCCCCTGGATAAACTATAATAACTTCTATATTCCCACCACGGACTTCTTCTCTTATTGATTCCAAGAAGCCCTTTGCTCCCCATTTGGCAGCACAGTATATAGTTTCGTTTTTCTTTCCTGTTTGTGCAGCAGTAGATAAGATATTGATAATTCTGCATTTTTGCTTTAAGTTCTTCATATGCTTTACAGCCCTTGAAGTCATATTGATAAGACCAACGAGATTAGAATTTAAAATAGAACTGATTTCATACTCTGTCAGCTCCTCAACACTCCCAAAGAATCCTTTCCCTGCATTGTTATAGAGGTGCTCTATTTCAATATTGTCTGTTTTTAAATCTAAAAAAAATTTATCTACTTCAGACAGGTCAGAAATATCAATTTTAACTCCTAGAATCTTTACGTCTTGATAAATTGTTTTCAGTTCTTTGATTGAATTATTCAGTTTCTTTTCATCTCTACCCATTATTATAACGTTTTTCCCTCTTTTTATTAATTTTTTTGCAAGTTCATAACCGAGTCCCGAACTTCCCCCTGTTATTAATGAATATTTCATCGATCCACCATCCTTTTTTTATGTTGATCTAAATTTTTTTAATATCTTTTATTTACAACCTAACAAAAACTTCTACAAACACAATTAATTTTATAGATTCTCCTATAACTTACTTATCTTTCAGCTTTTTCCTTCTGATTTACGCTCTCCCATTTGTTCTAATAGTTCAATATAATAGAAATTAAGTAAGAGCTATTTAATATATCTGGTTGATATCTTCTCTTGAAACTGTTATCATAGAAGGATAATAGATGTAGGATATAGGGTATAAAATAAAGGATTTTTTCTAAAATTACAGAATAATATAAAAATTATAATATTTTAGGAGGGATCATATGAAAAGCTATATTTTATTGATGTCACTATTATTTACCGCTTGTGTTTCCAATAATCTTAGAACAGGGATGTCTACGAAAACAAATAAAAGTTTAGAGATTACAGTGAAGGAACAGGGGATAGAATTTAAAAAATTACAGGAAGATAATAAAGAATTAAGGCAGGACATGGAAAATTTAAATAAAAGGATCCAGAAGGTTGAAGATTTTTATGAGTTAAATTAAGGAGGAACAATGAAAAAAACTTTTATTATAGGGTTTATACTTTTGAGTATAGCAGCCAAGGGAGATTTGGGGACAGATATTAAACAGAATCAAATTATCTTAGATAATATTAAATTAGAAAATGCACAGCTCAAAGAAGAGGTAAAGAGATTGAGTCAAATCCTAGATAAATTAGAGATAAATTTAGCCAAGGAAATAAAATTTGAAGATTTAGGAGTGGAGATCAGAAGGGATATAGAAAGTTTTACTTTAAAGATAGCAAGTGAAGATCTAAGTCAGGGAGAGTATAATAGTATATTGGATAATTTTATAGAGATAACTAAATATGATCCTAAAGATCCTATTATTTTTCAGGGGAGCAAGGGAAATACAGAATTTTTAAACTCTTATTTTACTGCCAAGGGTTTTGATCTTTCTAGGATAACCGTAGAAATTAAAGAAGATAATGAGCTAATCCCAGAAAAAAAAGGGATAAAGGTCGTTGATACAAGAATAATTTTGAAAAAAAAAGAGAATTAAATTCTCTTTTTTTTATTGTTTTTATTAGCGTAGAGACCTAAAACTGTAAAAAAAATAAAAAAAAATAAAAAAATAAAAAGAAAAATAAAAAAAACAGGTATAGTTAAGATAGGAGTTATTAAATATAGGAGGTAATAGTTATGAAAAAAATATTATTTGGACTTTTAATAGTCGGTGCTCTTTCAGCTTGTTCAAGCTCAGAGGAAAAAGTAGATATCCCAACGCAAGTTCAAACTTTGAATGAAACTGTTTCTACTCAGACACAGGAATATGAGTCATTAAAAGCAGAGACTGAAGAATTGAAGATGCAGGTACAAGAATTAAATGATCTAATGAATGAAACTAAAAACTAGGAGGAATGTTATGAAAAAAATATTATTTGGACTTTTGATATTAGGAGCTCTTTCAGCTTGTTCAAGCTCAGAGGAAAAAGTAGATATCCCAACACAAGTTCAGACGTTGAATGAAACTGTTTCTACTCAAACACAGGAATATGAATCATTAAAAGCAGAGACTGAAGAATTGAAGATGCAAATACAAGAATTAAATAATTCAATCAATGAAACTAAAAACTAGGAGGAATATTATGAAAAAGATATTATTAGGACTTTTAATAGTAGCAGCTCTTTCAGCTTGCTCAAGTTCAGAGGAAAAAGTAGATATCCCCACACAAGTTCAGACATTGAATGAAAGTGTAGAGATGAATGCTACTACTCTAACAGAGGTTAAATCTGGAAATGAAGAGATTAGAGCTCAATTAGAAGAAGGTCAGCAAAAAGCTGCTATGATGGCAGAACATATGAAGATGGTAAAGGCATTTGAAGGAACTGGTGTTACTGTAACAGCAGTAGATAATGGATTACACCTTACTCTTCCTGGAGATACAGCTTTTAATTCAAGTAAAGCAGTATTGAATGAAAGTATGAAAACAATATTAGATCCAATTGCTGAAACTTTAATGACTTATCCGGGAACAGATGCTATGATCAAAGGTCATACAGACAGCTCAGGGCCTGAAGAATTCAATCAAAAATTATCAGAAGACAGAGCTATGGCAGTTTCTACTTATTTAATGAATAAGGGAATAGATTCTTCCAGGATAGAAACTGTAGGAGTTGGAAGTTCTGAACCTACTGATGATAATGATACAAGAGACGGAAGAATGGCAAATAGAAGAGTTGACTTAACAATCACATATTAATAATATTAATTTTAAGTTATTTATAAAAGAACTTGAGATGGCTGTTGATATATTATAACCTGTAAATGAGACACTAGAAAAAGTGTTGAATTTACAGGTTTTTTATATATTCTAGATTATCAAATTAAATTGTAAGACTTGGTTCTTCACAGAATTTTGTATGAATTTTTTTATTACTATTTAGTTTATTTATCAACTCTTGTGATGGACCTTTATATTGATTATCTCCTTTAAAACTCTTAGTATGAATAGCTTGTTTCGGACATTGATTATAACGTGCCCAACATCCATTACACTTGCTGTGATTTACTTGTGGATATGGGATCATTTTAACTGCTTGATAAGCACAGACTTTTACGCAATTTCCACATTTAACACATTGCTCTTTGTTGATTCTTTGTTTAACTCATCAAGTAACTCTGGGTCTTGAATAATTGTAAAATTCCAAGACTATTTATTATGTTTTTTTAATACATACACAGATTATAATTTTTTTGTGTATGCATTACAGCATCTCTTTTAGAAAAATATTTATAATGTAAGCAACAGTTATTCATATAAGCCACCTGGAATTTTTGCTACTTCCTTGTACATTTTTTGTCTGTATCATTTAAACTTTACTTTTTTATCATATATTCCCTGCAAGTGTTGCAACCATAATTGCCTTTATCGTATGCAATCTGTTTTCTGCTTGTTTAAATACGATAGATTTACTTCCTTCAAAGACTTCATCTGTAACTTCCATCTCCTGAATACCAAATTTCTCCAGGATATCTTTTCCTACGACTGTCTTTTGATCATGAAATGCTGGAAGGCAATGTAAAAAGATTGAATTTTTTGCAGTCATATCCATAACATTGTTATTCACCTGATATGGAAGTAATTTTTTTATTCTCTCCTTCCAAACTCCTTGATCCTCTCCCATAGATACCCATACATCTGTATAGATTACATCTGTATCACTTACGCCTTCTTCCAAAGAATCTGTAAAGGTAAGTTCAGCACCTGTAGTTTTAGCAATTTCTTGAGCTTTTTTTATTAACTCTTCTTCTGGGAAAAGGTCTTGAGGAGCTACGATTTTAAAATCCATACCGACCATTGCTGCACCGATCATAAGGGAATTCCCCATATTATTTCTTCCATCTCCAAGGTATGCCATCTTTATCCCTTCTAGTTTACCAAATTTTTCCTTGATAGTAAGAAAATCTGCCAAGATCTGCGTTGGATGAAACTTGTCTGTGAGACCATTCCATACAGGTACACCTGCAAATTCCCCCAGGATCTCTACTGTCTCTTGGGCATACCCTCTATACTGTATTCCATCATAAAAACCACCTAGAACTCTAGCACTATCCTTTATAGATTCCTTTTTTCCAATCTGGCTTCCTGAAGGCCCTAGATATGTTATATTAGCTCCTTGATCCATAGCTCCTACTTCAAATGCACATCTAGTTCTGGTAGAATCCTTTTCAAAAATAAGAACGATATTTTTCCCCGAAAGATATTTTTTTTCCGTTCCTTCATTTTTATCCTTCTTTAACTTAGCTGAAAGCTCTAAAAGATAGTTAAATTCCTCTGTAGTGTAATCCAATAACTTTAAAAAATTTTTATTCTTTATCATTTTTCCCCCTTAAATCCTTGAAATATATTTTTTAATACCATATAAAGTTCTTCAATTTCCTTTTCTCCTACATTTAGAGGCGGGATAATTCTCACTACATTATCTCCGGCTCCAACTAAAAGTACATTGTTTTTCAGTGCATATTTTATAAAGTTTCCAGGATTTTTATTTAATTTTAATCCCTGTAATAGGCCCAATCCTCTGACTTCCTTTATAAGGTCAAATTCCTTCTTTAGAAGTTCTAATTTTTCTTTTAAAAGTTCTGCTTTTTTGTCTATTGTAACGAGGATACCCTTATCAATAAGTTCTGTTAAAACAGTATTTCCAACAGCACAGGATAAGGCATTTCCTCCAAAGGTAGTCCCGTGATCTCCAGGAATAAAAACGTCAGCTTTTTTATTTACAAGGATAGCTCCTATGGGGATTCCTCCTCCAAGGCCCTTTGCCATACATACTATATCAGGGATAACTCCAAATTTTTTATAGGCAAAAAAACTCCCGCTTCTTCCTGCACCACATTGAATCTCATCGAAGATTAAAAGACAATTCCATTTATCACATAATTCCCTCAACTTTTTTAAAAATTTAATATCTGCCTTAATCAACCCTGCTTCCCCCTGGATAGGTTCAATTATAATTGCACAAGCTCCAGACATCTTTTTAATAATATTATTGATATTGTTAAATTCACATTCCTCGGTTCCACCTATCAGAGGTTTAAATTCTTTTTGATACTTGGACTGCCCAGTCACAGAAAGAGCTCCCATAGTTCTTCCATGAAAAGAATCCTTCATATAAAGGATCTTTCCTTTACCATGTCCCTTCTGTTTTCCGTACTTTCTAGCTATTTTTAGAGCAGCTTCCACAGCTTCGGTTCCGCTGTTACAAAAGAATACCTTATTATGATCACTCAATCCCACTAGTTTTTTAGCCAATTCAGATTGTTCAGTAGTATGGTAAAGGTTTGAAATATGAAGTAATTTTTCACTTTGTTTTTTTATAGTCTTTATTATTTCAGGGTGACAATGACCCAGTGAATTTACAGCTATTCCAGATACAAGATCCAGATACTCGCTATCTGCTTCATCATATAGTTTCATACCCTTTCCCGAGATAAAAACTTTATCGGGTCTATTATAAGTATTTATTAACATCTTAGCCTCCTTTATATTCCTTTAATATTCTCTATAATTAGCCATTTACAATCATAGTTCCAATGCCATCTTTGGTGAATAATGCCATCAAGATACTGTGTTCCTTCTCGCCGTTTAAAATATGCACCTTTTCCACACCTTTTTTTAAAGCAGATACACATGATTGTACTTTGGAAATCATTCCTCCACAGATAGTTTTATCTTGAATAAGTTGACCAACCTTTAGAAGATCAATCTCCTTGATCAAACTGTTCTTATCCTCTATATTTCTATAAAGACCATCTATATTAGTCATCAATATAAGTTTGGTAGCCTTTAGAGCACTAGCTATCTCCCCTGCCACATAATCGGCATTTATATTGTAGGTATTACCATCCTTATCAGTTCCTAGGGGTGCTATTACAGGTATTATCCCTGCTTCCAAAAAATTCTTTATGATCTCGGTATCTATTTTTTTTACCTGTCCCACATAACCTATATCTATTTTTTCTCCATCTATATTTATATATTTTTTTTCTGCCATGATCATATTACTGTCTTTACCTGTAATTCCCACAGCGTTAGTATTATTTTTATTTAAAAGGGAGACAATCTCCTTGTTTACCTTTCCACCTAAAACCATCTCTACAATATCTATTGTTTCCTTGTCGGTAACTCTATTCCCCATCTTAAATTCAGATTTTTTATTCAATTTGTAAAGCATATCATTTATTGCCGGTCCGCCTCCATGTACAACTACTGGAAGCATCCCTAGATATTTTAAAAGAGCTATATTCCTTATGACTTTTTCCTTGGTCTCCTCATCTTTCATAGCATTTCCACCGTACTTTACAACCACTATTTTTCCATGAAACTCCATTATATAGGAGAGTGCCTGAGACAATATCTTAACGTCTTTCATTTCTTTCCCCCCTTTAAGTTCTATATGCCCCATTAATTTTTACATAATCATAGGTTAAATCACATCCCCAAGCTGTAGCTGAATACTGACCGTCTTTTAAATCAATTTCTACTTTAATTTCTGGTTTAAGTAAGATTTCTTTGGCTTTATCTAGATCAAATTTTATTCCCATACCATCTTTAGCTATCTGAACATATTCCCCTTTACTAAAAAATGAAATATCTATATTGTTGGGATTAAATTCAACATCTGAATAACCCACTGCACAAAGGATTCTCCCCCAATTTGCATCGGCACCAAAGAAAGCACACTTAGTAAGATTGGATCTGATAACTGATTTTGCAGATATTCTAGCATCTTCTAAAGTTTGGGCATTTTTTACCTCTACCTCTATAAGTTTAGTAGCTCCTTCCCCATCTTTAGCTATCAATTTAGCCAATTCTGTATTGATATAGATTAAGATATCTTTAAATTTTTCAAAATCTTCTCCAGCAGTTTCAATTTTTTTATTCTCTGCCAATCCATTGGCTATAACCATAGCCATATCATTGGTACTGGTGTCTCCATCTACAGAGATCATGTTGTAAGACATATCCACACTATCTTTAAATGCTAGGTCCAGCATCTCCTTACTGATATTTAAATCTGTAACCAAGGTCGAAAGCATAGTACCCATATTTGGATGAACCATTCCAGACCCTTTGGCTATTCCGGCTAAAGTTATCTCTTTTCCATCTATCTCAAAGGAAACAGCAATTTTCTTTTCCGATGTATCTGTAGTTAACATAGCTATAGCTGCATCGTGCCCCCCTTGGGCAGACAGATTTTCACACCCTTTTTTTATGGCTAACTCTATTTTCCCCATATCTAACTGCACTCCTATGATTCCGGTGGATTGTACTATTACCTCTTCTTTGGAAACCCCCAATATGTCGGCAGTGAGCTGAGCCATGGTATTGGCATCTTCCAATCCTTTTTTACCTGTGCAGGCATTTGCATTACCACTGTTTACAACCACTGCCTTGGTGATGGAATTTTGAATATGTTCCATGTTCATTACTATGGGGGCTGCCTTTACCTTGTTTTTTGTAAATACAGCTGAGGCTACAGGTTCTCCCTTTGAATGAATAACACAAAGATCCTTTTTACCACTTTTTTTAAGGCCGCCTGATACTCCGCTAGCAGTTATTCCAACAACATCTGTTATAGTTTTTCCCTCTAATATTTTCATCTTTTATCATCCTCCTTTAAATAAATTACTGTTCACCACTATTACTTTAGTTACAGGGCATCTAATATACTCGACATCCATAAAGACAGACTCTATTTTTGCTTTATTTTTTTTAAATGCAGTGGAGGAGTCAGTTTCATCCTCCGAATGGGTAATGCCGCAATCTTTTTTATCTATTTGCTTTAGATAACCTAATATTTTCTCATCTTTGGCCTTGTCCACATCAATCATTGTTTTCTTTTTTCCCCATTTCATCGTTTTTTATTCCTCCTCTCCAATGAAATTTAAGGAAAAATAGAGATGAAATCTATTCCTGTCGCTTCCTCAAATCCAAATATCGCATTCATATTTTGTATTGCTTGACCTGCTGCACCCTTCATAAGGTTATCTATGGCCGATATAATTATGACCCTTCCCGTTCTTTTGTCCACTCTTACAGTGATATCGCAATAGTTACTTCCTTTTACCCACCTTGTTTCAGGTAAGGTATCTTTGATTCTTATAAATTTATCTCCATGATATTCCTCTGAATATATCTTTTTTAACTCTTTTTCTTCGATATCTTCTCTAAGTTTTGCATAGATAACTGATAAGATCCCCCTATTCATAGGGACAAGGTGGGGAGTGAATGTAAGAGTTATCTCTTTTTTACTAATTTTACCAGCCTCTTGTTCTATCTCCGGTGTATGCCTGTGAGTTGCCACTGCATTTGTGATTTCAAAGGCTTTTCCATGGGGAAGAGCTATAAAAAGAAGGTCTATTTTATTGAGATATTTCTCAACCTGTGTATTAGAAATACATACCTTATTAAATTCATAGGAGTAATTTTCATATATGCTAGAAAACTCCTGTCCCTCATAACTATGAGAGGCAATAAATTCTATTTTTATCTGAGGATGGGTTCTCAACAGCCCTAAAAGTTGTTGACCAGCATACCCGGTGGCTCCTAATATTCCGACATTTTTCATCTGTTTTTTCCCTCCAATTTATGAACTTATTTTGTTTTAAATTTCTATTTTTCCTTGTTTTATCCTATTTTTTTGTATAAAAAATGAGCCTACCGAAAATTTGGCAGACTCCTAGGAATCGACAAAGATCTTATCGGTTATAAAAAAATACTAGATTTTAAATTACTTCTCCTGAACCTTTTCCTTAGCATCTGTGTTCCTCCTCAAAATATTTCTTAATAATTTATTATATCTTCTGTCATCTATCTTAGCTGTAAAGTTTATTCGATCTTTTCTCATGCATTCAATAAATTTTTATAAATAAAAAAACCTGGTATAAGCTTTCTAAAGGGGCTTCTACCAGGTTATCTTTAAAACAAAAGCCAGCAATATTAATTGCCGGCCTGTTAACAATTTTTTTATATACTCATTGGAAGTATTCATTTCCAAATCTTTGCACAAAAAATTATCAGATTAATCAAGCCATTTTAGAATGATAGGGTTTATTGATTCTTTTCTTCTCATCCTGCTTCTCCTGATTAACATAACAAATCCTCCTGTGATTTTCTTTCTTCTCTTTTTATTTGAATTAATATTATCAGATATTATTTGATTATGTCAACATTTTTTTAAAGAAATATTTATATATTTTTATTTTTCCCAGATTTATTTCAAATTTCAACTAAAATTCTATGTAAATTCTCTCTTGTGTAGTAATATGTACTATATAAAATTTGTCAATGTCAACTCTAACTTTAGTCTTGATAGTTTTTATTATTAAAAAAGCATTGTATTTATTATCTTACTTTAAGAATTCATTAAAAATAAAACGGAGGATTAATTATGTTTGATTATCATATCCATTCAGAATTTTCTGATGATTCATCGGAGAAAATGTCTAACATTGTAGAAGAAGCTATAAGAAAAGGCGGGAAAAAATTATGTTTTACAGAGCATATGGAATTCAACTTTCCCCATGAGATTAAAAAATTTAATTTAGATTATGATGCATACAAAAAGGAGTTTGAAAGGATGCGTTCTATCTATGGAAAAAGGATAGATCTATCTATGGGTGTTGAAATTGGGATACAGACAGGGGAAAAAAATATACAGGAACTGGTCAATTATACAAAAAAAAATAAATTTGATTTTATTCTGGCATCTGCCCACTGTCTTGAGGGGAAAGATCTATACACTATGGATCCCAATGTCGGGAATATAGATGATTTTTTTACTAGATATTTCCAGGAGATGTTAGATGTTTTTAAATATTTTAACGATTACGATGTAGTAGGGCATATTGATCTAATAAGAAGATATTTTTTAGAGGCACAAACTCATGAGTTAGAGGGATCTAAAGAGGTATTAAGGGAGCTTTTTATCCATATAATACAAGAGGGGAAGGGGATAGAGATAAATACAGGCGGACTTTTTTATGATTCTGCTAATATAAATCCTACCTTGGATATAATTAAATTTTATAAGGAGATGGGAGGGTCAATAATTACTATAGGAAGTGACTCCCATATAGCTGAAAGGGTCTTAAGTAACTATGAAAAAGCTATAGATTATTTAAAACGTGCAGGGTTTCAATATGTGACTACTTTTGAGAGGAGAAAAAAGACATTTCATAAAATTTAAAAAATAAAAGTATGCAAAAGATAAAACTTATGCTAGAATGATTAAAATAAAAAAACCAAATATGTTATAATAATTAAAATATTCTTAGGAGGAAAAAATGATTAATAAAATGTTTAATAATAGGCATCATCATCACTGCTAACAGGGTTTGTATTCTTTTAAGATACAGATCCATTTCGTTTAACGAAAATTTAGGGTCTGTATCTGGAGTGATGATAAACATTTCTTGAAAACTGAGAATTTTTGAGAGCACCCAGATACTAAAATGTATCTGGGTGCTCTTTTTTTTATATTCTATATAATATCACATTGCTTTTTATAGGAGGAATAATATGAAAAACTACAGAAAAGAAGAGGCGTTTATTATGGATTTTGAAAAGATATTCGAGTACTACGGATATGAAAAGATTAAATTGAATACCTTTGAAAAGTATGATACATACTTTACTAATAAAGATATAATAAATCCAAATGGGGATCTTTATGTGTTAAGACCGGATATGACTCTACCGGTAGTAAAATATTTTTTCGAGCAGCAGACTCAAAGTGGAAAATTTTATTATAGTGACAGTGTGTTTCGTGCAGATAAAAAAGGTCTGGAATTCAATGAAAGGAAACAGGTGGGAATAGAGTATCTGGGTGGTGAAAACATCTTATCCGATATAGAGATCTTAGATCTTGCTGTACAGACCTTGGAAAAATTAGACCATAGTTATATTTTGTGTATTTCTAATACGGAATTTATCAAAGAGATGATAGAGACTCTAACAGAGGAGAAAGAGCAAGGGGAACAGATACTTGAATATCTCTATAGAAGAAGCAGTGATCTTGAAAGTTACCTTGTAAAAATTGATATAGAAGAGGAAAAAATTACCAGACTCCTCCAATTAAACAAGCTCTTCGGAAACTTTAAAAGGGTAAAGGAAACTCTTTATAAAATGGCAGTAACTGATAAACAAAGAAAACCCTGTAAAACTTGCTAAAATATATAATGAGATGGGTGCTGATGAGTTAGTCTTTTATGATATCACTGCTACTAATGAAGAAAGAGAGCTTTTTACAGATATTGTTGAGCAGGTGGCAAACCAAATATTTATATCCCTCACAGTAGGAGGAGGGATCAATACACTCAATGATTTTGACATGGTATTAAAGGCAGGTGCAGATAAAGTAAGTGTCAATTCAGGGGCAGTCAAAAATCCTGATCTGATCAGAGAAGCAGAAAGGAACTCTGGAACAAGGGAGCAAGTTCTGGAAATATTCAAAAAACAAAAGAACTATCCTGCGACTGTGATGGAGACACTTTACTTATAAAAGTAGAACAAAAAGGTCCTGCGTGTCATACAGGAAAAAGATCTTGTTTTTTTAATAAAGTCACACCTGTTAAAAATCTGACCATGGGAGAGGCACTCTTTACCCTTGATGATATTTTAAAAGACAGAAAAAAAAATCTCATGGAAGGGTCATATACAGCCTATCTGTATAAAGAAGGATTAGATAAGATACTAAAAAAAGTAGGAGAAGAGTGTGCAGAGGTAATTATTGCTGCTAAAAATTCTGATAAATCAGAACTTATATATGAGGTAAGTGATCTTTTATACCACCTTTTAGTCCTTTTAAATGAGCAGGAAATAAGGCTAGAAGAGATAAAAGATGAACTTATAAAAAGAATGTAAAACAAAGAGAAAAGGCAAGCTGAGTATTTATCAGATTGCCTTTTCTCTTTATTTTTTAAATTCCTTACTCAGTCTCCATCTGTCATGGAACCACATCCATTGTTCTGGATGTTCCTTGATAGCTTCCTCTATAAGGTAGATTAAATTTTGTGTATTGACCTTTACATCATTTTTTAGATCTCCTGTTTCAATAAGTTCAATTCTTTTTACAATTTTTACCGTATTAGTATTATCTTCATTTAATATGGAATATCCAAATACCAATGGAACTTTAAATTTTAATGCGAAGTGTATGGCACCTGTAGGAGCTATGGTGTCTCTGCCAAAGAAATTAACAGTAGTACCCTTATCCCTGTGATCTGAAAAAAGTGCTAAGATCTCCTTGTTTTTAATTACCTTTAGAAGTTCTCTAGGGGTATTTTTGGATTTTTTTATCATATTAAAATTAAGCTGGCTACGATTTTTAGTGATATACTCATCGATATAGGGATTCCTTTGGGCTTTAACCACATCGGATAATCTATATTTTTCTGTAATCTTCAGAGAGGCTTCTAAATTTCCCATATGCATACTAGCTATGATAAGACCTTTATTTTCAGCTACAGCATCGTCTAGGATATGGTAATTTTCTACATTGACCTTTGTCTCATCGAAGATAAAGTCCATAATCCATAGAGATGAAAGGTATGCTTTAGTCAGCACCTTATAATTTTTTTTAGCTAGTTCTATTCTTTCCTCATCTGTTTTCTCAGGAAAAGCTAATTTTAGGTTGGCTAATGCTATCATCCTTCTTTTTTTAATAAGGTGATACCCTATTATTCCTATTTTTTCAGCAATTTTATATCTTGTTTTTTCCGGAAACATCATAAGTAATTTTACAAAACTAATCATGAGATAATATTCTAATTTATGTTTCATTTCATCCTCCTAATTATGTATAATTCAAGTCTATATAGTCTACCACAATTACTATAATGGTGCAATTCAACTAAATAGATTTGTAATTAAATCAATAATGGGGTAATATCATATTACGAAATAAATATTAGTAAGGAGTGGTAAGATGTATGATGTTGCTATAATTGGTGGAGGAGTTATCGGATGCAGTATAGCCCGGGAGCTTTCTAAATATAAAATAAAAACAGTAGTAATAGAGCAAGAAGGGGATGTAAGCTGTGGTGCTACAAAGGCAAATTCAGGGATTGTTCACGGGGGCTACGATGCTGCCTATGGTACTAAGAAAGGTTACTTTAGTCATAGAGGTAATATACTTTTTGAGGGTTTAAATAAGGAACTAAATTTTGGATTTGAAAAAATTGGATCATTGGTACTGGCCTTTGATCAGAAGGAATTAAAAACACTATCTAAAATAATTGAAAATGGTAAAAAAAATGGAGTAGAAAATTTAAAGGTTATAGGTAGAGAGAAATTACTAGAATTAGAGCCAAATGTAGGAAGTGCTGTAGGGGCCTTATATTGTAAGGAAGCAGGAATAGTTTCTCCCTATGAATATTGTATAGCGTTGGCTGAAAATGCCATATCAAATGGAGTGGAATTTAAATTTAACAGCAGGGTCGAAAATATAGATAGAATAAATAATATATATACCATAAAAACAGTTTCAGGAGAAGTAAAGACAAAGTTAGTTATCAATGCTGCCGGAGTAAACTCTGATATTATTTCTAATATGATGAATGATGAATATTTTCATATAATCCCACGAAAGGGGGAATACCTGGTCTATACAAAGGGGTATGGGGATAAAGTTAACCATGTTATATTTCAATGTCCCAATGAAAAAGGAAAAGGTGTCTTGGTTACACCTACCTATCACAACAACCTTATGGTAGGCCCAGATGCACAAATTATGGATGATAAATATGATACTTCTACAAATATAGATAAGTTATTTGATATTATAGGTAAAGCAGAAAAATCTATTCCAAATTTGGAAAATAAAAAAATTATCAGAAGTTTTGCAGGAACCAGAGCTACCAGCAGTCTCCACGACTTTATAATTGAGGAAACTGAATCTAAAAAATTCATCAATGTGGCAGGAATAGAATCACCGGGGATAACATCTTCCCCTGCAATAGCCCAGTATGTAAGAGATTTAGTTGAAAAGATAATCGAACTGCCTAAAAATAATGAGTTTAATCCCTATAGAGAGCCCAACATTTTAAAGAAGCCAAAGGATGATATGCTGCCTATGAAAACAGTAAATGAGTATATCAATTTAGATGAGGATGATCCTGATAGGATCGTGTGCAGGTGTGAGCAGGTCAGACAGAGAGAGATCTTAGATGCCTTGGACAGGGGGATAAAAATTACTTCTACCGATGGAATAAAAAGGCGTACCCGGGCAGGAATGGGAATATGCCAAGGTAGATTCTGTGAACCCCGGGTAAAAAAAATTATTGCTAAAAGATATGGCATTTCAGAAGAGGAGATAACTACCAGAGGGATAGGAAGCGGGAGTGAACCTGTCCGGGTAGAGATTATGAAATTAAGAAGTAAATAAAAAAAGTTCTAAGGGTCCTGTAGATTCTTAGAACTTTTTTGTTGCTTTTTGACAGTAAGAAAATTAATAATGGAATTTAAAATAAATATTTTTATGAATTAATATTATTTCATTCTAAGAGGTGATATAATGATTAATAAATATTATAAAGGTAGGATTTTAATTATGGTTGAAAAAATAGATTTAGATATGGTAAGGAATAGTGCATTTAAATATTATACAGATGGAGATTTTTATTGTTCAGAGGCAGTTGTCTTAGCTATTAAAGAGATGTTTGGTTTAGATTATGGAGACGAAGTTGTTCGGTTAGCATCTGGTTTTGCTATTGGAATGGGAGGTTCTGGCTGTGTTTGCGGTGCAGTTGTAGGTGCTAACATGGCTATTGGAATGGTTTTTGGAAGAGATAAAGCTAAGGATAGAAGAGTAAAAAAAACTTTAAAGCTGTCAAAGGAAGTTCATGATTATTTTAAAGAGGAAAAAGGCTCTTTATGTTGTAGAGTATTAACACGTAAGTTTAAAAAGTTTGGTTCTAAGGAGCATAAGGAACAGTGTGCGTTATTTACCGGAGAGCTGGCTTATAAAACTGCTGAAGTTATAGCTAGAGAGTTGAAAATAACTGTAGTTAAAAATGGGAGTGAAGAAATCAAAATAAAAAAAAGAGGCCTTTTTAATTTTTAATAACCCTGATCTTAATTGTTAATCAACTAATTAAATATGAAAATGATTGGAAAAAATAGTTGTATTTTTTTACTTATAAATATATACTATATGGTAATCAAATTTAGTTGTTAGGAGATGTAAGAGTGGAATTTATAAACAGTAAGGAAAATAAATTATTTAAAACTATAAAGAAATTAAAACAAAAAAAATACAGAGAGAGAGAAAATCTTTTTTTAGCAGAGGGACATAAATTTTTGGATTTTTCTATAAACCCTAAATATATCATATTACGTGATGGTGTGGAAGAAAATTTTCCTAAGATAGATAATTTTAACTGCAAGAAATATATATATAGTGATACCTTATTTAATGATATTTCAACACAAGAAAATTCACAAGGTGTAATTTTAATCTATGATTTTCTATCTAATTCTATAGATGATTTAGGAAAAAATATAGTTATCTTAGACCGTATTCAGGATCCTGGAAACCTTGGTACAATCATTAGATTGGTTGATGCAGTGGGCTTTAAAGATATCATATTAACAACTGGAAGTGTTGATATATATAATGATAAGAGTGTCAGAAGCAGTATGGGATCATTATTTAATCTAAATATAAACTACATGTCAGAAGAAAAACTTGTGGAATTTTTAAAATTAAATAACTACAATATTTTATCTAGCGGATTAACAAATGAAAGTGTAAATTATAACAAGGTTAAGCTACAGGGGAAAAATGCAGTTGTTTTTGGAAATGAAGGACAAGGGGTATCAAAAGAGATATTAGAAGCGAGTAATGAGATTGTAAAAATACCTATATATGGAAGTGCAGAATCACTGAATGTAGGAGTGGCCACTGGAATCATATTGTATAAGGTCAAAGAAATACTGGAGGAATATGAGGTATAAACATTTAAAAAAAGACAAAGTTTTTGAAAATAAACATTTTGAGATATATGAGGAAGACTTAATTCTGCCTAATGGTAATCAAGTAAGATGGACTTTTTTAAAGAATTATATAGCTGTAGGAGTAATTGCATTTACTCCAGAGGGGAAACTTTTATTGGTTAAACAATATAGACCGGCTTTAAAACAAGAAATAGTTGAGATCCCTGCAGGACTTGTAGATCCTGGTGAAGATGTGGAAAAAGCTGCCATGAGAGAGCTTGAAGAAGAAACTGGATACAGAGCTGAAAAAATGACTAAAGTATGTGAATATTTTAGAAGTCCAGGACTCTCCTCTTCTAAAATGTATATCTATCATGCTGAAGATTTAGTTAAAACATGCCAAAATCTAGATGAGGATGAATTTTTAGAAGTTTTAGAAGTTGATGTAAAAGAGATCGATGAGATATTAAAGACCCCTTTAGACGGAAAGACCATGTATTCACTTAACTATATAAAATCAAATTTAAAAAAATAGCCTGTTTTAGGTTATTTTTTTATGGAAAAAATAAATTAAAAATTATGATATAATAAAGGTGAATAGTAACAAATTTTTAAAAACAAAAAAGGTTTTTGAAATAAATTATATAATACTGTTAACAATTTTTTTAATTAAAATTAATCAATGAGTAAAAGAAAATGAGGAGAAATAGATGAGATTAGATAAACATTTAACTGAATGTGGATTAGGGAGCAGAAGCGAAGTAAAAAAAATATTGAAAACTAGAGAAATAAAGGTAAATGGAAGGATAGAAATTTCCCCGAAACTTAATATTTCCACTGATGATGTAATTTTATACAAGGGTGAAATGATAGAATATAAAGCAATGAGATATTATATCATGAATAAACCTGCTGGATATATTACGGCAACTGAGGATAGAAGAGATAAAACTGTTATGGAGATCCTGCCAGAATGGGTAATTCAAAAAAAACTTTTCCCCGTTGGAAGATTGGATAAAGATACAGAGGGACTATTACTTTTTACAAATGACGGTCCTCTTTCCCATGAATTACTTTCTCCTAAAAAACATGTGGATAAAGTTTATTATGTGGAAGCTGAAAAAAATATTACAGATGAGGATATAAAAAAATTAGAATTAGGAGTGGACATAGGTGGGTACATTACTAAACCATCTAAGTGTGAAAGGGTAGATGAAAACAAGATAAATCTCACAATAAGTGAGGGAAGATTTCATCAAGTTAAGAAGATGCTCCATGCAGTAAACAATTGTGTGGTATATTTAAAGAGAATCAAATTTGCCAGTTTAGAATTGGCAGATATGAAAATTGGAGAAGTCAGAGAAATCAATGTGGAGGAAATCTTATGAATTTTTTAATAGATATGCATACACATACAAATACCACACCTCATGCTTACAGTTCTCTGGAGGAAAACATCAGAGCTGGAAAGAAAAGAGGAATTAAAATTATTGCTAACACCATGCATGGTCCTTATCTTCAGGATTCACCTCATTGGTGGGCAATCGCCAATCAGAGAACATTACCTGATTATGTAGATGGAGTAAGAGTATTAAAAAGTGTAGAAGCGAATGTAGTAAATATAGATGGTGAGTTAGATATAAATGATAAAATAATTGAGATCTGTGACATTATTATAGGAGGTTTTCATAGTATCCCTGAATATGGAGATACCGGTGATATAAATAAAAATACCAAAGCTATTATAAATGTTATACAAAATAATGTGGTAGATATCTTAGTTCATTTGGGAAATCCAGAGTTTCCTATAGATTACGAGAAAGTAGTTATTGCAGCGAAAAAACATAATGTAGCTATAGAAATTAACAATGGATCCCTAACTACCAGCAGAGCAGGATCGAAACCAAACTGTGAAAAGATTATGGAACTTTGTTTTAAATATAAGCCTTATATATCTTTGGGGAGTGATGCACATTTTTCTACTCTTATCGGTGAATTTAGTGAAGCTATAGAATTAATAGGAACTTATAACAAAGAATTAATATTGAATACAAATGAAGATAAATTAAAGGAATTTGCTGTTCTTAGAGGTAAAAATATATAGAGGTGAGAAATATGAAAAAAATTATTATATTTACTTTTTTAGCAATTACAATTTCGACATATTCAGAAGTAAAGGAAGTAGTTAAAAATGCCGAAGGAAAAAACATTGTATTAATGGAAGATAAAACCTGGGCATTGGAAAAAGAATTTGAAAGTGTAAAAGAGTTTGAAAGCAAAGTTAAATTATCCAATGTAGATGTTTCTCCTAAAAGGAGTGATGGAAGAAGTCTTACAGGAACTGTTACAAATCAAAGTAGAAAAAAATTAGAATATGTTACCTATAATGTAAAATGGAAAATTGATGGTCAGTATTCTATTTTGAGAACATTTACTATAAAAGATCTGAATTATAGAGAAAGCAGAGAATTTAATAAAAGAATTAAGTTAGAAGGCATTCCAGGTAGAGACTATAAGGTTGAAGTTTTAGATTTTAAATGGGGAAAATAAAAAAAATAGATAAAACCTCTAAAAATAACTTTTTTTGTATATTTTTGAAATTAGAGGTTTTTTATTTTTACACAAGCATCAGTAAGTGTCAGAAGCTTATATTTAAATATAACGAGTTTCCATAAAAATAATAATAGGACTTTAGGAGGGGTTATGGAATTAATAAAAAAAGACACCAGTCTCTCGATTCCTAAAAAACGAAGAAGAAATCGAGAAAATAGCGGGACAATATTTTCTATCTATAAGTCTGAAAAAACTTTAAAAGATTATATGTTCCATTTAAATGACTTTTTAAAATACATATACGAATATGACGGGGATCTAAATCCTGATGAAACTATGAATATGATGAACAACATTGAAAAAGAAGATATAGAAGATTATCTGAAACATCTCCTCCATGAGAGAGAGTTAAAAAAAAGCTCTATCAATAAGAGTATATCATCTCTTAAGAGTCTATATAAGGAATTGGAGAAGAATGGTTATAATAATCCATTCAAATATGTCCCTCTATTTAAAACAACTAAACATAATTTAGATAACGTTCTCAAACTCTCATATGAGGAATTGAAGGAGATTATATTAAATTTTTCCGTTGTAGATGATAAGAGTTTTAGGGATCTGGTTATTTTATATACTTTATTCTATACTGGGTTGAGAAGTTCCGAGTTAATAAACTTGAAATACGAGGATATAATCGAGAGGCAGGGAAGTATAGTTTTGAGGTTGAAAGAGACGAAAAGTGGAAAAGAACAATATAAACCTCTCCATGATGAGTGTTATAAAAAAATAATGGAGTTTAAAAATTACATCATAAAGCTTTATAAAGTTGATTTGGAAGAGATATTAGATCACTATATTTTTTCTAAGAGCTTTCTTCCTAACGAGAAAATGTCCTATAATAATTTGTATAGAATCATAAAGGATAAAGGTCTCACCATAGGAAAGGATATTTCTCCACACAATATCAGGCATACAGTAGCTACAGAGTTATCTCTACGTGGTGCGGATATTTTAGAAATACGTGATTTTTTAGGACATGCCGACACCAAAGTTACCGAAGTATATATCAATGCAAAAAATATATTAGAGAAAAGAGCTATCACCAAATTACCGAAGCTGATTTGATGATAGCTTCTTTTTTTACAGACGATATTATCTCAAGTAATAATTAATTTATATACATTTATATAAATACTAAATATAATAACTGTTATATTTAGTATTGTTAAAAAAATTATAATTACTCCAAGTAATTATTGTGTTAAAACCCTTTAAAATCAATAGTTTTGCAGAGATTATATGTATGATAAACTATGTTTGTATTTTTTAAACTTAAAAGTATATTTTCTTATTTTTATAATTAGTTGAGATAATTATAATCTGTGTTGTTTGTATGATGAAGAATAAGCAAGTAGATTAACTCTAATGGAATCTACAGCTTATGTTCAGCTAGCCATGACTGTTGTGACAGCGAGAAAAAAGAGAGTTTTGTAGAAGTGAAACTAATTATCTGTTTATGGATTTTTTTATTTATCATAGAATTAAAGACCAGGATCTCCTCCCTGGTCTAAAAATAGATCTCTTTTCCAGAAGAAATTATAGAGATGAAAATATTTTCATATTTATTTTCTATTTTAATCACATAAAAGAAAATTTAAATAAACAAAAATTAAATTGTTTTTATATCATTTATATAAAAAATAAAATAACAATGTATTTTTTAAAATACATATTAAAAGAAAACAATTGATTTTTTATTCTATTATCTAGTGATTATTTCAGATAATTTTTATAAAATTGATCTTGTAATTTTGATGTTAAAAATTAAAAATCCCATTTATATATAAATATAAAGGGCGATAGTATAGTTTATTATATTTGATTTCATAAAAATAAATCTATAATTAAATTAATAGGACTTTATTTTGCTTTTTTAAATTTTCCAACAATTGATTTTTATTTTTCCATTTAAATTCATAGACTAAATATTCAATATCTAATTTTTCTAGAATTCTATTTATAGAGTTGTCATTATATATTTCGTGAGAATCTAAATTGGTGATATGATCTATTATTATTCCATATCGGTCTATTCTATTTTTAGTAACAGCTATTTTGTTTTGGTTTTCTTTTAATCTATTTTTTCTATATAAAAATGGAAAAGTAGCATTTAGATGAATTCCGCGGATATATCTTTTTAGAATTTTAGAATTTAAAATTACCTCTCCTATATATTTTTCAACTGTTTCAAAATTGTTTATATTTTTATCTGTTAATGTCAGATGGGATATATCCAGCATAATCCCTTTGTTAGAATAATTTATCTGATCTAAAAACTCTTTTGTTTCTATCTCATCTAAGAGGTCCATTCCCGGCCACCATAAATTTTCTAAAAGTAATATAGGCCCATTCTTCACATCTTTAAAAACTTCATTGAGAAGTTCCACTGTATAACCTAAAACCTCTTTATTTCCATATTTAAAATTATCGCCAAATACTTCATCCAGTCCAACATGAGCTACATGAAAAACCATATATTCCGATCCCATCTTAATGGAGTCTAAAAGTTCACTTTTATAAAAATCAACCAACCTTTGACGCCCCCATCCTCCATAAACTTCTACAGCTTTTTCCAAACTATCAAATTCTTTTATTAATTCTTCCTTATCCTCCAGCCACATATGCAGCCATGATGGAAAATATAATAGATGATGCCCAATAGCTTTTACACTCTCTATATTTTCAGGGTTATAAAATCCACCGGTCATAGTTTCTATACCATCTAATTTATATTTTTGTAAAATTCTATCCAATTCATTCCACCCATCTCCTATTTGTTCCAGATAGTTGTCAGATGCTATAAAACTAAGTAATTTTTTCATGCCTATTCCCCTTGTGATATATTTTTTTCTTTGAGGTGTTTTTCTATGGAATTCAAAACATTTCTTTTATCCAGACTCCATCTGGGTTCAATGAGAGTTTCACGACTCCCGTCTCCGGTGAGCCTGTGGATGACCATGTCTTTATCTAAAATTTTGATACCTTTTCCTATGAGATCTATATACTCCTCCTTAGTCAGAGTATGGAATTTCGTCTCTATATACAGCTTTTCTAAATTTGTATTTTGAATTATGTGTAAAAGATGAAACTTTACTCCCCATACTTTTTTCTTGACTATATATCTTATAGAATCTAACATAGTTTTGTGACTTTCATTTGGGAGTCCCAAAATAATATGAGCAACGACCTTTATGTTTTTATTGTTTAATTTCTCCATCATATTGTCAAATACATCCAGCTTCCATCCTCGATTTATCTTTATGGCTGTTTTTTCATCTGTAGTCTGTAAGCCCAATTCTACCCATAAAAAAGTTTTATTATTCAACTCCTCCAAAAGATCTAAGATCCCATCATCTATACAATCTGGTCTGGTTGCTATAGCCAATCCCACTACTCTAGGGTGAGAAAGTGCTTCCTCGTATATTTTTCTTAAATATTCTAAATCTCCATATGTATTTGTAAAATTTTGAAAATAAGCGATAACATTTCCGTGGGGGAATTTTTTACTGATCAATTTCAGTTGTTCCTCAATCTGATCTGTTATACTTTTCTTTCTAGACCCTGCAAACTCCCCGCTTCCGCTATCGCTGCAAAATATACATCCTTTTTTACTCAATGTTCCGTCTCTGTTGGGACAGGTAAATCCTCCATCCAAAGAAACTTTATATATTTTCTCTCCAAATTTTTCTCTTAAAAAATAATTTAATGAATTATATCTTTTTTCTCCCCATCTCATCTTATATTATCAGCTCCTGTTTGTTTATTCTGTCATTATACCACGTATTTAGTTAGACCTGTCTTTATTCTACAAAATATGGTAAAATTATAAGCAGATAAAATTTACGAGGTGACAAAGATGAACACAGAAATTTTCTTAATTAGACATGGGGAAACTATTTGGAACACTAAAAAATTAATACAGGGTCAGTTAGACAGTCCCTTAACAGATAATGGTATCCACCAATCTAATCTTTTATCCCAGAGGATGAAAAAAATAAATCCCGATATAATCTATACCAGTGATTTGAAGAGAGCTGTTGATACAGCGAACATAATAAATCAACATATAGATAAAGATATCATTGAAATTTCTGGAGTCAGAGAAAGACATTGGGGGATATTTCAGGGTGCTAATTGGCCAAAGATCAAGAAATTTTTTCCTACTCAATATAAGTACTATAGAAATGACAGTAAAAATTATATGATTCCAAATGGAGAATCTTATAACCAGGTTACTAAAAGAACTATGGAGAGTCTTGTGGATATTATTGAAAATCATAAAGATCAAAAAATAGTTATAGTTACACATGGTGGAGTTATCAGTCCATTGATTAGAGCTTTACTCTGCATTCCCTATGAAACACACAGAAAATTTATGATATCTAATAGCAGTATAACCAAGTTAGTTTATAATGATTTTGGGTTTTCTATAGTCTCTTTAGGTGATATAGCACACTTAGAAGGGGAAGAACAAATATTAGATGAATTGAAAGAAAATTAAAAAAAGCAAAATGATACTGTATCCAGATAGACATAATTTAGATTTTTATAAATTTTATCTCAAGATTTTTAGATACTTTGGTGATGCTCCTTATGGGTATAATTTCCTAGACTAAAAAAAGAATCACCTCAATAGAGATGATTCTTTTTTTATTTAATTTTATTTATTTTCTTCCACTTCTTCTACAGCAGTCAAAACCAATATAACTTCTCCCTCACTTAAAAGTTTTAATTCTTCTCCTACGATCTCGTAAGATGTAACTTTTTGTAAAAGTGAAGTAAATGCATATTCTTGTTGCATAGCATCTTCAGGTCCCATCATCATAGTTGATCCAATTTTGCCCATGTTAAGTTCATTGTTATTTAGTATATAGCTGCCGAAGTATCTATTGACACTTGCATCACCATTAAATTTTCCATCTTCAAACCTTAAATCAGCTTTTGAAGTAGCTGTTACATCTTTTAATTTTTCATCTGATAAATATTTAGATAACTTCCAAGTAGTTCCTGTAAACTCTTTTTGAATAACCTCTATACTTACTGAATCTGTTCCTGTTTCCATCGGCTTATTAGCAGAACACGAGATGATAAAACCTGATAATGCTAATATTAATAATACTTTTTTCATAATATACAAACCTCCCATTAGATAAACACTCTTTGGTTTAAAAATTAATTTTTTTTAATAAAATAAAGTGCATACATATATATACCATAAATTAGAAATAATTCCTAGTTATATCTAAAGTTTTACTATTTTATGAGTTTAGGTTATAATATGCTGTAAACCATTATTGAGTTAGATAGGAGGAGAAGTTTATGAACGCAGTTAAAACATTTTTATTGATGATCACTATGACATTGATATTATTATTTATAGGAGGAGCCATCGGTGGACGGAATGGTGCCATGTTTGCCCTAATATTTTCTTTTGGTATGAATATGATAAGTTATTGGAACAGCGATAAAATAGTCTTAAGAATGTATAAGGCACAAGAGGTAGAAAAAAACTCTGAAGTATATTCTATAGTAAGGGAACTAGCAGAAAGAGCGGACCTTCCTATGCCAAAGGTATATATGATCAACCAGTCACAGCCAAATGCATTTGCAACAGGAAGAAATCCAAAACATGCAGCAGTGGCAGTTACCCGTGGAATCACAGAAATTTTAGATAGAAATGAACTAAAGGGTGTTTTAGCCCATGAATTGGGTCACGTACATAATAAAGATATATTGATTGGGACTATGGCAGCATCCTTTGCCGGTGCCATTGCATACCTGGCTACTATGGCAAGATGGGCAGCTATATTTGGTGGAAGAGATGATGAAGACAAAAATCCTATAGCTCTTATTGGAATAGCTATCTTTGCTCCAATGGCAGCAATGTTAGTTCAGATGGCAATTTCACGTACCCGTGAATATAAAGCTGACAGCTATGGTGGAAAATTAGCAGGAAATCCACTCTATCTGGCTAACGCTCTGAAAAAATTAGAGATGTGGAGTACCAGAACACCTATGGATGCTAAGCCGGCAACAGCACATATGTTTATAGTAAATCCATTAAAGGGACAAAATATGGCAAAATTATTCAGCACCCATCCATCTACAAAGGATAGGATAGTAAAGTTAGAAGAACAGGCCAGACAATTATAAGGTACCCAAAAGAACGTCTTTCCAGGCGTTCTTTTTATATAGAGAATTAAAACGATCTCAATGCAGTCTCAAGCTGTCATATTGCTAATTTATTGTAATCATGTTACAATTTAAACTGGTAAAATCAATGATTATATAGGAGAAATGAATTGAAGAATAAAAAACAAAAAGGGTTTCATTCCAGAAATCCACATTCAGGAAGATATAATTTTAAATCCCTTATAAAGGACTCTAAAGGATTAAAAAAACACATAAAAAGTAACCCAAGTGGTGATAATACAATTGATTTTGGAGATGAAAAAGCAGTTCTGGAATTAAATAGGGCTCTGCTAAAATCTTATTATGGTATCGAAAATTGGGATATTCCAAAGGGATTTTTATGTCCCCCTATTCCGGGAAGAGCTGACTATATCCATCATATATCGGATCTATTGCCAAGATCTAAAAAAAATATCAAGGTTTTAGATATTGGAACCGGTGCAAATTGTATCTATCCCATTATCGGAAATAGTGCTTATGGGTGGAAGTTTATAGGTTCGGATATCGATCCTGTTTCAGTAAAAAATGCAAAGGAAATAATTCAAAAAAATAATTTAGAAGACAGTATAGTTATTAAACTTCAAAGTGATAAAAATAATTTCTTTAAAGGAATTATAGATGAAGAATATGTAGATATGACTATGTGTAACCCGCCATTTCATGCCTCTTTAAAGGAAGCGTTATCTGCCAACAAACAAAAAAGAGATAATTTGAATAAAACCAGGGCCTCTAATCTAAATGAAAAACTAAACTTTGGAGGGCAAAAAGCTGAACTTTGGTGCAAGGGAGGAGAGATCCTATTTCTGAAAAAAATGGCCAGAGAAAGTCTTTTATTTTCAAATAAGGTGGGATACTTTACTTCCCTTGTATCTAAGGGAGAAAATGTAAAACCTATGGAAAAAATCCTAAAGAAATTAGGTGCATCAGATATAAGAATTATAGAGATGGTACATGGGAATAAAATATCTAGAATTTTAGCTTGGAGTTTTAACACGAAAAAAAAATAGTACCATTTTTTTAAAAAGAGTCTTATGAGACTCTTTTTTTTGATACATTAAATTTTACCTCCAAGGATAATCACCAAAAATCACCAAGACTTCTACTCGATAAAGATTATTACATAATCTAAGAATCTTGAGATATTAGTTTATAAAATCTCATTTCCTCCTATCTAGATGAAACGTTACGTTTCTTTTATTTTTCTTGTCTAATAAAAAAAAATGATATAAACTATAGAAGTGGCAGATAAAAATTATATAGGGAGATTTAAAATGAAAAAACGATTAATACTAGGGATATTTCTTTTAATGGGGGTGTTATCTTTTAGTGAGACTTTTGTAACTACAGAGTGGTTGTCTCAAAATAAGGATAATATTAAGATTATAGATGCTAGAGGGAAAGCTTATAAACTGGGACATATACCGGGAGCTATTGAAGTAAACTGGAAATCTCTATCTGATATGGATGCTGAATTTGGATCTGAAAAATGGGGAACGGTATTAGAAATTGATAATTTATCAAAAAAGTTAAATGAATTAGGCATAAAGTCAACAGATGAAATTGTAGTTTATAGTAAAACACTAGGTGCCTGGGGAGAAGATGGCCGTGTATACTGGACGCTGCAAATGGCAGGATTTAAAAACCTTCATATACTAGATGGAGGAATAGACAAATGGAAGAGTGAAAATCGAAAGACTACATTCTCTAAAACAAAATATCCTGAAGTAACTAACTCTATAGTTAAATGGGATAATAGTAGAAATATAACAACCGATCAATTGATCAAAGAATTTAAGGATCTAGTTATAATAGATACCAGAGAGCAAGATGAATATTTAGGTGCTACTAAGTTTGGTGAAGCTAGAGGGGGACACATAAAAGGAGCTATTAATATTCCATTTAACTCATTTTTAGAAAAAGATGGGACTTTAAAGAATTCTAAAGCCATAGAGAAAATATTAAACTCAAAGGGAATTGAAAATAATATGAAGATAGTAACTTATTGTACAGCTGGAATAAGATCTGCTCATATGCAGGTTGTTTTAGAGAAATTAGGTTATAATGCAAGAAATTATGATGCTTCATTTTATAGATGGGCAGCCTTAAAGACATTAGAATTAGAAAAATAAAAACGTGATGTTGCATTCAGATGGGCATTATCTAGGGGTTTATAAATAAAAAAAGTAGAAAGCTGAATATTATTAAAGAGGTTTATATCTTATATTTTATAGGTATAAACCTCTTTTTTTATTATATTTTTTATTGAATGATTTGTTTTGACAGGTCGTTATTTTATTAATTTAATACAAAAATTATAAACCTTGTTTTTACTGGTCTCTGTTAGGTTTTATCCCTATATAATATAGATACTCTAGAATTTACAATCTTGTTATTTTATTAGGGGATTAAATGGTTATTTTACACCATTTTTGAAAGGTTTTGATGTTTTTTGAAAGAAAATGATTGAAATATATTTAGAAGTATAATATAATGATCGTAGGTGATGTGAAATGATACAAATAAAACGAGAAGAGATAATAAAGTCAATGTTAGAAATCAAAAAAACAGTGACACTAAAAGAATTAACAGAAAAATTAAAAACATCTGAATCAACAATTAGAAGAGATTTAGCAAGGATGGAAGAAAATGGAATACTAACAAGAGTTCATGGAGGAGCTCGTATATCCAATATTTCCTATGAGGAGGATCTAGTTTCCAAAACCAGTCAAAATAATGAAGCTAAAGAGAATATAGCCTTCCTTGCCTCTACCTATATAAAGGAAAATGACTGTGTATTTTTAGATGCCGGGACAACTACAGAATACCTTATAAAACATATGAGATCAAAAGATGTTACCGTAGTAACTAACGGGATCCACCATGTAAAGGAATTGTCTAAATACAAGATAAAAAGCTATTTTACAGGAGGAGCGCTAAAACATAAAACAGGTGCATTGATTGGAAAAGATGCATTGAAGACTATTGAAAGCTATAACTATGATATTTCATTTATAGGTTCTAATTCCATAGATATAAAAGCCGGTCTGACAACTCCAGATCCAGATGAGGCCCTGATAAAAGAAAAGGTTATTCAAAATTCTAAAGTTTCATATATTTTAGCAGATCATACCAAATTTAATAAAATTTCATTCTCAAAATTTGGAAATTTAGAGGAAGTAAAGATAATTACAGATACCATTATAGATGAAAGATATCATAACATAAATACAATTGAGGAGGTCATAAAATGATCTATACATTAACATTAAACCCATCTATAGACTATATAATAAATGTTGAAAATTTTGTTCCTGGAGATATAAACCTGACAAAATCAGAATATAAATTACCAGGGGGAAAAGGAATAAACGTGAGTCAGGTCCTGACTAATCTACAAACTCCTAATACAACACTAGGATTTACAGGGGGATTCACAGGAGATTTCATAAAAAAATCTCTGGATAAAAAAGATATAAATCATGACTTTATAGAAGTTTCCGGTGATACCAGGATAAATATAAAGATGAAAGATATCAACAGCGAGAGTGAGATAAATGGAAATTCTCCTGAGATATCATCAGAGGCATTAAAAAAATTAAAAGTAAAATTAGGATCATTGATAACTGGTGACACCTTAGTTCTCTCTGGCAGTGTACCAAAATCTATAAGTTCAACTATATATAAAGATATTATGACTGATATTCCCAATGGAGTAAAAGTCATATTAGATGCTAAAGGTGAGGCACTATTAGAAGGGATCAAGGGGAAACCTTATATGATAAAACCTAACAATCACGAATTAGGTGATATATTTGATGTAAAATTAGATTCTATAGAAGATACAATTCTATATGGTAAAAAATTACTTGATTTGGGAGCTCAAAATATAATTGTTTCAATGGCTGGAGACGGAGCACTTCTTATAACTCCTACAGCTTCATATATAGCCAATGCTCCAAAAGGGAAATTAGTTAATTCTGTAGGTGCAGGTGATTCTTTAGTAGCCGGCTTTACCTGCGGTGTTTATAAGGGCCTGGATATTTTAAAGGCATTTAAATTAGGTATTGCATGTGGAAGTGCGTCAGCATTTTCAGAAAATTTATGTACAGAAATAGAAGTAGAAAGGTTGTTGAAGGAGGTGAAAATAGAACAAATTATAGAAACACCATAAAAGAAAAGTTTAATTATTAATCTATACCATAAGGGGGAAGAATATGAAAATTACAGATTTAATAAACGAAAGTAGTATTACTTTGGATTTAAAAGGAATAAACAAAGGTGAAGTTATAAACGAACTATGTGAACTACACTATAAAAATAATAATATTAATAACTTAGAAGGATATATGAAGGATATCTTAAAGAGGGAATCCCAGAGTTCAACAGGATTAGAAGAGGGAATAGCTATTCCCCATGCAAAATCTAAATATGTAACAAATCCATCTTTAGTGTTAGGAATTTCAAAGGATGGAATAGACTATGATTCTTTAGACGGAGAACCTAGCAACTTACTCTTTATGATTGCAGCTCCAGAAAATGCAAGCGATACCCATATAGAAACACTCTCTAAGTTAACTACATTTCTAATTGATGATGATTTTAGAGAAGCTATTTTAAATGCTGAAACTCCTGAAAAAATTATCTCTTTAATCAATAAAAAAGAGGTAGAAGAGGACGGAAATATAAATTTAGAAGTAGAAGCAGCAAAGGGAAGTATCTTAGCAGTAACTGGGTGTCCTACAGGAATAGCTCATACATATATGGCAGCAGATGCACTGAAAAAGAAAGCTGTAGAGATGGGAATAAATATCAAGGTAGAAACGAATGGTTCTACAGGGATAAAGAATAAGCTTACTGAAGAAGAGATCCATAGTGCTGCAGGTATCATTGTAGCCGCTGATAAAGCTATAGAAATGAATAGATTTGACGGAAAACCTGTACTTATCGTTCCTGTAAAAGATGGGATCAAGAGACCGGAAGAATTGATTAATAGTGCTCCCAAGTCTCCTATATATAGAACAGATCAGAATAAAAAATCCAGTAATGACAACGCTCCTAAAAGAAGCGGATTTTATAAACATCTGATGAATGGAGTATCGAATATGCTGCCATTCGTTGTAGGAGGAGGTATCTTAATTGCTGTTTCATTCATGTTTGGAATAAAAGCTTTTGATCCTGCAGATCCCAATTTCAATAAATTTGCAAAATTCTTGATGGATATAGGAGGGGGAGGAGCATTTGCACTGATGGTTCCAATCTTAGCCGGTTTTATCGGAATGAGTATTGCAGATAGACCCGGATTCATGCCTGCCATGGTTGGTGGAATGATGGCCAATTCTAATGGCGGTGGATTCTTAGGAGGACTATTAGCTGGTTTCATAGGTGGTTATGTTGTTAACTTTATTAAAAAATCAACTTCTAATATGCCGGAATCTATGGAAGGATTAAAACCAATATTAATCTTCCCTGTATTAGGGTTATTTATCACAGGTGGAATAATGACAATTATTTTAGGACCTATAGCCTCTATAAACAGTGGAATGGTAACTTTCCTTAATGGACTGGGAACAAATAACTTAATTGTATTAGGAATAGTATTAGGTGGAATGATGGCAGTAGATATGGGTGGGCCTATCAACAAAGCGGCATTTACCTTTGGTATTGCAGCTATCGCTTCTGGAAACTATGCTCCCCATGCAGCTGTTATGGCTGGTGGAATGGTACCACCATTAGGAATAGCTATAGCTACAGTATTATTTAAAAATAAATTTACAGACGAAGAGAAAAACTCCGGTAAAACTAACTTTATATTAGGAGCTTCATTTATCACAGAGGGAGCTATACCATTTGCAGCAGCAGATCCACTAAAGATCATTCCTGCATGTATAATTGGTTCTGCCCTTGCTGGTGGAATGGCTATGTATTTTGGAACAGAATTACCTGCTCCTCACGGTGGATTATTTGTTATCCCTATCATAACTCATCCAATGATGTATCTTCTTTCAGTAGTTACAGGTTCACTTGCAACTGCAGGTATAATAGGTACTCTGAAAAAAGAGATCTAAAAAGCAACGTGACGGTTGCATCCAGACAGGGACAATATAGATTTTAATAAGTCTTTATTTTTCCAATAAATTTTGCTGATTTAATATCTTAAATAATAATAAAAAGTGTCGAGAAATTCTCGACACTTTTTTTAGATCTCTAGACGTTACCTTGCTTATTTTCCATCCCATGGATTTATCACTTTTTTTCTAGCTTCCATCTTCTCACTTGTTGATAATTGATAGTATCCTTCTACGATTCCACTGTCAAATCCACCATACTCTGGATTCGGTAAAACTATAAATTTACTTCCATAATTGTCTTTCATATCTTCTACATGATTTTTTCTGTCTATATTTAGTTTATGATGAACCACACTATCAAAATCATCCAGATTATCTCCACCTAAAAGAACTATTGTATATCCTTTATCCTCTATACTCTTTAACCTCGGTGCCTTATTAGATGTAGTAGTTTTTCCTAATACATGGTCCTTGTCTGCAAAGGGAGCTCCTATCTTCTTTAAATTTTCTATTGTGGGTATTGTTAACTCAGCACTTCTATTTGAAACATAGAACACTTCAAAACCTAACTCCTTTGCAGTTTTTATAAAGTCTACAGACCCCGGAACTTCTGTTGCCTCTTTTGCATTTACCCACCTTGCCCAGTCTTTAGAACTGTATAGTTTATGGTTAACGGCCTGCCATGCAGCAAATGCACTATTATCTAATACCGTTTCATCTAAATCTAAGACTACAGCTAATTTTTCACCTTTATTTTGGGGGTCTTTTGCTATTTCTTTTAGATAAGATTTCCCAGAGTTGTATGCCTGATGGGTCAATGCTCTATACTCTCCTGAATCCCTTACCCAGACTGTTCCAAGTACCGATTGATTGGCAAACTCGGCTGTATCATTATTCTCATTGGATATTATACTGATTTTTGCAGTTGGTTCAGATACTTTTGTTTTAGCAGTTGTGCAAGCTGTCCCTAATGTTAATAATGCTGCAATTAATAAAATTTTCTTTTTCATTCTGCCTCCTATAAACTTAAATTTTAATTAAGTGTAACATAGGGAAAAATAAATTACAATAAGGCCGTTTATTCATAATAAAAATAAAGGAAAAGTGAGGAGTCTGTTGAAAATTACTAGATCAGTATAAAAAAACTAATCATATATTAAGGAAATCTTTTCTCGATATATGATTGATTCTATAAATAATTTTGAAATTTAATTAATTTTATAATATACTATACTTACGAGAAAATAATACCGGGGGGTTAGGAGATGAGAAAAAAGAAAAAAATCAGAATAAGAAGTAATTCAGCAGCTAGAAAGGGAGGATTTCTAAAATTCATATTTTTTCTTATAATTATATTCCTAGTTTTCTATGTATTTTTCAAATTAATATAATATTTACCCTTAAAAATAAAGAAATAATAAAAGGCACTTAGAATTTTTTCTAAGTGCCTTTCTCAGTTTTTAATAAACATATTAAAGATAAAAATTAACTATAACTCCATCTTTTCATATTTTTTCATTATCTTTTCTAAATTCTGTCTCTCTTCTAGAGATAGTTTCTCCTCAAAATATTTTTCTACATCATCCAATAAAATATGTTTTTCCTGGAGATCTAATAAAAATTTTACAGCCTCATCTGGTTTTTTTGTAAAGTTAGTAAATCTAGTTTCAATCTCTAAGAGGATATAGATATCATTTTTAAAGTGATATTTAAGGCCCTCCAGCAAATAACAAAACCCCAATATTTCCAATTCTTCTACTGGGTTACTCTCAACTTTTTCATAGTCTATCTTGTCTATCTGTTCTTTAAATGTCCCGAAACTTTTATACATTCCCCTTTCAATCCCATTTTTTTTGGCACTTAATATCTTTTGCCCTGTTTCAGCTAGAGATTGATCATCTTTAAAGAAATTTATCTCTATACCCAGATCAAAAGCAAAACCTATTATAGTTTTATGTTCTAACATCTCTTCCAAAAATTCTAAATTTCCCTTCCCTATCCCAATCTCATCAGAGATTGAACACTGTATATTTTCTAAAGCCTCCCTTATCTCCTGTACTGACATACCAATTAATTTAATCATATAAAAAACCACCTATTTCTTTTTAAGATATTTTCTTGTGTCTAAACCTACAGCTATGATAATGATCAATCCTTTTATAATATACTGCCAATATGGACTGATACCTATATATGTCAGACCGTAATTTATAACAGTAAAGATTATAACTCCTGTTACTACCCCGCTGATCCTACCGACTCCCCCGCTAAAGGAAACTCCACCAACGACACAGGCTGCGATAGCATCTAATTCATACATAAATCCAATATTATTTGTAGCTGATCCGATCCTTCCTGCTTCTAAAAATCCCCCTACAGCATAAAAAATTCCAGAAAGGATATATACCTTTAACAGATTATTTCTTACATTTACTCCGGAAACTGCTGCTGCTTCAGGATTTCCACCAATAGCAAATATGTTTTTACCAAATTTAGTTTTATTCCACAATACCCAAGTAATAACAGTTGCAATAGTAGCGTAGATTATCAAATATGAAAAACGGTATCCTGATATCCTAAAAACACCCTGGGTAAACTTTGAAAACCGGGGATCAAAGGATGCTACTGGAGATGCTCCTATTAGATCAAAATATAATGAATTAGCACCATATACAATGATCATAGAACCTAAGGTTGCTATAAACGGCGTTACATGAAAAATCGCTATAACTATCCCATTTAATAATCCAACTATAGCACCGATTATTATAACTAATAATAAAACTACCATTAGAGGCATCTCTCCTATATTAGGAAACACCTTAGTTGCAGCACTGGTAGATTGCAGAAGTGATGCCGATATCAGAGCAGCCATTCCAACTTGACGTCCTGCAGACAGATCTGTTCCCTGGGTTACAATAAGACCGGCAACTCCTAAGGCAATAATTATTCTAACTGATGACTGGGTCAATATATTGGTTAAATTTCTAACCGATAAAAACGTCGGTTCCTTCATAACTATAAATACCAGTAAAGCTATCAATACCAGGTATATCGCGTTTTCTGTTCCCCAATTCTTTACTTTTTTCTTATCCATATTTCCTCCAAATATTATAAAAATTTAGCTGACAAGGTCATTATTTCTTCTTGTGTGGTTTTATTTGTATCTACTATCCCTGCTATCCTTCCATTACTCATAACCAGTATCCTGTCGGTTGTACCCATGAGCTCTGGCATCTCAGATGAAATTATTATTATTCCCTTATCTTTTTTTGCCAGTTCATTCATAAGTTGATATATTTCAAACTTAGCTCCTACATCTATCCCCCTAGTCGGCTCATCCAACATCAATATTTCAGGATTTGTAAGTAACCACCTTCCAATGATAACCTTTTGCTGATTCCCCCCAGACAGACTTCCAATATGGGTTTTTTGAGTAGGAGTTTTCACCCTCATACTGTCTATAACCCACTCTGTATCTACTTTCATCTTTTTATCATCTAAAAAATGTCCAAGCCCTTGATAAATATCAACATTTGATATAACAGAATTAAAGGTTATATCCAACCCTGCAAAGATTCCTGTAGATCTTCTTTCCTCTGTAACTAGTGCAAACCCGTTTTTTATAGCTTCATGGGGATTTTTATTATTAACAACCTTGCCGTCTAATATTATTACCCCTGTTTCCCTTTCCCTCATTCCAAAGATAGATTCCAATATCTCAGTTCTTTTAGCTCCTACCAGCCCCGCTATTCCCAGGATCTCCCCTTTACGTAGTTTAAAGTTTATACCTTTGAAGGATGGCTGTTGTTTAGCTGTAAAGTCTTTTATCTCCAAGATTACTTCTTTAGGAACATTGGTTTTAGGAGGGAATCTTTCACTGAGATCCCTTCCTACCATCATATTAATAATGATGTCTGTAGTAAGGTCTTTGGAGTTATCGGTAGAGATCCATTTTCCATCTCTCATAACAGTCACTTCATCAGCTATCTCCAAGATTTCCTCCATCTTATGGGATATATATATGATTCCGCATCCTCTATCCCTTAACTTATTGATAATTTTAAATAGGTGGGTCACCTCTTTTTCTGTCAATGAAGACGTAGGCTCATCCATCACTATAATTTTGGAATCGTAGGAGACAGCCTTTGCTATCTCTAACATCTGCATCTCTGAAACAGACAATTCTCCGACCTTCTTCTTTGGATCTATATCGATATCCAATTCATCAAATATTTTTTTGGTATCATCATACATCTTCTTCTCATCTATAAAAAAACCTTTTTGAGGATACCTTCCAAGCCATATATTATCCATAACATTTCTCTGTAACACTTGATTTAACTCCTGATGAACCATAGATACTCCACTGTCTAAAGCCTCTTTAGGAGAGGTGAAATTTATTTCTTTTCCGCAAAATATAATCTCTCCATGATCTTTTCGATAGATACCAAAAAGACATTTCATCAGGGTAGATTTTCCTGCTCCATTTTCTCCCATAAGTGCGTGAACACTAGCCTTCTTTATTTGAATGGTAACCTTATCCAGAGCTTTTACTCCCGGAAACTCCTTGGTTATTTCCTTCATCTCCAAAAGAAATTTTTCTTCCATTTTTAAGATCCTCCTCCTATAAAATAAAGCTGGGTGATAAAACCCAGCTTAAATATATTATTTAAAATCCGCAAGATTATCTTTGTCTACACCTATATAAGGGACTCTTACAGCTTTTTTATCATCTAATTTCCACTCTGTTCCTTCAAGGGGCTCTTTCCCCACAGCTAAGTTATAAGAAAGGTCAAAGGTAGCTTGGGCTTGGTTTTTAGCATCATTTAAAACAGTTCCCTCTAATTCTCCCCTTTCAACCATTGCAAGAGCTTCTGGAAGAGCATCTATTCCGAATACCGGTATATCCGATCTTCCGGCTGCTTTTAATGACTCTATTGCTCCGAATGCCATCCCATCATTATTTGCTATAACTACCTCAATCTTATCTTTATTAGGGCCTGCAATCCATGCATCCATCTTATCTTTAGCCATTGCTGTATCCCACATTGCTGTATCTAAATGTAATGCTTCTGTATCTATACCTTTTTCATTTAAAGTCTTTACTGCCCATTCAGTTCTGGCTTCAGCATCTGGATGACCAGGTTCTCCTTTTAGCAATACAAATTGAATCTTTCCATCTTTATTTAAATCCCATTTATCACTGTTATTCATCCAGTGCTTGGCAATGAGTTCACCTTGAATTACCCCTGACTCCTTAGAATCTGTTCCCACATAGTATACTTTGTCATATGAATTCATATCTTTTTGAGATGGTTCCTTATTGAAAAAGACCACTGGTTTATTTTCTTCCTTAGCTTTATTGATAATAGTCGAGGCAGAAGCAGGGTCTACTAAGTTTACAGCTAAAACATCCATTCCCTTAGATAAAAATACATCTATTTGATCATTTTGAGTAGACTGGTTATTTTGTGAATCTACCAGATCAAGTTTGATTCCTTTGGCACTTGATATTTTACCCAGATCTTGTCTCAACACAGACATAAAGTTATCGTCAAACTTATAAATAGCTACTCCGATCTTAGGTGCACTTTCACCCTCTGTAGTTGCTGATTTTTCATTTCCACCACAAGCTGTTATCGCTGCTACCATTGCCATTACTGCAAATATTTTCTTCATATAGATCCCCCTAAATTTTATTTTTAATACAATACCCTTTAATAAAATTTACCCCATGATTTTTTAAATGTCAAATCATTTTTAACTGAGTTAATAAAGTTATTTTCATTTTTATGTATATATAACATATATGATTTTTTGTTTTTCTTTACCTATAGGATATTAGGAGGATCTTTTAAAGCTATTATTTATTTATTTTAATTTTAAATACTTTTTTTATAGTACGAAAAAGTTATTTTATAGTAAAAAATCATCAACAAAACTAATAATCACTGATTTATCAATTTAATATATATATTTTTAATATAGTGAAAAAATTGATATTATACTTGTATAAATAAGATTTCAATAGGAGGAAATAAAAATGGCAAGAATTAAAAGAGCAGGAATAAACTTTTTAAACTTTTTCAGAGCAGAGGAGATCTTACCAGCTGAATTTAAAGGACATCATGAATTAGAAAACTTCGATAAGATTCAAAACACAGAATTTTATATCAACTTCTAAGAAGAATTTCAAAAGAGAGATCGCAGATTAGTTTGAATCTGAGATCTCTTTTTTCATATCTATTTCATATATAAAGAAAGTTAGGAAAAATCTAACTGCAAGGGTCATCACCATAATTCTAATAATTTTTTCAGAAATTAAGAATTATGAGAGAAACTCGCTTTGCTCAGACAATCGGATATTTTCCTAAACTTTCTATACATATTCCATTTACGATATTTTTAAAATGTCGATTTTAATAATAATAGCCCTTATTTACTTCTCTCTTAATTTCTTAGACTCCCTAATAGCCTTTTTCTTATTTTTGTATTCTTCAAAATACATATTAGAATGTTTTGACCCATATCAAATTTTATGATGTCCATATTTCTTTAAGGGTTTCAAATATATTTTGTTTTTCTTCTTTCTTCTTTTCTGCTTTTTCTTTCTCTTTCTGTAATTTTTTATATTCTTTAAGAGCTTTTCTTCTATCCTTTTTATATTCTTCCAACGGACCTAAATATATGGTTTTTTCAGTATCTATATTCAATCCATCAAGAAAAAGGTTTACTTTTGTTATAAATATGTATTTTTTGAATTTTACAGGAGGGACATCTACGATTCTTGTCCCGTCAACTTTAACCTTACCAAAATATATCTCCATACCATCATCTGTAACATTAGGAACAGTTTCATCTAATCTAACCACTTGACTTTTTAAAGGGATATTCCAGTTATACTCTACCCCTCCAGAATGACTCTTAATGACAATATTGTCTTTTGAAATAGGTAAATAGTATTCTTTATCCTTATATATTACTTTAATTTTATCACTTAATACCTCAACATGTTTTGATCTGTAAGCTTTGCCATCTATTACTTCATACTCATTAGGTGCTATAACTACATATGATAAAGAAGTCTTTTCATCATATTTATCCATGATCCCTCCGTATATATATATATATATTTCTCATATTCTTTATTTGGAGTATAACTAATTGGCTGGTCATCGAAAGAATATTCTTTGAATGTGGTACTGCATCCCGATAAAATTAGTATTAAAAATATTAAGACTGATTTTAATATTTTTTTCATTTATTTTCCTCCTTTTTCTATAAATTCTTTTATTTTTCCCGAAATATGTTTTGCCTTCTCTCCTTTTCCCCGCTTAATACTGTTTGGTCTTTCATATTTTATTTCTCCATTTTTATCAGTAGTTTTTACCATATCAAAGTGATAGTTTTTCATTGGATGATATTTATCTCCTCTCGTTGTCACCTCATTCCCTGTAATATATTTTAAGATATCGCCTTCATTAAACAGAACATTTACATGTTCTTCTCCTACTATATCTTCTATATCTTTTAGATCTTTTTCTGTTACTGCACTTCCTGCAAACACCAGTTCACCTACATTTTCCCTTATCAGTTTTTTTCCTTCTTCGGTTTTATTCAATGTCTTTAGTACTTGAGTTAACTTTATTGTCCCTTGACTATGTGCCATCATACCATTTAATAATGATGGTTGTTCTTTAATAATATCTGTTAAATCTTTTGCATTAATATTACTCCCCATCAATATCCCTACTTTTCCTACTGCAGATTCTATAACATCCGCTATAATACCATTTGTCGGGTTATGTATAGATAACATATGGATAGTTTCACCATTTGTTATCGCATCTAAATTTTCTTCTGAAATAGTCCCGTTAAATGTACCTTCTACTGCCCCTTCCAGTGTGTTTCCTATCCCATTTAATGATACCCTTATATCAGGATTGTTTTTTTTGATCTCTTCATATTCTTCCTTTGTTATTACTTGAGTTACTACTTTTAGCTGTGCTACCCCATCTTTGTATAATGATTCCCCATTTTCATCTTTGACAGCTTCAACCATATTGACATACAATTTTTCTTGACCTCTTACAATAGCATCAGATTCTCCTAAGATACCTCCATTTGTTGCTTTTGTTGGAACAATCCCTAAGGTTTCATTGAATAATTTTTTATCAACTATTTTTTCAATTTCGCCATATGTCTTTTTAAACCCTTCTTCCATCTCTTCTTCCAGATTGTATTTCCCACCTGTTGCAGTGTCTAAATCTTTTCCAAGGGTTTTCCCATGTTCTCCCATTATATCTTGTACTTCACTCCACTCTCTTACCTCAGAATCATACTCAGCATTTATACTATCCACAGTGACATCTTTTGTTACCTCTTGCCCCTTACTTTCATCTCTGTTGATATCAGGGTTTTGTTCCTTTCCTCCTACTATTACTTTTCCATCTCCTATAGTTGCCCGTGTGGTTTGTTCCCTATCTAGAGCACCATAATTTCCTCCTACACTTCCTTCATATTCGCTTCCACCTTCTATTTTGTTTCTTGATAAATTACCATTTATCCCTATATCTATCCCCTTATCTTTATCTTTTATATCTGTAAAAGTTAAACTTCCAGTATCAAGAGTAGTATTTTCTCCTTTGGAGGCTTTAGATAATTTATACCTTTTATTAGAACTCCCAACTATCATTGAGAGTTCTGTAAAAGAGATAATTTTATTTTGTCCAATATATCAATGCCTATCTTAAAACGATTGGAATCCACCTTAATACCAATATCAAGGTTGGCATGATAATTATTTTCAATAGTCGATTTTTTCTAAGATAATAAAAATAAAGAATATTAAAGATATCTAATTGTCTTTATTTTTTAAACACTTCCCGCCAAACCAACCATCATTACTAATCCAAACGTAAATAAAATTAATACTGACACAAGACTAGGCATAATAATAATTTTAAGCAATTTCTCTTTCTTAAAACGATAAAAACAATATATATTTATGAAATAAAAGGCAATATAAAGTAAGATACATAATACAATGTATTGCTTTACCCACCCTATCAAAATAAAAGCATACACTTGAAGCAATGTATATATATATATATATATATCGATTTTACTAATGGTATTATCAATTTTTTTCATCGTAAAACCATAAAGTACCATTCCTAATAATGAAGCTCCTATAAAAATAGTGTTAAAATTCGACTCATAAAATTCATAAAAAAAAGTTCCAATACTAAATATCATAGCAATTTCTATGCAAAATATAAATGCTGGGTATAGTATAATTTCTTTAACTATCATTGTTTTTATAAAATTACATATATATAATAATATTAATAAAAATAGTATTAAAAATGTTAGTGCTATAAAAATCATTTTTATTCCCCCTCAAAATATTCATCTTTATCCTTTAGATTTTCTTTTGCTGCGTCTACTTGTGGTTTTAAAACTAAATTTACATGTGTATCAAAAGTTTGCTTACTGATTGTTTCCCTTTCTTCCCTAGTGGTAGGATCGTCTCTTCCTGTTCCATACTTTATCCAAAGCTTAACATCGCTTGTACTTCCTTTTGTATGTAAATATATATCTCTTGGTCCGTTTATATTTACTTCTCCTCCCGCTATATTATATGTTCCATCATTTATCCCATCTTTTATCACCTTTCCAGTTTTTTTATTAAACACTACTTCCTCCCCTTTTGTATTCATATATTTTTCATTTGGAAGATTTAGATTTACTTTTAATTTACCATTTGTATCTCTTTCTATATTATGAAATATAGAGGCACCTCCTCCTACTATTACTTTTCCATCTCCTATAGTTGCCCGTGTGGTTTGTTCCCTATCTAGAGCACCATAATTTCCTCCTACACTTCCTTCATATTCGCTTCCACCTTCTATTTTGTTTCTTGATAAATTACCATTTATCCCTATATCCATCCCCTTATCTTTATCTTTTATATCTGTAAAAGTTAAACTTCCAGTATCAAGAGTAGTATTTCCTCCTCCTAATAACCCTCCTACTATATTTGTATTACCATTTATTGTTATCTCTGAGTTTTCAATCCCTATAATAGAACTTTGATTATTAACCCATTCTTTCTCATAATCACTATAGTTAACTCCTATTCCTCCTGAGAGGGAGCTGTCTCCTCCTCCACTTGCATTTATATTTATTCCAATATTTTTAGATTTTCCAGTATCTTGCACACTTTCTATCACTAGATTATCTATATCTATTTCCACCTCATTCCCTATGATATTTCCACCTTTTATTGTAAGGTCTTCTCCTGAAATATCTACCTTGTTTCCTGCTATAAATTCTGAATTAGAATGTATAGTTTCGCTATTTGATCCTTTAGATCCTCCTATACCTCCTGATATTTGACCAGTCATGAAATTGAGTTCTCCACTTATATTCATTGATGAAGATTCTCCTTTGTTTGTGCTTTCCCCGCTAATAATATTGATATTTTCTCCAGAGTCGAGACTTATATCATTTCCTGCTGTTACCTTAGCACCCTCAAAGTTCATATTACCATTATCAGTTTTTAAAGTTACATCATTATTTGCTGTTATTGTGCTTCCTACTCTATTTGTACTGTCTTGACTACTCTCATCTTTTGATAGTTCTATCTTTCCATATATCCCAGCACTAGTTCCTTCACTTGATGGTCCATTTATTATATTGTTTATAGCATTCAACCCACCTTCATTTCCTGCTAGAGATTCATTTAAATCTTTTCCACTTATTAGACTACTTGCGACATTAACTACTTCTGGTAGATCTTTTATCCCTTTTGTAGCATTGACCATAGAGTCAAAAGTATCTTTTATTCCAGATAGATCTACTCCTACACTTAGTTTTATTTCTCCTTTTTCATTTTTCTCACTACTGCTATGAATCTCATCTCTACCAATAATATTAATCTCGTTTACTGCCTCGATATCTACATTATTTCCAACTATATCACTAGCCTCAACATTAGTATTATTTCCACTAATTATTTTAATATCTCCATCACTTGATATATTACTACCAACAACTTTAGTATCCAAGCTTGTATTTTTGTTTTTTTCTATACTAGTACTTATTCCCACCTCGATACTTGGTCCATCTACACTTCCAAATAACGAAGTTCCATATTTTGTTTTCTGTTTTTGTTTTTTAGTTATATCATCGACTGCCATAATATTTACATTATTTTCACTATCTAATAAAATATCTCCTCCACTTTCTATATCAGATCCTAAGATATTTATATTTCCATTTTTAGACTGAATTTCTAAATTCCCAACAGAACCAATATTAGACCCTACGTTTGTATACTTAGTTTCAACTTCCTTTTGAGATCTTCCGCTAAGTCCCATAAATCCACTCTTCACACTCTGTTTAGAATCTATACTTCCTTTCATAGCAGAACTAATATTCACGTTGTTTACTGCCCCTATCGAGATATCTCCCTCACTGAGGACATTGCTTCCTGCCACATTAACATTGTTTCCTGATACTATCAGCGTGTCACTTCCAGAGACCAGATTACTGCTGTTTAGGTTTTCATTATATTTAATCTCTGTTGTAGTTTTCCCCCTGCCCCATGATTTTTCCCTTGTTTTCTGCTTCTCATAATAGTCAGAATCAATAGTTGCTGTGATATTTATATCATTTCCTGCTTCTAGAGAAAGATTTTTTTCTGCTGCTATATCCGATCCGATTACATCGATATTTTTTTTAGCAGAAAGAGAAACATTTTCTCCACTTACTAAACTACCTTTATTTCTTACACTTTCCTTGATGGTATAGTTTTTACTGCCACCTTTCTTTTCATAGTTGTATATCTCATCGGAGCCGATTACGACCTCATTTCCTTCTAATTCAACATTCCTCTTACCTTTTATCTCGCTTCCTATATTTATTATCTTATCTCCACTGATTTTTATATTGTTCCCTGCCTCTATCACCCCTGTGTTTTCAAGACTTGATCTAATCTTTTGATCTATATTTGTATTTACCCTTTTAGTGTTTATATTACTGATTTTCCCATTAACTGACTCTAAGATCAAATCATTTTTAGCCTTGATAGCAGCACCAATATTATCTATATCATTAGCAGATACTATACTTATATTGTTTCCTACTATCTTTGCTATTCCCCCGCCTTTTATGGTTTTATTCAAAAGTGAATCTATATCTATCTTAAGATCTCCATCTGATTTTATTACCCCTGTATTATCTAATTCCAGGGCTGTTATTTCCATCTTATCCCCGGCAGAAAGACCAGTCCGGTTACTACCTTCCAATGAAGCCAGTGTCTCTTTAGAGAGATAGACTTTAGGGACCAAAACATCCACACCATTAACTTTTTTTTCTACATACCATACTATATCCTCTTTTAAGTTGTTTATTTGTGCCTTAGTCAGAGCAACTCCTAATGACAGTTCTAAATCATCCATAGCTACTACAGAGTTATCAAATAGCATTTTCATCTGATCCTTTTCATTTGTTGCACCATTTAGATATCTGGCTCCTGTGTTTTCAAGGATCGCTCTGTTGACTACCCTTGTTTCATAAAAAGCGTCTCCCAAAAGTCTGATATCTTTTTCAGGATTATATCCTATCTTCCCAAAGAAATAATCTGAACCAAGGTAATAACTCATATCTACAAACTTAACATTTGTTTCTATCAAATAGCTAAACCCAGGTTTATTACTGCTCTTTAGGTCATTTACAACAAACATCCCTTTATCTCCACTTGGAATTTTTATATAATCTTCTGTATCGACAGTATCCAAAAGACTACCTTCCCCTCCTACGGTTCCCTTTATCTTCTCATTTTCCAAGGCACTATTGATTTCTACTTTATTATTATTTAATACAACATTACCGATATTAGTGTTGTTGCTATTTACTATATTTTTATCATTTGACAATACTCCATTCCCTATTTTTGTTGCTGTTATACTCATATTACCACCAGCAGAAATTTTACTTGCCTTATTTCCACCTACTTTTTGGATAGCATCACTTTCTGCTAAGATATATCCCTTATCTCTATTTCCGTTATAAACTTTTCCATTCAAATAATATGTATCATGATCTAGCTGATACATAGCTGCCCCGTGTAATTCATAATCTTTTTTCCAATATAGCTTTATTTTTACATCTTTAGTCATATTTTCATTATACAGATTTCTAGCTTTAATATTGATATTGTTATTTGCTAAGATATTCCCTTCTCTATTAATAATGTCATCTGTTATCTCTAGTTTTATATTGTTCCCTGAGGAAATATATGACAAATAACTTACATAATTGCTTATTATCTTGTCTGTTTTGTATAACGATAACCCTCTAAACCAAGTCCAACTTCCCTTGGAAGATAAGTTATTTTCATATAGTTGATTCATAGTTATATTCATTTGATTTTCAATAGGGTTTTTATCTATCTGACTTTGATCTATATTTGTTACTAACCCTGACTCCTTCTCTACACTATGAGTTCCTGTTACCTCTCCTATATTTTCCAAACTTCCAGCTTTTATCTCTATATCTCCTATTGCTTCTATATCTCCTACAATATTAGACACCTTTCCACTTGCTACTATCTTCATGTCTCCACCAGAGTACAGTTCGCCACGATTATTTTTTACATTACCACTAGAGGAAACTACCATGTCTCCACCAGAATATATGAGCATCCCTTCATTATTTAGGATACTTCTACCACTTAATGTTAGGTTGTTTCCACTGGCTATTTGTCCACTATTTACAATATTTAGACCCTTTAATTTTATATTTCCTTTTCCTGTCAAAAATCCATAATTTCTTATATCTCCACTCGTTACGCTTATACTGCTACTTCCACTACCCAGACTCATCTCACTATTATTTACCATACTACTACCGATAGTTAGTGTAGAATTTTGTGCACCACCTAGTAACCCATTATTAGTAAAGTTTTTTCCTTCTACTTTTAATGAGTTTCCTATTATTATTTTATCTTTATTATTAACAAAGTTATTTGCTGCAGATATCTCAATTATTCCTAACCCTTCTATTAATCCATTATTTATAAAATTTGTAGTGTTTATATCTATCTTTTTATTCCCTACATACCTTCCATCAACTGTAAGTTCCCCTGTATTTACTATTAAATCTCCTTGAGACAAGATCTCTCCATTTTGATTTTCTATCTTGTCTGCCCTTATACTTAATTTCGAGCTGTCCTTTCCTGTTGTTATCTTCCCTCCTTTATTGTCTAAGTTTCCTTCATTAAGAATCTCTATCTCTACTCCTGATATTGTTCCCTTATTTTGATTTAGTTCTTTTAAAAAGATACTGCCATCACTATATATATTTCCTGTATTCACAGTGTTATTTATTGTAATGTTGTCCCTTCCAGATAAGATCCCTTGATTTTTCAAACTACCGACCACTTCAATATCCCTTCCACTTACGATAATACCTATATCACTATTTAATAGTTCCCCCCCTATATAAATATCATTTTGACTAGAGATTGTCCCTGTATTTGTAGTATTTTCGCTTTGGATCTTACCTACTGTTGTTATTTTTCCATTGTTATTCTCCATTGTTTTATTGACTAACAAGTCTTTTGTTGTAGAAACAATACCACTATTTTTTAAGTTGTCTAGGGATATTTGCCCCTCACTAAGGATCTCTCCACCACTTTTATTTTCAAGGAGACTATCTACTTTAATACTTTTCTCTCCAGAGATTACTCCGCTATTTGTTGCATTTTTTGTCCAGATATCCCCCTCACTTACAAGGATACCTTCCTTATTATTAACTATACCTTCTCCTGCTTTAACTCCGGTTATTCCAGAAATAATCCCGCTGTTTTCTATAAGGTTAGATCTTATTTCTTTACTAGTTACAATTTTCGCTCCTTTTTTATTAACTAATCCTTCTGTAATATCTATACTTTCTACAGCTGAAATTATTCCTTCATTGTCTATGTTTTTCGAGGCAATAGTCCCCTCAGTAACGATGGACCCATCTACTTTATTGATTAGATTATTTTTTATATCTATATTATTCTTAGCTGAAATAGTACCTTCATTATCTATGTTTTTCGAATCGATAGTCCCTTCAGTAACGATAGAACCCTCTACTTTATTTAGTAGATTATTTTCTATATCTATATTATTTTTAGCTGAAATAGTACCTTCATTATCTATGTTTTTCGAAGCTATAGTCCCTTCTGCAATGATAGTTCCATCTCCATTATTAACTAATCCTTCTGCAATATCTATACTTTTTACAGCTGAAATGGTTCCTTTATTATCTATGTTTTTTAAAGAAATTTTCTCACCACTAACCAAAATACCTTCTTTTTCATTAGTAAGATTGCCTAAGATATTAATAGATTTTGTTGTAACTATCTCACCTTGATTCTTTAAAGTATTGCTGCTTACTTTTAATGTTTCGCTTGATATCTCTCCATTGTTTTCAAGGGTGTTTCCAAGGATATCGGCAGATTTATTGCTCCCAATCTTTCCATTATTTTTGAGATAGTTAGATCTTATCTCTATCCCCTCTTCCCCTACCAATTTTTCTTGAATAATAGTATTTTTAGCTGTTATCTCGATATTCTTTTTAGCCTGGGCATCTCTTAGGACAAGATCACCATTTACATTAATCCTAAAATCTTCTACTCCTGCTAACACCTCTCCTTGACTATTTACTCCTACTCCATCTTCTGTACTTTGAATAAATATTCTTCCAGCGTATAGAGATCCTAAAGCACGCCCATCTAAAGCTACCTTAGGTTTTTTTCCGTATCCTCCTTCTTTCTTACTGACCTTCCCTGTATCGTAGTTATACTTATTTCTCCCTAAAACAACCCTTAGTTCATCCCCCCCATAGACTGCTCCATTAAGTTCTGCTGTTCTTGAGATAATATCTACCATCCTTACATTTCTACCATCGATACCTTCACTTCCAATTACTACTGATCCATTATCTATATCAAATTCTTTTAAGTTTCCAAGGTCATCAATTACAGATCTTCCTGTAGTTAATGTTACCCTTGGAGTATTAATAAATCCTGCTCCATTTACATATATTCCATTTGGATTAGCCAAAATATAGTCAGCTGCTCCTCCTACGATCTCTGTATACCCCTCTAGCTTACTTCTATTTATTCCTGTTACTTCTGTCAAAATTGTATTGGCTTCCCTGCCTAAGTTAGAGTTTCCTTGGATAAGCCCGCCTAATTGTGTTCTAATGTTTTCCTCCTTACTATTATTTATGAGTACTCCCTTGTTCTCTACATTGTATTCCTTAAAATAGTTGTGAGATAACCCATTTTTGTTGGGGTTATTAATGTTTACAATGGGAACCCCGTTAGGAGCGTTTTCCACACCTGCCTGTTGATTTTTACCCTGATCTATTACAATGCCAGCAGCCATTATTGGTTGTCCAAATATACTAAAAAAGATGTATAAGTAAATTAAACTTTTCTGAAAATATTTTACTTTCATAACATTCCCTCCTTTCTCTCCCTAAAACTTTTAAACCCAAAACCTTCTTGAAGGCTGAGCCTTCACCCAGATAGGTTCCACATAGACTTCTTATAAACTTAATTCTTATCCATAACCAAAACTCCCTCACTATCAAAAAGTCCTCAAAGATTGAGGATTTAGGTGTTTGAATCCTTTGACTTTGACTTTGACCTTAATTTTGACTTTAAATTCAATTTTTTAAACTCGAAATTTTAAAACTTTATACTGGTTGTAAAATATAGTTCATGTGTATTTTTTTCTATATATGATGGTGCAGTCAAAGGTTTAGAGTATGATAAACTCATATCAAAATAATTTAAATATACCTTGACCCCTATAGTTGCTCCGCTCATCTTATCCCCACTTTTTTTATAATATTCATCTTTAAAAACACTTTTGACCCTTCCATAATCGTATCCAATAAATGGCTCGAAAAATGTATACCTGTAGCCAAGTTCATTTCTTAGATAGAACCCTTTATCTCCAGAAGAGGAATCATTTCTAAATCCTCTTATAGTGGTGTCATCTCCTATATTCATACTTTCAGAGGAATATAAAATATCATCTGTATATTGTCCGCTGAAAGTAAATCTGTATAAAAGGTTTTGTTTTTTTATTACAAATGGTTTATACCAATTTAGATTAGCAGTATATTTTTGAAATTGTGCCTTTGGAGAAAATACTCCGTTATCCTCATCACTTTTTGCACCAAACCTGTCGAGACCCTCGTGATAAGCTAAATTTCCAGACAAAATCCCACCTAAAAATCTCCTGTTGTGGTTAAGATCTGTTTTTAATATAGAAAGTTTTCTTGAACCGGTTATGAGCTTTATCCCATCAAAATAGTTTTTTGTATCTTTTTCTGTAAGGGTCATTCCAATAGATGTTTTCCCTTTACTATTTCTGTTGACTATACGTCTCACAGAATAATTTATATTTGTAGAAACTCCTGTAGATTCATAAATATGATTAAAAGATTCTATTGCGGAAAGATATTCTGATTGGGACCTTGATATAGAAAATTCCCAATATTTTACGGGAATTTTAAAGAAAAATGAAAAATCATCATTATCTTCATCGATCTCCCATCCCAGTTTTTGCTGATAACTAACCATAAAGGAATCGTTAACCCCCAAGATATCTTCAAACATAAGGGATAATTTCACCCTGTCTTTTCCAGTAAAGTCTTGTCCTAAATTATTATAATTAATAGTTCCGGAAACTCTTTTAAATTTTTGATTATCAATTTCAATAATACTTCCACCTAGAGATTTTCCGGGGAGTATATCTAGTTTTGCGTTATTTGAAGATACAGAATTTAAATTATCTATCCCCTGATCCAGGTCATTGATATTAAGTATATTTCCTTTAGAAACTGGGAATGAGGTAAATATTTTTAACCTGCCTCTATTTCTTTTATCTTTAAATTGTATATCTTCCAGAACTCCCTCTATTACTTTTAGATAAACCACCCCATCCTGTAAATTTGATTTTTCCGTATTTATCTTTACCCTTACAGAGATATACCCTTTTTTTAAATATGCATTCTCAAGGTCTTTCATTAAGTTAATGATACTTCCCCCGTCTTTTTTCATAAGATGTTTATTTTTTATTTTCTCGATCTTCTTATATTCTAATATTGTGTTTCCATCAATAAATACCATCCTTAGTTTCTTTACTGACTTCGGAGCTTTCTTTTCTATCTTATGTAGTTGTACTTCCTCTTGCGTATTATATTTTTCAAGTTCCCTTACCTCTTTTTCCTGTTTTCTCCTCTCCTCCCTGTTGATTTCCTGCTGGTTAGAGTAACTAAAGTTAAACATCAAAAAAAATAGTAATATAATTTTATTATTCATAGACAGCTCCCTTTTATAAACGTATTTTCATTAAAGAATATATCTAAAATGATACAGTAATTACAAAAAAATACTCTACCAAAAGTAACTATCTTTATTTAACTATTAATGGTATGATTAGGGTTTATTGTTTCTTTACAAAAATTTAGACTGCGTCATAAATATATCAAAGTCAGTTAGAAGGATACTAGGAATAACTACACGAAGAATAAAGATTTAGAATCAATAATGGAAAACTTTTAAAAATTTAGGTGAAAAGTATAAAATGATAGCCTTTAAGCAATCAGAAAAGGAGGCTCAGGATCTAAGCCAGAGAACTAAGGAAGCTTTTATAAAAATAAAAGCCCTAATATATTAAAAAATGAGGAGTGATAATTCTTTAATTATCACTCCTCATTTTATAAAAGCTTTACGTTAATTTTTTTTAGAATTTAAACAAAACTTGCGACAGTCCCAATTATAAATTTAATGTTTTAAAAAAAAAGATCAAAATCATAGAAGATTTTGATCTTTTTTTCTAAAAATTTTATAAATTTAGAGAGTATTTTTTATCTAACATTCAATACCTTTATCTCTAAATATTTGTCTTGCTTCCTTCATCTCTGATGCAGTAGGTTCCTTCACATCTTTTAGAGGGTACTCAAGGTTCATCTCTTCCCACTTATGTGTTCCAAGTTGATGAAACGGAAGTAGTTCAACTTTTTCTACATTTTTTAATTTAGAAACATAATTTGCTAATTTTTCTAAATTTTCCTTCTTATCTGTTATTCCAGGAACAACAACATGTCTTATCCACACAGGTTTTCCTATGCTATTTAAATATTCAGCAAATTTTAGAGTATTTTCTAATTCTACTCCTGTCAGGTTCTTATAAGTATCTGGATTTATACTTTTGATATCTAATAATACTAAGTCCACATATTCAAGAACTTCCTTTACCCTGTCATTGAATATATAACCAGAAGTATCTACAGCAGTATGAATTCCTTCTTCTTTAGCTCTTTTGAATAGAGCTTCTATATAATTTATTTGTACAAATGGTTCCCCGCCTGTAACTGTTAATCCTCCACCATTTCTAAAAAACGGCTTATATTTTTTTATTTCATTTATAGTAAAATCAATACTTCTTTCATATTTAGCATCTTTAAGATCCCATGTATCCGGGTTATGACAATATTTACATCTTAAAGGACACCCTTGTGTAAATACAATAAATCTAATACCAGGCCCATCTACGGTCCCACAACTTTCAAATGAATGTAACTTTCCTGTTAATTCCATCTCTTTCATCTCCTTTGCTTTACCCTTTCTCGTATATCACTAACCTTTTAGTAAGTAATTTACAAAAAGGAAGAGGGATATCATTATTAATACCATTATAACATAAAAGTGGCAGTTAAAATTAATTAACTACCACTTTCTAAACTATAACTTTTTATTACATAGTTGAGTTAATAGTTCTTTTTATAACATCTAATTGTTGTTCCTTAGTTAATCTAACAAAGTTAACTGCATATCCAGATACTCTGATAGTTAATTGAGGATATAACTCAGGTCTTTCCATAGCGTCTTCTAATAATGATCTATCGAATACGTTAACGTTTAAATGTTGTCCACCAGTTGGAGAGAAATATCCATCCATTAATGAGATTAGGTTGTTTCTTCTGATAGAATCTTCTTTTCCTAATGCTCCTGGAGTTATAGCGAATGTATAAGATATACCATCGTTTGCATGTTCAAATGGTAATTTTGCAACAGATGACATAGAAGCGATTGCTCCTCTTCTGTCTCTACCGTGCATAGGGTTAGCTCCTGGACCAAATGGTTCTCCAGCTCTTCTACCGTCAGGAGTATTTCCTGTCTTCTTTCCGTATACTACGTTTGAAGTGATAGTTAATAGAGATTGAGTAGGTCTAGCTCCTCTATACATGTGGTGAGTTCTGATCTTGTTCATGAAGTTTTTAGTGATCATTACTGCAAATCCATCAGTTTCATCATCGTTGTTTCCGAATGGAGTATATTCTCCTTCGATCTCATAGTCAACTGCTAATCCATCTTCATTTCTAATTACTTTTACTTTAGCATTTTTGATAGCTGCTAATGCGTCAGCAACGATTGAGATTCCTGCGATTCCATGAGCTTGTGTTCTGTCTATTTCTAAATCATGTAATGACATTTGGAATGCTTCGTAAGCATACTTGTCATGCATGTAGTGAATTATGTTTAATGCTTTTCCGTATACTTTAGATAACCATTCCATACTTTGGTCTAATTTTTCCATAACTTCATCGAAGTCTAAGTATTCAGATGTGATAGGAGCGAATTTAGGAGCTACTTGTGCACCACTCTTCTCATCCTTTCCACCATTTATAGCATATAATAATGCTTTTGGTAAGTTTACTCTGGCACCGAAGAATTGCATTCCTTTACCTATTTTCATAGGAGATACACAACAAGCGATTCCATAGTCATCACCAAATTGGTTTCTCATAAGATCATCATTTTCATATTGTAATGATGATGTATCCATAGATACTTTTGCAGCAAATTGCTTAAAGTTCTCAGGTAAGCTAGTTGACCATAATACTGTTAAGTTTGGCTCAGGTGCTGGACCTAAGTTATATAAAGTATTTAATGTTCTGAATGAAGTTTTAGTAACTAAAGTTCTTCCGTCTGTACCCATTCCACCGATTGATTCTGTAACCCATGTAGGGTCTCCTGAGAATAACTCGTTGTATGCAGGTGGTCTTAAGAATCTTACTATTCTTAATTTCATGATGAATTGGTCCATATATTCTTGAGCCTCTTCTTCAGTGATTGTTCCTTCAGCAACATCTTTTTCAATATAGATATCTAAGAAAGTAGATACTCTTCCTAATGACATAGCAGCTCCGTCTTGGTGCTTAGTAGCAGCAAGGTATGCGAAGTAAGTCCATTGGATAGCTTCCTTTGCATTTGTAGCTGGCTTAGATACGTCAAATCCGTATGCATTACACATATTGATTAAAGCTTTTAAAGATGAAATTTGTTGTGCAATTTCTTCTCTGCTTCTGATGATATCTTCAGTCATTTCAGCTGTATCTAAAGTTTTCTTTTGAGCTACTTTATCAGCTATTAATCTGTCTACACCATAAAGAGCTACTCTTCTGTAATCTCCTATGATTCTTCCTCTTCCGTATGCATCTGGTAAACCAGTGATGATTCCAGATCTTCTAGCTGCTCTGATGTCATCAGTATATGCTGAGAATACACCATCATTATGAGTAGGTCTATTCTTCTTAAAGAAGTCAGCTGTTACTGGATCCATTTCATATCCATAAGATTCTAATGCGTTTTGAACAGTTCTTAATCCACCTTTAGGGAACATTGCTCTCTTTAATGGTGCATCAGTTTGTAATCCTACAATACTTTCTAATTCTTTCTCTATATATCCTGCTCCATATGCATCTACATCTGAAGGCATTTTAGTTTCTGCGTCATAAACACCTTTTTCAATTTCTACTTTGAACATTTCTGTTAATTTATCCCATAATTTTTTAGAGTTATCAGTAGCACCTGCTAAAAATTCATCTCCACCTTCATATGGTGTATAGTTACTTTGTATAAAATCTCTTACGTTGATCTCTTTTTTCCAAAGATCTCCTTTGAAGCTATTTAAATAATTACTCATTTTATTCCTCCTGATTCCAAAATAGTCTTACTATGTGAAAAGTATAACAGTTTGAATAAGAAAAGTCAACCCTTTTCATTCATTATAATTTAATTTTTTTCACATTTATTAAGTTTAAGTTAACAACAGTCTTTTACTTTGATTTACAAAGTTCTCCTTATTGTAACTCATAAGCCGTTAAATTACAAACTTTATTTACTTTTTCACTTATTTTTTATTAAAATTGTCAACTAATATATTTTTATAGGATAAAAAGTTCGTTTTTCGTATACTTTGTGTCGCTTTTTTCGCACTTGTGAAAAAAGGAATTACTTTAGAAGCCTAAAAACGGAATACTTGGTACTTGTTTTTTAGTACTTAAAATTAAAAAGTATTAATTTTAAAGTTCATCCCACCCGTCTATGGAGGAGCTCATATTGTACGAAGTTACATTTCCTTCAAAGAAGTTAGCTTTTACATTTCCCTCTCCTTCGGTGTCTGCTAATTTTTCCAGATGTTTATAAGGGTTTTTGTCGTATCCCTCATAAAGTTTATTCAACCCAAGACTTCTGAGCCTTTCATTGGCCAGCCACTTAGTGTAGTCTTCAATAGTTTTCTCTGTAACTCCTAATATTTTCTTACCTATGATATGTTTACTCCATTTTATCTCCTGATTTACGGCTACTTCAAACATCTCATATATTTCTTTTTCACTAAAATAATCTGCATTTTCTTGTTTGATCTCATTTATCATATTCTGAAATAAGACTACATGGGATAGTTCATCCCTGTTGATTAATTTAATGATATCAGAGGTTCCCATCATCTTATTCCTGCTGGCAAGGAGATAGAAGAAATTAAATCCATTGTAGAAATACAGAGATTCTAACAAGAAGTTAGCTATTAATACTTTGGAAAAATTTTTGTTGCTGGGAGTATCTATAAAATCCTGATATATCTTTGCTATATATTGATTTCTTTCAAACAATACCTCGTCATCTCTCCACTTATCATATATAAGGTTTCTCTTTTCCTTAGGGAGGATACTTTCGATTATATATTGATATGACTGAGAATGGATAGCTTCCTGATATGTCTGGATAGCCAGGATCAAATTCACCTCTGGAGCTGTTATATAGTTTGAAATATTCGGTACATTGTTAGTTTGGATACTATCCAGGAATACTAGAAATGACAATATCCCATCATATGCATCTTTCTCCTCATCCACTAAACTGACATAGTCATTTTTATCCTGTGTCAGATCTGTTTTTTCTGGGATCCAAAAATTCCCCATCATAGTTCTATACAGATTATTTGCCCATTGATATTTAACGTTGTTCAGATTGAATATATTAGTTGTATCTCCGCCTATGATTTTTCTCTGATCCAAGCTGTCTATCCCTTGGGGGTTAAATATTTTTTTTCTATCCACTACAGCTTTCACACTCCTCTTTCTCCCTCATTATATTACTGTTTTTTTGAATGGTTCTAGTATAGTATATTGACTTACACTGAGTTTTCCATGCAGTCATTATAGTGTCATATATATCTTTAGCTTTTATATCTTTGTTCAGATCAAATAATAATTCCATAGATACACCTTGAGTGATCCACCTGGAGATCTTACTCATTACACGAACATATTCTTTGGGATCTATTTTTTTAGCTTCACTGTAAAACCAAGATCGGTCATTCAGGTGTTTTACTACCCTTGGAACGGCTCCTTTTTGGTTTTTTTCAATAAAGAACCTGGAGAATACCGGATTTACAGAAGCTGTAGCTCCCATTAGAAGTGATGTAGATGTGTTTGGTGCTACTGCTGTAAGTTCCCCATTTCTGATCCCATCAGCCGCTACCATCTCAAATACCTCTGCCCATTCCAAAGCTATCTCTGAACTATCTATATAGTGTTGTTTTGGTCTCCCAAAGAAGATCCCCTTATCCCAGCTAGACCCGGAGAACATCTTGTATTGTCCTCTTTCCTTGGCTAAAATAGCACTTCCTTTCAGAGTATAGAGAGCAATTTTTTCAAATAATTTATCGACCTCTTCTGCCGACTCCTCATACATAAGATATCTATATGCCAAATAATCAGATAAGCCCATAGCTCCTACACCGACAGTTCTATATAGTTCATTGTGTCTGTCAGATTCTCTGAGGGGTGATTTTGTAAGTTCGATTGTATTATCCAGAAGTCTTACAGCTAATATACTGATCTCCTCTAACTCTTCGTCTTGTACCTCTGCCAGATTTAAAGACAATAGGTTACAAGTGTGCACCTCTCCCAGTGTATTCTTAGATATCCCAATATTATCTTCTCTCACTTCATCAAACTTTTTCGTAGGAGAGAAATTTGAAAAACTTTCCATACAAAGATTTCCGTTACCAATCATCCCACTATGGGAATTATGATTCATCCTATTAGCCGTATCTTTAAAAAAGATGTAAGGCATTCCTGTCTCTATCTGTGTCTTCATAATCTCTTTTAGGAGTTCACGAGCACTTATTTTTTTTACTATTTTTAGATCAAAATCTTCCTCAAGTTTATTATAAGCCTCTTCAAATTCATCTCCATACAGCTCACACAGTTCAACATTATATTTCTTTCGAACTTCATAGGGGTCAAATAAGGTCCAGATTTTATTTTCTTCTACTCTCTTCATGAATAGATCCGATACCACTACCTGGGGATATACATCATATGATTTACCTCTCTGGTCTCCATTTTCACTCTGAAGCTCTAAAAATTGTTCCATATCTATATGCCAGGTATCTAGTGCCACAGTCACAGCTCCTGCTCTTCTTCCCTGCTGATTTACAGCTACTGCAGTATCGTTTATTATCTTTATCCAAGGGGTTACTCCTCCGCTGGCATTTAAATACCCATTAACCACCGATCCCTTTCCCCTTATTCTAGAAAGATTTACTCCTACTCCTCCACCATTTTTACTTATTTTTGCTATAGAATCTACATTATAAAATATAGATTCTATATTATCATCTATGGCACTTATAAAACATGAAGCAAGATTTCCATTAGGTACCCTAAGATTAGCTAAAATTGGTGTTGCCAATGATATTTTTTTTAGTGATAAGACATCATAAAACTTTTTAACCTTCTCTACCCTGTCTTTTTTCTCATTCAGGGAGAGCATCATAGATATGGTCATAAATACCTCTTGAGGCAGTTCCCATACTTCCCCACTATACTTTAATAGGTATCTATTTATAAACATATTAGCTCCGGCATAGTCATAGTTCATATCTCTATCGGGCACCATATAGTTATTTAACTCTTGAATTTCTTTTTTTGTATAATCTAATAGTCTATTGTCATATATACCATCTTTACATAGATCAGTTATAGTTTTATAAAAGTCATTATACGAATAACCTCTGCCGTGATACACTTCCCTTTCGATCTCCATCATCAGGAGTCTTCCGCCGACATTTGTCCAATGGCTGGATTCAAAGTTTGTCATAGATACAGTTAGGTTGATCAGAGATTCCTGTATCCTTTTAGTTGTAATATCCTCCTGATAGATAGTATCTATGTGACTTTCCAGCTCTACCATATTAATATCCAACCCTTCACAGGCTTTAATTAATTTTTCTCTGATTTTATCTATATCTATAGGTTCCTTTATCCCATCTCTATTGATAACCATCCTATTCATATTATTTTACCTCTTCTAAAAAACTATCCATAGTAAAGAATTTATTATTATATTCAACTATTGGTGCTGACATTATTTTCGCCTTACTGGCTACAATTCTTAATTCTTTGATATCTTCTATATATTTAAACTCTGTACCGCTATTAATCAGTTTAGACTTTAACTCCTCACATTGTCTGCAATTTTCTTTTCCGTATATTTTTATCATTAAAAATACCTCCTGTTGTGATTATATGTTTTTTTAATACTAGATATAGTACACTATAAGTTTTACCATACAATTGTATAAATTACAATTATAAAATAATTATAAAAACATTTTTAAAAAATAAGGTAGGAAATTCCTACCTTATTTTTTCATATTCTTCCACAGTATCTATATCTAAAAAATCACTTCCATCAAAAAAATTTACATATTTTATACTATCCAGGTTATTTTTTATTATTATTTTTCCACCGGTGTCTCCAGTTAATTTTAAGAGCTCACCTCTGTATACATTCCCAAATGTAACAGGACTTTTATTTTTACCTAAAAATCTCGGAACTACTATATATTGATCGTCTGAAATATCCATTATTTTTTCTATAACTTCACTGGTAAGAAATGGCTGGTCCCCCATAAAGAACATAAAATTAGAATCTATATCTGTATTGTTTACTCCTAACTTTATACTTTCACTTATTCCATTTTGCGGCATATCATTTATAACCGTTGTATAACCATATGATTTAGCCAGATCCTCCACTTCCTTATACTGGGTAACCACTATAACACTATGAAAATTTATCTTACACAATTGACGAAAAATGTGTTCAACCATTGGGATACCATCTTTTAATAGTAGGAGCTTATTATCTCCCATCCGTGAACTATACCCAGAAGCCAGTACTATTGCTGTAATCATGAGATTCCTCCTACTGCTATATGTTTAAAAACTCTCCAACAAAATTTTTATCGTATAGTTTATTTTTTATTTCATCTATAATTTTTAAATCTGTCATCAGATCTACCTTACTGAAATATATAACTTTTTTACCCTTTGAGTTTTTAAAGATCCCATCTTTTTTTAGAATGATTTTAATATAATCATCTATGGTAAGGATATCTCCCTCTCTCTTCCCCACTAACTTACAAAATAATTCTATCCTATGGATAAATTCTTTGTCTATTGCTTTCCCTATATGGATAAGGTCTATTATACCTATAGTTATAGTGGTATCAGCACAGATAACAGGTTCACTTTCATTCCATCCCTTAAGGGGTTTCATCTTGGAACCATCTGCCTCTATAAAAGTATAGTCAAAATATTCTATCAATCTTTCTAAATCTTTCCTAGGAAGACTAGACAGCTTATTCTTATATTTAGGAGCCACTACATAGAGGCTATTTTTTAATGGATGAGATACTGTATCTAAAAAATTTATATCATGATAAAGGTAATCATAATTTAAAGGTGTAAATATCTTAGTTGTTGTTGTCATAAGAACTGAGTTATCCAGACTATACTCATTGGATAGATGATTTAGAAGGGTGGTTTTCCCTCCTGCTCCTACTATAGATACAACATCTCCTTTTTTAATTTTTAAATTGATCATAACAAATAACCTCTCTTGACACAGAGATTCACAGAGAAAAATATAGAATTACACAGAGTGTAATCTCTGTGTATCTTTACATTCTCTCAGTGTAACTCTGTGACTAATTTTCATTTTTTTAGTTATTAATTTTTAGTTTGAATGCTTTGTATTTAATATTCCCATAAGTACTTTTTCAGGTGTAATAGGTAATGTTCTTACCCTTACCCCTGTAGCATTAGCTACTGCATCTGCAATTGCAGGAGCAGAGGTATTGATAACTACCTCTCCTATTGATTTTGCACCAAATGGGCCTGTATGTTCAAAACTAGGTTTAAATTCTACCCTTATCTCCCCAACATCACATCTAGATGGTATCTTATATTGCATAAATGTATCAGAGATCATCTTACCCTTTGCGTCATATTTTATATCCTCAAATAGAGCTAATCCTATCCCTTGAGCTACTCCACCCTCAACCTGGATACGGGCCAGATTTGGATTGATCACTGTACCGCAGTCAACTACAGCTGCATAGTCTATCATCTCTACCTTCCCAGTTTCTAAATCTACTTCAACTTCAGCAAACCCGGCTATAAATGGCGGTGGAGAAGTATGTCCTCCCCAGGTTCCGGTAGTTATAATTTGATTCTGCCCTTCATAGGCTACCAGTCTATATGCTATTTCATCCAACGAGATCTCTTTCCCATCTTTTAATAATAGTGATTCTCCGTTAAACTCTATATCCTCTTCCGGGATATTCAATATCTTAGAGGCCCCACCAACTATCTTTTCTACCATAAGGTTAGCTGCTTTTATAACTGCATTTCCTGTAACATAGGTCCCGCTAGAAGCGTAGGCACCTGGATCGTATGGATTTACATCTGTATCTGTACTATTTACAATTATTTTAGATACAGGCACACATAGTATCTCAGCAGCCATCTGAGCTACCACAGTATCGCACCCCTGTCCCATATCACTTACACCTACTAATAACGTGTAGAATCCATCATCATTTAATTTTAATGTTGCAGACGCTGTATCTATCCCATGGATTCCTGATCCCTGCATAGTTACAGCCATTCCAACACCTCTAGCCTTTGTAGGTGATATCTTCTGCATAGGATATTTTTTATCCCATCCGATCATCTCCTTACCTCTGGTAATACACTCATCCAAAGTACTACTGTCCAGAACAATAGATTTCTCTCCTACAAAACTATTCAGAGTAGGATTTACTTCCCCTTGTTTCACCAAATTTTTCTCACGTATTACACTTGAATCCATATCCAATTTTTTAGCCAATTCATTTACTGCTGATTCCAATGCAAAGGTTCCCTGTGTAGCCCCATAACCTCTAAATGCACCTGCTGTAGTCATATTGGTATATACCACTTCTCCGTAAAATCTACGTGCTTTAGCTCTATACATAGGCAGGGTCTTTTGCCCTACAACACTAAATACAGTCCATGCATGTTCCCCATATGCTCCTGTATTGGATAATCCGTGGATATCCACAGCATTTATAATTCCGTCTTTAGTAGCACCTAATTTCACAGTTAATTTCATCTCATGTCTGGTAGTGGTGCAAGTATGAGTTTCCTTCCTGTTATATACTAACTTTGCAGGTTTCCCGGTTACTTTGGTTACTAATGCAGGGTATATTTCCATTGGAGCAGTTTGTTTACCTCCGAACCCTCCTCCTACACGAGGTTTTATAACTTTTATCTTACTTCTCGGTATATCCAGTATCTTAGATACATGTCTTCTCACATGAAATGGTATCTGAGTAGAACTGATTATATTCATCCTATCCTGGAAGTCCATATAGGTAACTGCTATATAATTTTCCATCATCCCATGGATCTGTGCCTGAGTATGATAGCTGTGCTCTATCACTACATCTGATTTAGCCAGTTCTTTCTCCACGTCCCCTTCCACAAGGAGATCCTGGGCAGCTATATTTCGCATATGTTCATTCCCGTAGTTAAAACTTGTGTATGGTTTTTCAGTATGTATTATACTTTTATGATCTATAGCTTTTTCAAAATCTAATACAGGTTCTAATATTTCATAGTCTACCTTTATGAGTTTCATAGCCTTTAATACAGTTTCTTCATCTGTTCCTGCAATTATAGCAACTTCATCTCCTACATACCTTACATATTCTCCCAATATTCTCCTGTCATGGGGAGATGGTTCAGGAAAAGACTGTCCTGCCAAAGTGAATCTTTTATCTGTTACATCTTTATAGGTCAATATACACTCTATACCTTCTATCTTAGAGGCTATAGTTGTATTTATATTTTTTATTCTGGCAAAAGCATGGGGACTACGGAGTAATTTAACAGTCAGATAGTTATGTCCTAATGCTATATCTTCAGTATACGATGATGCTCCCTTGATGAGCCCCATCCCGTCTATCTTTTTTATTCCTTTCCCAACATATCCCATTATTTTACCTCCATATATTTTTTAACCGCTCTAAGCTGTCCCATATATCCAGTACATCTACATAGGTTACCAGTTAAATAATGCTTTATCTCATCTATTGTAGGAGATTCTAATTCTCTCTTCATGGCTATTACAGTCAAAGTAAACCCAGGAGAACAATATCCACATTGATCTGCTCCTTCATCGGTTAAAACTTCGGCAAATTTTGCAACCTCGACACTTTCCCCTTCTAAGGTAGTGATCTCTTTTCCGATTCCTCTCACAGCCAGCGTGGAGCATGAAAGAGTTGGCTTCCCATTTAATAATACTGTACACAGACCGCAAGAACCAGTTTCACACCCCTTTCTTACATTTAAAAATCCCAGTCTTTTTAAAGCCGACTGTAAATATTCCCCATCTTTTATGGTTACCTCTTTATTTATACCGTTTATTTTTAATTTGATTTCCATTTTATCCTCCCACCATCTTCTTTTTTAAAACCTCTTTATAGCTGATTCATATCTATGATAATATAATTTTTTATTTCAGTTCCTCTATAGATCTTCTAATTAAAACTTTTGCTATCATCTCTCTGTATTTTCCACTGGCTCTCATATTTGTTCCAAATTTCATCTCATCTACCACTTCTTCTATTTTTTTATCTATATTATTTATCAGTTCATCATTATTGATTATTTTTACTACCGCTCTTCCAGGTCTGGCTCCTACAGCTACTCTATATTCTCCATCCAAGCAGGAAACAGCACAATTTAAGATGGCATAATCACTCTTTGAATTTCTCATAGCTTTAAAAGCTGCTCTTTTTCCATCTTTTTTTATTATAATTTTTACCAATATATCTTTAGGGACCTTTTCTTCCGATAAATATTCCTCTAAAGATAATATTCCACCTTTATATAACTCTATATGAGTGTCCAGTGACAAAAGTGCAGTTATAAAATCTGAGAACCCGTATTTAGAAGCTACAGTAGCTCCTGCTGTAATGACAGATCTTAATTGGATACCAACTATCTCTTCCACTGACTTGGCTACTACCCCGTCAAAATTTTCTTTCAACAGTTTATTAGTTTCTATACTCCTAAAAGTTGTCATAGGGCCTATCTCTATATTGTCTTCGCCTTCTCTGATATAATCCAGTTCTAAGTTAGACAGGTCTATTCCTATATTGATATTTTTATTTCCTAATCTCAAAAAGCCTGTTCCTCCTAAGATCATATTATTTCTATTTTTAACTAAAGTTTCGTACCCTTCCTCTATGGACTGAGCCATTAAATGCTGTTTTATTGTAAACATACTCTCCTCCTACGTTTTTTTCTTCTTTTTTTTACTGTTTTTCTTTTGTTTTTCCTCTTTTAATACCTTATCCTTTATAAAAAAAACAGCTGAAAAGTAATTTCAGCTGTTTTACTTATTTTAAAACATCTATGCTCTTTTTAATTTGATTTCTTCTTTTTTTGCTTCTTTTTGCTCTATTTCTTTAGGTAGGATTATATTTAAGACAACTGCTATTCCAGCTGATACAACTATTCCAGATCCTCCAAATATTAATTTAAACGACTCAGGTAAATAAGCTAATGCTTCTGGAACACTTCCCATTCCAAATCCTAATCCTAAAGCTACAGCTACTATTACTGCATTTCTACCTACTAACTGCTCTTTTGTGATTAAGTTTATTCCACTTATAGCTATCATTGCAAATAACATTACTAAACTTCCACCTATGACACTGGCAGGTATGATAGATATCAATGCTCCTATCTTTGGAATAAATGCTCCTGCTATTAAGAACATAGCTCCAGTTCCCACAACAAATCTACTCATAACTCCTGTCATGGCTACAATTCCTGTATTTTGGCTGAATGAAGTAGTTGGTAAGATACTAAAAGAAGCTGCAATAACTCCTCCAAAACCATCAGCTAAGATTCCTCCTGATAATTCTTTGTCTGTTACTTCTCTATTGGCTCCACCCATTGTTACTCCTGACATGTCTCCTACTGTTTCCACAGCTGATACTACATACATCAGCATCATTGCTAATATAGCGTCTAAATGAAATTCTAATCCATATGTAAATGGTTTAGGTACTACAAAGTAACTGGCTTGACTCACAGCACCAAAATCGATTTTCCCCATAAATCCTGCTATTATTATTCCTGCTACTGTTCCAACTGCTATTGCTGCTGTTCTCCAAATACCCTTTGCAAATTGATTGAAGATAATAACAACTACTAGTACTGTTCCACCTAAAAGTAAGTTTGATAATGATCCAAAATCTTTTGCTCCAAATCCACCAGCTAAGTTTTTTATCCCAACCGGTAATAAAGACAATCCAATAGATAAAACTACTACACCTGTTACGATTGGCGGGAAAAACTTTCTAACTTTTCTCATGAATAATCCGATAAATGCTTCAAATAATCCACCGACCAATGCTGCTCCTAATACACCCTCGAATCCATATTTTAATCCGATTGAGATAGCTACAGGTACGAATGCAAAACTTGTTCCCACAACAACTGGTAATCTGGCTCCAATAGGCCCTATTCTGTATGCCTGAATCAATGTATTTAGTCCTGATACAAACATAGTACATTGAATTAAAAATGTCAACTTCTCACTTGGAATTCCTATAACTCCTCCAACTATTAATATCGGTGCCAGGTTACTCACAAACATAGCTAATATATGCTGTAAACCTAATGGTATTGCTTCCTTAAGTACTGGTACTCCATCTAAATCATATGGTGATCTATTTTTCATTTTTTTCCTCCTAAAGTTTTTATAACTCTAATTGTGGTTCGAGTAAACAAAAAATGCCCACTCCTCCCAATAAGTGAGAAAATAGGCATTTAGGTTAAAGAACTCCCCTAATAACTTAGTAGAATTCACCATATACTTAATTTTTTCACTCATAGTAGGTCGTTTACGGTGACCTGTAGAGACGCTCCTCCTTATTAAGAGCATATACGAGTTAATTTATGTGGTTATAATACGATATTTATATGACAATGTCAAGAAGAATAATAAAAAAAGCAATTAATCACAATGGGATTAATTGCTTTTTTTATTAGAAGTGAATTTTCTAATTCTTTTAGGTTGATTTTATACCCTTATAAAAATTTAAAATTAATATTATAGAGGTTCAAGTGTATAAACAAAAACTACTTTTTACTCCTATTTAAACTTTAAAGTTTCAAAAATATAAATATTAATTCTTCCTCTTATTATAACTTAACTTTCCAAATAAAATTATCTATTCTAGGACCCCAATAATTCTTCGCTTTAAAAAATGGTTCTCCTAAATTTTTAGTCCAATATATTTGGGCACTTTTATAACCGGAATCTAAATAAAATTCTTTTATATTTTTAGATTTTAATATTTTGTATATTTCATTCAAAAGAGTTTTTCCTATACCTTTTCTTTGATAAGATGGATGGATATATACAGTTCCTATTTTCATAGAATCCTTTTTAAGACCTTTAATCACATTTTTTATATCTGAATTACAATATGAAGATGATATAGTCCCTATTATTTTTTCACCATCTAGAGCAACCAGCATAGATATATTACTTCCTTCTTCAAAATAATTTTTACAATACTTCATTTTTTCTTCTACTTCTTCATCTACAAAATTTGAAATAGTTATTCCTTCTCTTTTAGCAGTATCAGATATAACTATTCTAAAAAATTCTTCTAGCTTAGGAAGATTATTTTTTATTGGTTTTTTAATTTCCATAAGTCTCCTTTTTTATCTAATTATTTTAATTCCAATGTATGAAAATCCAGATCCTAACTCTAATAAAAATTTGGTTATATTTTCTACCAGAGAATCCTCTAATTCTTTTTCATTATAATTTTTTGTAAGAGTTCCCTTGATTGAATAATACTAGAGTATACTACATAAATAAGAGAATAGTGCTCTTAACTTTCACTCTCTCATATTAATGTCATTTATGAAAGTTATAATAAAAATTATTTTCTCACCCTATCTCTTTCTATAAGTAAAAAGTGAAAACAATGGACACGGAGATACACAGAGAAAAAAAGACTATACATAGAAGTCTCAGCGAATCTCTAATATAATCTCTGAAAACCCCTGTGATCTCTGAGTCTCCGTGTTAAGATTTTCTGTATTCTATGTTTAAAAAAAAGTTGCTCTTTAAATAAAGAGCAACTAACGTTTAAGTTAAAGTAGAAATTTCTACTTTAGAATTTAATTCTTTTATGGTTTTTAGTAATGCCGGCAGCATTATAGTTAATGCTATAAGATCTGATATGGGTCTGCTTAACCATACCCCTTTCATCCCAAGAAGGTTTGGGAGCATAAAAATTATCGGGAATATAATTATCACTTTTCTTAAAAGGTTATAAGTGAATGCTCTTCTGGCATCTCCCATAGCTCTATAAACTCCTGAAATCATAATAGTCATTATCATAACCGGGGCAAGGATAAACCCGTATCTCAAAGCCTCTATTCCTAACTCAATAGTTTCGCTGTCAGTAATAAAACTTTTTATGACTAGCCCAGGGAATAATTGAATTAAAAAAAATATTCCTAAGGATATTAAAGTACCGCTTTTTACAGCAATTTTTATTGCTTCTGAAACTCTAAAATATTTTTCAGCACCTAGGTTATGGCTTATGATTGGCTGTACTCCTGCTGAAATGCCTGAACTAATCATCAAAACAACAGAGTGGATAGTCATATATATCCCATAAACAGCTACTGCTGTAGTACCTCCTAAAACTATTAATTTCATATTGAAGATATCTATTAATGCCCCATTTGCAAATGGAATTATTGCTGTAGCTGCACCTAATTTCAAAATATTTATTATTATTTTAAAATCAAATTTTAAATCCTTTAATTTTATTCTCATTAACCCATTGTTTCTAGACATAAAGTAAGTTATCATCCATAGGGGTAAAATACTGGCTATCAAACTAGCTATAGCTGCTCCTCTAACTCCTAAATCCAATGGAAATATAAAGATATAATGTAAAACTATATTCGTCAAAGAACTGGCTACTGCAGTCAATAAAACTAATTTTGGATAACCTTGAGCTCTTATGGCATTGTTAAAGCTTAGTGTAATAGTGTTAAAGAAGGAACAGAATAAAAATACTCTCCCGTAACTTATCGCTTCTTCTACCATTTTTAAATTATTACCATGACCTTTTAAAAAATATGGTAAAAACAATATCTGACCTACTATTACTACTAAACATAGAGTCAGAGTTAGAAAAATTTGATTTCCCAAGATTTTTCTCACCTTGTTTTTATTTTTTTCTCCCAAGGCTATAGAAATAAGTACTCCGCCTCCAGCACTAATCAGCACAGATATTGAGTTAGATACTCTAGAGAGTGGAAAAACTATTGCAACCCCTGCCAATGATTCTGTTCCCAGTTTATGACCGATAAACATAGTGTCTACTACAGAATACATAACTGTGACTACCATTCCTAATATAGCCGGTATAGAATATTCAACTAATAATTTCGTTATCGGTTCATTTTCCAATCGATTAGGCATTAAATACTCCTTTATTTAGTTTCTATCTTGGTAAATTCTGCTTCCATCTCAACTTCTACACCTTGGTTTATTTTATTTTTTACCCTCTCACCTTCAGTATCCCCTACTATACTCTTAAATTCAGATCTTTTATAGAAATATATAGCAACCAGCATAGCGATGATGTTGCTAGAAGATATGGCATACCATATGACCTTTTCTGTTTTACCTATAAAATATGGCAGCAGTAATAGAGTAGGTAGCCTAAATACCCAGAGTCTTGACATACTGAGATACATGGCTTTTTTTGTCTGCCCTGCACCCTGTAATGCTCCTGTAATTATAGGGAGGATAGCCAGTCCTATCAAACTTAAAGATATATATTTAAGATAGTCATTTCCCAGGTATATGATATCTTTGTTGGTAGAGAAAAACCTGACAATACTGCTTCCCCAAAATAACAGGATAGTAGTACCTGCTACAGAAAAAACAGCTCCCAAGACTGAACTCTTGAATACACACTCCTTAACTCTCTTTACATCATTATTTCCTATATTTTGACCAACTATGGAAGATACAGCTCCTCCAATTCCCATAGCAGGCATCACTATGAGTCCGTTTATCCTATTTCCAATTCCAAAAGCAGCCAGGGTTAACTCCCCATAAGTATTTACAAAACTATTAAGTACAACAAATCCCATAGCTATGGTTGCCTGCCCTATAGAGGCAGGAATTCCTAATGTTGTTAATCTTTTTATATAACTAAACTCCGGCTTCAGATCTTTCAACCTTAATTTCATAGGAGTATCTCTTATAAATAATTGATATACTATGTAAAATGACATTATAGCTCTAGCAAGGAGGGTAGCCAGAGCTGCCCCTTTTATTCCCAGGTCTAAGTAAAATATAAATATTGGGTCCAATACTATATTAATAGTTACAGATATAAGGCTGAGAATCATAGGAGAAATTGTATCCCCTTCTCCCTGTTTTATAGATGAATATACAAAACTGGCATACATAAGGGGAGCACCTCCCACTATAAGGATCAGATAGATATAAGCATTACTGTATATATCTCCTGTGGCTCCCATAACTTTTAATATATATGGTGTACTTATTATCCCACTTATACTGAGTAGTACAGAAAATCCCATAGCAAAACTTACCAGCTGTCCTGCTGTTTTTTTAGCTTCATCTATTTTCTCTGCACCTATATTCTGGGATATCAGGGTAGTGCCAGCTATTCCTATTCCCACCCCTAATGCCAGTTGTAAAAACACAACCGGCCAGGCCAAGGTCATAGAAGCCACTTCCACTGCACCTAATTTACTTAAAAAATATGTATCTGTCAGATTATACATGGTCTGTATAAGGTTGTTTAACATTATAGGGAGGGAGAGTAAGATTATTACCTTATACATATTCCCTTCTAATATCATCTTTCTTTTCTTCATTGTTTTCATAGATCACCTCGAATATAAGCTTTTTTTATACTATATATTCTACCACTAAAATAATTCCCTCTCAATACTGCTTCTTTTTATTTTAAAGGTTCACAATATTTTCTTTTAAGATCAATTAAAATAAAGAATACATATATATGTAACTTATCAAAAGGTTCATTTTTTAGGTTCATCTTTACTTATATTGAGACAGGGTGTCTTCTAAAAGAACCTTTATCTTTTTTCTAAGAGACAAAGGCTCTAAAATTTCAGCTTCATCATAAAACCTAGAAAAATATAAGGTAGCTTTTCTATCACTGGATTCACAGTAATATATATCTCCTTCTATCTTTACTAAAGTTGGTTTATAGTGACTTATCCTTTTGAACCAGATCTTTCCCTGGTCCGTTAATCTAACCTTTACAATATTCCCGTAGGACAAAAATGGGTCAAAGTTTTTATGTACCTTATCTATATAATCCATATCCACATATCTTTTATTTTTTCTAAATCTTATAGGAGTTACTTTGGATATCCTGGACAGGTTAAAGACACTGTATTGTTTTTTTTCATATATCCAGCAAAACAAGAAGTTGTTTTTCTCCTCAGATGTAACTTTAAAAAAATAAGGTTCTACTATATAATCATTCCCTAAGTGGGTTATCAAAACCTCCTCCTTCCTCTGTATAGCCTTTTGTATAGACTCATATTCAGAATAAAAAATTTTCCTCTCTCTCTTATAGTGGGGCTGGGATATATACGTTCTTATAAGATCTCTAAAATATTCCGATTCATTTTGTATCTTATTTTTGGGAAGTAGATTATCATAGATAAGCTGGTTTTCCTTATTTAAGTTAAACTGTATCTTTTTATTACCAGAACTCTTCTTAAATGGGTATTTATCCACACTGGTGTAGGAGCTGGTAAACAACCTGTTAAAAAAACTATTGATCTTTATATCAAAGTTCTCTATATCCCTAAATGTTATCTCATTGACAAAATTTGGGACGGTAAACCTTATTTTCTTATCACTCATAACTTTCCTCCAATATTATATTGATTTATACCTAAGTATATAGTAAAAACTAGTTAATTAAAAATCAAAGTGAAAAGATAAAGAATAGAAAGATAGAAGTTGTTCTATATTCTGTGATATTCGTGAGCTAGATAGAAAACAAAGTACAGGGAGTAATGGTTGCTTTTTCTACTGAGATAGCTTATAATAGAATGTAAAATTATAAATTAATTTATAAAAAATTTAATATAAACATTAGGAGGAACGTTGTGTCACAAGAATTAAAAAGAAATTTTTCAATAATCGCACATATAGACCATGGAAAATCTACCTTAGCTGATAGACTTATCCAATCAACAGGAACTGTTGCTGACAGGGATATGGAGAACCAGCTATTAGACAGTATGGACTTAGAAAAAGAGAAGGGTATAACAATAAAAGCCAATACTGTTACTATTAACTATAAAGCTAATGACGGTAAAACATATGAATTGAATTTAATCGATACACCTGGACATGTAGACTTTATCTATGAGGTATCTAGATCTCTGGCTGCCTGTGAAGGTGCACTATTAGTAGTAGATGCAGCTCAAGGTGTAGAAGCACAAACTTTAGCTAACGTATACCTGGCTTTAGAGCAAGACTTAGAAGTAGTACCTGTAATCAATAAGATCGATCTGCCTGCTGCTGATGTAGAAAAGGTTAGAAATGAAATAGAAGACGTTATCGGGATCCCTGCAGATGAAGCGGTTCTTACATCTGCTAAATCAGGTATAGGAATAGAAGATCTATTAGAAGCTATTGTTAAATATATACCTGCTCCTGCAAACAATGAAGGCGGTCCTTTAAAAGCTCTTATATTCGATTCACATTTTGACGACTATAGAGGAGTAATTACCTATGTAAGAGTTATAGATGGAACTATAAAAAAAGGGGATAAGATCAAAGTATTCTCTAACGATCACCAATTTGATGTTCTTGAATGTGGTATATTCTCTCCTAACATGAATCCTACTAATGTATTGACTGCAGGATCGGTAGGATATGTTATTACAGGTACAAAATCTATCCATGATTCACAGGTAGGAGATACTATTACTAGTCTTAAAAATCCATGTGAAACACCTCTAGAAGGTTATAGACAAGCTCAATCGATGGTATTTGCTGGATTATATCCAATATCTACCGATGACTATGAAGATCTTAGAGAAGCTATTGAAAAATTACAATTAAACGATGCTTCACTTACTTTTGAACCTGAAACATCATTAGCATTAGGATTTGGATTTAGATGTGGATTCTTGGGCCTTTTACATATGGAGATTATTGTAGAAAGACTTAGAAGAGAATATAATATCGACCTTATATCTACTTCACCATCAGTTGAATATAGAATCCATAAGGAAAATGAACCAATGTACACTATAGATAACCCGGAAGATTTCCCTGGAGGCGGACAAGGAAAGGTAATCGTAGAAGAGCCATATATCAAAGGTAATATCATAGTTCCAAAAGACTTTGTCGGTGGAGTTATGGAATTATGCCAGTTAAAAAGAGGAACATATGTCAGTATGAACTATATAGACGATACTCGTGCTATGATTACATATGAGCTGCCCCTTGCAGAGATAGTGTTAGATTTTTATGACAAATTAAAATCTAGAACTAAGGGATACGCTTCATTTGAATATGAAATGATAGGATATAGACCTGGAAACCTGGTAAAAGTTAACATCTTAGTGTCTGGTGAAGGTGTAGATGCATTCTCATTTATTGCACATTCAGACCATGCCCAGGCCAGAGGAAGGGTAATCGTAGAAAAATTAAAAGAAATTATTCCAAGACAGCAATTTGAAATTCCTATTCAAGCTGCACTGGGAGCTAAAATAATAGCAAGAGAAACTATTAGAGCATTTAGAAAGAACGTTACAGCTAAATGTTATGGTGGAGATATAAGTAGAAAGAAAAAATTATTAGAGAAACAAAAAGCCGGTAAGAAGAGAATGAAACAGATAGGTAATGTAGAGATACCACAAGAAGCATTTATCTCAGTTTTAAAATTAAGTGACTAAATATAAAATTATAACTAGCTGATATCTATCGGCTAGTTTTTTTTGAAATAAAATAAATTTAGGTATTTCATCCATTATATAGTAAACTAATATTAATCAAAATATGAGGGGGAAATATATGAATTCAAGAATTGATGAAATTATAAAAAAACTGTCTATGTATGAAAGAGCTGAAGAAGTTGGTACATTTTTAAAATTACACGATACTGTTATCCATGAATTGCATATAGAGTTAGACCGTGCCTATGATATCATTCCAAAAGAGGAGATCGAATCAGATATAAAAGATTTGGAATCATATTTAACTGAGATCACTGATCATCATAAGAAGGAATTACTTCATGAAATTATCGCCTATATAGAGAAAAAAGTCTAAAATCTAAAATGTAAGGGAGTTTTAATTATAGCTATGAATACAAAAAAATCTAAACCTGAAGTAACTTATAAGGAAAAACAATTAATTTTTTCTATGCTAAATAAAATATCACTCTTTGGTGGTTTAACTGCCGGAGAACTAGAATGTCTTATACCTATGCTGACTACAGCTTCCTTTAAAAAAGGAGAATCTGTCTTCACCCAAGGGGAGTCACCAAATAATATCTTTATTATCCAAAGTGGTGAAATTAAAATAGTTAAGCAGCAGGATGACGTTGAAATTGAATTAATCCGGTTTAAGGAGGGTAATTTATTTGGTGAAACTGAACTTATTGGTATTTTCAAATATATTGCTTCTGCTATCGCCTTAACAGATGTAAAGTTACTTGTGTTTTCTAAATCTGCTCTTTACTCTCTGCACAGTAAAAACATGAAGTTATTCAGCAAGATAATTTTAAATGTCGCTCGTGAATCTTGTCGAAGAACTGCTAAAACCGATGAATATTGGTTGGATGAAATGGTTAAGTTAAGAAAAATCCACAAAAAATAGATATAAGTTGTCACATATATATTTTCAATATCAAAGTGGTAGATATCTCTGCCACTTTTTTATGATTAAAAAAAAATTTTAAATAGGAGTTTAAAAAATGATAAGTAAAAAAATAAAAATAACAGCTTTGTTGAGTCTGGCTATATCCATAAATAGTTTTTCAATAGATGTCTATACACCAAAAGCTCCCCCCAGCATACCTATGCTCCCTATGAAAGATGACGTTGCACTCCATTATTATCAGGATGTCCATACAGAAATCATTCCGAAACTCATTAAGAATCAAGATGGGGTCTATGTCATTCCCACTAATCTAGGTGAAAATTTAAAAAAGAAAGGTATTGAATTAGAACTATTGGGAGTAACCAGTCAGGGGCTTATCTCCATAATATCCAATAAAAAAATAGATAGTATAAAAGACCTGGACGGAAAAAATATCCTTATTGGAGCTCAGGGTTCATCCCCTGATATAATTTCAAAGTTCTTATTTAAAAACAATGATATATCTCCTGTGATCACCTATAGAACCACTCCTGAAGTGGCTAAGCTGATGATCCTTCAAAAAGGTGAGAATGCTGTCCTTCCTGAACCTATGGCTACTTTGGTTCTTGAAAAAAATTCAAAATTGATCAGAAGCGTTGTGTATAAGGATGAGTGGGAAAAAGTAACTTCCCTTTCTGGAATCCCCCAAGTAGGGCTTTATACTACCAGTAAATATAATAAAACCCACTCCAAAGAGATAGAAACATTCATAAATGACTATAAAAACAATCTGAAAGAACTAGAGAAAGATCCCAATGAATTTATAGATCTGGCCCAGGTTAATTTCAATATTAAACTGAGTGATAGCGGATATGAAGAATCCATAAAATATATGAACCTAACCCTTATCGATGGGAAAAAGGGAGATCAGCTGGTAGAAGAATATACAAAAATTTTAGGAGAGAATAGATGAGAAAAAAATTGATTCCCATCACCGTATTTTTAGTTTTATGGGCTGGGATCTCGACTAAGGTATCTCCTCTGGTTTTACCTTCACCTCTACGGGTTTTTTATACCTCATTATTTTTATTACAAAATAATTATAGTGAGATCTTTATCACCCTGGGCCGGTTAGGGATCTCTCTCATTCTGACCTACTTTATAGGGATAATTCTGGTTCTGGGGATAGTATCTTCTAAAAATCTTAAGATCTTCATTCGGCCTATATTACTTTTTATGCAGAGTACTCCTATAATTTCATGGATCTTACTGGCGTTAATTTGGTTTGATAACAAGTATATTCCGATATTTATAATCTGTATCAATACTATCCCCATCCTGGTGTTAAATATAGTCAGTGGAATGGAGGGAATCGACAAGAAGATCTTGGAGATGGCAGATATATATAATATCTCTAAAAAAGATTGTTTCTTTAAGATACAGCTCCCATCCCTTATCAGATATCTTCTTCCTGCCACCGAGATCATCCTCGGGTCATCATTTAAGGTGATCATCATGGCAGAGGTCATCTCCAGGGTCAGCGGCGGAATTGGGAACGGTTTGAATATCGGATGGCTCAATATAGAAACAGATACAATTTTAGGATGGACTCTTATAATATATATTCTCAGTTTTCTCATCTCAAAATTAATCTTAACATCTTTAAAGAGCCGATTTAGGAGGTACTTATGATTGAGTTAAAGAATCTTTCCCTCACTTTCCACGGGGAAAAAATCTTGGATAGGATCACATATAAATTTAAAAAAAATAAGGTCACTGCAATCTTAGGACCTTCTGGAGGAGGAAAAACAAGTCTCTTTAATATCATTGCCGGATTAGAGATAAATCATACTGGAGAAGTGGTTAAAAATTTTGAAAATGTAGGTTATATATTTCAAGAGGACCGACTCCTCCCCTGGGAGAGTGTAATAGAAAATTTAAATATTATACCTGGAGCTACTGAGAAAAAAATATTAAATTTACTGGAACTTCTACACATCCCCCACAAGGCAGATCATCTGGTTAAAAATTTAAGCGGCGGTGAGAAGCAAAGGGTTGCAATAGCCCGTGCTTTTTTATACGATACAGAGTTAATATTGATGGATGAATCTTTAAAATCTTTAGATTTTTCCCTAAAGATCAAATTAATTGATCTGATAACCTCCCTCCTGGAAAAATATTCAAAGACACTCATTATGATAAGCCATGATATAGATGAAATTTTACTCATGGCAGACGAAGTTATTATATTTTCTAAAAAACCAACTGTTATAGAAGAAGTTCTTACCATTGATTTCCCAAAATCTAAAAGAACTCTGTCTTCAAAAGAATTAAAAATATATAAAAATAAAATCTATGATGCGATCCTTAAATAAGGATCGTATCTCTTATAATTAGGAGTGTGAAGTCATGCAAAATATTTTAATATCATTAATTTTAGGCATTTTAATAGGTTCTACAGTGAAGTTTTCTGATAGGATGAAAAAATTTAATGGTGTATTTCAGCATCTAGGAGTAATTGTTTTATTGTTTGCCATTGGAATCACTATAGGAATGAACCGGTCATTACTCAGTAATTTAAATGAAATAGGCGGCATCTCCCTTATCTTTGCTTTTCTCACTTCGCTATTCAGTATTATTTTAGTATTTTTTATGAGTAGAATAATAATTAAAAGGAGGAACAATTAATGACACTATCTATAGTAGCTTCTGTTCTAACAGGTATTTTAGGGGGATATTTTCTTATTCCTGAATCCTTTACCCCACATATCGATACCCTTATAGACTCAGCACTTTATCTTTTAATATTTTGTGTAGGAATAGATATAGGATTAAATAAGCACATTTTTAAAGATCTAAGAAAACATAGTTTAATTATTTTGATAGTTCCAACTTCTATAATTGCAGGGAGTTTAATAGGAGGACTTATTAGTGGTTATATCTTTCATATACCCACTAACTTAAGTTTGGCCATTTCCTCTGGTTTTGGATGGTATAGCCTTTCTGGGATCATCCTCACGCAATTACACAGTGCAGAGATAGGCACTATAGCCTTTTTAACCAACATCTTTCGAGAACTTATCACTGTGGTTTCTATCCCATTCATTGCAAAATATTTAAATGATTATACTGCTATAGCTCCTGCTGGAGCTACTTCCATGGATTCTACTCTGCCTATAATCTCCAAATACACCAACCCGGAAACTGTTGTTATAGCATTTATCAATGGAATTTTATTGTCTGGATTAGTACCTATCTTAGTTCCTTTTTTCTATACTCTCTAAACAGCTTTAATAAATTTTATTTTTTTATTGACCCTCGTGTAACACTAGGGTATATAATTTTCTCAAATAGGAAAATTCCTATTAAAAATAGTAATGATCGGTCAGTTTTTAGAGTTTTTTTTAATGATAAAGAAAGTTATAAGCTCATACAACTTATCATTCATTACCGAAGGAGGAAAAATTATGAAAATAAAATATCAAATTGTTATGGGAATACTAGGTGCAGTTATTGCATTTCAACCAATTCACGCATCAGAATCTGCACCTTCAGCATTTGGTTTAGGGTTTGATGTACAAAAATTTTATAGACCTTTTACATCAAAAGAAATTACATCTGAAAATCAACAAACATGGCCTTATTACAAATCTGTTAGTTCTCATTGGGATACCTATGCTGCTCACGGGACATCAAAGATTAAACACTCAAATAACCCTGCTAAACTGACAGTTGCAAAAAATGATAAAAGTTTTAATCTAAATATAGAATTTAAAGATGGGAAAAGTTTTATTCAATCATTCCAAGATACTCAGGTTAAAGGATTTATTGTTATGAAAGACAATAACATTATCTTTGAGTTTTATGACAATGGATTCATGACTGAAGATACCAACCTATTACAATCAGCTTCTAAAACCTTTGCAGGGGTCATCACAGGGCAGTTAGTAGATAAGGGGTTGTTAGCCCCAAATAACAAGGTAGAAAAATATCTAAAAGATTTTAAGGGGACTTCCATAGGAAAAGCTACTGTCCAACAGGTTCTTGATATGACTAGCGGGATACCTCAACTATTGGATTTCCACACACCTGGAGCTGAAGGTTACAATTTTGAAATTGAACAGGGATTGAAAAAAGGTAAAAGCATCGGTCACCGTAATGCTATAAAATCTTCTCAAAGCATAGCAAAACCAGGAAAAGAATGGAATTATAACGATAAAAATACAGATATATTGGCTTTACTGGCAGAGAAAGTAACAAGGAAGAAATATCCACAATTATTGTCTGAATTATTCGATTCTTTTGGAGCAAACTATGATGGATCTATTGCAAAAACAAGTGATGGAACAAGTTCCCCTTCTTATGGCATAAGTATAACAGCACGAGATTATGCTCTATTCCACCAATGGATTGCCCAAGGAAAAGGACCTGAGAGTTATTATAAATCAGCAATGGATACAAGTAAAACTGAATTTGGTCAAAATGAAACCGGAAAACTTCTTGGTACTGACATTACTTATGGTTCACAAACCTATTATCTAAAAGATGAGGATATTCTTTATTCCAGCGGTTCTTTTGGTCAAGTTGGATTTAGTGATATGAAAACAGGTACTTCAATTGTATTTTTACAGGACTGGGCAGTTAATGCAGAACTTGATAAATTTAAGAAAACAAGGGAACGTTCATTTAAAATCTTAGAGTATATAAGATCAAATAATATGTAAAATAAAAAAACAGACAGGAAAAATTTCCTGTCTGTTTTTTAATATTTTTAGGTTAAAAATATTTATTTACTATTTTGAACCTCTACCTTTAATACTCTTTCCTTCGTTCTTTCTAATTCCAGTTCCTGTTTTATTTCATTTTTAACCTTTATATTATTTAACTGTTCTTCTAATTTATCATACTTTGAGTTACTGGTATTTAAACTAGTTTCACCACTTTTCCTTGAAAAATAAAAGTGAAGCGTTTTCTCATTGAAGCTGCCATCTATTATTTCATTTTTAGACTCTGTATCACTTTTTAACATTATAGAATGAATCCCATCCAAAGGAATATTAACCACAAGAAGTCCTCCATAAATTTCACCATAAGGTTTCCCATCTACAAATACCTCTGCTGTTTCAACATTTGTTGTAACAATAATACTTCTTACCTCTTTAGTCGTGGCAGATGAACAAGCTGTCATAAATAAAACTACCAAACCTATTATAATATTTTTAATCTTCATATTTTCCTCCTAATTTTAACTAGTTGCTTCTAATTTTAATACTCTTTCTTTTGTTCTCTCAAGTTCTAGTTCTTTTTTTATTTCATTTTTTAATTTTATTTTTTCAAGTTCCTTACTTAATCTATCCACCTCTTCATCTTTTGAAGATTCCGAGTTATTTTTCATAGAGAAATCCGGCATATAATAATTTAAATTAGCCAGTCTTCCTGTCCCCCCTGATGGATAATCTACGATATAAGGAAGCCCGTAAGCAAATAGAAAATTCCAGGTTGACCAAGGGTTATATTCTCTCTCTAAATAAACAGTTTGAACATTTCCTTCATTCCCAACTTCCTTCAAAAGAACATATTCGTCCCCATTTCGACTTCGATTACTTGCATTAAAAGCAAATACTTTTCCTTCTCCGATAAATTTCTTTCCATCAACATAAGCTTTCACAGGTGTTGCTGATTGAATTGTAACAGTTTTCCTGGATGGTTCCATCATAGTCCCACAGCCTGTAAATAAAAACACTAAAATAATAAACAAATAATTTTTTTTCATTTCAACTCCTCTTTCCCTTTTTTTAGCTATCTTCCTCAAAATTTAATACTAAAATCCCTATATTTTGTCCTCAATAACTCAACTGCTAAAAACAACAATTATCCTTTAAGTATTTTTTAATAAAATAGACTTTTAAAATTTTACTATATATCCATTGGAAAATCAAGGAGTTTCAATTTTAACCCTTAAACACCTAAGAGTTTTTAATGAAATTTATTCAAAAATACTGTATAATAATATTATCACAAATAATAACTAGGGGGATTAACATGAAAAAACTAATATTACTTTTGACAATGATTGTTTCTTTAGCAACGACTCATGAAGTGTATGCCAAGGGAAATTCCGGGAAGGATAAGCCTGAAAGAGAGAAACCTGAGAGGGATAAACCGGAAAGAGAAAAAACAGAAAGAGAGAGGCCTGAAAAAAATAAACATGAAAAGAATATAAAGGCAGAAGATGCTCAAAAAAACTGGGGTAAGTTAAAAGTTGAATATGAAGATTTGGATAAATCTGAACAAAAAGAAATAAAGGAAGAAATTACTACTAAAAAAATAATCAGAAATGAGATTAGAAGGGAAATAGAAAAAAATCCTGATCTGGACTTAAGTTCAATACCTCAATATGATCCAAATAACCCCACTGATCTGGAAAATTTGGTTGAAAAACTGATCGATGATTATTCTCCTGATAAAATAAATGAAGATACTTTAACAGCTTTAAAATTAGCAGGGATGAGTGAGCTTTCTATAAATAAGATAGAAACCTCTCTTTCAAAATATAACGAGAACTCGGAGATCTTAGAAGAAACTAGTGATGAAACGGATAGTTCATCTGAAGACACTGAAGAAATAGAGATATAATTTTTTAGGTCTATTTAATATTAAATTAAAATGTCTCTTAGAAAAATTCTAAGAGACATTTTTTATTATCTAGGAAATTATACCCGCAATGGCATCACCAAAATGCTATTACTTTACAACATAAACATAGGATTTTGAAATAAAAACCTTAATTATACTTATTTGGATGCAACGTCACGTTGCTTTTCTATTTTTTCAAACTGATCTTTATTTACAGCACAGAGGGGACAAATCCAATTTTCCGGAAGATCCTCCCATTTTGTACCCTTTTCAACTCCTGACTTTGGGTGCCCTATCTCTGAATTATAAACATAACCACATACTGTACATACCCATTTTTCCATTTAATCTCTCCCCCCTAATCTTATTTTTTATTAACTGTATCTATCCCCAATATTACCATCAAAATTACTCTTTTCCTATTTTTTTTATATTAAATTCTCTAACTGGATATAAATATTTTAAATAACTCTCACCCTTTAGCCATAATAAAAAAAGGCAGAAAAAATTTTCTGCCTCTTAAAATAGTTATTATTCAAAATGTTTAGATCTATAAATAGTGGACAAGTAAATTATCTATCAATTTTAATTTATTGGGAAAATCTCTCCGCATTTTTCATAGTTATCTATTTTTATATATTTTCCATCTCTGTATACAGCAGGCATTACCCTCCTCCCTTTAATAGCATCTATTAAATCTTTTTCAGTTTCAATATTATCTAAAAATTTTGTACAATATTTACCTATTGCATCGGTAGTATGACAGTCACTGGCAGCTGTAGTAGCTAAATTTAATTCAATAGCACTCTCAAAGGCGTTTAAGTTATTATAAGATTTTGTACTCCCATTGAAAGTTTCAATAGCAGTAAGGCCCTTTAAATTCTTCAAGTGTTTACCACACCCTCTGTTATTTTCCCTGAATGGGTGGGCAGCAATAGTAACTCCTCCCTTGGAGTTTACCAGATCTATCAATTCCTGGGCATAAAGTTTTTTTGTAGGGATCTCATCTAATCCAAAGACTAGGATATCCCCTTCATGAGTTAAAATTTCCGCTCCTACAAAGATCTTAAAATTATGTTTTTTCCCATATTGAGTAGCATACTCTTTGACTTTATTATTATCGTGATCTGTAATACATATTCCGTTGAGTCCCATTTTTTTTGCTCTTTTTACAATTTCTGGAATTTTAATGAAGCTGTCATCTGACCCTTCTATACAGTGCATGTGTGTATCTATAAACATTTTTTCTCCTTCTTCTAAATTTGATTAGTTTTTTCTGATTTATGACATAGAGATACATAATCTTTTCTATGTCTGATCTTTTATTTTTTCCATTAAAAAAATGGTTCAATAAAAACAGGGAGGTTCCTCCACATGTATATTGATAATTTCTATCTAATAAAGCCCCATAACAATGGCATAAAAATATGAATCCCTTTAGGATTTACTTTATAGAATTTTAAAGTTTGTATTAAAATATAAAGGATGATCTAAGCAGAAAAAAGTGAATAGGTATAGTTTTTAAAACTATAAGAAGAGAAGTAGGGAACAGAAATATCTCTAAACCGACCTTATCTATACTATCCATTTGCAATAGATCTCATAACTTCCACCGGAAGTTTCAACTAGTTGTCAGTTTCATTGAAATTTTTTCATGTTTCCTCCTAAAATGTTTTTTATTAATTCATTATGTCTTATTTTACAGTATATTTAAATGTAGTGTCAACATTATTTTTTAAAATTTCATTATAATGTATGATATAATGTTTAGATAGAAAAAATATTTATGACTAATCTCTGGAGGAAAATGTTTTGAGTTTAAAGAAGAGTGATTATATTAGAACCATTATTATTGGAATAATTGGTGGAATAGCTTTATTGATAGTAACTAGATAGATATAAAAATGTGGAAGAGTTTTAACTCTTCCACATTTTTATATCTATCTAGGAAATTATACCCGCAAGGGGATCACCAAGATGCTATTACTTTACAACATAAACATAGGATTTTAAGATAAGAACCTAAATTGTGCTTGTATGGATTGAATATCACGCTGTTTTTTTTTAATCTATCAATCCTTTTAAATTATTTTCAAAAAATCTTTTGAATCCATCTTCCATCTTGTCCTTATTTTTGGATTCATCCTCTATTTCTAAGTAATATCTCCCACTTTTAACCTCTTTAGACAGTGAGTCTATTGGGAACCCTGATAATCTTTTTTTATATGGCTTCTCTGAGATTATAAATTCCTCCGATGATATTTCAATTCCCTGATAACTAAATTCCGTTTCTTCATCTAAAATTAAATAAATAGCATTCTCATACCATCCTGTAATTTCTCCCCCATTTTTTCTGGCAATTTCAGAATAATGCTCAATCATCTCATCATCTGAAAGTTCTTTCCCGCCTACCCTTCTGACATTTACCCCGGGCTGGTCTTCACTTTTTAAACCTTCTAAATACAATCCTGTATCACAGGCAAAAACAGGAATTTTAAATTCTTTAAAATATCCTCTGGCTTTTTTTTCTGCATTCTCCAAGGGAGTTTTCCCATCTTCTATTATTTTTATCGATGTTTCCCCTGCCTCCTTCAGTCCAATTATCTCAATCCCCAACTCTTTAATCATCTCTTTCATATGATTAATTTTTGAACCATTGGTTGTTCCATAAAGTATTTTCATCTTTCCCCCATAGTTTTAATATATTTTTATTTTTTTACAACTATAACCATATGTTCAGTAGCATCTCTGTATTGCGGTTTCTCACAATATTCAGCTGCCGCTTTAATATAATTATTGTAAAGATCCTTTGATTTTTCTTTGACTTTTTCAATTTCAAGATTCATTCCAGAGATAAAACTCTCTGCACCGGCATAGGAAAGAATTTCAAAATTTGATTTTTGCATCTCCTTAATTGCCTGTGGCGGCGTAGTAAAGTGTACCGTTGTAAAAGCGTTTTTACTGTCTAATTTTAAATCTCCATCCAGCATCAATTTAAAATTATCTTTATCATGAAAACTATCTGACAATTCATACAAACTTGATTTTAAAGTCCCCCAGGTATTTATATATGCAAATATAGCAATTCCATCTTTTTTCAAAATCCGATGAACGTTATTTTGAATTTTTATCCTATCACTTTCCTCATGGATGTGGTACATGGGTCCTAAAACCAAAATTGAATCGAAGTGGTCATCTACAAACCGATCTAGATCTAAAGCACAGCTGCAATAAAACCCATTGGAAGTGAGCCCATGATTTTCAAATTGATCTTTCGCTATATCTAATTCTGCCTGTGAAAGATCGAGAAGGGTCATATTATATCCTAGCTTTGCAAGTTCAACTGAATACCGTCCGGGACCCGATCCGATATCTAAAATATTTCCCCTGTCAGGAAAATACTTTCTTATTAAAAACATAGTACTTTCAAATTCCACAAGGCTGTACGGGTTATTTAACCTTTCTAACTCATGAACAGCTATTTTATCATAATATTCTGTAACTTCATTTTTCATCTTCTTCCCCCTTAATTTTCTCTTTATTGATCTGTCTAAATTAAAATATCATATATAAGAATTTTATTATTTTAAAATTTATTAGAGTATACTACATAAAAAGTAAACTTTATCTTTTTTTATTTAAATATATTAAAAGGAATTTTTCTTTTTCTTTATATAATCTATTTATAAAATTTATTTTATGCGAAGTATAGTTCTATAGTAAAATTTATCGTTTTATAATTTTTTCCCGGGAGGCTTTATGAGCAAATTATTATTATTCCCTGTTATACAATCAGATAAAAATAAACTTGATCAGGCATATGAAGTTGCCCAAGACTTTAAGGCTGTATATGAAGGTAAAGACATTTGGGTCCCCCAGTTTTTTCAATATGATGGAGCCAGCATCCCGTCTCTGGCATGGCAGGTAATTGGTACTCCCTTTAACCCTCATTTTATGGAAGCAGCCGTTATACATGACTGGCTTTATCACACCCACCAGCTGGATAAAAAAGACGCAGATAAATTATTTTATAGAATTCTCTTGGAAAATAAAGTTGATCCTGTAAAAGCTGTTTTAATCCGTGAAGCAGTAGAAAAATTTGGTAACTGGTATTGGATAAATGACGAGGAAGACTCTAAATATATTCAAAAATTAAAAAACAAAATAATTCAAATTGGCAAAGACCCTTCAAAGTATGGAATATAATCTATTAAAAAATAAAGGAAGGTATTTACTATCTCCCTTTATTTTTATTTAATCATGATTTAAAGCTTCTACGACCTCTAACTTCGCCCCTCTGTATGCTGGAAATATACTGGACAAAAATATAATTATAACATTCGCTCCTATTATTAGAAGCACCTCTTTAAATTTTATTTCCACAGGAATTTTACTTAGGTTATAAATACTGGTTATTTCATTTATATTATAATTTTTTAGATACCATAATATTATACCTGAAACACTTAATCCAATAACTATCCCTAGTATCCCTAAAAATAAGCCTTCTATAATAAATATTCTCATTATATTTTTACCGGAAAACCCCATAGATCTCATTATTCCTATATCTTTTATTTTTTCTTTGACAGACATACTCAATATTACCCAGATTAAAAATCCCGCTATTATAACTATCAGGGAAAATACAACAACCATTCCACTTTTCTGTAGAGATAACGATGCCAATAAATTTCTGTTTAGATCTTTCCATGTTCTGGTAGAAAGACCTGTTTGTTCTGGGATCTGTAATGCTGTTTTATCTGCACTGTATATATCGTCTAAAAACACCTCTAAATCTGTTACTGAATCTCCTCCATAGGTTAAGATTTGAACTGCTCTTAGAGGACTATTATGATAGTTTTATCGTATTCCTCATAACCTGATTGGTATACTCCAACTATGGTCAGAGTTACCTGAATATTTTTAGAAGTAACTACGCTTACCTCATCCCCTAATTCTGCACCTAAGTCGTCAAAAAGTTTCTTTCCCATGAGAAATTCTGTGGGAGTTTTAGCATCCATAGTTCCGTAAACTACTTTTTCATTCAAACCCATGGTTTTTCTGGCTTCATGAAAATCCAGACCATTTATCCTTACCCCTGTTACATATGACCCGTGAGTTTGATTATATTTTAATATTCCCTGTTCTGTACTTTGAGGAATTACTCCTTTTACTCCCCTTATTTTTTCTATTTTTGATTGTAACTCCCTGTAATTTTCTATGGATTTTCCATTTTTTGTGACTATTATATGGGAAGTCATTGAAAAGATACTTTCCATCATACTTCTATCCAGCCCATTGGATATCCCAAGGGAAACTATCAATACTGTGATTCCTATCGCTACCCCAAACATTGCTACTACACTCTGTCTTTTTCTTTCAAAAATATGTTTTTTTGCTATAAAAAATTCTATCATATTTCAACCTCTATTCTTCTTATATATAGTTGATCTGGTTATTAGTAAAATATATTATTTATAATTTTTTTAGTTATTCCTTATCTTAGTCACTTCTATTATTCATGAATTATGATCGACTCCCATAATTCCAGTATCAAAACTATTAATACTATCTCTTCTCAAAAAAATTATTCCCTGTATAGTTTATACAACACTTCACAATTAAATTCAATTTTATTTAATTTTAACTTTTTTTTAACAAAATATAGGAGAAATAGAATTATAGACCTCCTAACAAAATATATTTTTATAATAGTTATATAAATCCAGATGTTTTTTTCACATAACTTAAAAAAAATACTTTCCTCAGTTTTAAACTATTCCAATTTTCAAACTTTTTTAACTTTTTCTTAATAATTTTTAATTCAATTTTAATTTAAATTATGTTAAGATTAATTGTCAACACAATTGCAGTAAAATATATTATTGAGGAGGATTTAATGGATTTTAGCAAATTTCAGAACAAATATATAATAGAAGGAACTTTATCAGTCTATTCCTTACACATTGGAAAATATAGAACAGAGGAAAATTTTGATTCTCCTACTATAAAATATTTAAATAACATAGCATATATTCCCGGGTCAAACTTTAGGGACCGTTTTCAATATAAATTAAAAACTTTAGTAAATTTAGGACTTACCCTTGAAGACAGAAAATTACATGTTTTAGATATCAAGGAAATCTTTGGAAATATCAGTACAAGAAAAAACTTTAACAATGTTGGAGGGAAGATCTATATAGAGGATCTTGTTATAGAACCAAATAAAAAAAATTCTACCTATAGTGATATAACCATAAACAAACATACAGGAATAGCGAGAAAAAGTAATAAATTTGATTATAATACCATTGAAAATTCAACTTTTAAATTAAATATTATTTTAGAAAATTTACAAGATTATGAGATAGATCTAATAAATATAGGATTAAATCTTATGAAAGATGATATGTTCGGGCAAAAAACAACCGGGCAAATCGGAAGGTGTAAATTAAATATTGACAGGGTAAAGTATATAACTAAAGATACTTTAAATGATTATTTATTCCACGGTAAAATGAAAGTCGGAACCCAGGAAATTCTAAATAAGGGTAAAGTAATTCTGAATATGGAAAAGTAAATTCAAAAAATTGACATGAGACATTAGTAGTACTCCATTCTAAAGAGATAACTAAAAACAACATGAAATATTGGCAAAGCAGGGGAAATCCTGTGACGCAAAGCTATAGGACCTTTAAAATGGTAGCCAGTTGCAGATCTTTCGAGACCTGTATTTTTTTTTGTATTAATATAGGAAAAATGTAAAAGCTCAGACTGAGCTTTTACAAAATTTATTCTACTAAGAGCGATATACAAATTAAGTTCCACAACGTAGTGAGGACTACAGCCCAAAAGCTCGTGGTTATTTTATCTCTACTTAGGAGCTATTTACAAAATTTGAGTTTTTCTTTTTCAGACTCACATTTAAAATTAAATTTAGTTACATTTAATTTTAATAATCGTGAATCGTAAACAGGGTCCGTTAAGGGAGAAACCCTTAGATTTTAATTTTTTTTATTTTTCCCTTATTCATATTTATAGAGGAATACATTTCAAAATTTGTGGTAACCAACAAAGGCACAATAATCAGAAGCGCTGTCAAATCAGAAATATATGATAAAGCCTTCTGTATAGATAAATTTTATTATTCTGAAATAAAAGGAATAGGATGGTCTGATTTTAGATTTAAGCCACATATGAAAATCAAAATAACAAATAAAAAATATCACTGCAAAGTTTATCCCTTTGGGCTCGGCATTAAAGAAAAAGAAGCCAAATTACTGACACAAATGATTGAAAATAAATTAAAATAAAGGAAAATTGTAAAACAATTTGAAATTAATTTACATAGAAGTAAAAACAGCTGGGGAGGAAGGGGTGGATAAATCTCGTGGATCCCAGAGGATGGTTTCAATGGTATTGCAGATATTATTATAGGAAAAGGAGGACAGAGGACAAATTAAACGGGGGAAGGCTATGAAAAAACACCTAGGAGCAGTTCTATAGACCTTGACTGCAGAGTAAAACAGAGACAAGCACTCCTACATCAGGCTTATGACAGCAGAAAGATCTAAAGTTCAAAAACTAATCTCTCTAGAAAAATTAAGGACTCTGGAAATAAGTTAATTCATCAAAAAATTTATAACAGCTAAAAAAAGGAGCCGATTATGAAGGATTTAATGCCACTCTTTGAAATGGATAAAATTATTAACATACTTACCAAAATCTCTATCTTTGGAGGTCTTAACGATACTCAGCTCTATAAAATTTTTAAGATATTAAAAAAAGTAACATATAAAGATAACGAGTTTATTTTTAAACAAGGTGAAGCACCTACTTATATCTATATAATACTCAGAGGAAAAATAAGACTGATTGAAGATATAAACTATAGCAGTTACCAGCTCTTTGAATTTGCAGAGGGAAGTTGTATTGGTGAAGAATCCGTAATTGGAATTCAACCACACACACTATCTGCAGTAGCTGTAGGAGATATAGAGTTAGCTGTGATTCCTAAAAACTCATTTTTAAATTTCTATCACACTGATAAGGATCTTTTTTGTCTATTAATCCTAAACATAGCCAGAGATATTTCTCGCAGACTTAAACAGACAGACGACCTTCTTCTCCATTATATAGATAAAACAGATAAAGTATCCCAATCTGATTAACAAACAAATTATGAAAACTTTAAATTTAAATGAAAGGACACTAAATTTAGTGTCCTTTCATTGCTTATTTCCGTGTTTCTGTAGGAATATCTGCAAGATTTACCTGTGATAATTTTAAATAGTCTAACATTCTTTTGAACAATAAATACATCCATTAGATTGTGAAAATATTTGTTCAGCTTTTTCCACGGCATCTTCATAGCAATCAAAATTTCCAAGATATTCTCTATTTGCTGGGCTAGGTAATCTTTTACAATCCTCCCTGTGGACTTCATGGTCTCCATTGTCTCGGGCATCTTTATCAACATAGTAATTAGAGCTTCTTATCTCACTCATACCTTCTACCTCCTAATTTTATAAATAGTAAGTTAGTTTTAATATATATAAATATTTTTTTCTTCCTTCTTTTTAAAACTAAAAAAAAAATTTACAGAACTCTTTTTTTTCCTGAAAAAATATAGTATTATAGTGTCAACCAAAGGAAGAAATTTCCTAAAGCAACCTGATATTTCGAAGATGGCTAGAGGAAAAACTTCTTAATAAATTTACAGAGGAGAAAAGCTTATGGACTTGGATGAATTAGAAGAGGTTATGACACCAAAGGATTTTGAAGATTATATGGATCTCTGTGACGCAAACGATGAGATCTATACACCCCAATGGTTTATAACTGAGGAGATGAAAAAGGAAATTCTTGAAAAATATGGGCTGGATGATCCTAATGATCCCTATGAAATGGAGTCTCACGAGGACGAGGATTACTATTACGAAGATGATTATTAAAAAGAGGTTTTTTTTAACCTCTTTTTGTTTATAAAATTTGATTATTCTTTTGATAAATTTAATTTATTTATTTTATTGACATCTATTTATAGTTATGGTATTTTAATATGCTTCAAAAATATAAGTTGATTAGGAGTAGAAAAAATGAAGAAAATAATAATGATATCTGTATTATTAATGTCTGTTTTCATGGTTAGTTTAGGTAAAACAAAAAAACAATCATTGGAAGGAAATGCTGGTTATATGAGTTATAAAAACAATCCTGAAAATAAAGAAAATCCTATTAAAAATACACCCTTAAACTCATATATTTTTAGAAAAACTACAAAAGTTTCAAAATAAATTATGAATCCACTAAAAAAATAAGGGATACATCCCTTATTTTTTTAGTTTTTTATGCAAAATTATCATAAAAGATATCTCTTATACCATTATGATTGAGAATGTTATTACAAGCCCCAATCATCCCCGGACTTCCACACAGAAACCCTTCCCTATGTTTAGAAGGATCAATTTTAGTTTTTAAATATTTGTCCAAAACATCAGTGATTAAGCCTTTTTCACCATCCCAATCCTCATCAGGCGGACAATTTGATAACGCAGGAATAAAGTGAAAGTTGGGCCATTTTTTTTCCATCTCCTGGAATTCTTTAAGTAAAAATAGATCTTTTGTAGTTCTGGCTCCAAAAAAATACCAAACTTCTCTGTCAATTTCTCCTTTTTCCAACATGTCATGGAACATAGACTTAAATGGAGCCATCCCAGATCCCCCGGCAATACAAACCATGGTAGAGTTACAGTCTGATTTTTCGAATTTACCAAAGGGTCCTATTAATTTTAATTCATCTCCTACTTTCATATAATTATGAACCCATGTGGTAGCTATTCCATCTGGAATCAGCCGAATTAACATGGCAATCTTATTTTTTTCCGAAGGTTTAGAAGAAATAGAATAAGCCCTTTGAGTGTATTCTTTTATTTTTCCATATGGAGGAACAACTAATTGAATATATCTTCCAGAAACAAAATCTATAGATTCATCTCCTATAGATACGATAACTTCTTTAATGTCATAGGTTAGATCATTGATCTCTTCAACAACACCGGAAAATTCTTTTGCATTGAATAATTCTTCCGGGATATACATATCCAGGTTTTTTTTGACCTTAATCTGGCACGCTAACCTTGTATTTTTATCGATCTCTTCATCGGTTAGATAGGGTTTTTCAGTGGGAAGGACAGGTCCTATATCTGTGGGAATTTCACATTTACAGGATCCACAGCTCCCCCTTCCTCCACAGGCAGAAGGAATAAAAATTCCTTCTGAAGATAAAGTTGTTAGGAGTTTATCCCCTCCTTTTATATTTATCACTTTTTTACCTTTATTAATATTAATTTCTACGTCTCCATAGTCATTGAGATGTTTGTCTAATATAGAGATAACAAGAGCAAGCAAGGCCGCAAGAAGTGCAACGATAATTGGTGCAATTAAAAATTCCATAAACACTCCCTCCTTTTACTGAACTATAAGCATACCGGAAAAACCTATAAATGCCATGGCCATGAATCCAATTGTTATGAGTGTTATTCCTGCTCCCTTTAAACCTTCAGGAACAGGAGCTTTTAAAACTTTTTTTTGTATGGCTGCTAAAGAAACGATAGCAAGCCACCACCCCAGACCGGAACCAAGGGCAAAAACAAGACTCTGTATAAATGAGTAACCTCTAATCTCCATAAATAACGCCACTCCTAAAATAGCACAATTAACAGTTATTAATGGTAAGAAAATACCTAAAGCCATATAAAGAGCAGGAGAAAAACGATCGATAACCATTTCTAAAACCTGTACAGTAGCAGCAATAATTATGATAAAAACAATAAACCTAAGATATAAAAGATCAAAAGGTATTAATATGAATCTATATACAACCCAGTTTATAGCCGTTGTAATAGTCAGAACTGCAGTAACAGACATTCCAAGACCGTTGGCAGAATCCATATCTTTAGATATTGATATAAAGCTGCACATCCCTAGGAAGTTAGCTAATAAAATATTACTGGTAAATATTGAAGCAAATAACAAAACTAATGGATTAATATCTGGTGCCATGTAAAACCTCCTATTTTGAACTTTCTTTTGAAAGTTTGATGTTATTAATTATCCAAATAACGACCCCTAAGATAAAAAATGCACTTGGAGCCATAATCATTATTGTCCAGGTTTGAAATCCTTCTGGCATGATCTGTATCCCAAATAGCGAGCCAAAACCAAATAATTCCCGGATAAAAGCTATAGCCATCAGGACCCACATATATCCTATCCCTGTTGTTATCCCATCCCAAAGAGAGATCAGCGGCTTATTTGATTGGGCAAAAGCTTCTGCTCTCCCCATGATAATGCAGTTGGTGATGATCAAACCTACATAGGGCCCCAGAGATTTACTGATGGCCGGTAAATAAGCTCTTAACAGTAAATCTACTATAATTACAAAGAAAGAAATTATAAGGGTCTGTATGATCATACGAACTTTACCGGGGATGAGGTGTTTTATGCTGGATACAGTAAAATTAGTCAATCCAGCAACAAACACTACAGAAACAGTCATTATAAATGTATTTGTTAAACTATTAGTAACTGCCAATGTCGAGCAAATCCCAAGGATTTGAACAAAAACAGGGTTATTATCCCATAAATTTTCTCTAAAGATACCTTTATATTTATTCATTCCCTGCCTCCTCTCTCAGACTTTTTATCTTTTGATTTATCATAACTTCTATAGAATGGCTGGTTCTGGTAGCTCCAACAATGCCATCTACGATTCCATCATTAGAATTATAATTCCCGTCTCCACTCCCCTGTACCACTTTAATTTTATCTTTATTAATAGTCTCCCCCTGAAATTGCTTCAAAAACCACTCCTCTTCAATACGTCCTCCTAAACCAGGAGTTTCATTATGTGAGATAATATCTATCCCTTTTATAGTTTTTAAATTTTTTTCCATGGCGATAATCCCATTTACTGTACCCCAGAGAGCTTTGCCGGAAAATTTGCTGACCAGTATATCTTTTCCATCAATTTTTGCTGTCATAATTTCATCGGTAGGAAGTTCTAAATTAAAGACCGATTTAAATTGTTCCTGAACCTCACGATCTTTAGGTTTTATACCAACGGCTTTTAAGATAGAGGAAATTTCATAATTTCTCTTATATTCAGAGACTCTATTTTTAGTCACAATATGGGTTAAAGCCAGGAAAAACACAAGTATAAAAGTAATAACAAATGAAAAAACAGCAGTATAGGTCATTGAATTTTTTTCCATCTATTTCACCCCTTTTAATTTCAACTTTAATTTCCCAATAGTTTCATCAAACAATGGAGCAAACATATTCCCTAATAAAATGGCATAACTGGTTCCTTCATTAAAAAGAGAATAAGTTCTAATTAGCGATGTACAAACCCCAATGAGTAGTCCGTATAAAATTAATGAATTATTTTTTTTAGGTGAAGACACAGGATCCGTAACCATAAATACAGCAATAAACAAAATACTACCAGAGAATAGACTATAAATAGGGTTAGCTCCTCCTAAATTCATAAAATAGAGGATAGATTGCATAATTAAAAATCCAATTATTGTAGAAATAGATGATTTATAACTTGCGGTTTTAGTATACAGTAAATAGATAAAAGCAATTAAAATAAGTATTATAGACCCTTCTCCAATAGATCCACTTTTAAAACCCGTAAACAAATTTAAAAGTGAAGGCAGTTCACCATCTTTCAATATTTCCAGGGGAGTTGCCCCTGCAAAACCATCAAGACCTCTCGGGTTTAACCACTGATTGACTGTATTTGGAAAAGAAATATAAATAAATAACCTTCCTACAATGGCCGGATTAAAAATATTTCTTCCAAAACCGCCATAAACCATCTTTCCAAGAGAAATTCCAAATATAATACCAATTCCCACAATCCACAAGGGAACTAAGGGGGGCATAGACAGGGCATAGAGGGTACAGGAGACCAGAACGGCTTCACTTACTTTCTTCTTTGCTTTTCGAACAAACAACCATTCGGTGAATATACCTAAGGTAAAAGTAACAATAAAAATTCCTATACTTTTAAAACCATATAAAAATATTGAAAAAACTAAAAGAGGGGTAAGAGAAATTAAAACTTTTCTCATAACTGCTTGTTTTTGAAACATATCTGTAACCTCCAGAGTAAATTATTTTTCTTACACCAACAATACTCAAATAATCAGATGAAAATAAAAGTGTATTTATCCGAGTAAAAAAAGAAATCCAGGTAAGAAATCTGTATGATATATAATACCAACTTTTAAAAGAAGTCCTCTAAAATACAGAAATTAATTGTTCTGATTAAAGGAAATTCCCAGCTAACTGTAAATAAGATAACTATATATTTTGTTTTATTATATATGAGGGGGACTATGGTGGAAATACATGATTTAGGATTGACTACCTATGAAAAGGGACAAAAAAAACAAGAAGAAATTTATGAATATGTACTAAATAATAAGAAAATAGACGGAGTTTTAATCTTTTTAGAAGTGGTCCCGGTGATTACCACTGCTTATTCTTCAGAGAAGGAGGAAGTGATATTTTCAGAAGAAACACTAAATGAAAAGGGAATAAAATGTATAAAAGTAAATAGAGGCGGGAAAACAACTCTTCACGGACCGGGGCAGTTGATCTGCTACCCTGTTTTAAATTTGGAAAAATTTGGAAAAGATCTACATAAATACTTACGAAATTTAGAAAAGGTAGTAATTAATATTTTAAAAGAGTTAGATATTGACAGTGGCAGAAAGAATAAATACACAGGGGTCTGGATAGGGGAAGAAAAAATTTGTGCCATGGGTATCCATGTAAAAAAATGGATAACAACCCACGGAATTGCCCTAAACAATGATATTGATCTAAATCTATTTGATTCAATAATTCCTTGTGGGATAAAGGAAGCCGGTGTAACTTCTATTAAAAATTTGAATATAGAAGTAGAAATGAGTGTTTTAAAAGAAAAATTTATAGAAAATTTTATAAAAGTTTTCTATCCTTAAGGAAATAGAGTCTTATAAAAGTATAGATTTAAAATGACATTTAAAAAATTTTATGAGCAAAATATAAAGAACAATTTAGTTTTTATTAAATAAACATCTAATAGGAGGGGGAAATGAATAAACCTGAATGGATTAGTAAAAAATTTTATAAAGATAATGAAATTGAAAAACTTTTAGATAAAAATTTATTAAATTCTGTCTGTGAAGCAGCTAACTGCCCCAACAAATGGGAGTGTTTTAGGAAAAAAACAGCAACATTTATGATTTTAGGAAATAAGTGCACCAGAGGCTGCAGATTTTGTGCTGTAGATAAAGATATTGGAGGAGAGAACCTAAATTCAAATGAACCCATAAAAATAGCAGAAGTAGTAAAGAAGATAGGATTAAAACATGTTGTAATAACTTCTGTGACCAGAGATGATTTAAAAGATCAAGGGGCCGCACATTTTAAGAAAACTATAGAGGAGATAAGGAAAATATCAGATGCTACTATCGAGGTTTTAATCCCTGATTTTAATGGAAAAAAAGAACTAATAGATATAGTTATAGATGCTAAACCAGATGTAATCAATCACAACATAGAAACAGTAGAAAATCTCCATAAAAAGATAAAGCCCATAGGAAGCTATGAAACTTCAATAGAACTCCTTAACTATGTTAAGGAAAGGGATAAAAACATAATAACCAAAAGCGGCATAATGTTAGGGTTTGGAGAGACTATAGATGAATTAGCTGATTCTGTAGAGGATTTAAAGGATATAAGTTGTGACATACTGACAATAGGGCAGTATCTGCGCCCCAGTGAGAAACATATAAAAGTTTCTGAGTATATAACAGATGAAAAATTTATTATGTATAAGAGACTGGCTTTAAAAATCGGTATACCAGTTGTTGAAAGCGGAAGATTTATAAGGAGCTCTTATAATGCCATAGATAGTATAAAAAAATTAATGAATAAGATCAAGGGGGAGTTATGATTTTTGAAAACCACAATCCTTTAGAAGGAAAAGTATTCCAAATATTAGATAAAACCGGAAAAGTAGTAAATGAAAAATATTATAAGGATATAGATAAAGATATGCTCTTGAAAATGTACAGGTGTATGGTTTTATCTAGAATCCAGGATGAATGGGCACTGAAGTTCCAGAGACAGGGGAGAATGTTAACTTTTGCTCCTACACTGGGTCAGGAAGGTTTACAGGTGGCATCTATGGCAGCGTGCAGAGAGGACGATTGGTTAGTTCCTGCTTTTAGAAGTAATGCTGCCTGGTTATATAAGGGATTACCTATGAAAAATATCTTCTTATACTGGTGTGGAAATGAAATGGGAAGCAAAATTCCGGACCATATAAATATGCTGCCTATTGTAGTGCCAATCGGGACTCAGTTTAATCATGCAACTGGAGTTGGAATGTCATTTAGATATACTAAAGAGGATAAAGTAGTAGTAACTTATATAGGAGACGGTGGGACTTCCGAAGGGGAATTTTACGAAGGAATAAATTTTGCAGGAGTAATGAATGCTCCGGTAATATTCATTATCCAGAATAACCAGTTTGCCATAAGTACCAGCGTAAAGTCCCAGACAAAAGCAAAAACCTTGGCTCAAAAAGGAATTGCAGCAGGAATTCCATCTATAAAAGTTGACGGAAATGACATCTTTGCAATGTATTTTGCTACAAAAGAAGCTGTAGAGAATGCAAGATCAGGAAATGGACCAAGTCTGATTGAAGCAGTAACCTACAGGCAGGGCCCCCATACAACGGCAGATGATCCCACTATCTATAGAAGTGAGGAAGAGCATCTAGAGGGGATGTCTAAAGATCCTATTATCAGAACTAAAAACTTTTTGATAGAAAAAGGTATTTTGACTGAAAAAGACGAGGAAAAAATCAGAGAGGAATGTAAAAAAACAGTGTTTGAAGAGTTTGAAAAGGCTGATCAGGAAAATATAACTCCACTGGAAGATATTTTTAAATATACCTATAAAGAGATGACAGAAAATTTAAAGGAACAATATGAGGAAGCTAAAAAACTGGAAGGGGGGAAAAATTAATGGGGGCTTTAAATAATATAGAGGCATTGAATCAGGCTTTGGATCAAATGATGGAAAAAGATGAAAAAATAGTTATCTATGGGGAAGATGCAGGTTTTGAAGGAGGAGTATTCAGGGCAACAAAAGGTCTACAGGCCAAGTATGGAAAGGACAGATGTTTCGACTCCCCTCTGACAGAGGCAGCCATAATAGGAACAGGAATAGGAATGGCAATAAACGGGATGAAACCGGTTTTAGAAATACAGTTTCAAGGGTTTCTATTCCCCGGATTAAACCAACTGTTGGTCCATGGAGCCAGATTTAGGAATAGAAGCAGGGGGAGGTTTACAGTACCAATGGTTGTAAGGATGCCATATGGAGGTGGAATAAGAGCTCTGGAACATCATTCTGAAAGTATAGAAGCAATCTTAGCTCATACACCGGGGTTAAAAGTTGTGATACCATCAAATCCCTATGATACAAAGGGATTGATGATCTCGGCAATTAAAGATCCTGATCCGGTTGTTTTTTTGGAACCAAAGAGGATATATAGAGCTTTTAAACAGGAAGTTCCGGAAGAACTCTATGAAGTTCCTATTGGGAAAGCAAGAATTTTAAAAGAGGGAAATGATATTACTGTAGTCGGATGGGGAGCAATGATCCCGGAGATACAATCAGCAGTAAAGGATTTAGAAGAAGAGGGGATAAGTGTAGAGTTGATTGATTTAAGAACTATTTCCCCAATTGATAAAGAAGCAATAGAAAACTCTGTGAAGAAAACAGGACGATTTTTAGTTGTTCATGAAGCGGTAAAATCATTTGGTGTAGGAGCAGAATTAATTTCAATAGTAAATGAAAAAGCTTTTTTACACTTAGAGTGTCCTCCTACCAGATTAACGGGATATGATATTACAATACCATTGGCAAAGGGAGAGGGATACTTTATGATTAATCCGGAAAAAATTAAATCAAAGGTAAAAGAACTTATAAATTATTAAAAAGGAACGTGACGTTCCATCCAGATGAGTATAATCTAGGGAATATAAACTTTATTTTATTTGAATAATTTTATATCTCCTAGATATTAAAAAGGAAAAAGAGGGGGAGACAATGTTTGAGTTTAAATTTGCTGATATTGGAGAAGGAATCCACCAGGGAAAAGTAATAGATTGTTTTTTTAAGATTGGAGATGCGGTAGAAGAGGGAGACAGTTTATTTTTAGTAGAAACAGACAAAGTAAATGCTGAAATACCTTCACCTGCTAATGGTATAATTACGGCTATTAATTTTGAGGTAAATGATATTATCAATGTAGGTGATGTAGTCGTTGTCATCGATGACAATAATTCTGCTAATCTTATTGAAACGGTAATAGAAGAAAAAAAAGAAGAAGCAGAGGAAGAAAAAGGAGCAAGTGTCGTAGGTGAGGTGACTGTTTCTAATGAATTAATTCCAAGTTTTTCTACAAAAGAAAAAAAAGAGAAGATAATCCGGAAAAAATCTTTAGCAACCCCAGTAGCTAGAAGGATGGCTAAAGATTTAAAGATAGATATAAATGAAGTTAGAGGCAGCGGTTTAAATGGAAGAGTAATGAAAGATGATATCCAAAATTTCCATAACTTAAACAATAAGACAGAAGAGGTTAAAGCAGAAATAACAAAATCAATAGCTTCAGAAAGTTGTGATAATATAAGGGAAGAGATGTCAGAAGTAAGAAAAGCGATCTTTAAAGCTACCAGTATTTCAAAGAAAGAAATACCCCATACTACTCTATTTGATGATATAGACTTAGAAAAATTAGTAAAATTAAAGGAAGAATTATCAGAGGAGACAGGGATTAAATTAACCTATATGCCATTTATAATGAAGGCAGTTTATTTAGGGATAAAGAAATATCCTATATTTAATTCCACGATAGATGGAGAAGAAATAGTTTATAAAAAACAAGTAAATTTAGGAGTAGCAGTGGATACTGACTATGGGCTGGTAGTTCCTGTGTTAAAAGATTTATCCACTTTAAGTATTATTGAAATAAGTGAAAAATTAAAAGATTTAGGTGATAGAGCTAAAAATAAAAAATTATCCATGAAAGATATAACAGGGGGGACATTCACTGTGAGTAATTTTGGAAAATTTGCTAGAGCAGGTACTCCTATAATTAAACATCCGGAAGTGGCTATACTAGGGGTAGGAAGAATTAATAAACAGGCTGTAATAGTCGATTCAGAAATTCAGATAAGATCAATCCTACCAATATCTCTGTCGGTAGATCACCGAATAATAGATGGAGCAGATGGGGGAAGATTCTCTGAAGAAATTAGGTCTTATCTGGAAAATCCAAAGTTATTATTACTTAGTTAGGAGGGAAAATATGTATGACTTAATTGTTCTTGGGGGAGGTCCTGGAGGCTATGTGGCCAGTATAAAAGCAAGTCAGCTGGGAATGAAAGTAGCTATAATAGAAAAAAATAGATACGGAGGAGTTTGTTTAAATGTGGGGTGTATTCCTACTAAAACTATGTTAAAATCATCGAGACTATTTAGTGACATGTTAGAAGCTGAAAAATTTGGAATAGATATAGATGGAAGTTTTAATATAAACTGGGAAAATGTTATAAAAAGAAAAGACAGAGTGGTAAATAAGCTTGTTACAGGAGTAGAGTTCCTACTAAAAAAAAATAAAATAGATATGTTTAATGGAGTGGGAGAGGTCATTGATAAAAATACAGTAGAAGTTAATGGTGAAAAACTAAGATGTAAAAATTTACTTATATGTACAGGATCAAATGCCAGGATCCCTGAAATAGAAGGAACAAAAGAAGCGATAGAAAAAGGTTATCTAATGACAAGTACAGAAATTTTAAGCATTGAAGAGATCCCTGAAAGATTAACAATAATAGGAGGAGGTGTAATAGGAATAGAGTTTGCAATACTCTTTGCGACCTTAGGGACAAAGGTTACCATAATTCAAAGAAGTGGAAGAATTCTCGATCCTCTGGACAAAGACGTAATTCAAGAGATTACAGAGGTTTTGAAGGAAAAAAATGTAGAAATAATCTATAATGCAAATACAAATTATATAGGAAGTAATTATATTAAGTATACTGATGGTGAAAAAATGGTGAAATTAGAAGGTGATAAAGTTTTAGTTTGTATAGGAAGATCACCTAATTTAAAGGGAGTAAAAAATTTAAATTTAAAGATAGAAAGAGGTGCTATTAAAACAAATAATAGGATGGAAACTAGCATAGGTGGAGTTTATGCTGCTGGGGATGTCAATGGAACCATGCAGTTAGCACATGTTGCTTCTCATGAAGGAGTTGTAGCAGTGGAAAATATCTTTGGAGAGGATCAAAAAATAGACTATAAAAAAGCCCCTTATTGTATCTATACATTTCCAGAAGTAGCAGGGGTAGGCCTCACTGAAAGGGAGGCTAAAGAACAATATCCAAATGAAATTAAAATTTCTAAATTCCCTCTATCTGTTAATGGAAAAGCATTAGCTGAAGGGGAGGCTAGGGGCTTTGTAAAAATAATAGCTACTAAAAAATATGATGAAGTAATAGGAGTTCATATTGTTGCAAGCCATGCAACTGATATGATTAGTGAGATAGTTACGACTATGGAATTAGAAGGAACTGCCAAGGAGATAACACGGGCTATCCACCCTCATCCAACTATGTCTGAGGCTGTTGTAGAATCTGCCATGGGAATAGTGGATAAAGCAATTCATATTTAGTTTAAAATTATAAAATGTGTATAACTCATGGGTATGTCCCAAAATAAATATTTGAAAGATCATTAAAAATAAGGGCTTTTAAGCCCTTATTTTTTTAATTTATATCGTTTCATCCTTGGTAATATCTATCCAAACTCCCTCAGTTATCTCGGATAAATATTCTACATCTATCTTTACAGCAGAATTAGGAGAACCTCCTGCCGGATATACCGTGGTAAATTCCTTCAAAGATATATCCAAATATATCTCTAATTTTTTAGGAAGACCAAAGGGGCAGACTCCTCCTATAGGATGACCTGTGACCTTCTCGACTTTTTCACACTTAACAAATTTAGGTTTTTGTTTAAAATAATCTTTGAACTTTCTATTGTCAGTTTTGGCACGGCCCTTAGTCAAAATTAAAATTTCCTTTTCTTTCAATTCAAATGCCAGAGTCTTAGCTATCATATCCGGTTCTACTCCCAGTGCTTTTGCTGCTTTTTCTACAGTAGAAGTATTTTCATTGGTTTCAATAATCTTTAAAGGAAAGTTATTATCTTTAAAATACTGTTTTACACTCTGAACACTCATGATTCCCCCCCTAATTTAATATTAGTTTTCTTTATTTCTCTCTTCTGACTCAAAATCATGTTTAAGCCATTTCATAAAATTATTATTATGCAATATATAAGTTTTTTTAGGATTTTCTTTTAAATATTTACTTTCTTCTGCCTTTGGAACATCTTTTTCATATTGAGAATACATTTCTTCTAATTTTTTTAATAATCCTTTAGATACTCTCATTATCTTCCCCTCCAAATATTTTAATCCTAATACTCTTTATACTACAATCTTGAAAGAAAATCAATTTTTCCTTACTGAAGGGTAACAATTACCTATAATTTTATAAAAAATCCCAAAGGAATAAAAGTTTTATGAACATTTATATAAACAAAAAACCAAGGGTATTTCCCTTGGTTTTTTATTCAATATTTTTTAAATCCGAGCTTCCCACTCTTCCCTCAATACACCATAGCTTACAGAATCGTAATATTTGTTATCCAGAATACGGGCATTTCTATAAGTTGCTTCCTTTTTCATCCCTAATTTTTCTGATAATTTCATCATCCGTTCATTTCCTGACCAAGTTGTAAGACCAAGTCTTACAATCTGAGGATTTTCATTAAACAACTCCGTTATCCATATCTTTAATGCATCATAACCTATTCCTTTCCCCCAATAGTTCTCATTAAAGATAAGAATCCCAAATTCCATCCATAGTGTTTCTTTAGATTTCCAATAAGAGTTAAGTGCCCCAATCAGTTCATCGTTATCTGCATCGACAATCATTTTTCCTGATTTTACATCTTCTTCTCCGTTTAAAAATTTCTTCCTGTAATTTTCAACCTCTTCATTTAAATCTTTTAATGTTAACTTCTCAAAATACGGGCCATTATACTTATGGAACTCCCTCTCTGGCCTGTTTAATTCTAAGTAACTTTCTAAATCTTTTATCTCTAATTTTCTCAATTTAATATTTGTTCTCATGGAACCTCCTAAAAAAATTCACTAATTTCTTAACATACATTAACCTCTTCAATAGATTGATTTACTCCTCCAAAATATATGTTCATAATTATCCCCCTAATTTTTTTGATTCCTTTAATACTATACCATAATTTTTTATTTTGTCCATATATAAGTCCAAACTGATATATACTCAGTAATTGACATTCTAAAAATTTTTCCTCTATGGAATATGTATTATAAATATTTTTAAATATTTAGTCGACAGTGTCATCAAACTTGGTACCTACTAGATCTGCACCAGTTAAATTTACACCACTTAAGTTTGCACCACTTAAATCCGCATCTCTTAGATTAACATTCCTTAAATCAGCATTCCTTAAATTTGCATCTCTTAAATCAGCACTCCTTAAATTTGCATTACTTAAGTCAGAATTACTCAAGTTAGCAAGAACTAATTTTGCACAAGTTAAATTAGTCCCGGTTAAATTAGTATTGCTTAAATCAGCATCAGTTAAATTTACACCATATAAATTTGCACCACGTAAAATATTAGCACTTAATTTAGCACAGCATAAATTTGCATTACGTAAATTTGTATAACTCAGATCAGTATTATTAAAATCAACACCACATAAATTTGCATAGCTTAAATCAGCATATATAAAATGAGTATCAGCTAAATCGATATCACGTAGATCAGCACAAGTTAAGTTCACATTAGTTAAATTTGCATTACGTAAATCAGCATTACGTAAATTAGCATAACTTAAATCAAGATCCCTTAAATTCACATAACTTAAATCGGCATTACGTAAATTCGCTTTCCTTAAATCACCACTTAAATCCTCAGATTGTAACATAAAAACCTCCTTTTTAAATTTCTGTAACCATTAAAAATCTACTGATTATATCTAAAAAATTTTTAATGAGTTTTCAAGTCGGGCATATTTTCCTCTATGGAATTCTTTTTAAATCTATTTCTTATATAATTTTTTTCCATAAACTGCTTCCTCTTTATTTTTTTCATAAAATTAAGAATTAGTATACCATTTTTATTGAAACGTTGAAAGTCTAAATTTTAAAACTTAATGAGTTTAATTAATTTAATCAAAAAAATAAAAAAACAGAATTAAAAAACATTCTGTTTTTTTATAAATTAATACTTCTTTAGATTAAATTCTACCCCTTACTCCTCTCGCATAACTTACTCTATTCTTTTTACATAATGGACAAATCTTCTTATATGGAACTCCATTAGAATCTAATTCCATTTTAAATTCTCTTTTACATTATCAAACATAATATTTTTTCCTTTACCATAATTTCACATCTACAAATAAAAACTACAAAGTATCAGGTATTATTTTTTACAATTTGTTTCTTTTCTAAATTGTTTATTTTTTTCTCTAAATTTTCTAAAATATAAATTAATTCATTAACTCCTTCTTGATCTTTATATTTTTTTAAAATTTGATATTTCAAACGATTAATTAAATCAATATCCACCATCCACCACCTTTTTAATTTTTTATAACTTATTTTTTAGTTGATTAATTTCATTTTTGCTTTTTAAACTTAAAATTATGCAAATAAAAAAGAGGCTATATTATTTTTTAAAATAGCACCTCTCTAAAAAAGTTTGGCAACTGGCTGTCATATCTATAGACTTAGACCCTTTAGTTTTGCGTCATAGGATTTCCCCTACTTTGCCTTTTTCAGAATTATTTTTTCTTAATTATAGTTATATTATCATAACAGTTTATTTTTTTCAACTACACTATACTTAAAACAAATTTAAAATCAATTAAAAAGAAGTGTTAAAAGTAAGGAAATAACCCCTCCAAATACAGAATTTGTATGATTGATCTATTTTTTATTTAGTAATATAAGTGCTTTTGCTCTCAAAAATATCAGTTGATTATTTTTCAATTACTTTTCCATCCTTAAAGGTTGTTTTGAATTCAATCTCGCCGTTTTTATCATATATAATTTGAATCCCATTTCGCTTCCCATTTTTAAAATTAACATCTACTAAAACTTTCCCATCTTTATAGTAACCAGTCCACTCTCCTGTATATGGCGTTTTTTTATTTTTTTCATATGCTATACCATCCTTATACTCTAAGACAACCTTATCTTTAATTAATTCCAATTTTTTCCTATAATCGTTAACATTAAAAGTAAAATTTTGGACTTTAGAGTACTTTCCATAGATAATAACTTTGATTTCTCCATTACTTTTTTTTATAAAATTTTTAATTTTTTTTGCATCATAACTTTTATATTGTGGAAAATCAAAAGCATACATAGAATTTAATCTCATATTTAAAATTTCATTATTTGAATTTTTCATTTTAACGGTAATGTCTTTCATATTGGATTTAACCCTTCTAGAATACCCATATTCATAAGTATTAAAAGATACAAAGTTTGTCCCGACTTTTAGAAACCCTTCTAATTTAGAACCCCTTGTTACAGCATTGGAAAAAGTCCCATTTTCTATACTTGTTACTATTGCGACAGCTCCAGTTTTGTCACCAAATTCATCCACTTGATTAACTGATCTCCATTCTGAGCCAAACATGGCACTGTATAATAAAAACATTGTTAATATAATTTTTTTCATTTCCCCACCTCTTTTTTTAATTTTTTTTCTATAGATTTATTCTGATGGTATTTTTCAATGAAGCAAAAGATTAGATATTACATCTATTTGTAAAGGGTAATATAAAATTGACCCTTTTGAGATAAAAAAGGCAGCTAATTATTGACCCACCCTAATATTACTCTGTACAATCTTTTTAAAGAGATGTACAGGAGGTTTGAGGTGGCAATTCATATGGATACATATAAAAAAATTAGACGACTTCATCTAGTTGAAGGGGTTTCTATTAGAAAAATTTCTAGAGATCTTCATATTTCTAGAAACACTGTTAGAAAGTATATTAATGGAGATACAATTCCTGGAGAAAAAAAGTTTTCTTCTCGAGGAAAACAAGTTATGACTAGAGAAGTCTTAGACTTTATTGAAGCTTGTATTTTTGAAGACAACGAGCATACTCATTCAAAACAGAGGCACACTGCTAATAGGGTTTGGGTTAGACTCAAAGAAGAGGTTGGGTTTCTTGGTTCATATTCTTCTGTTAAGGTTGCATTTAGAGAATTAAAAGGTAAAACAAAAGAGGTTTTTCTACCACTTACCTTTAATCCTGCGGAAGCTATGCAAATTGATTTTGGTTCAGCGCATATCTTTCTCAATGATGAAAAGCAGGAAATAAAATATTTTTGTGCTCGGTTAGCATATAGCGCTCATATCTTTACTAAGGCCTACTTCGCAGAAAGAGAAGAATGTTTTTTAGATGGGATCATCTCTGCTTTTGAATATTTTGGTGGTATTCCTAGAGAAGTTCTCTTTGATAATGCCAGAGTTGCTGTATCAGAAGGCTATGGAAAACATGTAACTAAAATAACTAAAGGGTATGAACTCTCGTTGCTCATTATGCTTTTAAACCTAAATTTTGCAATGTTAGAAGTGGAAATGAAAAAGGTTTGGTTGAAAATTTAGTAGGACTTATCAGAAGAAATACTATGGTTCCTATCCCTAGAGTTAAAAGTTTGAATGAGTTAAATATCAAAATAAAAAAGGCTTGTGATAACTACTTAGAAAATCATAAAGTTGGCGGTGAAAGCTTAAGTGTTAAACAAAAATTCCAGATTGAAGCTAATAACCTTTTAGAGCTTCCTAGCCATTCACTAGATATTTCTAAAAGAGACTATAAAAGAGTCACTAAGTTTTCAACTGTAACTTTTGAAACTAATAAATATTCATTACCCTGTGAATTAGTAGGAACTGAGGTGATTTTAAAAACTGGTCATTCAGAAATACAATTTCTTCATAAAGGTAAAGTTGTTGCAATTCACCAGAGAATATTTAAAAAAAATAAGCATAGTTATCAATTAATTCACTATCTTAAAGCTTTAGAAAGAAAACCGCGAGCTGTATTTAATGCTGATCCAGTTATACAAAATATTCCTAAAGCAATTTTTGAAATGTATCACTCTAAAGGAGATTCAAAACTCTTTTTAGAATATCTAAGAGAAGAAGTCGGTCTTCCTAAAATCAACGACCAAATAGAAGTTCAAAGAAATAATTTAGGTAAATATGATAACTTAATTTCCCAAGAGGTGATCCAATGAGTGTAATTAGTGAAAAAATTAAACTTTTTTCCAAAGCTTTAAAACTATCTAGCTTCAAAGACTATCATGAGGTTCAGCGCCAAGCAATAAATTCAAAACAAGGATATGAAGAATTTCTGCTTACACTATTAGAAAAGGAAGTATTAACTAGACAAGACAATAAACTTTTCAGGTTAAAGCGCGGAGCTAAATTTCCCTTTGAAAAAACGCTAGAAGAGTTTGAAGTTAAACGTCTTAGCTATTTAAAACCTTCAGTAGTAGGCGAACTCTCCAGCTGTGAGTTTATCAAAAAAAAAAGAAAATATAATAATGATAGGGAACCCAGGAACTGGAAAGACACATCTTTCTATAGCTCTAGGACTTAAAGCTTGCAACTGTGGACATAAGGTGTACTTTACTACAGCTGCTAACTTATCAAATAAATTAGTTGAAGCGCAAGAAAATAGTAATTTAGGGAGATTCTTAAGGCAATTAGCAAGATTAGATCTACTCATAATAGATGAGCTTTCCTACCTCTCCTTTAACAAACATCAATCAGAACTCCTATTTCAAGTGATTTCAGAAAGAAGTGAGAGGGGAAGTATTATAATTTCTACTAATTTAGCATTTTCAGAGTGGGAAGAATTCTTCCCTGATACAATGTTAACAACAGCTTTAATAGATCGCGTAACATTTAGAGGACATATTTTAAACATGAATGGTGACTCTTACAGGGTCTCTGCGAAATAGGCAGGGTGGGTCACTTTTTAATTACCCTTAGGTGGGTCAAAAATTAACTGCCACATGGGTCAATTCTTGATTGACATTTACATCTATTATCAAATTTTCTTTTATTTCCTTTTTTTTATAAAAAAGTAACGTGACGTTGCATCCATTTAAACATGATCAAAGTTTAAATGTAGTAATTCATCTAACATTTTTATATTTTCTCTATAATAAAAAAAGGGGAGGTTTAATCCTCTTCTCAAAACCTTAAATTCAAATAATTTTGTTTTGTGATAAATAAAAAAATCAGGTATTTATACCTGATTTTTTCTGTCTAAATATTATTACTTTGAAGATACCATAGAACCTAACGCTTTTCCGCCTAGGATATGAAAGTGCAGGTGAAACACTTCCTGCCCTCCATGGGTATTGCAATTTGTGATTACTCTGTATCCATCCTCTGCGATCTTTAAATCTCTGGTAATTTCCTTTATAGCCTTATACATCTCCATTAGATATTCACAGTCTATCGTTTCAATATCATTTAATGTAGGTATCTCTTTTTTAGGAACTACCAAAACATGAACCGGTGCCTGGGGATTGATATCATTAAAAGCAATCACCTTCTCAGTTTCATATACTATGGATGCCGGAATTTCTCTGTTAATTATTTTTGTAAATAATGTACTCATAAACTCTACCTCCTAAAATATAAATTTTATCTATCCCTCTAATTGATCTATTCTTTTTTGGTGTCTTCCACCTTCAAATTCAGTAGTTAAGAAAACATCTACCATTTCTAAAGCTAAGATATCTCCTACCATTCTTGCTCCCATAGATAATACGTTAGCATCATTATGTTCACGAGTCAGTCTAGCCATTGTTGTGTTTGTGCATAGCGCAGCTCTTACACCTTTTACTTTATTTGCAGCAATAGAAATCCCTATTCCAGTTCCGCAGATTACAATTCCTTTATCAGCTTTTTTTTCAACTACTGCTTCTCCTACTAATCTTCCATATTTAGGGTAATCCACAGAATCTGTAGAGTTACATCCTAGATCTAAAACTTCATGTCCTTTTTCCGTTAAAAAATTAATAACTTTTCCCTTTAATTCAAATCCACCGTGATCGCTGCCAATAGCTATTTTCATTTCTAATACCTTCCTCTTATATTTATTTATAATTATAAAAAATTATCGTCTTATTATATTCTATATGCTTTATTTTTTCTAGGTTTGATTTTATTATTTTTAATTTAAAATTTATATCATTTAATTATCGGACTTTTGTTTGCGAACCATAAAACTATCACAATTAATTAATAAACTGGACATATTTAAATACTGCTATATATAGCTTATCTCTTCTACATTTTCTAAATGATCTATATTAGAAAAATTTTCCATCTTAAATTCACCGTCATTATAACTGATAGTTGTCACACTGGTATTTTGAGGTACCGGGTCTATCCAGAACTTATCCAAACCATGGCCTAATACATAGCCGAATATAACCTTCAATATCATCCCATGGCTGACTACCATGATATCTCCTGCTTTATTTTCCTCTACTAATTTTTCCAGACCTTCTATAGCTCTTTTTTCAACCTCTACAAAAGATTCTCCGGAAAAATCACTGGGGTCATATTTTACAGCATCGGTCCACAAATTCATAAAAGCTTCCGGATGTTTCTCTTTAAATTTTTCTTTTTCCAGACCTTCTACATCTCCAAATCCCATCTCCATAATCTCACAAAGCTCCAGGATCTTTATATCTTTTTCTCCCTTTAAGATTCTGGCAGTGTGAAGTGCTCTCCCCTGGGGACTTGTATATATTTTATTAAAATCAACATATCTCAGTTTTTCGTAGAGAAGTTCTGTCTGCTCCACTCCCTCTTCGGTCAATGGCGAATTAAGATGCCCCTGTAATTTTTTTATAACGTTCCACTCGGTCTGTCCATGTCTAACAAAATGTATTTTTAACATACTTACTCCCTTTTCTATAAATTAATTTCTTATATTATATAAGTTTTTTTTTATTTTGTCACTCTATCTAAAAAAAGCAACGTGACGCTGCATCCAGACAAGCACAATTTAGGTTTTATAGTCTTTTATTTATTCCGTAAATTTTATCTGAAAATCCTGTATTTACTATGATAAACTAATGGTCCTATCACCTTTCTGATATAATTTTCTGGATAATAAAAAATCTTATACTTAAGTAAAAATTACTATGCTGATAAAATTAATTTATAATTCCTTGATATAATAATAAAAATAGAATTTTTTTATAACTTCTCCCCACATTTTGGACAATATTTAAAACTTTTATCTATTCCGGTACCACACTTTGGACAACTGATTTTTTCATAGATAATATCCTCTATATCGTCATATTCTACTTTAGAACTCTCAATTATTTTATTGATTTTTTCTTCTTTGACTTTATATAAACTTCCACAAGACAAACAGTTTATAAAAAATACTTTATCCCAATGATATACAGGAATAAAAAACAAATCAAAACTTTTACTCTGTTGAATTAAAACCGCTTTTCCTTCCATACATCCTGTGCATTTAAACTTTACTTCTTTAAGTATTTTTCTTTTTTGTCCAATTCCAAAAACTCCTATAAAAAACATCTTTCCTCCAACTCATCTATAATTTCCTCTATTATAACTTAAATTATAACGACTTACAAAAATTACCACAGATCCTGCTCTCAGGATTCAAATAAAAATTACCACTTGTACATCTTATCCTTGGCAATGAAGCAGTCCCGAACATATTATAGGTTACAGACAAGAGGGCTTCTGCATATACACATCCTTCTCTCACACACTCATAGTGCTTTTCCAGCTCTATCCTCTCCTCTTCCCTGGGTATCCTAAGCTCTGCCATCTATCTCCTCCTCAATCTGTTATTTATTTATAAAAGTTTTGCACTTTAAAAGCAGTTCTAAAAAAAAGACCCAATATATATTGGGTCTTTTCTGACTCTATATCAACTTCTAATTAACCTAATATTTCGTATCCTTCTTCAGTTAATTTTGCTACAATTTTATCAGTATGTCCCTTATCAAAAGTTTCCAGTGTAAGTTTTACTTCCTGCTCACCAATTGCAAGGGAATTTTTATACATTGTTTGATTTAAAGTTAAGATATTAGCCTTTAATTCAGCTATTAATCCTAATAATTTAGTCATCTCTCCGGCTTTATCCACTAATTTTACCTTTAATGTATATCTTCTGTTTTCACCGATTAAGGCTTTGTTAATGATTCTTTCCATAAGGTTAACATCTAAGTTTCCACCAGATATTACAGATACTATATTTTTACCTTTAAGATCTAAGTCACTGTTTAAAAGTGCTGCTACCGATACTGCTCCTGCTCCCTCTGCTACTATCTTACCCTTTTCTAATAATAATAATACAGCTTTAGCTATCTCAGTTTCTGTAACAGTTACGAATTCATCTACATTCTCCTTGATGATCTCATAAGTTAACTCTCCAGCTCTTCTTACAGCAATTCCATCAGCTATTGTAGCTTTTGAATCGATTGTATAAACTTCACCTTTTTCAATTGCACTCTTCATACAAGGTGCATGAGCTGCTTCTACACCAATTACTTTTACACTTGGCTTGATTGCTTTTATAGCAGTAGAGATTCCAGCTAAGATTCCTCCTCCACCAATTGGTACAAGAACTGCATCTACATCTTCTAATTGATCCAAGATCTCCAATCCTATAGTTCCCTGTCCTGCAATTACAAACTTATCGTCGAATGGATGTAAGAATGTAGCTCCAGTTTCTTTTTGGATCTCACAAGCTTTTGCATAGGCATCGTCATATACAGAACCGTGTAACACTACCTCTGCACCAAAGTTTTTAGTTGCTGCTACTTTTGCTAGTGGTGCGATCTCCGGCATCACTATAGTTGATTTTATTCCTAATTTAGTTGCACTAAGTGCTACCCCTTGAGCATGATTTCCAGCTGAAGATGCAATTACACCAGCTGCCTTTTCTGCCTCACTTAGGTTGCTTATCTTATTAAAAGCTCCTCTAATCTTAAATGATCCCGTTAACTGAAGGTTTTCTGTCTTTAAATAAACATTTCCACCTGTTATCTTACTTAACTCTTTACACTCTAATAAACAAGTGTCCTTTATAACCGGTTTTAAAACTTTTTGTGCCATTTGAATATCTTCTAATCTTACTTTATGCATAATTAAATCCCCCGAATAATTTTTTAGTATTAAACTCCTTAAAACTATTATATAACTAAAGGTTAAAAAAATGCAACATTTTTCGTTAAAAAATATCATTTATTTATACTCTTTTATGTCAATACTCTGTTTATTTGTTCTATTTCTATTACAAAATCACCGTTTTCCAATATCTCTTCCTCTAATAATTTATTTTTTATTTTATTATAAATATCCTCTCCCAGGATGTTTTTTAAGGTTTCACCATAGGTAACTATAAAGGGTTTAAAGTCATCTTCAAGGAAACCATTTGGATTTTCCCTTCTGAAAATCGGACTCATAGCAAAGTCTATATTTATACAGGATTTTGTATAAAAATTCTCTATAGTGAAATTATTAGTAAAATCATCAGGCAGTGTAAAGTAGAGAGTATTTGTCTCTTCATCCAGGATTATCTCCAGTGGCCATATACTGCATATGAGTGGTTTATTATCTATAATTTCTTTGGGACTCATATTTTTATCCAGACAAATCGAGTGCAGTGAGCACAGAGTCTGACCATTTTTAGGAGTATATGCACAGGCACACAGGTCTACCTCATTGCCTAAATACTTAGAAGGAACCAGCACATCCTCCTCTAAAATCATATCTTCTATCTCATCACTATCATTCCCCAGCTCCTCCAATATATCCAGAGTCTTGGTAAGTTTATTGTAACTCTCTTTATTCTCCAATATAAAATGTCTAATTTTTTTATTGAATATTGCCGGGGCATCACCGCAGCAGTGTTCAACACAATTAAAACAATCAAAATTAGTTAAATTTGCAAACATTGCATAGTCTATAACGGCATTATATTCCTTTCCCTTCAGTGTAACTTTTGTTTCTATGGTATCTATTCCGCTAAAATACCTTCTGATCCTCTCTTCAATCTCCTCGCTGACTGTATCTAATCCACCCTTTGGATGGTCCGTAAATAAAAAATACTTCATTGTTTTTCTCCTTCTATGGTTCTCGTTTATTATATAAAAAATTTAAATTTTTTATTGCTGATTATACCTTTCCTGTCCACTGGACCAAGTCCCGTGTTTTTTCAAAACTTTCGCCATTCAAAAAATCTTTTGGATTTTTTAAGTTTCCACATATAGCCGGGTGATTGTGCTCTATTATCTGGGATTTCTCAATATACTTTTTATATTTCCCGGCTTTAGCCCCCCAGAGTAAAAATATAATATTATTATTTTTTTTCTCTATAAACCCTATAAGTTTTTCTGTAAAATTACCCCATAATTTAATATGACTCCCGGAATTTCCTATCTCCACAGTCAGTGCAGTATTTAAGAGAAGTACCCCTTGGGATTCCCAGGACTTAAATAATTCATTGGGGGGCAGAATATCAAAAGTTTTATCGCTAATTTCCTTTCTTAGCCTATCTACTGTAGGGATCTCCCCCATATAAGTTTTATAAATTAATTTCACCATATTTTTTAATGAGGTATTTACCCCCTTGTCCATCCATGAGTCCTTCTCCACTTCAAATGCCAGACCTGTAGCGACTCCTTTCTGTGGATATGGATCCATGGCCAAAAGCACTACTTTTACCCTGTTTAGATCATCTCTAAACACTTTAAATATATCTTTTTTGGCAGGAGTATAGTTGCTGATTGTTTCCATTATCTTCTCTATTTCCTGGATTATCTCTAAAGTAAAAAATTCATGATAGCTATCATGAATTTTATTATCCTCTAAAAATTTATTTTTGTCTAAATTCAATTTTCCCTCCTAAATTTTTTTAGCTTTAAATTCAAATTTTTCTCCATTTTTTATCAAATATTTTTTTATAAATTCTCCCTGAATCTCTGGATAGGTAAGATTTGAAGGGATTTCTTCCACCAGAATTTTATCCTCCATCTCAAAATTAGGCAGATCACCAAATTTATTTATTGCAGCCATAAAAACACTTCCATAATTCAAGTCTCCATCTCTTTCTACACTATAATCACATAGATAGGTCAGCTCAAAACTGGTTGCACCGCTTTCTTCATACAACTCCCTCTTAGCTGCCATCTCTGCTGTTTCACCTTTTTCTATGTGTCCCCCAGGCAGCTCCAGGGTGTCTCTCTCTTCATGTTTAACTAAAACTAATTTTCCTTCGTACAGGGGAATAATTACCGAATATTTTTTCTTATCCACAGCATTTTGATTATAAAATTTTATCTCCATAAAAGCCTCCCTTATCTCTAAATTACATTTTTTAAAATATGCTTAGATCCAATTCTTTGGACAGATCTTCCAATATACCGTCTCCACCTATGGAGTTACCTTTTTTATCCAAAGCCGGACCATATATTCCTATCCCCATCTTATTCGGAAGAACAGACATTATTCCTCCTCCTACTCCACTTTTAGATGGTATTCCTACTTTTAAAGCAAACTCTCCTGATCCATCATACATTCCACAGGTCATCATCAACGACTTTACAACCTTAGCCTCATAATCAGATATTATTTTTTCCCCAGTAGACAGCCTTCCGTTTCTAGCCAAAAACATCCCAACCATAGCAAGATCCATTGTAGTTACTTCTATAGAACACTGTTTAAAGTATACATCCAGACTCTCTTCTACAGAAGATTCTATTACACCCTGATCCTTCATAAAGTAAGCCATAGCCCTGTTTTTATTTCCAGTCCTGTTTTCTCCTGAATATATCTCCTCATTGTATGTCAATGTATCGTTTTCAGTTACCAGTTTGAAAAAATCCAACAGTCTCTCAAACTTCTCTTCCTTATTCTCTCCCTTTATCATAGATGAAACTGCTATAGCTCCGGCATTTATCATTGGATTGTAAGGTTTTTTTATAATAGCTGTTTCCAGTCTGATCATAGAATTAAAAGCATCTCCTGTAGGCTCAGTGCCCACTTTTGAAAATACATAATCTACACCATTATCCAACATAGCCAGCATAAGGGCTATGGGTTTAGATACACTTTGAATAGTAAATTTTTTATCATAATCACCATAAAAATACCTATTTCCATCCATATCTAATAAGCATATCCCCAAATCCTCTTTTTCTGCTTTATCCAGTCCAGGTATATAGTTTGCTACATTCCCAAATTTTGTTTTAATTTTATTTTTTTTTACTATTTTATCTAAAAGAATTTCCATCTCTCTCCCCCATATATTATGTTCATTTTAAAAAAAATAAATATCAAAAATGACAATTATTTTTTTATTTTGTTTACCTAAAGTTTACCACATCATCCATTAAAATAAAAGCTAATACAACTTTATTCATAGATGTTTTAGAGGTAATAATCTTTATAAAAATTAAAGTACTTTTTTTGCTCCTAAAAAAAATTAACTTTAATAAGTTGATAAAAGTTTTTAGTGATTTATATAAAATATCAGATTTTATAGGAATAAAAACACTGAACTTGATTTTCATATCAAAATATTGTATAATATTGTGCTTGAGTTTTTTTTTATTTTGTATAAAAAACTATAGTTAAAAAATAAATTACAGATAGTAAAAGGAGAAATAAAATCATGAAAACTTTACCAAATTGTCCAAAATGCAATTCAGAATATACATATGAAGATGGAAACCTTATGGTCTGTCCTGAATGTTCATACGAGTGGAACCCAGAGATCGAAGCTGAAGAAAATGCAGAAAAGGTGTACAAAGATAGCAATGGAAATATCTTAGTAGACGGAGATACAGTTAGCGTAATCAAAGATCTTAAAGTAAAAGGAAGTTCCCTTGTAGTAAAAAAAGGAACTAAAGTTAGAAACATAAGATTAGTAGATGCAGATCATGACATCAAATGTAAAATTGATGGAATTGGGTCTATGGAATTAAAAACTGAATTTGTAAAAAAAATATAGATTCTTAATCTCCCTAATTAATTAGACTTGTTATCTAATTAATTAGGGAGATTTTTTATTTGTATAAAAAAGGAAATACAAATTTAAGGTGTAGATTATAATTAGAGTGAAAATTTAAAAAAATTAACCAGGGGTGATTATTATGTCTAAACATTATCATGAAAAATTTATAGCTTATATAAAACATCTGCTTGAAATTGAAAAACATTCTATGGAGAATATCTCTAAGAAAACAGGGATCCCTATGGATGATCTAAAAAAATTCCATGAAGAGGATGATATTGCCAACAAATTTGAATATGAAAAATTAATTGAAGCATTTGACCCGGATAAAAAAGATGAGAAAAATAAAACTGAGGAAAGTAAATAGAAAGCAATAAAATATTAAAAAAAAAATCTCCCATGTGGAGATTTTTTTTATCTCGAGGAATTATATCTGTCTGGATGCAACGTCACGTTGCTTTTTTATTTTTTTATTGGTATTATTATCTTAAAAGCTGAACTACCGCAATATTCTTAAGCCTTTAAAATCATCATTAAGTATTTTAAGAAAAATTTAAAAGATAATTTAAAGAAGCTTGACATTTATAAGAATTTACCGGGAAACATCAGTTAAACATCGATGTTAGAGGAGGTAAAATGAAAATAATGCACCTGGGTGATCTCCACATAGGAAAAAAAGTCAACGGATATTCTATGATTGAAAATCAAAGGAATATTTTTGAACAAATATATAGTGCAATTTCAAAACATAGAGTAGAAACTGTTTTAATTGCAGGGGATATCTACGACAGATCTGTCCCTTCAGAAGAATCTATCCAACTATTGGACGATTTTTTGTCCCACCTGATCAATACATTAAAGGTCCGTGTAATCGCCATAAGCGGTAATCACGACAGTCCTGCAAGACTAGATTTTTCAAGGGGTATCCTGGCTAAACAGGGTCTTCATATCCTTGGAGAATATAAAAAACTGGTCAATAAAATAAGTGTAGATAATTTTGATTTCTATTTGATGCCCTTTGTTACTCCCGCTGCCATAAGGAAAAAGTTTGAAACAGTTATAAAGGAGAGGGATCTGACAATCTCTACCTATGATGATACTATGAAATTTATTGCAGGTGAAGCCTCTAAAAATTTAGATAGTAGCAGAGTTAACATAGCTCTCTATCACGGATTTGTTATCGGCAGTGGAGATGATGAAAAAGAGATAGAGAGGGAAGATTCTGTAAAGATATTAGCCATAGGAGGGAAAGAATCTGTTGCTGAAAGATATTTCTTAGACTTTGATTATACAGCCCTGGGTCACCTCCACGGCAACCGGAAGGTTAAAAGTGAAAGGGTAAGATATGCCGGCTCTCCTATCAAATACTCTTTTTCTGAAAAAAATCAAAAAAAATCACTGACTGTTATAGAGATCGACAAAAATAAATTTGATCTGGAACAAATTGAGATAAAGGATAGATATCCCATGATCGAATTAAAGGGTACTTTCGATGAAATTATGGAAACTGATATAGATCGAGATGCATATTTGAAGATAACTCTCACTGAAAGTGTCTTGGATGCCATGAATAAGCTGAGGAGCAGATATTCTCAGATAATGGAACTTGGAATAGAGATCTCAACTATTGATCCCATGGATAAAGATCACTCCTCCAAAGAGATCCATAAGATCCCGGCTGACCAGCTTTTTGAAGATTTGGGCCACAGTGTAGGAATCGAAATAGATGATGAGGAGATGAAACAATTAAGAGATGTCATCAATGAAATCAAGGAGGTGGCTCATTAATGAGACCTATAAGACTTAAGATGATGGGGATCGGTCCCTATGCCGGTGAGGTTGATCTTGACTTTTCAAAACTCAATGAGGAGGGGTTATTTCTTATCACCGGAGCTACAGGAGCAGGGAAAACATCTATATTTGACGGGATTACCTATGCCCTGTTCGGAAAAGCTAATTTCGATGATAATGAGAAAAAAAACGGTATAATCTGTGACTATATCGACGACAAGGAAAAATCTAAAGCCTATGTAGAATATACATTTGATCTGGATGGTGTCGAATACCGTGTGAAAAGAACTCCTGCATATGAATATATCAATAGGAACGGGAAATTTTCAAAAAAAAGCGAAAGTGTGGAGATTGAATTTAAAGACGAAATCAAAACCAATAAAACACAGGTAGATAAATTTATCGAGGAAGATATTATAAAGCTTGACTATAAACAATTTAAAAAGATAATCATGCTGGCCCAGGGGTCCTTCAGTGAATTTATCAAATCCAATTCCAACCAAAAATCAGAGATACTGAAACAGATCTTCAATACCGATATCTATGAAAAGATCAGTTACAGACTAAAAGACAGGTCGGATAATATCAGGAAAAATATCTATAAAAGTAAGGGAGATCTCTTTGCTGCCTTGAGAACTTTGGAGATAGAAGATGAAGTATGGAAAATTCTCTTAAAAAATGAAGTTTTGGAATATGAGAAACTTACCAGTATAATAAGCTCAAATAAGTTTTCCTTGGAATCTCTTATAAAAGAAAAGAAAGCTGAAAAATCAAAATTAGATATTGTAGGTCTTACCAAGGAAATTGAGGAGTCTAAAATTATCAATGAGGGAATAAAGAAATTAAATTCAGCTGAGAATTCCCTTTTACTCCTTCAGCAGCAGGATAAAGATATTGAGTTTAAAAAAAATCAAATAAAGAGAAACCAAGATGCTATGAAGATAAAGGGGGAGTGTGAAATACTTTTAGATTCTAAAAGAAATCTGGAATCTAAAAAATCAAAGTATTCAGAAGGCAGAAATACCCTTGAAAAACTGGAGGTAAACTCTAAAATAAATATTGATAATTACGATGGATTAAAAGATGAGTTGGAGGAGAAATCCAAATTTATAAGTAAGATGAGTATTTTAGAGGGAGATCTAAAAGTTTTTATTTCCAATGAGAAAGAGGTAATTAATTTAAATAAAGAGATAAAAAAGTTAACCAGAAGACTCCGGGATACCAAAAGGAGTATTAAACATTTAAATTTTCAAAAACATCACCTTGAACACATTGAGTCCACCCTGAAAAAAGAGCTGGAGAGGAGTAAAGAAATTAATGACAATAAGGGAGTATTAGAAAAAAAACAGCTTATTTTAACTCCTATCCTGTCTAAGGCAAATGATATTTCTTTCCTTGAAGACAGGATAAAATCATTAAAAACAGATGAAAACAGACTGTTAGAGATAACTAAAGCAAAATTGAAAATTTATACTGATCTCCATAATATATGGGTTCAAAATGAAGCTTATAACCTGTCAAAGGAGTTAGAAACAGGAAAGCCTTGTATGGTATGTGGTTCTACGACCCACCCGAACCTTCCTAAAAAACCCGCAGATTGTCCTACCAAAAGAGAATTGGATAAAAATAAAAACGAGTATGAAGTTTCCAAAGAAAGGTTAAATCTTTGTGAAGGTAATCTCCTCACATTGAAAGATCAATTAAAATCTGAAAACGCTAAATTATTAGAATTAATTACTCCTAATAATCTTCCAGGTGATAAAATCAGTCTGTTAAATTTAAAGGTAGAATACCAAGATAAAATATCTGATCTTAACATCCAGTTAGAGACTTTGCCTACACAGGCTGACCTGGATAAAGCTATTCTAGATAAAAATGAAAATAATGATAAAATCATCCAAGCCATTGCAAAGGAAAGTAAAATCACGACCGATTTAGAAGTTTCAACTTCTCAAATAGAAGGTTTTACCCATGGCAATTTGGAGATACAAAAAAAATTCCAAGAAAATAAACTGAATATTGAAAAGTTTGAAAAAGTTTTAGAATCTGCACAGAATAGATGTAGGGAACTTCAAACGACTATTAAAGATCTTGAAACTTTAAAAGAGGAGATTAAAACTCAAGGTATTCAGTTAAAAGCTGTTGAAGACGACATTAACAAGTTAACTAAAACTATTAAAACTCAAGAACATAGATGGAATGAAACTCTGATAAAAAATAATTTTAAAGATTTAGATGAGTATCAGTCTATACTCACTATCCTTGTAGACCCCCTGAATGAGGAGATCAAAACTTATCGTGAGGAGGTCATCAAACAAAAAACTATAATCTCTGAATCTGAAAAATTTAAAAAAGCAGATTCGATAAATTTGGAGAAGTTAAATGAAAAAAGCAAGTTATTAACTCAGGAGATTGAGGAGATAGACAGGTTTATAAATAAAAAACAGACTAAACTGAACAGCTTTACCAATCCTGAAAAAAAACTAGATGAGAGTAGAAAGGTATTGGAAGAGAAAGAGAAACAGTATAAAATTTTTAATAAACTCTATGAGATATCAGTGGGTAAATATGGAGAAAAAAGAAATAATATAACTTTTCAAAACTATGTTTTAGCAGTTTATTTCCAAGATGTCTTAGACAGAGCTAACGACAGGCTCAGCCTAATGACAAACAATCAATACCATATGAGGCTGGATACTGCTAAAAAAGGAAATGCCGGCTCAGGATTAGAGGTAAATGTCTTCGATTCCCATACAGGAAAGGAAAGGAGCATTAAAACTCTCTCCGGAGGTGAAACTTTTAAAGCATCTATGGCTTTAGCTCTGGGATTATCCGATGTAGTACAGGCTCAAAATGGGGGGATAAAGCTCGATTCAGTCTTTATAGATGAAGGTTTTGGTACACTAGATGAGGAGTCCCTCTCTGTAGCTATGGATATTTTAATGGAATTAAAAACGAGTGGTCGAACTGTGGGAATCATATCCCACGTCAATGAATTAAAGCAGACAATAACCAGCCAGATCAAAGTAGAAAAAACTATTAGGGGAAGTAAGGCAGAGGTTATCTACTAAAAAACAAAATTTAAAAGCTTGTTTCCTACGGGTCTCAAGCTTTTTTTATTTTCATTCCCTCAAAAAAATTAAATAAAACATCCATACTTCTGAAACTAAAATATCCTATTTGAAATTTATTTTTTATTCAGAAAAAATTAAGCAGGATAAAACAAGTCTTTTCTCTAAATTATAATAAAGACTTTGTTTTCAGGGGAGGATGATTATGAAAAAAATATATAAGATTATTCTACTATCTCTAGGTACAATTGTATTTCTTTTGATGATAGGTACAAACCTTATTTTAAAAGGAGTAGTCACTTCATATTTAGAAAGTAGTCTAAACAGAAGAGTAACTATTAGCAGTCTCTGGTTAAACCCTTTCACAGGTACTCTTTTTTCCCGTAATGTGACTATATGGAACGGGGAAGAGCAACCACTGCTGTCTCTCAAATCCATAGAGATAAATACCGATCCTCTTAAACTTTTTAGAAGAAAACTCTCTATAAGTGAGGTCCGCCTCATTGAACCTGCTTTAAACCTTATTAGTTTAGAAGATAACTCAAAAGATAATACTGAAACTTCTCCAAAAATAAAAGAGTCGGCTTCTACGGCCTCTTCACAAGGCTTTTTAAGAGAGGTAGAAGTTCACAATATTGCAATAGAAAACCTGACTTTTATCAGGCCAGATGGGATATTAAAATCAATGAATACAATAACCCTTAAGGTTCCTGAATCTACCTATGAAAACAATGACTTGGACCTGTCTGCTAATCTAAATATCTTAGGCAGCGGACTCGTTGATATAAAAATTAAAGTTAATACAAAAACCGGTCTGTTAAACACCTCGTTGGTCTCCCAGGGATTTCACTTAAATAACACCTTTTCTTCCAAGGAAAAAGGTGACCTTAGTTTATCTGGGAATATTAAAGGTAATATCTTTATTCAAGGTAACTACCTGAAAAAAATATTTCAGGCAGGAGGAAATATAATCGGTTCAAATATCCTTGTTGAAGATGAAAAGGGCGAACAGGTTCTAAACTCTGAACATATCTTTGTCGACCTGGAAAGTCTGACCATTCCCGAGATATCCTTAAACCTAAAAAAAGTAGAAATAAAAAACACCCAAAGCAGCTTATCTATTTTTCAAAAAGAAAAAAAGGGGTCTACCCCTGAGAAAAAACAGGAAATCAGTCCAAAATCTGCAGGGATGAAAAGTCCCCTACTAAAAGATATAAGGATAGATGAGTTTATCATTAAAAGATCTTCCCTTTCTTACAGAGATCTTATATTTACAGACATCGATTTAGATCTCAAGGATCTGAGAAATGTTCCTCAGAATAAGTCATCTGCTGCACTTTCCTTTACCCTTAACAACACCATAAATTTTTCATCTCAGTCCCTTGTTGAGGTCTTGGATTATTCCATGGGATTTGATCCCCTTAAATCTCTTATTTTTAAAGGAAACTTTACATTGGATACCCCATCTTTGGCACTTCCTGATTCTATTCAAAAGAATCTCCCATATGAGGCTGAGATCAAAAATGTTAATCTCAAAGGAAATTATTCCTATAACTATCCCAATATCACATTAAAGTCAGATATATTTACCGAAGATCTAAAACTCATAGGAAAGAAGACCCAGCTTCATAATATTCTGCTTAAATCTCTTTCCGGTAAGGTCTCTTCGGCGTATAATTTAGATGATAACTCCTACTCCCTCTCCGGTCCACTAGATCTAAAAATACTTAATATCAAAGATAAAAAAGGTCAGAATTTTTTTAATGGAGATCTCGCAGTTGCAGTGAGTAGTTTGAATAAGAAAAAAATTATTTTAGACTCAGTGAAGTTTAGCAGCTTTTTTTTAGATTTAAATACAAAAATATCTCCTGAAGATTCTAAAAGTTCTCCTGCAGAAGAAGCTACCTCCCAAGGTGATAAGTCACTTTCTAAAGAAGAGGAAATTGAAGTTGTGATAGACAGTCTTAAGTTGAGAAAGGGTCGGATAGTTACAGGGGATCTCTCCTTTGAAAATGTCTATCTCAATGGAAATAATATATCCAATAAAAAAATTAATTCAAATTTTGTAGTTGATATACTTATAAATAGTTCCGCTTCCTTAAAGGGAGACTTGAATATAAAGTTAGACGATATAGATATGTTGTCAGATCTCAAGGCAAAGGGGAATATATCTATTTCAAATTTAGACCTTAAGATATTGACCCCTTATATCGAAATGCTTCCTTATAAGTTGAATGGAATTATCAATTATTCATCTTTTTTAGATTATTCAAAGGATAGTATGAGTTCCAAGGGAAGTTTTTCTGCCTCTGATCTCTACATAAAAAAATCTGATTCTATGGAAATGTTTATAGAAAATATTCGTTCTAAGATGGATTTCAGATTAAAAAAAGAGGAAGTCACTCTTTTAAAAAGCAATTTCTCTTTTTTGAATCTAAATGGAAAAATAAAAGATGAAACTAAGTTTAAAATATCTAAAGGTGATATAGGTGTGAAGGAGCTATCTCCTAAAACAATAAAATTTGGCTCCATCTCCCTGACCTCACCCATGATAGACCTAAGAGAACCTCCTAAAGAGTCCGGTGATATAAAAGTGTCTTCAAAAATTCCCGATGAACAAAAGGAGAAAAAACCTCTTCCTGTAATATCAGCTTCAAAAATTAAAATTAAAAATGGAAAAGTTACCTACAGGGGACTGAAAAAAACATCGGTTTATGACAATATAGGAATCTCAGCTGTAAACTTTACCACTGAAAAAAATAAAAGATTTTCTATAGATGCAGGTTTTTCCATTATAGGAATAGAAAAAATACAGCTCAACGGAAATCTTACCCTGAAGGAAGATTGGGATTTTTCACCTAAGACACTTACCTTTAGCGGAGTTTTCAATGTTACTAAGTTAAAAATACCTGATTTTAACAATTACCTCAGAAAAAGCCTTCCCAACGAGTTTGACGGGGGACTTCTGTCGTCCAAAGGAAAGGTTAATGTGAAAGCCGGTCAATTAGATTCAGAGCATGATATAACCATCTCAAAGGTGGTATTGGGAAAATCTACCGGTTATTCCAAGGAAATTCCTCTAGGATCTATAATAAAAGTTCTTATTGATAAATATGGAAATATCAATCTCACCCTTCCTATAACCGGTGACCTTACAAATCCAAAGTTAGGTATAACCACAATTGTTTCCAGTAGTCTTATGAGTGGTCTGGTAAAAGCAGCCAGATCTCCTCAGACTATAATTTCCAAGATCCTCCCCTTGGAAAATAACGAGATCAAGACCATTTACTTTCAATACCTTTCAAATGAATTGAGTAAATTAGAGAGAGACAAACTGAGTGAAATTGTAAATATACTTACAGAAAATCCAAACTCTAAGGTTACCTTTACCCTCTATACCAATAATAATATAGAAAAGAATCTTATAGCCACCAAATCCATCACCGGTATCCTCTCAGGCCAGAGAATAGGTTCAAAAATGACCTTAGAAGATCTCATGGAGGAGAGAAAACAATATATCCTGAACTTCTTTACAAATAGGGTTTCTTCCAAAAGAATCGAAATAAAAATCTCTAAAGACAGTCGGTCACTTCCCCAGGCTAAGGTGGATTTTAAGGAGTAAAAATTATAATTTTATTTTAAAAGAGCAAGTCGACAGATTAAATCGACTTGCTCTTTTTTATTATCCTATGATATTTTTAATTCTGCTGCTCCCTCTTCAACTATTACTGTGTCTCTTCCTTCTCTTCTTATTTCATCCCAGACAGCAAATTCTCCTTGAATTCCAATCTTATTCGGATTAAAGTCCCACTCATCTTCTCTGTTTTCCTTCATTCTTAATTTATAATCTTTCAGACAGGCAATCGCCGGTTTATGCATGATTAAAATTCCTACTATGTTTATCCATGCCATTATTCCTATTCCGATATCTCCAAAGGTCCAAGCCATTCCTCCTGCTGCTACAGAACCTGAAAATGTAAACCCAAGATATACTAATTTTGAAACAAACCTGATTTTTTTCCCTTTTTCACTGCCCTTAGTTAGATAAACTAATGCTGTATCTCCATTCCAGAAAAACGCTAATAGTGTAGTAAAGGCAAAGAATACAATAGCTATGGCAACTATATATGCACCATACCCAATACCGATATCTAAAGCTGTAGATGTATTAGCTGCTCCTACTGTTCCCATACTCATACTAGAGGTTGCACCCTTTCCTGCATAAATTACCTTACCGGTAACTCCATCAAAAACCTTATATGCTCCTGTAATGATAATCATCAAGGCTGTAGCTGTACATACAAATATCGAATCGATGTAGATAGAAAATGCCTGTATCAATCCCTGCTTTGCAGGATGCGATGTGTCCGCTGCTGCTGCTGAAGCTGGTCCGGTCCCCTGGCCTGCTTCATTTGAATAAATACCTCTTTTTACACCCCAAGATATTGCTGCACCGGCAATCCCTGCAAAAGCCTCTTCTTTTCCAAATGCAGATTTAACTATTAAAGTCAGTGATGGGATGATATCCCCAGCATTGAGTGCCAACACTATCACTGCAATGATGATATATATTACTGCCATAAATGGAACCACTATCCCGGCAAACTTCGCTAACCTCTTAGCTCCACCAAAAACAATGACACTTAAAAATCCTACAATAATTAATCCTGTCACCCACTCTGGAACTCCTACTGCTGTTTTTAAACTTCCTGCGATTACATTTGATTGAGTAGACGGCATACATATAAGCATAGCCAGCACTGTAGATAAGGCAAATAAATTTCCATACCAGGTCTTCCCGCCTAATAATCCTTTTTTAAAGTAATAAGCAGGTCCTCCTCTGTATCCACCTTCAAATTTTTCTTTATATAATTGTCCCAATGTAGATTCCACATATGATGATGCAGCGCCTAATAATGAGATTACCCATAACCAAAATATAGACCCGGGTCCTCCCAATGCTATGGCTGTAGCTACTCCTGCAATGTTTCCAGTTCCTACCCTTCCAGAAACCGACATACACATGGCTTCAAATCCGCTTATTGAATCCTCTGATTTCTCTCCCTCCTTAACATCTTTTCCCAATAATAGCCTTATCATCTCTTTAATCATCATAAATTGAACACCGCTTGTTTTTAGTGTAAAGAATAGTCCTGCACCTAAACAAAGATATACAAGTACCGGTGACCAAACAATACTATTTAACCCATTAATTATAACTTCCATTGAAACCTCCAAAGTAATTTTGTTAAGAAATATAAATTCTTAATTTTTTTATTTACTAATAGAAGTTTAGCTTCACTTTCTACTTAATGTCAAACCTAAAACAGAACAAGCTATCTCGTTTCAGTTCATTCGTAACGAGTTAGATCCCTTTGATTGTGATTTTTTTGTCAAAAAATAATTTTTTTTAACAAAAGAAGGTTAAGACTAATGTTTAAGTACAGAAATACTAAAATTATATAACTGATGAGTGATAAAAATAGAACTACGGGAACTTAAATATTTAAAATCTAAACTATTAATTTTATTTATTTTATTTTGATCTAATCATCAATAGATCTCTAAGTTTATTATAATTCCTGTTGTAGCCACCAATTACTATATTGATCTCTACAGTTATATTTAATTTAGCCTAATATAGGATATTTTTACCACTTTTTTTATTTCTATTAAAATTATACAATAAAATGGTATTAAATTGTGAAATGATCTATTTTATTTTACTTCGGTTTTAGCCTTTTTATAAGTTTTCTTTAATTAAGTGAAAGAGGTAACAATTCATTTAGATTTTAATTTTTTTTATTTTCATACTTTTCTAATCTTTTTCTAATGTGATTATAATAAAGGCTAACCAATTTCTAATTTTAAAAGTGTTTGTTCACTTTTACTGTTACATTTGTGCTTTTTTCAACACAATAAAAAACCTCCAAATTAATGTAATTATAGGTTACACTAATTTAAAGGTTTATATACAATATGAGACAGCCTCTCTTATATATATCTACTATTTACAATAGCAGCCTCCTTAGATATTAGACATTCTCAGCTTTATACCTTGTTTTTTTCAACTTTTTCTAAAATTATTCTCCTTTTAAATGCTCCCCGTTTTCTATCTTTTTCTATCCTGGCTTTTTCAATTTTATCCTCACTAAAACCATAATAATCTCCTAAGGCCCTTAAAACTTCCAATATATCTGCCATCTCTTCTATAGATGGAGTTTCATAAAATTCTTCTACCTCCTCATTAATCTTAGCTCTCAAAGCTTCTAAGTATTCTTTATCACCTGCAATATGGCAATGATATTTTTCACCATTTTCTTCAATTATCTCAGGTATCTTATCCCTAATTAATTTATTATATATTTTCATTTTAAACCTCCTAATGTTTAATACCCTTTTATAGTTCTATCCACTATCTTCTGACCCCGTCTACTATATTTTCAAAAACTACTATATTCTTTTCTATGATCTTTCTTGAAACTGTATTGGCAGTATTACACGTAATCAAAATTCTGTTTGCCCCTTCTTTTCTCAAAAGATTAAAACATAAGTGCAATATATTTTAAGATACAGTATCATATATATAATTTATCTATTTTATAGTTTTATTCAAAAAAAATAAATATTTAATTGACTATCCTTGTTGTATAATATATACTATATATGTTACATACAAGTAAGATAAATTACATAAATAAATTTGTACTTGAATTGTTTTTTTAATTAGTGTATATATTTTTATAATTTATGGAGGTGTAAAATGATTAACAAACAAAAAAGCGAGATGACTACAGAAGAAAAGGATAATAAAATAATTTTTAATATATTATTTCTAACTGGCCTTCTCATAATAGCAGGCTTTATTTATAGTATCGTCAATAAACCACAACCAGCAAAAGCGGGTATAAAAAGTGTATTTGAAAAAAATTATCAGGTAAAAATAACTTAATTTAGATCTATCCAAAATGTCTTTTAAAGAGGAATAATTTCTTTGAAATCACTCCTCTTTATTTTAATAATTTTACACTCTTCAACATACTTTACGCACTATATTCCCCTCTGTTGTAAGGGTTTTATCTATATCAAATACTACTATCTTATACATAAAACACTCCTTTCTTACTCCTAAATATTAATCTAAAGTATATCGTATTTTTTAGTTTTTTTCTTTTCATTAGTGAATGAGATTTAAATTTTCATTATAATTCAACAACTTTTATTTATAAATGAAAAAGCCGTTTCTGATATCCACAGCTTTTTCTATACATTTCCTCTAACCAGAGAAAAAGAGAGTAAATGTATCCCTCCATATTTTTTTAAGCTCCATATTTTTCCAACTAATAAAAATAGTTTTTAGGAGATAAAAAATAAGAGTATTTTTTCCACGCTGGTTAGATTAATATTATATTTCTAAAGACATGCTAAAATCATATTTACATTCCACACTGGTTAAATTTAATATAAGAATTTTTAAAATTATATTCTGTTTCCTATATAAAATTAACAATATAACTCTCTTTTTCGCCATTTTTTACCTCTCTGGTGTCTATATAGATATCTTCACTATCTTCACCAATACCATATTCCGACGTATAAATAACGCTTTTTTTATTGAATACCCTTTTATTACCACATATTTCATAATCTTTATTTAAAAAATATTTTGTTCCATTTCTATTTTTTAATGTTATATCATTTTCTTTTATCTTCTTATAATCTAAATATACAGAATTTTTACCGGTTAAACCTCCTAATTTATCTATAACTTCTCCCGACAAATCTTCAGTCAGTTCTACGATCTTACATTCATTTATATCCACAAAATCTTCACTTCTTCCTATGGATTTTAGACTATAGATGTTTTCCCTTATAACTTTTAGTGTCTCATCATCTGTTTTAACATGAATTATTAAATTTACATCGTGTAAAATTTCATAATATCTGACTGATGTTGTCAAAGAATTATATTTTGAAATTTCCCTTGTATAGTTATTATATTCAAATGTTTTTACCCTTTCATTGATCCTCTTTTCTTTATTTCTAACCTCTTTCTCCCTCAAAACTACATTTTTGTACCTCAATGATTTTTTTCCCAAATTTTTTTTCTTATCTGTCAGAGATTTTTTCCTGACTTTAAATATTCTTTTTAATCTCTCTATTCTGGTCTTTTTAAAATTTAAAATTTTATCGTTTAAATTTTTTAAGTTTCTATACTCCTCCAACAAATCAGAGTTTTTTACCTCTATGGTAATCCCTTTTCTAAAACTATTTCCCATACTTTTTTTAGCTACTGCCACCTTATCAAAGGCAGTGGAGATAAGGTTATTGTTTTTCATCTTTACTAAAATGCCCCGGTCATCCATGACAGAGTTTAAAAAACAATAATCTGTGTATGGCTGTTTTATAAGGGATGAATAAGTACCTTGAATAGATAGATCCATAGGGTGATACTCTTTAAAGTTACAGGCATTATGCAGGGCACCTATCACTGTTGAAAAAGGAGGAAGTGGGTAGGTCATCTTATTGGTTATAGTCTCCTCCTTCTTATAGTGTGCCTTATTTTGAGTTAATACTAATCTCAGAGCTTTCATAATTACACTCCATAGTATTGATCGACTTCATCTTTTAAATTATCAAAGAACTTAGCTACACTTACAGGTTCTAATTCTTTGACTATATCAGTCTCATTATCTATACCATCTCCCTCTAAAAGTCCTACCCTGTATCCTCTGGCTATCCTGTCCTTTAAATCATTCGTTATCTTTAATTTCCCATCTTTTACTCTCACAACATTTTCAAATTGATGGGTCATCCTATCCGATAATCCTCCTACAACAAATATAGGTTCAGCATTATCTAAATTTCCTTTTACAATTAAATTAAGGTTTTCAACAGTTTTTAACATTGAGTTAACTCTCTGTGCTTTCTCCTCTCTGCTGGCTTCTATATCAAAATTTTCATCTTTTCCAATCATGGAAAGATCAAATGTAATAGAATAGATCTTTAAGGATTTATCATATTCATAGTTATACGGCATAAGCCCTGTTTTTTTAGCAGCTTCCTTATCCTGAAGCTTTATATTATTTGCTTTACCATATGTTCTGGCCAGATGAAGGTTATTGTGAAATCTTGCTTCATTTACAAAGGGTTCACAGGCAACAGCATCTGTCAGATAAAATGAACTTTTCCTTACATATGTAAGTTTTTTATCTCCTACAGATGTATTCATATACCCTCCCTCCAACGCCCTGCAGTTACTTACATTTAATTCTTCACTTACTTCTTTTTGAGTAGCTCCGTCTACAGTTACTTGCAAATCATCGTACATTCCACTCTGTACCATCAATGAATTTTTTAAACTTTCCCTGCTTCTGGCAGCATAGGTGTTTCCATTTCTAAAAACTTTTTGTATGGAGGATATATTTCCCATTCCCTCTCCATAGTTTGACGTTATATTAGCAACTACCGTCAACGTTAATGCTTTTTTCATTATTTCTCCTCCCCTTTAAAAGTTTTTTTCTCTCCCAATGTATTTATAAATGTATATGCCAGATTTTTATTGTTTTCAAAATTTTCAAAGAGATCTACAGCAACTCCTATACTGACCTGTGTATAAGCAGAAAGATGTAATAATATTTCGCATACTCTGTTATAATCTTTCAATGTAATAGCACTTATCAGTCTTTGCTCATACGCTCTTATCTTACTTGGATTATTTCTCAATGCTTTCCTTATCTGCATAGCAGATCCATAAGCGATCTTTTGTTTATCGGTCATATTTCCTCCCCTGTAGATCAATTCATTTATCTTTACTAGATGTGATATGAAGTACCCTTTATTTCTCTCCTTCAATAAGATATCTAACAAATCATCCAGTTTTATCTCATTTAAAATACTGTCAGTTACAATTTTTTCTAGTTTTATAAATTCATTTTTTACCTTACAGGGTTTTCTTAGAACATCTAATTGTTTTTTATCTATCTGATTAAATATCTTTCGAGCTTTTTCTCTGACATAGATGGTCTCAAAATAATCTTTCTCCCTCACTTTATAGATGATCTCTACATCATAATCTATAAAGTTAAAGCTATCCCTGTTAAATAAATTATTTCTAATACTTTTTTGTGGCTGGTCATGGCACTCCCAGCTATTGGTTTTTATAAGTTGATCCAGGTTAAAATTATTATTTATAAAGAAGGCTTCCCTTGTTTTAGAAAAAGCAAAGGGGATAAAATCAAATATTCTATCATCTGAATACAAAAAAGTAGATGTATCTCTCATATAAGCTATAGATCTTCCTTTTTTAGGCATATCGATAGAATATCCCCTGATCCTACAGGAATTGAGGTCTTCTTTCAAAAGATTATTTTCATTACAGAAATTATAATATAAACTCCTCCCCCCTCTAAAAGTCTCAGTTATTAACCGCAGTCTGTTCCTGTCTATAATCTTTAGTATCTCCAAACTATTTTTACCATTATATTTAATTTCTTTAAAAGTTTTTAACATTATAGTATTGCTAGATATATTTTTAGATAATTTTTCATTGACTGCCTTTACCCTTTCATCCTCCCTTTCATCATTCCAAGGGGTATCCAATAGATCCTCAACTTTTTTATGATGCATTGATTCTCTAAAATATTTTTCTGCAAAGAGCAGGTATTTTTCATCTGTTATCTCTTTAATATTAAATTCCAAATAATCATCTGTCTGATTATAGTGAATATCATAATTCCTTAAATATTTACTTACTCCTACAATGGCTGCACTCCAACGCCAATCTGACGGGTACACCCGGGTATCAAATTCTCCCTCTGTAATTTCCTTCATGTTCCCCCCTACTCTATAAGTTCCAACATTCCAAAGCCAGCTGATGACCTGCTTCCAAATCCCGATTTGTATAAATAATTTAATATTTTTTTATCTGCCTTCATATAGAAGTTCCCTAGAGTTACAGGAAATTTAGAACTGTAAAAACTCACTACAGTACGTTTTGTTTTTATAGGTACTATCTCGAATTCTTCCAATGATGATTTAGAAAATTTATCCTTTAAATTATACAGAGTATTTTTCTTTAAAATTTCCAGTCCTTTTTTATCAAAATCATGGTACCAGCTATTTTTCCCTTCTCTGACCTCCCTGATTACTATAGGTGATAACGTCCTAAATACAGCCTCATCTCTTACAACTTCCTTTTCCTGTCTCTTATGAATCCTCTCCACTACAAATGAATTTTCATCCATAGAAATTTTTTTCCCCTTACTGCCTATCAAGGCATTTAAAAAATGAAGGGCTTCCATCATATTTTCAACAGATAAAAATATTTTTATATAATTATTTTTTAGATACACCCTGTCTTTTTCTATTTTTTCAACTGGGAGATATACAGAAAAAGTAAAATTTCTCCTCTCTGGATCATCATATATAGCCCTCTTTATATCTCTATTATATTCTTCCAGTGATCCTTTAAAAAATGAGAGTATTTTCCTTCTATAATCTGTAGAAATCACTTTTTTTTCTAGTTTACACCTTATTTCAAACCTCATAGTGCCCCCTCTATAATTGAATAAAAAAACTTAATTTTTAAAATTGATATCTCTTATAAAGTAAAAAAAAGAACCTCAGGTTCTTTACTTTTTAATAGATATTCTTCCCACAAATAACCACGATTAATCAATAATTTAAAGGATCATTATAATCAATAAATTATTTTTTTTGTACACCTTCTTTCCTTTCAAACTTAGTGTACTTCAAAAAAATAGATTAATCAATAGTATCTTTGAAAAAACTTAATTTTTTCACAAGTTTAATTAAAATTTAGCTATTTTAACCTAAAATAATAACTAATTTGTATAGTTGGACTACTTTTTAGATTTACAGGCCTAATCTCAGGATACAATAACAAAAGAAATATTGAGAGGTATTTTTGAAACGTTTCCTGAGAAGAAAAAAAGTCTACTGGAGAAACAAATAATCTCTCAGTAGACATTTAAAGTCCATAAATATAAGCTCAATTACAGCAATTGTTGTTGTTTTAAAGTTTTTACTCCATATTGGTTAGATTAATAATTTGTCTGTATCTGGCTGAATCACTGGTCTTTGATTTAAATTCCATACTGGTTAGATTAAATTTATCATTAAATCTGATTTTAGACTTGATTTTAATATGTTTACATTCCACATTGATTAGATTAATAATTGTCATTTTAATGAAAATAATACATTTACATTCCATTTTGATTAGATTAATACAGATTAGCATAAACAAAACACCCTTTTCAAGGGTCTGTTTACACTTTATTTCTGCTAAGCTGATAATAAATTTATCTGTGGTAATATTCTAAAAGAAAACAATTTAAATTCCACTTTGATTAGATTAATATTTAGACGAATCTGTATTCTATTGAAATAAAAGGGATTTACATTCCACACTGATTAAATTAATATCTAAGTATCCATTCTCTCACGGTATCATTTCCTTTAGATTCCATATTGGTTAGATTACCAGCCGGTAGAGTTATTTACCAATTTAGATTCCACTCTAGTTAGATTAATATGAAATTTGTTTTTTGTCAATAGAGTATACTCTATTGAACCTTATCTGTCGACCCTGAAAAAATAAAATTTTATTGTAATATTTTTTTCTCTTTAAAATTCATTTCATAAAATTTAACTCTGTAGTCTGGAATGTCGTTCTGAATAAATCTTACGTTGTCAAATTAAATGCAACACTTTTCAATTTCACCCCAAAATACTTCTTTTGGGGTTTTCCAATTTAAACACTTCCTTGGTCTATTATTAATTTTGTTTACCGCTTTATAAAATTCACATCTCTTTATCTTACTAAAAATAGTCCCTTTAGGGAAAGTTCTCCTTAATAAATCGTTTGTATTCTCATTTGTTCCTCTCTCCCATGAGTGATAAGGGTTAGCAAAATAAGCTTTAATACCTAATGCTTCCTCTAATTCTTTAAATTTAGAGAATTCTTTCCCGTTATCCGATGTAAATGTTTTTATGTATTCTTTAGGTATATATTTAAAATTCTCTATTGTTGCCTCATTAAAAGTATCTGATTTTCTATTAATCATTAGCTCCGCTACAAGATATCTTGATTTCCTATCAACATAAGTCATCATAGCACCTTTTTTCCTGCGCCAACGATAGTATCGCTTTCAAAATGACCAATCTCACTTCTATCATTCGCTTCTTCAGACCTTTCTTCTATCATCTTTTTATTAGGGATTTTACCCCTTGTTTCTTTCAATCCTCTAGGCTTTTGTTTGCCTTTTCTAGTTAAAAGGTATTTAGCACTCTCCGTAAGAAAATCAAGATATATTGCTCTATAAATTGTTTTAAATGAAATAGAATATTGGTTGTCTAATTTAGCTCTTCCTGATATTTGTTCTGGACTCCAACCTGATTCTAACTTTTCTTGAATATCTACCAAAAGGATCGAATCTCTTAATTTGTGCTTTCTTCCACAAAGTTGTTTTCTTTTTTTGTATAAAAACTGGGCTTTATTAGGAGTGTACTCACCATCAACTGAATTTCTATTAATTTCTCTATAAATACTAACTCTATTTTTCTTTAATTTAGCTGCAATAAAACTAATTGATTTTTTTTGCGCTAAAAATTTAAATATACTTTCTCTTTCTTCAATGGTAAAATGTTTATGATTCATAAATACTCCTTTAATGTTTGGTCGCACTTACATTATACCAAGGAAATATTTATGAATTTTTTTTGTTGCATTTAATTATACAATTCAAGTTCTCCAAAAGCAATATTTATAACAATTTTACCATGTGTTTATATTTTAAATCTTTTATTTTTACATCAATATCATGGTTATACCCCAAACTTTTATAAAGTCTATATGCTTTATCATTTGAGTAACTGCATAGTAAGGACGTCTTATTGCAAAAGTTGTCCAAGGCAAGATTTTCTGCATAGATCATCAAATTTCTTCCTAAACCATATCTCCGATAATTTTCCTCTACAGCAAGGCTGTCTATATAGTATTCTCCTTCAAAAGATTCTGAAAATTCTAATTGAGGTTCAATATATTTTTTATACCCTTGAGTTCCGGGTTTATATTTATTTATAAGGTTATCCATTATAGGAGAGGAGAGTTTTTCACTCCTATCATGGGGCAGAGTAACCATACACCCGACAACATTTCCATCAACTTCAGCAATCGTACAATTTTCATAACTGAGAAAATTGCCCTTTAAAATAAAAAATTTAGCCAGTTCTTCAATAGTTTTTTCTCTGGTATCCTCCCCTACAATTAAAGGTGCCAGGTCTAAATTGGCTTGATATATTAGCTCTGCTGCTTTTAAATGATCTTCCGGCGTTGCTTTTCGTATTTTCATAATTGCCTCCCAACTTTTATGATTTTCTTTGAGTTTGATCTCTACTATTTTTAGATCATCAACCTGTAATTCAAGTATGCTTTAAAAGAATACTAAAATCAATTTTTTAAATCTATCTTTATTTTCTTTTAATTAAAAGTTCTAATTTCTCCCAATTTTATAGAAAATAGTTCTAAATAAAAAACCAGAGATAAATATCTCTGGTTTTTTATTGCACTTCTACTATTTCTTTTGTAAGACATATTTCATACTTTTGATAATAAACATCAAAAGTATGAAATAGAAATATTAAAACTCTATTCGATTTCTTCCGTTATTTTTAGCTCTGTAAAGAAGCTCATCCACACCTTTAACAATATTTTTAATGTCTATATCTTGTGCACTTTCTATTACACCTATACTCAGAGTAATTCGATCTCTGCTTTTTAAATAATCTGCTTCATATTCCATCATAGTCATTCTAAGTCTTTCAGCAGTTTCTAATACCTTTCTCAGCTTTATATTTGGTAGTATAATCAAAAATTCTTCTCCACCCCAGCGGCCAAGATAATCTGAACTTCTTATATTTTTTTCCAATATCTGGGTTACGTCTATAAGTGCTAAATCTCCTATCTGGTGACCATAGGTGTCATTTATTTTTTTAAAATGATCTATATCTGCCAGCAGAACTGAAAAGGGCACCTTAGAATATTGAAATTTTTCTATTTTACTCGTGAGGATTTCTTCTATCTTTCTTCTATTATAGATACCTGTCAATGAATCAGTTACAGCCATCAGCTTAGTTGTTTTAAGAAGACTCTCTCTTTCAGCAGCTGCTTCATCTGCCTGGTCAAACAAATTATTAATAATCATTAATTCCAATAAAAAAGCAAGCAATACTGTCAGCCCTTCACTCAACATCACAAAAAATGTATCCAATATAGGCGTATAAAAATAATTCAATACTGCGCCGCCAGTAATGGCGAAAAATATTCTTAAAATATTAATTATTATAAAAAAAATACAGATATAGCCTACACCTAAAGCATATTTACGTAATTTATAGTATGATTTAAAAAATATCCAATATACAGCATTGCAAAAAAATGGAATAGTAAGTGCTGAAAATAAAATAATTCTAATTGTTACATCTGGACTGATAACTGTATAATAGGCATATATTGTCGTAAATCCTCCTATATAGATATAATATGGTTTTTTATTGACATTTATATCCAGAAAACAAGCCATTCCAAATAAAAAGAAAAATATACCTGAAAACATTAAGAAATTTGGGAGGATTATTGAAATTACAGGATGAAGTGTCTTTGTAAAAACAGCTAATGTTAATCCAATTGATTGAAATATAAAGTCAATTACAAAGAATTTAAGACATTTAAAGGTTCGTCCGTAAGAAATCTACAGCTGAATAATTATTAAGGTACAGATATAGCTGATAAAAATATAATTAGTAATCAGAGTATTCGGGACTATCCAAAAAAGTCTGTAAATAAAATATGAAGAAGTAGTTTCCTGTGGTAATAATATTACTAAAGGAGGCTATTTTTTATGGCAAAAAGAAAACGAAATGATTTATCTGATGGGGAAAAACAAATTATTGCTGGCTTATTGAATGAATATGATATTAAAACTACTGAAGATATTCAGGAAGCTTTGAAAGATCTTTTAGGTGGAACTATTAAAAATATCATGGAAGCTGAAATGGAAGAACATTTAGGTTATGAAAGAGGCCAGAGAAGCGAGTCTTTAAATTCTAGAAGTGGGTATAAAAACAAAAAAGTTCGAGGGCACTATAGTGAGTTGAATTTATCTGTTCCTCAAGATCGTGAAAGCTCTTTTGAACCTAAAATTGTTCCAAAGAGACAAAAAGAAATATCACAAATTGATGAAAAAATCATTGCTATGTATGCGCGTGGCCTTACTACTAATCAAATCTCTGAACAAATTGAAGATATTTATGGGTTTGAAGTTAGTCAAAGTTTTGTTTCTAATGTTACAAACAAAATATTACCTGATATTATGGAATGGCAGAATAGACCCTTGAGTACTCTGTACCCCATTGTTTTTATCGATGCGGTTCACTTCTCTGTTAGAGATGATAAAATTATCAGAAAGTTAGCAGCCTATGTTGTCTTAGGGATAAATCAAGACGGCTATAAAGAGGTTTTAGGGCTATATATTGGACAGAATGAAAGTAGTAAATACTGGTTAGGTATTCTCAATGAGCTTAAAAATCGAGGGGTTAAGGACATCTTGATAATGTGCGCAGATGGACTATCCGGGATAAAAGAAAGCATCTCAGTTGCCTTTCCAGAGACAGAATATCAAAGATGTATTGTGCATCAAGTTAGAAATACTCTTAAATATGTATCGTATAAAGACAGAAAAGAGTACGCGAAAGACCTCAAAGGAATCTATACATCTCCTTCTGAAGAGAGAGGGTATGAATTAATGGTTGAAGTTACAGAGAAGTGGAATAAATCTTATCCTAACTCCATGAAGAGCTGGAACAGCAATTGGGATGTATTAACGCCAATTTTTAAATTTTCTTCAGAAGTAAGAAAGGTAATTTACACTACTAAGCTTAAATAGTACTTACAAGCGCCTGAATCGTCAAAGAAGCGTTTTCCCTTCAGATACTGCTCTACTTAAAGCATTGTATCTAGCAACTCAAATAGCTACTAAAAAATGGGCATTTCCCCTTAGAAATTGGGGCAAGGTCTATGGTGAACTATCAATAATGTATGCTGATAGAGTTCCAGAATAAAGTAAAAAAATATGCCAAGAAGCCTTTTTTTAAAGGCTTGCTTGACATGCTAAAATTTTAAACCTATACTTGAATTAATGAAAACTCATAAATTTTTATCGTATTAAAATTACTAGAGGAACTATTTTTCTATTTGCAGACTTTTCTGGACACCCTCATTTCAACAGAATAGTCTATAACTAGTCTTATACTTTATTTTATTTTATTTCTTCGTCGATTAAATTCTTTAAAGAAAATTTTTTTTTAGGATTTTCTTTATAATATTGAAATTGTAAAGTTATTTAGTCTATCACTAAAATAACCCCTAAACAATGACACTTTTTTAGGTCTAGTCTAGGGGAGCTACTTTTATTAATTTACTAAATTTTTTTAATCCAATAATATCCTTCTTCAGTTATTTCATCTCTAACATATCTTAATCTTTAAAATTTATAATAGATCACTAGCCACTACCAGTATTTTTTTGTCTTCTTGGACAGGTGGATACATCATAAATAATAAAATCATAAATAATACAAACATATATATACCTCCTCTATAATTTTTATAGGATTAGCAACTTATTGATCTTTTTTATTGAGATCACAGCAGTCAAGGTTACCTTCACCAAAAGTATTTTCATTTGAATTTCCTATTTTATCTATTAATTTAGAAAAAAATCCTTTTTTAGCAGAAGTATTTGCAGATTTAGATTTTACACGATTTACTTCCTTTATATCTATTATTTTATATCCTTCACTTTCAACAGCTATTTTTAAAACATCGTCAGAAATATCTCCATCTATAAAAACTTCATTGGTTTCTAATGCTACTTTAACTTCCCCTATCCCCTCTAAATTTTTTAATTTATTTTCAATAATAGCTACACACTGAGTAGACATCATACCTTCAATTAATATTTTTTTCATCTAGGCCCTCCTGTTATTTTAAAAATTATTTAATATCTTTTTTCATTTCATTATATTCTTCCCTGTTCATCTCACCTTTAGAATACCTTCTTTTTAAAATTTTAATTGATTCTTTTTCATGGACCTTAATTTTTTTTAAGATGGTCGATATTATTAGAAGTAGAATTACCCCCATAGCAGCAGCTAACACCATACTGCCAAACATTCCATCCCCAAAAACATTACAACCATATCCATCTCTATACCACAGCATCAAATCATCTCCTAAGTTTTTATCCCGACTCTAAATACCTTCTCCATTGAAAATTTTTAGAATCACCAATATCAGTAAAGTTATTTTAATTATACAAAAACCAATACTCTTTACTGAATCAGTATAAAATAGTTGTGTGAAAACTCTGTGAAGAAATATTAAACGGCTCCACTTAATCCTCGTCCATATTTTTTATTGTGTTGTTTACAGTTTGAACATATTTTTTTATACGGAATCCCTTTTGAATCCACTTCCGTTATAAATTCTTTTTTGCATTTTAAGCATTTTATTTTTTTCTTCTCCAAGAAAATCACCTCTTTTATCATTTTTATTTGAATAATTACAAATTATATCACCGATTCAATAAATTCAAAAGATAACCTAAATTATCTAAATTAATTAAATAAACTAAACTTTTTTTACACTGATTTGGATATCATTAAGCCTGAGATAATTTCTAGTTTTATATTAAAATTTTATTAGAAGTACATTAGAAAATATTTTGATTTTTTAATTTAATATTGTATATATGTAGTATCAAATGGAAATATAAGGGGGGGAGAAGGATTGATGACTAAGACTCCTACTGGTAAATTAGTTAAATCAAAGTGGGTTGATAGTTTAGTTACTACGAAGTCAGATCCATCTAAGAGAAGTGAAGATATCTGGACGTTTAAAATAAAAGATGGAATGAAATTTTCAAATGGAAATCCATTGACTGTTAAAGATGTTAAGTTCACATATGATTTCTATATGGATGAAAAAGCTCTAAATTCTACAGGAGCTACAGATGATCTAAATGAGTTTATGGATAAAGTTGAAGTGAATGAAGCAGCAAATACAATAAAATTCCATCTGAAGAAAGTTATATACATGGTGGATTCCACGTTTGAGTATTTTGTTTTAGATTCAAATACCATCATTAAAAATTCTGAAAAAGAAGGGGTAACTCCCCAGCAATGGGTGAAGGCTAATATGTCTTCTCCAATAGGATATGGTCCTTATAAGATAGACAAATTTGTCCCTTCTCAATATGTAAAGTTATCTATCAACAAAAATTACCAGGGTAACTACGAGGGAGATAAACCTAGCATTAAAGAAATTATATTACAAAATACTCCAACTGAAACTAAGCTTACACAGTTAATTACAGGAGAAATAGATATTGCAACAGGGATATCAAAAGAAGAAGATGTAGACGCTGTTTTAGGTCAAGATACATTACAGACAAACAGATATTATAGACATGGAACCGGTCAGCTTACATTCCATACAGATTTCGGTCCAGTTCAATTAGAGGAAGTCAGAAAGGCTATTGCTTACAGTTTCGACAGAATTAAGTATAAGAACATTATTGTTGGTAAAAATGGGTTAATGGCTAATGCACCGTATTCTAGAAGTATGTGGATGATGTACGATGATGATGAAAAAATAGGAACAGAAAGTAGATTATCAAGAACATATACTGATTATGATATATTAGATACTGACGGTAAGTGGGATGAACAAGCTAATATTAAAGAAGCTCATAAATATTTAGATCAGGCAGCTAATAAAACAAATGGTGAATACGCTAAGTTAACCAAAGTAAGTGGTAAGTATTTATGGGAAGGTAAACCATTAGAGATCAACATGGCTTTAACTGCCGGAGTGGTAGACGCTTATAATCTTATATTCACTAAGGAAGTACAGAAAGAATTTGGAATAAAAATCAATATGGATTCTATGGACTGGTCAGTTCTAGCTAAGTGTCTATATGGCAGCGCTCCATTATCAGAGAGAAGATACCACGTATTTGCTACATCTACAAACTTTGCAACTAAGACAGATTATAATTTTTATAGAAAAAGTTATATAATACCATACGGTAGCGGAGTTACAAGTAATGTAACAAGATTCCCTATAAATGAAGAGATTCTAAATAGGATGAGAATTGCTAATCCATCTACTAAAGAGGGAGACCAGCAGTATAAAAAAGCGTTCAGGGATTATATGAAAGTCATGAATGAAGAAATTCCTTTGTTACCTACATTTTCAAGCTTGTACTTTGATACTTATGCAGATGATATAACTGATTTTGATACTACTCCTATGTGGAGTTTCCCCTATGCTATAGTTAAAGCTAAATTTAAAAGCAATTAATTTTTAAATCGCATAGGACAGATAAAGAGTTTAAACTCTATCTAAATATAACAAAAAAAACACCTTCAAAATTTGAAGGTGTTTTTTACTATCGTCCTAAATCTATTACATTTTGTACAAGAGCTTTGCATCTTTGACAGCCTTTTCCTGCATGAGTCACTTCCTCGATTTTTTCTATTGTATCATCACCGTTTTTAACAGCACTGACAACATCTTCAAGTGATACATTGTTGCATCCGCATACTGACTTTAAGATCTTTTCTATTTCACCTGCACACCCACCGCATTTAGTTGCAGCACCAGTCATTTCTTTTATTTCATCTAAAGTTCGAGCACCTGCAATCATCGCCTTTCTTATTGTTATGTAGTCAACATTTTTGCACTTACAAATAATTATATTTTCAGCCATTTTTCCTCCTCATATCATAATGTTCCTAAGTTAAGGACTTAATTATACCTATATTCACTTTTTTTTACCACGTCATTTGACGTAAAATCTATATCTAAAATAAAAAATAATATTTGAGCTTTATAAAAAAATAAAGGAGCTAAAGGCTCCCTTATCTTTCAATTTTTCTTTTATATTTATCTACTTTATCTTTTTTTCCTATTGATATTTTTTTATTTTCTTTTACTATTACCTCTGCTTTCTGAAGATTTTTAATTATTCTCTGGAAAGTTCTAAGATTTATATTCAGCATCTCTGAAAGTTCTCTTGTTGTTTTATTTATGACCTTATGTTTTTCCATAGTTTTTATAAAAAAACTTTCTTCTGAATATAATGATTTATGAAAAAAATATTCGGAGACTTGAAAATGTTCTTCAGCAAATAAAAATATGAAGTTTTTTAAAGTTTCTTCTTTCCCTTGAAATTTCATATCAAACATTTTTTCAAAAGGAAGGGTAACTATAATCGAATCTTCTCTTGCCACAAGATCAGCTTCAAAACTTCTGTTCATTTTACCTTTAATTTGATGAGAAAGTGTAGCACCAATCCCTGCCAGATCTCCTGGAAAGTAATCTATATAAAATTCTCCTCCTTCTGGACCATATACTACATATTGAACCTTTCCTTTAAGTACATATATGGCTGTCATCTCTTTATCCTGGCTATAATAAATTGTATCTCTTTTTTTCATATTTATAACATCCATAAAAGTTTCAAAGTTAGTATCTATAAGTTTATCCAATCCCAGTTCATGCAATATTTCTGAATTTGTCATCTATCCCACCTCGAAAAAATCATATCATGATCATATCATTTTAATCAAGATCGGTCTTCTAGAAATAAGATTTTCTATATATATTAGAACTTTTAAATTGATAAAATCTGAAGTATAACAGCTACCATTTCTCTTAAATTATTTATATATTATTCTGACATTACATTGAACCTGTAAAAAACATTTATTCATCACCCCTCTTAACCCCTTTATATTCACATTACTCCGTTTTTTAGGAGTATATACTTTTAATTATAGTACTTGTAATTAAAGTAACATAACAATATAATTATTACTATAATCCATGGAATGAGTTAAATAATTTTATACAGGAGGCAATATAATGAGTAAGTTACTTGATTATTTAAATAAAAACAAGGTAGGACAATTAGCAACTTTAAGGGATAGAAAACCAGAACTTAGACCTTTTACATTTGCTTACGAAAAAGAAGGTATATTTTACTTTATTACATCAAATGATAGGAAGGTCTTTAAAGAACTGAAGGAGGAAGGAGTGGCCGGGTTTTCTTCTATGGGAGGAGATTACAAGTATGTTAGGTTAAGTGGAAAGGTTACATTTATAGATGACTTAGAATTGAAGACAGAGGTTCTTAATAATACTCCAACAGGACTTCAACACTATAAGACAGCAGACAATCCTATTATGGAATGTTTCTACATTCATAATGGTGTAGCAACTTTAAACACAGCATTCGGAGAGCTAATTGAAGAAATAAAAATTTAGAAGCACAAACATCTGAATTAATGATAAGAATAGTTATCTTTTATAAGGAGGTCATAAAATGAAAGCAGCAATTGTATATTTTTCAGGTACAGGTAACACATTTAGAGTTGGGGAGGTATTTAAGGCATATTTAGAAACTATCAATTATCAAGTTGATATGATCGATATCGCTAAGTACAAAGAAAAACTTAAGGATTATGATTTATTTATTGCAGGAACACCAAGCTATACTAAAACTTCTTCATATAATATGTATGAATTTATTGAAAAAAATATCAACAAAAATAATAATCCTAAAGCAAATTTCATAACATACGTTACTCAAAGCTGGGGCATAGCATTCGGTCACTTAACTATAAAAGACTTTGTAGAAAAAAAAGGATTTGAGGTTTTAGGAGCAAGAGCATTTTTAGCCCCAAGTAATTTTTATATGTATAATGAAAAAGAACAGCCTAAATCTGACGAAAAAGAAATGCATCAGTTGTATCAGAATATTTATAAAGGTGTTTGGAACTTAATGGACTCTTATGTCAAAGGACATGTTCAAATAGATAAAAGATCAACTTTCCAAAAGATTAAAATGGTTATAGTTTCAAAACTTTTGAAAAAAATATTTATAACCAAATTCTCAAAATCCGCATTAGAAGTGGACAGTGAAAAATGTCGGCGGAAAGAATCATTTTCGTTTTTGAAAATGACAAATATTACTAAAAAATAACTATACCAAAGATACTGTTGAGAATTATTTTTGAGGAATAACAGCATATACATCAATATTTTCTATAAATAAATGCTGAATTACAATGGTAATTTCAAAGTTCCATGGCAAAAAAAAGATCCTAATTTTTTAGGATCTTTTTTTAACTACTGTAGTCTAGACTATTCTGAGTCTCTAAAATTTATAGTTCATATTTAATGATTCCTCATATACTCTTCTATCAGGCTGACCTTCTCCTCCCTACCAGGCAGTAATTTATAGATGTCATACCAGTCGGTCAGTTTAGATAGAGGAACTTTTATATTGTCGATCTCCATAAAATCTCCAATTGAATCTTTGGTGAAATCAAATGAATGGTCTCGGTTATCAAAACAAATACATAGTCCTGCCATAACATCTATCTCTATTCCATCGATAATATATTCATAAAAATATCTGGTTTTATAGATTTTATTGGGAAGCTTTTCCTGTTTTTCGCCTATTTCGGATAAAATATTATCTAATTTATGGATATCTTTTAATTCGACTAAAATATCGATGTCCCCGGGTCCCTGAATTATCCCATAATAATTTAACATTACCGATGCTCCTACAGCCCAGGTAATATTTTGATCATTCAACAGTTCAGCAATTTTTTTCAAAATAAATTTCAATCTATTACTCATTTCCCACCTCTAAATAAAGTTATATAGTAGATTTATTATAACTTTATTCTATTTTAAAATGCAATGAAATAAATAAAAAGTTATAAATTAAAATTTAAAGTGTCCCCGTAAGATAATATGTAAATTGAAACAGTGAGTTGATATTTCACAGTAGTATACCAAATAAAAAGGCTCTCGAAAGAGCCTTAACTTTATTTTTTTATTGCTCTTTAAAATTAAAGTTATAAAAAAATTTAGAACTTAATTGAAATGTATTTATAATTTTTTTATGTAGAATGACTATTCCAGACTATCAACTTATCGTGACTTTTTTTAAACTATAAAAACTTACTATAAGTATTAATAAACTGATCATCCCTAAGGTATGTAATATTTTCTCCAAGGAACCTTCACTAAAACCATCCATTCCAATGATACACCCTGTTAAAAAATTACTATATAAACCTCTCTTTTTTTTCCCAATTTTATTCAATAAATAAAGTATATACGTTCCAAGAGCGATCATTAAAAATGTGACAATATCATAACTTTTAGGAATAATTCCAAATTTTATCCCTTTATATAGTGCAAATATTTTCAATAAAACCAATAATAGTAAAGAACACCAGATCATTTTCTTTTTCATATTTTCTCCTTTTTTAATTAATTTTTAAGTTTTACTCAAGGTTAATATTATCTTTTAATTTTTAAGAAGTCAATTTTTAAATAAAAAAAAATAAGGATCTTACTTTTATCCTTGTAAAAAATAGATTCCTTTATCTCCCTGCCTTTTAAAGATATTAAGATAAAACTTTACTTTTTGTAACGATTATGATACTATTTAATAGTAACAGAGAGTAAGACAAGAGCTTCATTAGTTAAGAAACCCTTGAAATGGGTCAGAGTTATATGAATTTTCAAGAAAAACTTATCTGTATTAAAATTTTACGGAGGAATATATATATGTTAAAAGGAACAGTTAAATGGTTTAACGACGAGAAAGGATTTGGATTTATTTCAGCAGAAGACGGGAACGATTACTTCGCACATTTTTCACAGATCAAAAAAGAAGGATTTAAAACTTTAAACGAGGGAGCGGAAGTAACTTTCGAAATTACTCAAAGTGATAAAGGCCCTCAAGCTTCAAACATAGAAACTGTATAATTATGTAAAATTTTAAATATTAAAAGAGGTTGAAGTTTCAACCTCTTTTTTATTTGCTGTTTTTAGATATTAAATGCTACTCTTCAACCCAATATTCCATTTTGTTCATAGTATTAGCGCAAATTACCCTACCTGGATTTTGCTTGATTTCTTCCATTGACATTAACGGCATATACATCCACGCATCATAGTGTTCTTCCGGGATATCATAAGTTGGTTTATACCCTATCTCTTTTATGGCATTTTTTATAAATCCGTATCTAGGGTAAAAATCTAAATGTCCTAAAACAAAAACAATATCTGTTTTTAGTTCTTTTAATCTTTTTATCCCTTCATCTATAAGTTTTCCGCCAATTCCTAATTTTTGGTATTCCTTAATAATTCCCATAGGTGCCAGAATATAAGTCGATAAGTTATTTTTATCATTCTCTATTTTAGATTTTGAAAAAATTATATGCCCAACAGGTTTCTCATCAACAAATGCAAGCAATGATATTATAGGTTTTGCAGTTTCATCCTCTAAAAGGTCGGTAACTAAAGTTACTATCTCCTCTTCCCCATAATTCTCAAATGCATCTCTATTAACCTTTATTATATCCTCATAATCAAATTTAGTTGTTTCTCTAATTTCTATATTCAATTTAGTTCTCCTTTAATTCTTATTTTTATCTGTTTCTTTCTCCAAAATTACTTCTTAATACAAACATAGTTCCACTCCTTGAATTCACCAAGTCCCTTAAAATATAGTCAGACCCTGTAATTCTTACGATTTATTTAAAGTACTCTATAAAGCTACTTTATAGGGACATAATAACATAGTTATGTCAAAAAATAAATTACTTTTTTCCTGTTAAAACTGCATCTAAATTTTACTCTCTAGAACCCTAAAATATAGAGTATAGATCCCACTATTAAAGCTGGAATCACATTATAAAATGTAGTTATAATGGCAGATTTCCGGTCGATAGCCAATAATGGAAAAAGTGCATCCCCATCATTACATATGGCATTGGCCATAAGAGCAGAAAATGGTATAACTCCGTTTATAAAAAGTGTCGTTAATATAACCTGTGGACCGCATCCTGGAATTATACCTATGAGAACAGCTGCAAGGATAACTATAAAACCTGGCTGGCTCATAAAATTGGTAACAACAGTTTCCCCTCCTACAGATGCAACCAAAACTTCATAGGAAAAAAGGGCTATAAATACCCACATAATAACAAAAGCTGTTTCTTCTGCATTGTGTATAAGTGTTTCTTTGAAAGAATTCATCTTACTCTCTACTTCAGCATGATTTTCATCGGATATGATTTTTTTACTGATAATAGTATAGATCACTGAGAATATAGTCCCTATAAAACCTAAAACACTTAAATCCTTTATAAAAAAAATGGTATCTACATCTTTTTGCAATAGGTTTAAAACTGCCAGGGGAAATGAAAAAATAATTAAAGTCCAAAAGATTTTATATCCCAGAGTATGTCTGAATTTATGAAAGGTTCCTTCCATACTCTTCCCGTGATGAAGAGCTATATCTACAGCATCTCCCTCTTCATGGCCCAGATGTTTGAATGTATAAATTTTATTTTCTGCATTTAATTCAAATTCTGTCGGTTCCTTTCTAAACATCTTATGTTCTTTTTCCAGTTCATATTTTGTCTTGGGTTTTTTAAGTATATTTTTCCCTATCCCAAAATAATCAATAATATAACCTGTTACTATAGCCACTATAAATGAAATTATAGATACAGCAGCAAATATTTTAGGAGACTTTACCAACAATAAAAAAGCTGCATCTCCCATTGTAGCTATAAGGGTCGCCACTATAGTTCCAAAAGTTACCTTTCCTAAGTGGTAGAGAGGCATGACCATTATAGCTCCTCCACACCCTGGTGTCATCCCCAGAAAAGCTCCTAAAAGTACCTGAACTTTTTTATTTTTTTCCATTTTATCGATGAGTCTGCCCTCGGTTTTGAAATTAATATAGCCTAAAATTAACAGAGGTATTGCTACAAATGTCCCAACCTCTATAAATGAACCTACTGCTGTTTCATAAAATATATTTTTTATATTCATAATTTTACTCCTTTTTTTATTTATTAATATCTTTAAAAGATATTGCTCAACATAGATTACCACTTTTGAAAAATATTGTAAATATTTTTCTTTCCAATTATTTGATCCTCAAATTAATTTGTTTTTTTAAAATAAAAATCTACTATTCCTTACATTAAATTTTATTGCTTTTTATTGATATTGTGGTATATATGATACTAACTTAAAATAGGAACTTATTTTATTAAAACCAAAATCAAAATAATACTAGGAGAAATTATGTACTCACTATTAAAAAAATCAAAGCTGAGATGGAGCCAATCTTTATTTTTTACGATCATTGAGGCTTTATCTTATATGATCATCCCATTAGTTCAAAAAAATATATTAGATGACATTGTAAATAAAGATTATTCTAAAATAAACAGGTTAATACTCTATATGTTAGGTCTATATTTTTTACACTATGTATTCCAAATAATAAGGTCTTATTACGATGCTTCACTTTCTACAACTATTAAAACAGAATTTCAAAAAGATGTTTATAATAAAATGTTAAATTCCAACCTGTCAAATATAACAAAAAATAAAGTAGGAAAACTGATGACAATTATGGAGAGTGACATCACCACAGTGTCTACATTTCTAAGTTCTACTTTAAAATTATTCACTTATAATATAATAATAATAATATTTCTATTGATAACAATGTTTAAACTCTCTGTGGAAATAACCGGTATAATAGTTTTTTTATTTTTATTGATCTATTACTTTAATACTTTTCATAACAAAAAATATAAAAAATATAAAGTTCAAATTTTAAAAAATAAAGAAAGATTTATGGAATTATTAAATCAATCGATATTATCATTAAAGTTAATAAAATCTAATAACTTAAAAAAATATTTTTCAAAAAAATTAATAGATATAACAGAAGCAGAAAAAGAAATAAATGTTAAATCAATCGTGTTTTCAAATCTATTAGGAGCATTGACTAAATACACCTTAACAGGTGGAAGAGTAGTCATATTTTTTATAGGTATTTTAGAAATTAAATCTGGAAAATTAACAATTGGAAGTTTATTAGCTCTCCTCAGTTATTATGAATTTATGTATAACCCTGTATTGCAATTTCGAAAATTTTTAGAAGATCGAGTAAAAACAGAAGAATCCTATAAAAGAATAGAGGATATATTCATTAAAGATAAAAATTACTTTAGATCTATTGAAACTTTGGAGATGTTTAGATCTTTAGAATTTAAAAAAATTAATTTTTCATACGGCACTAAAATTGTATATAAAGATTTTTCCTATAAAATAAATCATGGTGACAAGATAGCTATTGTAGGAGGAAATGGAAGAGGCAAAAGTACCCTGATTAATATTATTACAGGAATAGAAAAAATAGACTTAGGAGAGATCCTCTTAAACAACAGGAATTTTTATGACATAAATATAGAAGATTATAGAGATAAAATTTCAATCCTTTTCCAAGAGAATAATTTATTTGATTTTAGTATAGAGGAAAATTTAAGATTAGGAAATGATGATGTAGATATTAATGATATAATAGACATCTGTAAAAAATTAAATATTCATAATTTAATTTCTTCTCTCCCTATGGGTTATCAGACTAGATTAAGCCATCTAGGTTCTAATTTTTCAGGGGGCGAAAAGAGAAAGATGCTTTTAGCCAGAACATTTTTAAAAAATTCTGATGTTTATATCTTTGATGAGCTAACGAGTAATTTAGATGAAGAATCACAAATAAGGATATTAGATTTAGTATTAGATTTATTTAAAGATAAAACTATATTATTTATTACCCATAGTAAATATGAGATCTCAAAATTTGATAAAGTTCTTAACCTAAACAAGTATTCTAATTTAGAATAATAAAAATGAGGTATTTCGTTAAAAATCCCATTTTTTTTATTAAAATATTAATATAATTCTTTAGTGATTTACCAGATACTTCAAAAAAAAACCAGGGTAAAAAAGATATATATATCTTTTTTACCCTGGGGTTTTTCTTTAACATACCCTTAACTTTCTCTATGACGTTTTACTATCTCTTTCACTTTCCGGATTAATTTTATTGAAGTAAATCATAAAAATTAATTTTAGAATATTCTCAATGTTTCCATTAAATTTTAGGTTAGACAATAAAAATTAAAGATGCTACAATCTAAAATATAAATAAAAAAGGAGGCGATAATAATGAAAAATTTAAGAGGTAGTAAAACAATTTAATAAAAAGAGGATGTTTGGTAATATAATTATAGAACTATAAATTACTTATGGTATTTTTAGTATTTAAATTTATTGTTATTTATTCAAAACAACTCTTTCCCAAGAGTTTAGGTTTGTATCAATGGCTATTAGTTTAAGTAAATTAAAGTCTATTTAGGATATTCCTAGATAGGCTTTTTTGATACAATTTATTACCTTGGAGATTATACAAAGGAGGTATAACAGGAAAATTATTATAAATACTTTATTCATTGAGGAGATGAAATATGGAAATAAAAAAAATAAAAAAAGAGACACTAAAAGATTATTTGGGGTTAAAAAAAATTATAGTTGATTATTTTAAATATCTATACCGTGAAGATATCCAAGCAGGAAAAAAATATAATTTAGAGGATCATGGAGAATATGTCATATCTTTAGTTACTGGAGACAATAATACAAATATGATGATTGCTTTAGAAAAAGATGTTATTCTGGGATTTATTATGTATGATAAATACAATTTTAAAAATATAGTTCATGGAAGAATTTGTGAATTATATGTTGATCCAAATGCCAGAAATATTGATATTGGAACAAGGTTGGTTTTCCTGGCAGAAGAGGTATTAGCTACAAAATCCTATTATATTACTGCTGATAAGGATGCTGTAAATTTTTGGAAGAAAAACGGATACCACCATATTAAGGAAACTGCCAATAATGGTTGCGGTATTTTTATTAAAAATTTATGAACTTAATGATAACAAGAACAAGTTTTTAGATGTGCATTAAGAGGGGAATAAGGAGGTCTTTTCAAATTAAGAGGTCTAAAGTTTTGAAGATAAAAATCCAAAATAGGAGCAATCTTTTTGCCTTAAACATAAGTTTTAAAATTAAAAAAATATTGACATAATTAAATGATATCTGATAGTATTGATTCAAATAAAAAAGAGTAGAAAATTAATCTCAGGAGGATTTGTTATGTTAATCAGGAGAATTAGGATGAGGAGAAGAAAACCAATAAACCCTATAATTTTAAAATGGCTTGATTAATCTAATAATTTTTTGTACAAAGATTTGGAAATAATTATTTCCAGTGAATAAAAAAAGTTTATTAGCAGGTCAGCAATAATATTGCTGACTTTTATTTTTAGAGATAACCTGGTAGAAGTCCATTTTAAGTCGCTTATACCAGGTTTTTTTATTATAAAGTTTTAAATAAATATTTTGAGGAGGACACAGATGCTAAGGGAAAGTTTTAGGAAAAGTAAATTATACAATTTAATATTTTTTTATAACCGTTAATATTTTTGTTGATTCCCAGGAGTCTGCCAATTTTCGGTAGGCTCATTTTTTATACAAAAAAATAGGGTGAAACAGAGAGAAATAGAGATTTAAAGTAAAACAATTCATAAATTGGAGGTGCAAACAGATAAACAATGTTGGAATATTAGGAGATTAAAGAACTTATACGGCATTAAAAAAATTCAGGGATTTAAGGAGACAAAAATAAATTGAAAAAGGAGGAAATACAATTAAAACTTTAAAAAACTTTATAAATAAAACAATAGAAAATTCATTTTTAGAGAATGGATATGACTCAAGCTTAGGTGTAGTAGAGTATTCTTCAAACAATAAGTTTGGACAATTCCAATGCAGTGGATCATTAACTTTAGCAAAAAGAATAAAGGAAAACCCTATGTTGATAGCTGAAAAAATTAAAATTTCTCTTGAGAAAACAAAATATTTTAACTCTGTTAATGTTTTAAAACCAGGTTTTATTAACTTAGTAATAAAAGATGAACTTTTAATGAATTATACAAAAAAAACTTATATACAATTAAATGAAGAAAGAGAACAAAATAAAGGTAAAATAATTATTGATTATGGGGGACCGAATATAGCGAAACCGTTACATGTGGGCCATTTACGGTCTGCTATTATAGGAGAAAGCTTAAAAAGAATAGGGAATTATATAGGTTATAATGTTATAGGAGATGTACATCTGGGAGATTGGGGGTTACAAATAGGTTTAATTATGTGTGAAATGAAGGAAAGAAATCCTTCTTGGTGTTATTTTAATGATAATTTTAACGGCTTATATCCTACTAAGTCACCATTTACAATTGAAATTTTAGAAGAAATATATCCTTTTGCTTCCATAAAATCTAAAAAAAATTCTAAGTTTTTAACTGAAGCTAAAAAAGCAACAAAAGATTTTCAACAAGGAAATAAAGGATTGAAAGAGTTGTGGTCACAAATTCTAGATGTTTCTATCAATGATTTGAAAAAAAATTATTCAAATCTAAATGTTAATTTTGAACTTTGGAAAAAAGAAAGCGATGTTCAAAAATATATACCTCAAATTATTAAATATTTAAAAGATAAAAACTATTCTAAAGTTAGTGAGGGTGCTGTTGTTGTTCCTGTTAGTTTCAATGACGATAAAAGAACTATCCCTCCATTTATGTTGGTAAAAACAGATGGAGCAACCTTATATTCAACAACCGACTTAGCTACAATAGTTGAAAGAGAGGAACAATTCACTCCTCAAGAAATTATTTATGTTGTTGATAAAAGACAAGAGTTACATTTTGAACAAGTTTTTAGATGTGCATATAAAACAAAGTTGTTTCCTGAAAATAAAAGGTTATCTTTTATTGGATTTGGAACTATGAATGGAAAAGATGGCAAACCTTTTAAAACAAGGGATGGTGGTACTCTTAAGCTTTCTGATTTTTTGATTACTGTTGAAGAAAGTGTTAGAAGCAAAATGTTACAAAGTAAAAAAGAATATAATGAAGAAACTATGAAAAAAATTTCTTTAGCTGCTATAAAATATGCTGATCTATCTAATCAGCCTCATAAAGATTATATATTTGATATTAGAAAATTTACTTCATTTGAAGGAAATACTGGGCCATATATCTTATATTCATTAACTAGAATCAAATCTATTTTAAACAAATCAACAACAAAGGATTTAACTTTATTAACGTTAGAATCGCCTAATAGTGAAGTAGAAAGACAGTTATATTTAGAATTAACAAAGTTTGAGGAAGTTATAAATCAAAGCTTTGAAATTTATTCTCCACATAAAATTTGTCAATATATTTACACCATATCTAATTTATTTAATAGTTTCTATCATAAAACAAATATCTTAAATGAAAAAGATTTAAAGCAAAAAAAATCTTGGTTACAGCTTTTAAAAATTACAGAAAAAAACTTAGAAATATCCTTAAACTTATTAGGATTAGAATCTGTTGATAAAATGTAAATTAAGTTAAAGTCTATTTAGATTTTTCTAGATAGGCTTTTTTTTGACATAAATTATTAACTTAAAGATTATACAAATGAGGTATGGCAGAAAAAATTATATATAAATAATATTCTATTGACAAAATCATAATAAATTATTATAGTTAAAACGTGCATATGCACAATACTAATAAAAGATATAATTTGAAAAGATTAATCATAAAAGTTTATACGGAGATGATCAACAGATGGAAAAGAAAATATTATTTACTTCGGAGTATGTATCACCGGGACATCCAGATAAAATTTCAGATCAGATATCAGATGCAGTATTAGATGTCTGCTTAAAGGGTGATCCAAATTCCAGAGTAGCCTGCGAAGTTTTCTGCACAACTGGGCAGGTTGTGGTTGGAGGAGAGATTACAACCAGTAGTTATGTGGATGTTCAGAAAATTGTAAGGGAAAAGATAGATGAGATAGGATATGAGGAAGGGATGGGGTTTGATTCAAATTGCGGAGTGATAAACTTAATTTGTTCCCAGTCACCTGATATTGCAATGGGTGTCGATAAAGGTGGAGCAGGAGATCAGGGAATAATGTTTGGAGGAGCTGTCAGAGAAACTCCGGAGCTTATGCCCCTGGCATTAGTTCTCTCTAGGGAGATTATTAAGAGATTGACTCAAATGACTAGGTCAAAGGAAATTATCTGGGCAAGACCTGATGCCAAATCCCAGGTAACCCTGGCCTACGATGAATGCGGGAATATTGATTGTGTTGATACAGTGGTAGTGTCTGTACAGCACCACCCGGAAGTGACACAGGAGGAGATCCATAAAACAATTATAGAGGAGGTAATCAACCCTGTTCTGAAAAAATATAAAATAGATCCGGCAGATGTTAAAAACTACCATATTAATCCTACAGGAAGATTTGTAATAGGGGGACCCCATGGAGATGTAGGACTTACAGGAAGAAAAATTATTGTGGATACCTACGGGGGATACTTCAGACATGGAGGAGGAGCATTCTCCGGAAAAGATCCTTCCAAAGTAGATAGATCAGCAGCATATGCAGCAAGGTGGGTTGCAAAAAACATCGTAGGAGCAGATCTTGCAGAAAAATGTGAGGTACAGCTGTCCTATGCAATCGGTGTAGCAGAGCCAATCTCTATAAAGATCGATTCTTTCGGGACAGGTAAAATCAGTGACATAGAGATGGCTGATATTGTAAAAGATACCTTCGATCTTACCCCTAAGGGAATAGAAAATGACCTTGAATTGAGAAGAGGTAAATTTAATTATCAGGATTTAGCTGCATTTGGTCATATTGGAAGAACAGACATAGATCTTCCCTGGGAAAGATTAAATAAAGTAGACCTGGTAAACTTTCAGCTGAAAAAATAATTTAAAAAGTGGGAGTGATGATAGATGATATCTACAGAAAAAATAATGGCTAATTTGATGTATACAAAAAAATTAATGGATCATTTTATGAATCCTAGAAATGTCGGGGTAATTGAAAACCCTGATGGATATGCAAAAGTTGGAAGCCCATCTTGCGGGGATATGATGGAGATCTTCTTAAAGATAGAAGATGAAATAATCAGAGATGCAAAATTTAGAACATTTGGATGTGCATCAGCTATCGCCTCCTCATCTGTGACAACAGAGATGATTCTAAATAAAACTATAGAAGAAGCATTACAATTGACAAATAAATCTATTGTACAAAATTTAGATGGGTTACCGGCATCAAAATTACATTGTTCCGTCTTGGCTGAAGAAGTTATAAATGCAGCAATAGAAGATTATACTTCTAAAAAACAAAAGACTTAATTGATTTAAATTCATTACAGTCTTAAAAAATCATAGAGCTGAAAAGGGACAGTAAACTTATAAAATATATAAAAAAGCCTCAGATAAATTCATATCTGAGGCAATTCATTATGATATTTTTAATTCTGCTGCACCTTTTTCAACTATTACTGCGTCTCTTCCTTCTCTTCTTATTTCATCCCAGACAGCAAATTCTCCTTCTATTCCAATCTTATTTGGGTTGAAGTCCCACTCATCTTCCCTGTTTTCCTTCATCCTTAATTTATAATCTTTCAGGCAGGCAATTGCCGGTTTATGCATAATTAAAATTCCTACTATGTTTATCCATGCCATTATTCCTATTCCGATATCTCCAAAGGTCCAAGCCATTCCTCCTGCTGCTACAGAACCTGAAAATGTAAATCCAAGATATATTAATTTTAGAATAAACCTGATTTTTTTCCCTTTTTCACTGCCCTTAGTTAGATAAACTAATGCTGTATCTCCATTCCAGAAAAATGCTAATAGTGTAGTAAAGGCGAAGAATACAATAGCTATGGCAACTATATATGCACCATACCCAATACCGATATCTAAAGCTGTAGATGTATTAGCTGCTCCTACTGTTCCCATACTCATACTAGAGGTTGCACCCTTTCCTGCATAAATTGCCTTACCGGTAACTCCATCAAAAACCTTATATGCTCCTGTAATGATGATCATCAAGGCTGTAGCTGTACATACAAATATCGAATCGATGTAGATAGAAAATGCCTGTATCAATCCCTGCTTGGCAGGATGCGATGTGTCTGCTGCTGCTGCTGAAGCTGGTCCCGTTCCCTGCCCTGCTTCATTTGAATAAATACCTCTTTTTACACCCCAAGATATTGCTGCACCAGCAATCCCTGCAAAAGCCTCTTCTTTTCCAAATGCAGATTTAACTATTAAAGTCAGTGATGGGATGATATCCCCAGCATTGAGTGCCAGCACTACCACTGCAATAATTATATATATTACCGCCATAAATGGAACCACTATCCCGGCAAACTTCGCTAACCTCTTAGCTCCACCAAAAACAATAACACTTAAAAATCCTACAATAATTAATCCTGTTACCCACTCTGGAACTCCTACTGCTGTGTTTAAACTTCCTGCAATTACATTTGATTGAGTCGAAGGCATACATATAAGCATAGCCAGCACTGTAGATAAGGCAAATAAATTTCCATACCAGGTCTTCCCGCCTAATAATCCTTTTTTAAAGTAATAAGCCGGTCCTCCTCTGTATCCACCTTCAAATTTTTCTTTATATAATTGTCCCAATGTAGATTCCACATATGATGAGGCAGCGCCTAATAATGAGATTACCCATAACCAAAATATAGACCCGGGTCCTCCCAATGCTATGGCTGTAGCTACTCCTGCAATGTTTCCAGTTCCTACCCTTCCAGAAACCGACATACACATGGCTTCAAATCCGCTTATTGAATCCTCTGATTTCTCTCCCTCTTTAACATCTTTTCCCAATAATAGCCTTATCATCTCCTTAATCATCACAAATTGAACACCGCTTGTTTTTAGTGTAAAGAATAGTCCTGCACCTAAACAAAGATATACAAGTACCGGCGACCAAATAATACCATTTAATCCATTAATTAAAACTTCCATTAAAACCTCCAAAGTAATTTCGAGCAATAAATCTAAACTTTATTTATTTACTAAATAAAAGTTTAGCATCACTTTTCACATATGTCAAAGCTAAAAACGAACACCTATTGCTGTTTTTGTTCGCTTTTTTTCTTTTAAACATTATAGAATGTGATTTTTTTATCATAATAAAACTAAATAAGTATAACAAAGGAAAGGAAAATTTAGAGTCCCAATATTATAACGTTTTAAAATAGTACAAATAAATAAATTAACTATCTCAGCTAAAATATTCTAATTTTAAATTGTAGATTTTTCATATTTATTCAAATCTATATTTTTTAGATTTCAGATAGATCTATCAACAGATATTTTAGTTTATTGGTTATTTCTTATAAAAACTTCTATAACTCACTAGTTATTAGACTTATCTCTATAAGGATATTTAATTTAACTTAGTATAGAAAACTTATAATAATTGAAAAATCCTCTTGAATACTGTATTTAAAAATGATACTAGAGTATCAAAAAGTATGCTTCTCACCCTCAATTTAGTGAAATAAATAACAAAATTTAAATAGTCCCCCTGTTATTATTTTCTAATACTATTCTAATGAAAATATAATTAAATACTAATTTTATGTGTTGATTTTTCAACTTTCATCCAGCTGATGCCAAAATTAATAAAGTCCCTGTCATCTTAATCACTCCAATTTATTTTTTATCTAAGATAATGAAATATACTCAATAAATTTTTTTTATCTTTTGTAAATTCCAAAACTCTTGGACAGATAAAAACCCCGGTAATGAGAGAAGGTGAAAAGTATATTTTAGATAAAAACAGTAGATTTTTTACAGATGATATATTTTATGGAATTGCCATAACAAAATGGCTTGCAGATAAATATGAGATAGAAGTTCCTATGGTTAATAAACTCCTAAATTGGAGCCAAAGTTATTTAAATTTAGATCTTTTAAAAAATGATGTGCTAAATACTGAATATGAGTACAATGGTGTAAAAGTTGGGATACCAACAAAATATAAAACATATCAAGAGATAGACCTAAAAAAATAATATCGAAATAGTATTCAAATATCAAAAAAAGATTTAATGAGTCCCCTTGCAGACTTATTAAACCTTTTTTATACTGATTTTTTACTAAACAAAAAAATTTAATCAACACCTAATCTAAAACTTTTTCTGAATCAAATACTTTATATTCAGGATAAATTTCTTCCAGACGCTTTCTGTATTTGGCCCCCCAAACTTTCACACTCTCTAGAACCGGAATAAATTCTTTCCCCATTTCTGTTAGAGAATATTTGACCCCTTTATACTCACATTACTCTGTTTTTTTATGTCTCTAATTTTACTGAAACTCTATTTTATAAAAAAATGAAAAAATTAAATATCCATATTGTGGTACACTCTAACTAATATTACAGGGTAATCATTTATCCTTTCCTCTTTGCCATTTCAGTTTATTTTTAAGTACTGTGGTGTTTGCCAAATCGTCATCATACCAAAAAAATAGTCAAAACAGTTGATTTAGTGGGACAAATATAGTATAATATTAAAGAATACAATATGAAGTAAATTAAATGATTACTTAATTGGCGAGGTTTATAATGTTTTATATAGTGTAGATGCAAACCAATTGAACAAAAAGAAAAATTTAACTTGAAAAATATTTATAGAACTGGGGTTTATTCAGGGTCTCTTTTGAGGCAATGTATTATGCTACTTATGTGGCATATTGTGAGTCTATTAGACGAAACTTAAACACTCTAACTCTATTACCTTTATGGTAGTAGAATTAGAGTGTTTTTTTGTTATTTAGGAGGAGTAAGATGGAGAAAAAAAAGAAGACAGTACAAAAATCAAAAACAAGGTTAAAAAAACCAAAGTTTGAAACCGATAAACTAAAGGGAAAAACAAAGTTATTACATTCTAGAAATATTAATAAGTGGGGGTTTGATTTTCACCCACAGGTATCTATTATTTCCGGATTGCTGGTTTTATTCTTTATAGGCTCTACTTTAAAAGACCCAATTATGGTAAATAAAGTTTTGAGTGGGGTTAAAGATAATATAACCAATAATTGGAATTGGTTTTTTATTATAAGCGCAAATATATTTTTGGTCTTCCCTATTTACCTTATGTTTAGTAAATTAGGAGAGGTTCGATTAGGAGGACCTAAGGCAAAACCAGAATATACTAATTTTGGATGGTATTCTATGCTTATAAGTGCCGGAATGGGTATCGGACTTATGTTCTGGAGTGTGGGAGAACCTCTTTATCATGCCACCGGTAAAATGCCAATAACCGATGGAAATTCAATTGGAGAAGCTTTAGGAGTAACTTTTTATCATTGGGGATTTCATCCATGGGGGATCTATGCTCTGGTAGCCCTATCCCTGGCATTCTTTGCATATAACAGAGGATTACCTCTTTCTTTGAGATCTGTTTTTTATCCAATATTTAAAGACAGGGTCTTCGGTTGGATAGGAGATATTATCGATATCACAGCTGTAATTTCATGTCTTTTTGGACTGGCCACTTCCCTTGGATTTGGTTCCCAGCAAATAAATGCAGGGTTAAATTTTTTATTTGGGGTTCCTCAATCACCGAAAATTCAAGTGTTGATTATAGTTATCATCACATTTATAGCAACTATATCTGTTGTTTCCGGGATAGGAAAGGGTGTTAGAATCCTTTCGGAATTGAATATGAAAGTTGCTACTGTTTTTCTTATTATGATTATAGTTTTAGGCCCGACCCTTTATATTGTAAGAGCTTTTAATAATGGACTGGGATTTTATCTGAACAACTTAATTTCAATAAGTTTCTTTACTGAAAACGGAAACAAGTGGCAGGGATCATGGACTATTTTCTATTGGGCATGGTGGATTTCATGGTCTCCATTTGTAGGAATGTTTATTGCTAGAATCTCAAAAGGAAGAACAGTCAGAGAATTTATATTAGCTATCCTTATAGTCCCAACATTATTAAGTTTTATCTGGATGTCTGCTTTTGGCGGAACAGCCTTATTTCAAAACAGTGTAGATGGCGGTGCTCTGCTGGATGCAGTTAATAATAATGTGGCTACTTCACTGTTTGCAATGATTCAAAATCTAGATATATCTTCATCTTTTAAAATGATTCTTTCAATAACGGGGACATTCTTAGTTATATCATTCTTCGTCACTTCATCGGATTCAGGATCTCTTGTGGTTGATAATCTAACTTCCGGAGGAAAGACAGACTCTCCAATTTCCCAGAGAATATTCTGGGCTGTGATGCAGGGAACCATAGCAGCAGCACTTTTAATAGCCGGAGGAAGCGAGGCCCTGAGTGCTCTTCAAACAGGTGTAATTATTTCAGGTCTGCCCTTTACAGTTATGCTCCTTGCTATGACTTATAGTTTACATATCGGTCTTCGGGATGACTTGAAAAAACTTAAACAATATAGAAGTGATAAGCTTCTAAATAAAATGTTTAACGAGAAAATATACGGTGAATTTCATAAAGATGAACCAGTAAAAGAAATTTAATGGAAAATTAAATGAAATGAAAAATCAAATAAAAAAGGCCAGGGAATAATTCCCTGGCTTTTAATTAATAGTTATCCAATATCTTTTACTTCTATCTATTATATTTTCAAGAATTCCTCCATTACCTTCTATAATTTTTTGTGAACCTTTATTGTCAATATCACATGTAATTAATACTCTATCCATACCTTCTTTCTTCAAAAGGTCTAAACACAATCCCAGCATTTTTTCACCATAACCTTTTCTCCTACAATCTTTTTTTATATAATACCCAATGTGTCCTCCTCTTTTGAGCAGAGATTCATTAATTTGTCTTCTAACAACAATCATTCCACACAAAATTTGATCTGCATAAAGCCAATAAGTTGTCTGGGGAACTCTTCCATCCTTTAAATTAATTCCTAAATCTTCATTATATTTGTCCACTAAATATTCTTGAAATTCTTCAAGAGTCATTGAATCTAGTAATCCCCATCCTTCTTCAACTGTTTCTTGGAGTAAATTAAAAATTTTAATTGGTTCTTCTAATTCTAATTTTTTTAAATATATATTCATTTTTCTTCCTCCTATTGATCCATTATTAGAGTATACTATATAACTAAAAAAGGACAAATAGATTTACTTTATCTACCTGCCCTCTTAAAAATTTTATATTTATTTTTTCTCACCTTTGTTTTTAGTATTTTTTTAAGACTAATTCTATACTTTGATTCTTAAAAAGTCAACCTTTTAGTTTATCCTTTCAAAATAACTTTTTTATAGAATTAACCTCCCTAAAAATTTAAAATAATAAAGAAAAAATTGTCAAATTAATACAATTGTAGTCTACACTAATTTGGAGGTTTATACAAAATATTCTATAGGACTATTTTTCTTTGCTCATAAAACCAATTGTAGGACAATGTTTATTGACCCTGTCTTTAACAACCAAAGTTGTTACAGGTGATTCTGAATATTTAGAAAATAGAATATCATGACCGATACAGAATCCCAAAGCAATGTTTAATTCTGTTTTTAAATTATTCATAATAGTTGCTTGTCCATATGGGTTACAACTAACTTCAAAAGCATCTTTATTTTTTTTTCTTAAATTTAAATCTTCATTATCTATACTAGCGTGTCCGCAAATAACTGAATGGCATTCTACACCCTTACCAGTAAGGTAATTATGTAATATTTCACCCTCTTTTTGAAGGCCTTTACAAAATCCTATACCTACAACTTTTATTCCCATAAAATCAATATAGGTAGAAACTTCTTCTATTCTTGAAATATTTTTAGGTATTTTAGAACTTGTATTTAATATTCTAGTATCTGAATCAGACCCTAAATAATGTTTTATATTTTCTGTTTTTGAATTTATTCCATAAAATTTATCACACTCTATACCTCTAAGACATATTTTATTTTGACATAATGCACATTCCATATCTATTCCTCCTAAGTTTTATATATAATAATTATATCTAATTTAAGTATTTTTTTTAAATACTACTTTCTAATCGCAATTATAGGTTTTTACTTATGTCAATATGGCAGCGAACCTAGTCCTAACTACTTTTATTACAGATCTAAAATTATCAGATAACCGTTAGATTCTAAATTAAACTCTTTTCAACTTAAATAAAGGATTAATCTGAAATTAGCAGTATATGCTCTATGTAAATTTATAAAATAAAAAAAGGAGGGAAAAATGGCTTATAGAATCAATGAAGGTGAATGTATTGCCTGCGGTGCTTGTGAACCAGTATGCCCAGTAGAGTGTATCTCCGAGGTAGCAGATGGTAAAAGAAAAATTGATGAGGATGCATGTATAGATTGTGGTGCCTGTGCAGGAGTATGTCCTGTGGAATGTATAGCTTCGGTAGAATAATTTTTATATCATAATATATTTAGGAGGAGATGTTATATGTCAATGTTTTGTTATCAGTGCCAGGAAACAGCCATGAATAAAGGATGTACTGTTAGAGGAGTCTGTGGAAAAACTCCGGAAACTGCTAAATTACAAGATTTACTTATCTATACGGCTAAGGGAGTTTCAGCATACTGCAATGTATTAGAAGGTAAAACTAAAGTGTCGGGAGATAAATATAAATGGGTTGTAAACTCTTTATTCATGACTATCACTAACTCAAATTTTAATGATGAAGCTATTATGGCTGAGATAAGAAAAGGTCATGCTTATAAAAAAGAATTAGAAGCAAAAGTTGGTGAATTAGGAGTAACTATTCCTGATAAATATCTTCAATTTTTACAATGTACTTATCATATTACTTCTGAAGACGATAGTGTAGAATTTGGCGAGAAGGGCATTTCTACACCAAATGAGAATAATCCACTCTTAGACAGTGCCTGTAGTATTTCTTCTAAAGAAAGTATGATTGAATTTGGAGAAAAAGTAGGAGTACTTAGAACTGAAAATGAAGATGTTAGATCTTTAAGAGAACTTATTACTTATGGTCTAAAAGGTATGAGTGCTTATGTTGAACATGCGATGAACCTTGGTTCAGAAAATTGCGATATATATAGTTTTATGACTAGAGCGTTGGCTGAATTAGATAATGATGCTCTATCTGTAGATGAGTTAGTAGCTCTTACTTTAGAAACAGGAAAATATGGTGTAGAAGCTATGGCACTTCTTGATGGTGCAAATACTAGTACATATGGGAATCCTGAGGCAACTCAGGTAAACATTGGTGTAAAAAATAATCCAGGTATATTAATATCAGGACACGATTTAAAAGATTTAGAGCAGCTATTAGAACAAACAAAGGGAACAGGAGTAGATGTATATACTCATTCTGAAATGTTACCTGCTAACTCTTATCCTGCATTTAAAAAATATGATAATTTAGCTGGAAACTATGGTGGTTCCTGGTGGCATCAAACTAAAGAATTTATTTCATTTAATGGTCCAGTTTTATTTACAAGTAACTGTATAGTACCTCCTAGAGGGCAAGCTTCAGAATACATTGATAGAATCTATACTACCAATTCAGCTGGATTAACAGGTGCTAAACATATCCTCAAAGATAAAGATGGTAAAAAAGATTTTTCTGCAATTATAGAACATGCTAAAAAATGTGCTCCTCCTATAGAAATAGAAACTGGTACTGTTACTGGCGGTTTTGCTCATAACCAAATACTAGCTGTTGCTGATAAAGTAGTTGAAGCAGTTAAATCTGGTGCAATCAAAAAGTTCTTCGTTATGGGTGGTTGTGACGCCAGGATGCAGGATAGAAAATATTATACTGAATTTGCTGAAAAATTACCAAAGGATACTGTAATTCTAACTGCCGGGTGTGCAAAATACAGATATAATAAATTAGATTTAGGAGATATTGGTGGGATACCAAGAGTCTTAGACGCTGGTCAATGTAATGACTCTTATTCTTTAGCAGTTGTAGCTATGAAATTACAAGAAGTTTTCGGATTGGATGATATAAATGATCTTCCTATTGTGTTTAATATTGGATGGTATGAGCAAAAAGCAGTTCTTGTACTATTAGCATTATTACATCTAGGCATCAAAAATATTCATGTAGGACCAACTCTTCCTGCATTTTTATCACCAAACGTTACTAATGTATTAGTTGAAAATTTTGGCATTGGAACTATCAGTGATGTAGATAGTGATCTAGCTAAATTCTTATAAAAAAGGAGGAATAATATGGACAAGTGGATGTGTATACCTTGCGGTTATATTTATGACCCTGAAATTGGTGATGATACTACTGATATAGGACCAGGTGTGAAGTTTGAGGACCTTCCTGAAAATTGGGTGTGCCCTTTATGTGGAGCACCCAAGGAAGATTTTGAAAAGGTAGAATAATTGTGATTTTTATTTATTTGTTGTAACTTTAAAATATAGCTATGCTAGTCATTAATTTCAATTTTAGTGGCTAGCATAGTTTTTTATTTCTAAATAATATTTAATTGTATAATAAAATATAGGGATGATATTAGGGGCTTACAATAAGAATACAATTTCAGAAGAATTGATTAAAGAAGATTGATTTTATTGATTTCATTTCTAGATATTTTAAATTGAATAATTCATGGTTTCCAAAGAAACCTACTTTTAGTTGAAGTTTACATAATTTAAGTAATAAAAAATACCAGTCTTAAAACTGGCATTTTTTATTACTTTTTCACTATTACCGAAGAGTCCAGATCAAAAGGATTGGTTCTGCAGGCAAGGGAAAATAAATAAGGGTAACTTTCTCTTAAATGATCTATATAGCTTACCCATTGATTTTTTAATTCACCATAAACTCTGTTCATATCTCCTGTTAGATGTTTATAATCTTCTTCAGGAAGACCTATGAGAGTATCTCTATGCTTCAGCTCTTCAGTAAGGTGGAATACAGCCCACAAAAGATCTGTAAAACTTTCATGCTCCAGTAAATTATTATTTTCAAGGAGCCTCAATAAAAAATCTTTTTTATTTTCCAAAAGAAATTTTAATTTTTTCCAGTCAACATCTTTATGATTGAATTGACTTTTATGTTCCTTTAAAACTGTACATATATTTTGAAATTCTTCCTTTGAAGGATGATCTGTTATTTTAAATTTAGATTGTGATCTTACTATCTCCACATCCATATTTGCAATAACACTCAAAAGTTCTGTACCTATCTCACTGTAAAAAGTTCCTATAACCATATTCAATTTTTCCATCCGTTCTTTTTTTTCCCTGTTATCAAGAATTTTATGAATAATCAATGT